>NZ_JBIRBA010000002.1:0-615329 GCF_044326345.1 Actinomadura sp. 9N215 | reverse complement strand
CCACCTCCGGCCCGACTGGGAACGCCCCCTGCGCCGCCTCTCCGCCCGCCACCAGGTCCTCGCCATCGAGATCATCGACCCCCGCGAACTCGACCTCCCCGACGTCGGCCTCGTCGAGATGACCGACCCCGAGACCGGCAGCGTCCACGAGATCGTCCTCAGCCGCCGCGTCCGCGAACGGTACGCCGCCGCCGCGGCCGCGCAACGCGACCGCACCCGCGACGCCCTGCGCCGCAGCGGCGCCCACCACCTCGTCCTGCGCACCGACCGCGACTGGATCGCCGACATCGCCCGCTTCGCCCTCCGCCAGCGCCGCGCCGCAGGACGGTCCGTCGAACGGAGCTCGTCCGTTGAAAGGCGGCGGGCGGGGGCTGGAGGACGGTCCGTCGAACGGAGTCCGTCCGTCCAACGGCGGCAGTCGGGGCCCGGAGGACGGTCAGCCAGCACCGCGGGAGAGCGCCCATGACCTTCCTGTCACCCGAACGCCTCTGGCTCCTCGGCGTCCTGCCCGCACTGGCCGCCGTCTACGTCCTGCTGCAACTGCGCCGCGGACAGCACGCCGTCCGCTTCACCAACCTCGCCCTGCTCACCCAGGTCGCGCCCCGCCGCCCCGGCTGGCGCCGGCACGTCGCCGCCGGCCTGTTCCTCGTCATGATCACCCTCATGATGATCGGGTTCGCGCGGCCCGCCGACTCCGTCAAGGTCCCCCGCGACCGCGCCACCATCCTCGTCGCCATCGACGTCTCCCTGTCCATGATGGCCAGGGACGTCCCGCCCAGCCGCTTCGACGCCGCCAAGGCCGCCGCCAAGAAGTTCATCGGCGAGCTCCCCGGACGCTTCAACGTCGGCGTCGTCGCCTTCGCCGGCAGCGCCAACCTCGTCGCCGCGCCGTCCACCGACCGCGCCGCCGCCGTCGCCTCCATCGACCAGCTCGTCATGGCCAAGCGGACCGCCATCGGCGAGGCCGTCTTCACCGGCCTGCAGGCCGTCCGGTCCTTCGACGCCGAAGCCCGCCAGGACCCGCCGCCCGCCCACATCGTCCTGCTGTCCGACGGGGACAACACCACCGGACGCTCCGTCCAGGAGGCCATCGACGCCAGCCGCGCCGCGCACGTCCCCGTCTCCACCATCGCGTTCGGCACCCCCTACGGCACCGTCGACATCGAGGGCGAGACCACCAGCGTCTCGGTCAACAAGGAGACCCTGCGCTCCCTCGCCGACAGCACCGAGGGCAAGGCCTACGAGGCCGCCGACTCCGCCGAGCTCCGCGACGTCTACGCCAACATCGGCACCTCCCTCGGCTTCAAGACCGAGCACCGCGACGTCGCCGCCCGCTACACCGGCATCGCGCTGCTGTTCGCGCTCGCCGCCGGCGGCGCCTCCCTGGCCTGGTTCTCCCGCCTGCCCTGACCGCTGATACGGTCGGCCGACGTGGGGGATCACTACTTCGCCGAACGGCCCGGCACCGCGAGCCGCCGCCGCACCGTCGACCTCGTCCTGCCCGACCTGCACCTGCGGCTCGACACCGACAGCGGCGTGTTCTCCCCCGACCGCGTCGACCCCGGCACCCGCGTGCTGCTGGAGACCGTCCCCGCGCCCCCGCAGGACGGCGACCTCCTCGACCTCGGCTGCGGCTACGGCCCCATCGCCCTCACCCTCGCCAGACGTTCGCCCCAGGCGATGGTCTGGGGCGTGGACGTTAATCAGCGAGCCCTGGAACTCGCTGAAAGTAATGCTCACGCCGCCGGCCTTGACAATGTAAGGTTCTGCTTGGCGGACGATCTCGACCCCGGCCTCCGCTTCGCCGCGATCTGGTCCAACCCGCCGATCCGCATCGGCAAGGCCGCCCTGCACGACCTCCTCCGCGCCTGGCTCCCCCGCCTCACCCCCACCGGCCTCGCCCACCTCGTCGTCCAGAAGCACCTCGGCTCCGACTCCCTGCAGCGGTGGCTGGACGCCCAGGGCCACCCCACCGAGCGGATCGCGTCCCGGTCCGCTTACCGCGTCCTGCGCGTCGCACCCCGCCCGGAAACCAGCACCGAAGCCCGCACGGATGACAGCACGGAAGGCCACACCCGATGAGCGGCCCCGACCGCCCGCACACCCCAGCCCAAGGACGCAGGCAGCTGCGCGGCACCGACGTCAAGCGCCTCAACCGCGACTGGCGGCGCCGCACCGACGCCCGCCTCGACCTGCTGGTGGAGTCGGTCACCCAGCCGTTCAACATCGGCTCGATCATCCGCAGCGCCGCCGTGTTCGGCGTCGAGCGCCTCTGGCTCGCCGGCAACGCCACGCCCCCGACCCACAAGGCCGTCGACAAGACCGCCCTCGGCACCGCCCGCCTCGTCCCCTGGGAACACGCCGGCTCCCCCGGCGACGCCGCCGCGGCCGTCCGCAAGGAGGGACTGCGGCTGGTCGCCGTCGAGCTCACCGCCGACGCCGTCCCCCTGCACGAGGCACCCCTGGACGGCGACGTCTGCCTCGCGGTCGGCGGCGAGGACCACGGCTGCTCCCCCGCCCTGCTGGCCGCCGCCGACGCCGTCGCCTACATCCCGCAGATCGGACGCGTCGGCTCCCTCAACGTCGCCGTCGCCACCGCCATCGCCCTCGCCGAGGCCCGCCGCCGCGACTGGACCGCCTAACCCCCCGCACCACCGCCCCAGCCCCGGCCGGGCCGCGCCGCTACACTGCTCCCGTGCAGTTCCTCACCCACGGATAGGACGCCCCCGCGCCACCGCGAAACGCGCCGGCGCCGGCCCGCGTCCCCCTGTCACCGCCCCGGCGAGGGCCCTTCCGAGGAACACACCGTGACCGCCTCGTACGCCTCCGTCCTGCGCACCCCGCACGCCCTGCGCACCTTCACCCTCGCGCTGCTGGGACGCCTGTCCTACGGGACGGTGTTCCTGTCCCTGACCCTGGCGTTCACCGCGTCCACCGGCTCCTACGCCGCCGCGGGCGCCCTGATGGCCCTGCTCGGACTCACCGGCGCCGCCCTGTCGCCCGTGCGCGCCGCGCTCATCGACCGGCACGGCGCACGCCGCGTCCTGCCCCCGATGACCGCCGCCTACGCCGCGCTGCTGACCGTCCTGGCCGCGCTGACCTGGCGTCCCGGCGCGCCCGTCCCCCTCCTGGGGGTCCTGTGCGTCGCCACCGGCGTCTGCCAGCCGCCCATCGGCGTCGTCATGCGGACGCTCTGGCGCGGCCTCCTCCAGGACGCCGCGCATCTCCGCCGCGCCTTCAGCCTCGACACCGTCTCCGAGGAGCTCGTCTTCGTCACCGGGCCGCTCCTCGCGGGACTGCTGGCCGCGGCCGTCTCCCCGTCCCTCGGCATCGCCCTCAGCGCCGCCCTGATCATCGTGGGCGTCCTCGGCGTCGCCGCCTCCCCCGCGGTGCCGCCGCGACCGGCCGCAGCCCGCCGCGAAGGGCCCCGCATCCGCGCGTTCGCGCCCGTGCCGGCCATCGCCGTCGCCGCCACCGGCTTCGCGCTCGGCTCGACCGGGCTGCTGGCCGTCGCGTTCACCGAACGGCACCACCAGCCCGCGGCGGTCGCCTGGGTGGAGGCCGCGATCGCCGCGGGCAGCACCCTTGGCGGCCTCGCCTACGGCGCCCTCAGCCGGACGGCCCCCGGACGCGGCCGGCTCGCCGTCCTGGTCTGCCCGGTCGGCCTCGTCCTCGCGGCGGCCGGGCTCGCCCCGTCCGTCGCCGTCCTGGCCGCGGCCGCCTTCACCGTCGGGCTGTTCGTCGGCCCCACCTTCACCACCGCGTTCCTGATCACCGACGCGACCACGGCGCCCCCCGCACGCACCCGCGCCGTCGCCTGGATCAGCACCTCCGTCAACCTCGGCATCTCCGCCGGGTCGGCGGCGACCGGCATGTTCCTGGACGCGCTGCCCCTGCCGCTCTGCTACGCCCTGGCCGCCGCCCCGGCCGCCCTCGCCCCGGCCCTGCTGCTGAGTTTGCCGAAACCGCAACAGAGTTCGCCGGACGCGCCAGTGAAGGTCCACCATCGGGCCATGGACGACGACACCACGGAACGCCAGGAATACTGGGACGCCCGCTACGCCGAGCACGACCACCTCTGGAGCGGCGAACCCAACGCCATGCTCGTCCAGGAGGTCACCGACCTGGACCCCGGCACCGCCCTGGACCTCGGATGCGGCGAGGGCGGCGACGCCATCTGGCTGGCCCGCCGCGGCTGGCGCGTCACCGCGACCGACATCTCCGGCGTCGCCCTCGACCGCGCCGCCCGCCACGCCGCGGACGCCGGCGTCGCCGACCGCGTCGACTTCCAGCAGCACGACCTGGGCGTGTCCTTCCCCGAAGGCGTCTACGACCTGGTCTCCGCCGCGTTCCTGCACTTCCCCAAAGAGGGCGTGCCGCGCGAGCCGATCCTGCGCGCCGCCGCCGCGGCCGTCGCCCCCGGCGGGACCCTGCTCATCCTCGGCCACGCCGGGCCCCCGCCCTGGGACCCCGACGCCTACCCGTCCGCGGAGCTGCCCACCGCCGCCGAGGTCCTGGCCTCCCTGCGGCTCCCCGGCGACACCTGGGACGTGCTCTACGAAGGCGAGCACGAACGCGTCCAGACCGCCCCCGACGGACGCACCATGACCCGCACCGACAGCACCCTCAAAGTCCGCCGCCGCCCCACCTGACGGGCCCGTTGGTCCGACCCCGCCCTGAGGCGGACCGCCGCCGCCGTCAGCGGCCGGCGGTCCGCTCCATCAGCGCGGTGAACTCCTCCAGCGAGATCTTCCCGTCGCCGTTGGCGTCGGCGGCCACGACCACCTCCACCGCGCGGGTGTCGGTGATGTCCTGCCCGAGCTTGCTCATCAGGTTCTTCAGCTCGGCCGTCGAGATGTAGCCGTCGCCGTCCACGTCCACGAGCTCGAACGTCGCCCGGTACTCGTTCACGTCCGCCATGGTCCCGCTCCCTCGGTGATCGATTGCCGCGCCGACGGTAGCACCGGGCGCGCCCGGCCCGAGGCCTTTACGTAGTAAGGTCCAGCGTGGCCACGAGGTCGGCAATAATCGGACGGGTGCGCCGCTCGTACGAATTCCTCGACCACCCCGGGCCGATCGCCTTCGCCCACCGAGGCGGCGCGGGCGGGCGGCCCGAGAACTCCATGGCCGCGTTCCAGCGCGCCGTCGACCTCGGCTACCGCTACCTGGAGACCGACGCGCACGCCACCGCCGACGGCGTCGTCGTCGCCTTCCACGACCGCACCCTCGACCGCGTCACCGACCGCAACGGCGCCATCGCCGAGCTCCCCTACGCCGAGGTCGCCAAGGCCCGCATCGGCGGCACCGAGCCCATCCCCCGCCTGGAGGAGCTCCTCGCCGCCTTCCCGGACGCGCGCGTCAACATCGACCTCAAGGACGCCCCCGTCATCGGCCCCCTCGCCGCCGCGCTGCACCGCGCCAGGGCCTGGGACCGGGTGTGCCTCACGTCCTTCTCCACCCGCCGGCTGGCCCAGATGCGCGCCCGCCTGCCCCTGTTCACCGACCGGGACGTGTGCACGGCGCTGGGCCCGCGCGGCGTGATGGCCCTGCGCGCCAAGTCCTACGGCGGCCCGGCCGCCAAGCTCATCCGCCTGGCCGCCACCGGCGTCGCCTGCGCCCAGGTCCCCTACGGCCTCGGGCCCCTCCCGTTCGTCACCGAGTCGTTCATCGCCCGCGCCCACGAACTCGGCCTGCAGGTCCACGCCTGGACGGTCAACGACCGCCCCGACATGGAACGCCTCCTCGACCTCGGCGTCGACGGCATCATGACCGACGAGATCCTCACCCTCCGCGCCGTCATGACGTCCCGCGGCCAATGGCCCGGCCCCGGCCCCGGCAGCGCCGCCGGCTGAACGAGCGGGCGCTCAGCGGCGGAAGCCGGGCGGCCGGTACTCGGCCGCGACGCGCAGCGGAGTCGACGGGGTCTGCGGACGCTCGACAGGCCGCGCCTGCTGCCCCGCCTGGGAAGCCTGCGTCAGGTCGACGCGCTGCGACTTGACCAGCTCCAGGAGCTCCAGGTCCTCCGGGGAGACCAGCGCGGCCATCACCCGTCCCCGCCGCGTCAGCTTGACGGGCTCGCCCGTGTAGGCGACCCGGTTCACCAGGTCCGCGAACTGGGCACGTGCTTCGGTTACCGGAACATCCACGTTTTTCATCGTATAGCGAAACCCCGGGGTACTCCCCTGGTCACTCCCTCCCTCCCAGGCTAGCGTGCTACGTACGTAGCGTACAGAACGTACAGATCGAGGAGGAGCTCGTGAACGGCGAACCGGAGCGGTGGAGCGGCGAGCGACGGGCGGAGACGTTCGCGGGGAGGACGTGGGCCGCGGTGGCGGAGGCGCCGCTGCTGGCGGAGGCGCAGCTGTTCGAGCGGCTGCTCGCGCAGCGGATCGTCTTCATCGGCACCGAGATCGACGACAAGGTCGCCAACCGGATCAACGGGGAGCTGCTGCTCCTCGCCGCGCAGGACGCGGAGCGCGACATCACGATCTACATCAACTCGCCCGGCGGCGTCGTCGACGCCGGGATGGCGATCTACGACATGATGCAGTTCGTCCCGAACGACATATCCACGGTCGCGATGGGCATGGCCGCGTCCATGGGACAGACCTTGCTGTGCGCCGGGACGCGGGGCAAGCGGTACGCGCTGCGCCACGCACGGGTGATGATGCACCAGCCGCACGGCGGGATCGGCGGCACCGCGTCCGACATCAAGATCCAGGCCGAGCAGTCGCTGTACCTCAAGCGGACCCTGGCGGAGCGGACCGCGTTCCACACCGGCCAGCCGCTGGAGCGGATCGAGGCCGACGGGGACCGCGACGCCTGGTTCACCGCCGAGCAGGCGCGCGACTACGGTTTCGTGGATCACGTCATCGACAGCACCGACCGGGTGGGCACATGACACGGGCGGAACGGCGCTACCTCGTCCCCGAGTTCGAGGAGCAGACCACCTACGGGCGCAAGCACACCGACCCCTACAACAAGCTCTTCGAGGACCGGATCGTGTTCCTCGGCGCGCCCGTCGACGACATCAGCGCCAACGACGTCACCGCGCAGCTGCTGGCCCTGGAGGGCATGGACCCCGACCGGCCCATCGCCCTCTACATCAACTCCCCCGGCGGGTCGCTGACGGCGATGCTCGCGATCTGCGACACGATGCGCTACGTCCGGCCGCCGATCGAGACGACGTGCGTCGGGCAGGCCGGGTCGGCGGCGGCGGTCCTGCTGGCGGCGGGCTCGCCGGGCCGGCGGGCGGCGCTGACCGGCGCGCGGATCCTGCTGCACGAGCCGGCGATCGAGGTGGCCCGCGGCTACACCACCGACCTGGACATCCAGGCCCGCGAGGTGCTGCGGCTGCGCGCCCAGACCGAGGCGATCGTGGCGGAGGCCACCGGGAAGGACCCCGGGACCGTCCGCCGCGACCTGGACCGGGAACGCTACTTCACCGCCGCCGAGGCCAAGGACTACGGGCTGATCGACGAGGTGCTCACGTCCCGTCACTGAGGCTCGCGCGGGGCCGCCGAGGGGGCGCGGCCCGGTGCGGCCGCAAACGGCAGGGTTGGATCACCATGGCCCGGGGAATCTTGTCGTGGGATTCAGCGTTGGTCAGGGCAAGACCGCAAGCCGTCTGGGAGGCACGTGACGATGGCCGAGCGCGCACTTCGCGGCACCCGACTCGGAGCGACGAGCTACGAGAACGATCGCAACACCGATCTGGCCCCTCGCCAAGAGGTGGACTACACCTGCACGAAGGGCCACCGGTTCACCGTGACGCTCGCAGCCGAGGCCGAGGTGCCGATGACCTGGGAATGCCGCAACTGCGGCGCCACGGCCCTGCGGGTCGACGGGGAGCTGCCCCAAACCAAGAAGGGCAAGCCGCCGCGCACGCATTGGGACATGCTCATGGAGCGCAGGACGCTCGAAGACCTTGAGGAGGTTCTGGCTGAGCGTCTGGCGATCCTGCGCGCGGGACGCAGGAAGTCGGCGTGAGCATCGACTGAGATTTCACGGATCGGGCCCGTACCGGGGATACGGTACGGGCCCGATTCACGTCCGTCCGGGGCCGGCGGCTCCAGCTGCGCGAGCCGCAGCGGGCCGCCAAGAGCAACCCGCGGTCAGGTGCGGGACGGGGAGTCGTCCTCGTCGATGACCTCGCCGCGGACCACCGGGCCCGGCGGGGTCTCGACGCGGTCGGGGCCGGGCCCGCGTCCGAACGGGTCGAAACCGGCGGCGAAGCCCGGCGGGAACGCGGCGCGCGACCGCGCCCTGTCCTCGGCCGCCCGCATCCGCCGCGACGCGTACCGCGACAGCACGCGGCGCACCAGCGGACGGGTGAACGGCAGCACGAACGCGAACCCGAACACGTCGGTGACGAACCCGGGCGTCAGCAGCAGCACGCCGCCGGCCATGACCAGGGCGGCGTCGGCGAGCTCCCGGTCGGGCATGACGCCGCGCCGCAGCGTCTCCTCCAAGGCGCGCCACGCGCGGCGGCCCTCCCGGCGCACGATCCAGCCGCCGAGCAGGCTCTCGGCGACCAGGAGCCCGACCGTGGGCCAGGCGCCGATGGCGCCGCCCACCTGGATGATCACGTAGATCTCCGCGACGGGCATCGCCAGGAACGCCAGGACCAGTAGCAGCGGCAGCATGGCTCCATCTTCGGGTCGCGGGGTGAATCCCTCTCCCCAGTACAACGCCGGGAAGCCCCCGAACGTTTCCCGCCCGCCGCCGGGCGGGCGGCGTTCAGCGGGGCGGACGCCGCCTGCCGGCCCGGCTGGACACGCCCCACTGGGTGATCCGCAGCGCCGCCTCGGCCATCACGTCGCGGCTCATCTTGCTCGTGCCGTGGACGCGCTCGACGAACGTGATCGGGACCTCCACGACGCGCAGGCCCTGCCGCACCGCCCGCAGCGCCAGGTCGATCTGGAAGCAGTAGCCGCGCGAGTCGACGCCGTCCAGCCCGATCTTGTCGAGCGTCGCGGCGCGGAACGCGCGGTAGCCGCCGGTGGCGTCGTGCAGCGGGATGCCGAGCATCAGCCGCGCGTAGGTGTTGGCGCCGCGCGACAGCGCCTCGCGGCGCTTCGGCCAGTTGCGGACCTTGCCGCCCGGGACCCAGCGGGCGCCGATGACCAGGTCGGCGTCCTGCAGGGCGGTCAGCAGCCGCGGAAGCTCCTCGGGCTGGTGGGAGCCGTCGGCGTCCATCTCGACCATGACGTCGTAGCCCTGCTCGGCCGCCCAGCGGAACCCGGCGATGTAGGCGGGGCCGAGGCCGTCCTTGCCCGCGCGGTGCAGGACCCTGATCTGCTCGTCCGCGGCCGCCAGGGCGTCGGCGACCTCGCCGGTGCCGTCGGGGCTGGCGTCGTCGACCACCAGGACGTCCACCGAGGGGACGGCCTCGCGCACCCGGCCGGCGATGCGCTCGATGTTGTCCCGCTCGTTGTACGTCGGGATGATCACGAGCACCCGGCCGAGGTCGGCTGGGATCTCCATCGGTGTCAATTCCCCTCGTTCTTCCTGGCCGACGTCCATGCCGCCGCGCAGACCGCGCCGAGCCCGAGCGCCGCGAGCGCCCAGTCGGGCGCGGCGCCGAGCCGGTCCGAGAGCGTCCGCGACGTCCGCGCCTGGACGGTCGCGACCTGCAGGTCCGGGACGAACTCCCGGGACTGGTCGATCATGCGGCCGTCCGGCGCGACGATCGCGCTGATGCCGCTGGTCGCGGCAACCAAGATCGTACGGCCATGTTCGACCGCGCGCAGCCGGGACATCGCGATCTGCTGCGGCGGCAGGCTGGTGCGGCCGTAGGTGGCGTTGTTGGTCTGCACGACCAGGAGGTCCCCGCGCGCGACGTCGCGGACCTCGCGGTCGTAGGCCACCTCGAAGCAGATCACGTCACCGACCGTGACGGGGCCCAGCCGCATGACGCCGGAGCGGGTGCCCTTGGCGAAGTCGCGGGGGACCCGCTCGAACCGCGTGATCAGCTTGGTGAGGACGTCGCGGAACGGCAGGTACTCCCCGAACGGGACGGGATGCCGCTTGACGTAGTAGTCGCCGGGCCCGGTCCGCGGGTCCCAGACGATGCCGCGGTTCTCGACCTTCTCGCCGTCGGGGGTGTCGGTGAGCGCGCCGACCAGGACGGGGACGCCGACGTCCTTCACCGCGCCGTCGATGGCGGTGTAGGCCTCGGGCTCGGCGTAGGGGTCAAGGTCGCTGGCGTTCTCGGGCCACACGACCAGCTCGGGCCTGGCGACCTCGCCCGCGCGGACCCGCCTGGCCAGCTCGTGGGTGGCCTGGACGTGGTTGTTCAGGACGGCCTTGCGCTGCCCGAGGTAGTCCAGGCCGAGGCGCGGCACGTTGCCCTGGACGACGGCGACGGTGACGGGCCGCCCGGACGTGGGGGTCGGGATCAGCGCGCCGCCCCCGGCGAGCGCGGCGATCACGGCGAGCGCCGCCGCGGCGGGCGCGGCCGGGGCCAAGGCGCGCCACTTCGGTCCGGTCCGCCCCTCCCCCTCCCCCTGCGGCTGCGCAGTACGGGCGCGGTAGGCGCGGTGGGCGAGGACGGCGGCGTAGGCGAGCAGCCCGCCGATCAGGGCGGTCAGGAACGTGACGAGGGGCGCGCCGCCGTAGGAGGCGTAGGGCGTCAGGGGCGAGGCGGTCTGGCTGAACGCGAGCCGCGCCCACGGGAACCCGCCGAACGGGACGTGCCCCCGGATCAGCTCCTCGCCGACCCACAGCGCGGCCGTCCACACCGGCCAGCCCGGCAGCCGGGCGACCAGGGAGATCCCGGCGCCGAGCGGCAGGAAGTACACGGCCTGGACGAGGCTGAGCGCGACCCACCCGTCCGGGCCGATGGCGGCGATCCCCTCCAGGACGGGCAGGAAGAACACGGCGCCGCCGACGAAGCCGAGCCAGGCGCCGGTGCGGGCGGCCTGGCCGCGCAGGGCGAGGGTGAGCAGCGCGACGCCCACGGGCGCGAGGACGGCGAGGTCGACGGGCGGGAACGCCAGCCACATGACCGGCCCGGACGCGGCGGCCAGCAGGGTGCGGGGCCAGCCCGCGCGGCCGCCGGCGCGGAGCCGGCCGGGGAGGCCGCTCAGCCGTCCCGGGCGCTCCCGGCCGCCGGGCTCGCCGCCTGGGCCCTCGTCCGGGCCCTTGGCCGGCGACCGGTCGGGCAGGGTCTCCTGGGCCACGTCCCACCTCGTTCGCTCGGTCTCTTGGTGGGAACGCTACCGGGCTCCGGCGGCCACGGCGACCATGCCCGCGCACGCACGAGCCCGCACACGCACGGGCGGACGAGCACGGGCGCGTGGCTTTTACGCACGGAAGAGGGCCCGCGACATCCGTCGGGCCGGAGTCGTCCCACAGGCGGTGGGAGCGAGGCTCCGTTTTCTACTGGATGTCCGGGCCCTTCCCGGGTCCAACCCCCCGCGCGATCGGGCGGCTCCGTCCGGGCACGGCCTCGGGTCACCGCGCTGGCTCGGGCGGACACGGCGTCGACCACTCGCGTGATCCCCGTCCCGTCGTGGCGCGGTGCCCGGTGGCGCCTCGGGCGGCCGATCGGTGAGTCCCGTGCTGGACTGCTGCAAAACTACCGGCTTCCGCCACCTTGTCAACCGCGGCATGTTCTGCGGCGACTCCGTGTTTCCCCAGCTCAACACCATGATCGCGGGGTCGGGCGAATTGGCCGCCGACACTTTCGATCATGGTGCGGCGGCAGGGTTCAGCCGCCGGGCGCGGACACCACGACGGTGCCGGACGCGGTGACCGCCACGATCGGGTCGGCGAGCGCCTCGGCGGCGGACTCGCCCTTGTCCGGACGGCCCCGGCACACCACGCGGGCCTCGAACTCCATGACCCGGCTGCGGGTGCCCGCGCGGGTGAGGACGGCGGTGGTCTCCAGCACGTCCCCCGCCCGGACGGGAGCGCGGAACTGCACGTCGGAGTAGGACGCGAACAGCCCCTCGTCGCCGTCGGTGCGGATGCACAGCTCGGTGGCCACGTCCCCGAACAGGCCGAGGACGTAGGCGCCGTCGACCAGGTCACCGGCGTAGTGGGCGTGGGAGTAGGGGATGTACCTGCGGTGCGTGACGGCCGTCCCCTCGCGCGGGCCGCTCGCGGTCTCCCGCGGGGGGACGGCCCCCCGCGTCGCCGGGTTCGCTTCGCTCATGTCACTCGTCCTCGTCCTCGTCCTCGTCGTCGTCGTCGGCCGGGCGGTCGGCGGCGGGCAGCAGCGCGTGGACGAGGTAGCTCGCGACCTCGGCGGGCGTGGTGCCCTTGCCGAAGATCCGGTCGACGCCGAGGTCGGCCTCGCTCACGGTGTCGAACCGGGGCCCGCCGACGACCAGCAGCGGCCGCCCCATCCCGCCGGCGACGGAGGTCGGGTACTCGGCGTGGAACGCGGCGGCCATCTGCTTGGTGTTGTGCAGGTGCGCGTTGCGCTGCGTGACGACCTGCGACACCAGGACGGCGTCGGCGTCCTCGGCCTTGGCGCGCTCGACCAGTTCCGCGACGGTCACCTGCGCGCCCATGTTCACCACCTGGATCTCCCGGTAGTACTCCAGGCCCTTCTCCCCCGCGAACCCCTTGACGTTGAGGATCGCGTCGATGCCGACGGTGTGCGCGTCGGTGCCGATGCAGGCGCCCACGACGACCAGCTTCCGGTTCAGCGCGCCGCGGATCGCCAGGTTCACCTCCTGGGACGTCAGCAGCGGGTAGGCGCGCTCCGCCGGGACGGGGATGGACGCGTAGTCGATGAGGTGCCCGACCTTCCCGTACACGATGAAGAAGGTGAAGTGGGGCCCCATCGGCTTGGCGTGCACGACGCTGGCGGGGTCCAGGCCCATCTTGCCGGCGAGCTGCAGCGCGGCGGCGTCGGCGCGCTTGCCCGCCGGGACGGGCAGGGTGAACGACATCTGCACCATGCCGTCGCCGGTGGTGTCGCCGTAGGGGCGGATCACCTGCCGGGTGTCGGCCGGGTCGGCCGGGGTCTGCGTCCCGGTCCCGGGGATCTCGACCGTCATGCGGGCACCTCCTGTTCGGCCGTGCCGCCCGCCGCGCCCACGGCGGCGGGCGGGGCGGCGTCCGGGTTCTCGGCGTCGAGGATCTCGATCGCGGGGTTGACGTAGCCGTCGGCGCGGGGGACGACGCCGTCCAGGCCCTTGCCGCCGTCGGGCGGGCGGCGGGTGACGCCGAACGTGCCGTCGGCGATGGCGTCGAGGAGCCCGTCGTCGGCGATGCGGCCGAGCAGGTCGACCGACTCCGACAGCACCTGCTTGGCGCGCTGGACGAGCATGCCGTCCGGGCGGGGCATGAAGTCCTCGGCGAGGCTCCCGCAGGCGTCGCGGACGTACCGGACGTTCTCCAGCGCCAGGTCGCGGTCCGACAGCCAGGGGGTGTGGATGCCCTCGGTCATCATCCCGATCAGGATGATCGACTGCCCGGTCATGACGCCGGCGAGGTTGAAGAACGCGTCCAGCAGGTACCCGTTGAAGATGTTGCCGGTCATGTGCTTGGTCGGCGGCATGTACTTCAGCGGCGCGCCGGGGAACAGCTCCCGGACCAGCTGCGCGTGCGCGAGCTCCAGCCGGAACGACCCGGGGATCGACGGGTCGATCTCGAAGGCGTGGCCGAGGCCGAGCTGCGCGTCGGCCAGGCCCGCCTCGTGCCCGAACCGCTCGTTCAGCAGCTGGCTGACGATCACGGTGTGCGCGGCGTCGACGGCGTCGGCGGTGGTGAGGTAGTTGTCCTCGCCGGTGTTGATGACGATGCCGGCGCGGGCGTGGATCTGCCGGGAGAAGCGCTGGTCGATGAACGTCCGGCGGGGGTTGATGTCGCGGAAGATGATCCCGTACATGCAGTCGTTCAGCATCATGTCCAGGCGCTCAAGACCGGCGAGCGTGGCGATCTCGGGCATGCAGAGGCCGGACGCGTAGTTCGTCAGCCGCACGTACCGGCCCAGTTCGCGGGACACCTCGTCCAGCGCGGACCGCATCAGCCGGAAGTTCTCCCGGGTGGCGTAGGTGCCGGCGTATCCCTCGCGGGTGGCGCCCTCGGGGACGAAGTCCAGCAGCGACTGCCCGGTGGAGCGGATCACCGCGACGATGTCGGCGCCCTCGCGGGCGGCGGCCTGCGCCTGCGGGATGTCCTCGTAGATGTCGCCGGTCGCGACGATCAGGTAGACCAGCGGGCGGGGCGGGTCGGCGGTGTCGGGGGTGGGCAGCTCGCGCAGCAGCGCGTCGCGTTCGGCGCGGCGGTGGTCGATGCGGGCGATCCCGGCGCGGGCCGCCTCGCCGGCGGCCTTGCGGGCGTGTTCGGCGTCGGTCCCGGCGGGCAGCCGGAACGACGCGCGGCCGCGGGCGGCGGCCTCGGCGAGGTCGCGGAGGGTGCCGTGCGGGCCGGTCAGCAGCGCGTCCCAGACGGGGAGCGCCACGCCGTGCTCCAGACCGACCTGGCCGCGGACGGCGTCGGCGAGGTGATTGGCCCACGGGCGGCCCTCGTCGTCGGCGCCGGTGAGCCCGGACAGGCGCAGCAGCGCGCGTTCGACGGAGACGGTCGTGTGGGAGCGGGCCATCCGGATGATCGGCTCGGCGGCGCGGGCGGCGAGCCGCCGGGCGGCGCGCACCGTCTCCGGGTCGAGGTCCAGCTTTCCGTGCGGCGCCATCGCCGTCTCCCCTCGCGCAGCCGCCCCTCTCAGGCCGGTTCCGTCAATCGTCCGTCAATCAGAGATCTCTACAAGAGATCTTCCGGCACGAACACCGTATTCCACAAGAACTACCACCAGTTCTTCCCCGTCTCACGCCGGTGGACAGCTCCATCTTCCCTGGCCGGGCGGTCACCTCACCGCCGGGTGAGGCTCGCGGCGGATCCCGGGCGTGGCGACTGACCGTAAATCTACAATCACCCCAGGTAGTGGCAGATCCGTCCCCCGGGAGAGCCATGATCGTTTACATTGCGGCCGCAGCGTGCGCGGTCGGCGTGGTGCTCATCGCGAGCCGGCTGGTCCGGCGGACGCCCGGCGTCGACGACCCCGACCCGGACGGCCCCACCACCGCCCACACCGGCGCGATGCTGTCCGCCCTGTTCCTGCTGGCGTTCGCCATCGCCGTCGTCGTGCCGTGGACCACGTCCGACTCCGCGCGCTCCAACACCTACACCGAGAGCCAGGCGATCGCCGAGGCGTACTGGGCCGCGTCGCGGCTGCGGCCGCCCGACGCGCAGCACGTCCAGCGGGCGCTGCGCGCCTACGTCGACCTGGTCCGCGGCCCCGAGTGGAAGCTCATGAAGGACGGCGAGCTCAGCCACCGCGGCTGGACCGACCTGGACCGCCTCCGCCGGGACGTCATCGCCCTCAGGACCGGCGACGACGAGGAGGTCAAGGAGGCCCGCAGCACCGTGCTGCTGCACCTCGGCGAGATCTCCGCCGCCCGCCGCCAGCGCGCCATGGACGCCCGCACCTCGCCGCCCGCCGGGCTGCTGATCATCACCGTGCTCACCGGGATCGTCGTCGTCCTGCTGCCCTTCCTCGCCGGCGCGCGGCCGCGCGGCATGACCCTCGTCCCGCTGGCGCTGATGGGGTCGCTGCTGGCGGCCGGGGCGTACCTGACCATCGACATCTCGCACGTGTTCACCGGCGCCCTGGCCGTCGGGCCGGACGCGTTCACGACCCTGGCCGCCGACCTGCAGCGCATCGCGGGAGGCGGCTGACCATGCGCCGCGCCCTCGTCCCGCGGGCCCGGCCCGTCAAGCGCGTCCGGTGCGTCGAGCGCGTCCGGCGCGTTCGGCTCGCCAGGGTCGTCTTCGCCGTTCTGGGCGGTGCCGTCGCGGGCGCGCTGGCCCTCCCGTCCTCCGTGCTCGCCGCCGGGCCGCCCCCGCCGTCGGCCCCGAAGCCGCGGATCAGCCTGTGCGTCGACGTGGAGATCGGCCCGGGCGGCGCGCACGGCCGACCAGGCCGACCCGGCTGGCCCACATGGCCCACTTGGCCGCCCTGGCCCACCTGCACACCGCCGCCGACACCGCCCACCCCTCCGACACCGCCGATACCGCCGATACCGCCGATACCGCCGACTCCGCCGATACCGCCAACGCCGACCGTCGTGCCGCCGACTCCGCCGACGCCTCCCGGGCCGACGCTCCCGACGCCGACGGCGCCCGCGCCGCCGTCCACGCCGCGTCCCCGGCCGACCGAGGCGGCCCCGGCCGCTCCCGCGCCGCCGCCCCGGACACGGCCGCGGCCGTCGTCGCCCAAGGCGACCCAGCCGGCCTTCGCGCGCTCGACGCCCCGCGCGGCGCGGACGCCGCCGCCGCGCCGCGACCCGCTCCGCACCTCGCTGGTCATAGCGGTCATCGCGATCGTCATCAGCGCGGGCGCCGCCATCGCGTTCGCCCGCTGACCGCCCCCGTCCGAGGGCGCGGCGCAGGGCGGGGCTAGCGGCGGCCCACCCCGCCGAACATCAGGAAGCGCTCGGGGTCGTCCACGGCCTCGCCCTCGTCCGGACGCCACAGCGGCACGTACACCAGCCCGGGGTCGAGCAGGTCCCAGCCGTCGAAGAACCGCAGGATCTCCGCGCGCGACCGGGACACGGCCGGGGAGCTCGCCCGGTCGTACAGCTTGCCGATCGCCGCGGTCTTGCCCGGTTCGGACTCGTGGGTGAGGTGGGAGATCACCAGGTGGCTGCCGGGCGCGCAGGCGTCCCGCAGCGCGGCGACGATCGAGCCGGGGTCCTCCTCGTGCTTGACCAGGTGCAGCGTCGTGACCAGCAGGAACGCGACCGGCCTTGCCAGGTCGAGCTGACCCTTCAGCACGGGGTCGGCGAGGATCTCCCCGGGGCGCCGCATGTCGGCCTGCAGGACGATCGCCCGGTCGTCGTCCGCGAGGATGGCGCGGCTGTGCGCCACGGCGACGTCGTCGTTGTCGACGTACACCACCCGCGCCTCCGGGTTGACGCTCTGCGCGACCTCGTGCACGTTTCCCTGCGTGGGGATGCCGGACCCGATGTCGACGAACTGGTCGACGCCCGCCCCGGCGACCGCGCGGACCGCGCGCCGCAGGAACGCCCGGTTCGCCCGCGCCAGTTCCCGCGCCTGCGGCTCGACCCGCAGCAGCCCGGTCGCCAGGTCGCGGTCGGACGCGAAATTGTGGTCTCCGCCGAGCAGGAAGTCGTATACACGTGCGACGCTTGGTCTTTGACTGTCGACCTCGGGTGGAACCCACTCGGAGCCCATGCGTCCACTCCCTTTTCGACCGATTGGCGCCGTCCGCGGGGACTCAGCGTAACGCGGTCCCGCCGGCGGCCCCGGCACACGGAACATGGAAGGCCGATGTCCGAACGACCCCCGCGGCAGGCGGCGCCGGTGACCGTCCTGCTGACCCCGGACGGGCGGATCACCGGCTGGAGCGAGGGCGCCGCGCGCCTGTTCGGCCGCGCCGCGGACGAGGCCGTCGGGTCCCTGCTCGCCGACCTGCTCACCGACCGGCTGGGACGTCCGGGCGCCGCCGAGCCGCTCGTCACCGCGCTCAAACGCGCCGCGGAGGGACGGCCGTGGCACGGCGCGCTGCCCCTGCCAAGCGGCGACCCGCCGGGCGGTGGCGTGTTCGACGGTGGCGTGGCCGGTGGCGGGCTGTCGGTTAGCTGCGAGCCGCTGACCGTCGCGGACGGCGGGACCGTCATCGCGCTGACGGTGTCCCCGTCGTGGGCCGGCGGGCTGGAGCTGCTCAGCGAGGCGGGCCGCCGCATCGGCTCGACCCTGGAGCTGCACCTGACCGCGCGGGAGATCGTCGACGTCGCCGTCCCGCGGTTCGCCGACGCCGGCGGGATCTACGTGCTGGAGCGGCTGCTCGCCGACGACGACCGGCCAGCCGCCGAGACCGGCGGCCCCGGCGAAGATCCCGGCGGCGGCGCGTCCGAGGGCGGCGGCCCGGCGGTCGTGCGGCGGCTGGCGGTCGCGTTCGCCGAGGACGACCCGCGCGGATGGTCCCGCGAGTTCCCCGTCAACGAGGTGATCGTCTACCCGCCGTCCACGCCGTACGCGCGGTGCCTGGCCACCGGCGGCATGGTCGAGTTCGGCGGCGACGCCGTCCAGGACACCCTCGCGCACCGCACCGGCCGCCTCATCGAGGGCCTGCTCGACCACGTGTCGCTGCTGGCGGTGCCGCTGGTGGCGCGGGACAGGGCGCTGGGGTTCGCGGTGTTCAGCCGCAAGCGCGGCCGGCTGCCGTTCGCCGCCGCCGACGCGGCCCTGGCCACCGAACTCGCCGCGCGGGCCGCGACGAGCATCGACAACGCGTGCCTGTTCCGGCGCGAGCACCGCACCGCCACGGCGCTGGCGTCGAGTCTGGTGCCCGCCGCGGTCGCCGCCCCGCCCGGCCTGGAGATGGCGCACCGCTACCTGCCGGCCCGCAGCGGCGTCGGCGGCGACTGGTACGACGTGGTGCCGCTGTCCGGCGACCGGATCGCCGTGGTGATCGGCGACTCGGTCGGCCACGGCGTCACCGCCGCCGCGGCGATGGGGCAGCTGCGGGTCGCCGCGCACACCCTGGCCAGCTGCGAGTTCCGGCCCGCCGAGGTGCTGGAGCGGCTCGACGCCATCGCCCAGGACCTGCACGCCGCCCAGTTCGCGACCTGCCTGTGCCTGGTCTGCGACCCGGCGACGCGGCGCTGCGAGGTGGCGTGCGCCGGGCATCCGCCGCCGCTGCTGGCCCTCCCCGGCGGCACCGTGCGCCATTTCTCCGCGCCGCGCGGCCTCCCGCTCGGCGTGTCCGACCAGGCGCATCCGCCCGAGTACGAGCAGGTCACCGAGACGATCCCGGTGGGCGCCACCCTCGCCCTCTACACCGACGGCCTCGTCGAGAGCCGGATGCGCAACGTGGACGAGGGCATCGCGCGGCTGGCGTCCGCCCTGGTCGCGTCCCGGGCGGGCACGCTGGAGGAGACCGCCGACGGCGTCCTGACCCTGCTGGCCGACCAGCAGGGCCGCGACGACATCGCCCTCCTCCTCATCCGTCCGGGCCCGGCCCGCGCCTGATCCCGCGTCCGTCACTTATTGTGTCGAGTTTGTTACATGCTGTATTCGCGTTGGTTAGAGTGCACGGCATGGCACCTCTCTTGGCCGCGCTCTGGGGCCTCGCCGGCGGCCTGTGCGTCGAGGGACTCGACCTCTACGCCCGCATCCACCGCGGGCGGGGATGGTCGTGGCGCAGGCCGATACCGCAGGGGTGGGTCGCGTTCGTGCTGTCGGTCGGGATCCGCTCCGGCGTGGGCGCGATCCTCGCGGCGGCGACGGCGGCGAGCGGCCAGGTCGAGGGCGCGTTCGCGGCCTTCGCGCTGGGAGTCGGCGCCCCGCTGGTGATCGAGCGCCTCGCCCGCGCCGTCCCGGTGGCGGGCCCGCCGGAGGCCCCGCCACCGCCCCGGAGCGCGCCGGAGACGGAGGTCACCGGTGATCCGCGCTGAGTCGTTCGCCGGCCGGCTGGTCGCGTCGCTCGCCCGGCCGCGGCCGGAACCGGCCGGCCGCCGGCCCGCGCCCGGGCTGATCGGCGCGCTGGCGCGGGACGCGGCGGGCGAGGCGCCGCCACGGCGCCCGCGGACCAGGCCAGCCCCACGGACCGGGCCGGGCCCGCGCGTTCCGGCCCCGCGGGACGGCTCCCGGCCGCCGCTCAAAGGCTTCGGGAAGCCCCTGCTCAGCGCGTTCCTGGCCGCCGCCGCGATGGCCGGAGGCGTCCTCGTCGACACCGCGATCCAGGAGCCCCGGCCGATGGTCGCGCCCGGCGGGGGGTTCATGCGCGTCACCGACGAGTCGGGCCGGATCACCGTGTCCGTCCCCGCCGAGTGGCGGGTGTGGCCCGGCCCGACCTGGGACCCGTCCACCGTGGGAGTGCGCGACGGCCGGCAGCGGCCCGTGCTGCGCGCCACCCCCGACCTGCGCGGGTTCCTCGGCGACGGGTCCGCCCCCGGGATCTTCGTCGGGCTGGTCTCGGCCGCCTCGGACGACGAGCTGCCGCCCCCCGCCGCGTCCGGCCATCCGAGCTGCGGCCCCCCGCGGGCACGGCCCTACCTCGCCGCCGGCGGGCTCCTCCACGGGTCCATCAGGCGGTTCACCGGTTGCCGCTCCGGGACGCCGTCCGTCGACGAGATCGGCCTCAGCGGCACCGGCCTCAGCGGCGACGGCGTCCGGGCGTGGGTCCGGATCAAGCAGCGCGACGACCGCGACCTCACCCTGGAGATCCTCGGGACGTTGCGGATCACCGGCGCCTGACCCGCGTCCGCCGCGTGACCGCGCCCCGCTAGAGGCCGGGGATCTCGTGGTTGCGGAAGGCGTCCACGAAGTAGGTGTGGTCGTCGCGGACGATCTCGGCGTACTGGGTGCCGAACGCGACCATCGCCGCGACGAACGCCGACTCGTCCGGGCCGATGACGGCGTCGATGGCGTCCTCGACCTGGAACCCGACCAGGGTGTGGTCGGAGTCGGTGTCGGACACGCAGTGCACCTTGGCGGTGGCGCGTCCCAGGTCGTCCAGGACCGACAGCATCTCCTCCGGCTCGGTGAGGCCGCTCCAGTCCAGGTCCTCCTCGTAGGGGGACAGCTCCTGGACGACGTACCCGACGCCGTCGATCTGGGTGTGGCCGAGCCACGGGTCGCTGTTGGCCTGCAGCGCCCGGCGCGACACGGCGGTGCGGTGCCCGTGGTGCTGGAAGTACGCGCCGATGCGGGGGTCGTCGACGACGCGGCTGGCGGCGGCGACGTTGCCCTGCTTCATCGACAGCACGACGTCGTTCTCCAGCGCCTGCGTGTTGCCCTCCACGAGGATGTTGTACGCCGACAGGCCCGCGGAGCCGATGCCGAACCCGGACGCGCCGACGATGTCCTTGACCTGGTAGGTGAGGCTGCCGAACCGCTTCTCCGCCGGGATCGTCGTCAGGTACTCCTGGTAGGCGGCCTCGACCTTGGCGCGCTCGGCGTCGTCCAGGCGGCGGACGCCGGGACGGTCGCGGAACCGCCGGTCGGGCCCGGCGACCTCCGTCATGCCGGCCAGCAGCCCGATCCGGGTGCCGCCCATCGCCGCGACGAGCACGTCCCGGACGTACCCGCCGGTCGTGTCGAGCGTCAGCGCGAACTTCTCGTCGCCGTCGTGCGCCGCGAACCGGCGGACCTGGTCGACGTAGCCGCGCACGTAGGTCTCGATGAGCCGCCGGATGTCGGCGTCGGAGATCGCCTTCTGCCAGGCCAGCAGCGCCAGGCTCGCGACGAGCCGCTTGACGTCCCAGGTGAAGTGCCCGACGTAGGCCTCGTCGTAGTCGTTGACGTCGAAGACGAACACGCCGTCGTCGTCCATGTAGGTGCCGAAGTTCTGCGCGTGCAGGTCGCCCTGGATCCAGACGCGGGACGTGCGCTCGTCGGCCCACGGGTCGTCGTCGTGGACGATGTCGGCGTAGAACAGGCAGGCGCTGCCCCGGTAGAACGCGAACGGGTCGGACGCCATCTTGCGGAAGCGGCGGCGGAACTCGGCGGGGCTGCGCTCCATCAGGTCCGAGAACGCCTCGACGAGGACGTCGACGATCTGCGCCCGGCGCTCCTTCGGGTCCCGTCCGCGCAGCTCCTCGGTGATGCTCCCCATGCCGTCTCCCTCAATGATCCGATTCCCCCGCCGCGTCCGGCGCGTTCCCGGTCATTGTGCCGAATCGTCCCCGGTCCTGGAGGTGAACAGCGCACGGACGGCGGGTTCCGACCGCAGCAGGTCGAGCGCGGCGGCGGCGTGCCCGGGGACGTAGCCGTTCCCGATGAGCATCGTCACGTCGGCGGCGAGGCCCTCGGCGCCGAGCGCGGCGGCGGGGAACGACGTCGCCATCGAGAAGAACACGACGGTGCCGCCGGGCGCGGTCGCCAGGATCGCGCCGTGCTCGCAGCCGGGCACGTCGACGCAGACGACGGTGACGTCGACGGGGTCCCCGACGGCGGCGGCGACGGCGACGGGGTCGCGGGCGTCGGCGCGGACGACCACGTCGGCGAGGCCGGTGGCCGCCAGCCTCTCCTCTTCCTCGGCGGTGGGGACGAGCCCGATCAGGCGGGACGCGCCGGCGCCGCGGGCGGCGGCCAGCGACAGGCAGCCGCTCTTGCCCGCGGCCCCGAGCACCGCCACGACGGGCGCGTTCTCCCGGGACGCGACGACGCGGCGGGTGAGGGCGGGCGCGCCGCACACGTCCATGACGGCGAGGGCCAGCGGAACCGGCAGGTCGCCGGGCAGCACGGCGGCGATGGACCGCGCGAACAGGATGGCGTGTCCCTCGGCGGGCACCTGCTCCGACAGGCCGTCCCAGCGGGCCAGGCCGTCGGTGATGGCGAGCGGGGTGAGGGTGAGGGACACGAGGGTGGCGACGCGGTCGCCGGGCTTGAGGCCGAGCGGCGAGCCGGGCCCGGCCTCGTCGACGGTCCCGACGAGCATGCCGCCCGACCCGGTCACCGGGTTGTGCATCTTGCCGCGCTCGCCGACGATCCGCAGCACCTCGGCCCGGATCGCGTCCGGGTCGCCGCCGTGGGCGGTGTGCAGCTGCCGGTAGGACGCGGCGTCCAGGTTGAGGCGCTCGACGGCGATGCGCACCTCGTCGGGGCGGATCCGCGGGTCGGGGTCAAGGCGCAGCGCGGCCTGCGGCAGCACGCCCGCGGGCTCCAGCACCCGATGCAGCCCCACCGCCGTGCCCGCGCCGCCCGCGCCGTCGCTCATCGCCGTCCCCGCCCCTCGCTCGAATGCCCCGGCGTTGCGTAAGATGTACCGAACACTACTGGTTTCATCGAAAGTCTTCCCGTAACGTCGGCCTCGTACAAGAGTTTTATGCGATCAGTATGAGGCGAGGAGGCGGTCGAGGATGACCACTGCCCTGCACCCGGACACGGACGGGCCCGTCCTGTCGGACGAGGCCGTGCGCCAGCCGTACGTGTACCGGCGCCGGCCGCTGGTGGAGCCCGACTGGCGGCGCCTGCCCGGCTGGCGGGACGTCACGCAGGACGAGTGGGAGTCGGCCCAGTGGCAGCGCGCCCACTGCGTGAAGAACCTGCGCCAGCTCCGCCAGGTCATGGGCGACCTGCTGGACGAGCCGTTCTACGCCGACCTGGAACGCGACCAGGCCGAGCGCGCGACGATGTCGATGCTGCTGCCCCCGCAGATGCTGAACACGATGGACGTCTCGTCCACCGACGGCTTCTACGCCGACCCCGTGCGCCGCTACATGCTCCCGGTGTTCAGCGACCGCCGCACCGACTGGCCGTCCCACCCCCACGCCGAGCGCGACTCGCTGCACGAGGCCGAGATGTGGGCGGTCGAGGGCCTCACGCACCGCTACCCCACCAAGGTCCTGGCCGAGATCCTGCCGACCTGCCCGCAGTACTGCGGGCACTGCACCCGGATGGACCTCGTCGGCAACTCCACCCCGAACGTCGACAAGCACAAGTTCACGGCCAAGCCGCCGGACCGGCTCGGCGCCATGCTCGACTACCTGCGCCGCACGCCCGGCGTCCGCGACGTGGTCGTGTCCGGCGGCGACGTCGCCAACATGCCGTGGCCGCGGCTGGAGTCGTTCGTCGCCTCGCTGCTGGAGATCGACAACATCCGCGACATCCGGCTGGCGAGCAAGGCGCTGATGGGCCTGCCGCAGCACTGGCTCCAGGACGACGTCCGCGCCGGCATGGAGCGCCTCGCCGCGACGGCGCACGAGCGCGGCGTCCAGATCGCGATCCACACGCACGTCAACGCCGCCCAGTCGGTGACGCCGCTCGTCGCCAGGGCGACCCGCGCGATGCTCGACAGCGGGATCCGCGACGTCCGCAACCAGGGCGTGCTGCTGCGCGGCGTGAACGACTCCCCCGCCGCGCTGCTGGACCTGTCGTTCGCGCTGCTCGACGAGGCCGCGATCATGCCGTACTACCTCTACATGTGCGACATGATCCCGGGCAGCGAGCACTGGCGGCTCGCGGTCTGGGAGGCGCAGGAGCTGCAGCACGCGATCATGGGCTACCTGCCCGGCTTCGCCACCCCGCGGATCGTGTGCGACGTCCCCTACGTCGGCAAGCGCTGGGTGCACCAGCTCGCCGACTACGACCGCGAGCGCGGCGTCTCCTACTGGACGAAGAACTACCGCACCGCCCTGGAGGCGTCCGATCCCGACGCGCTGACCAGGCGGTACGAGTATCACGACCCGATCTACACGCTGCCGGAGCGCGGCCGCGAGTGGTGGCGGCGGCAGGCGGAGGCCGCCTGATCGGTCGGGTTGGATCGCTCCCGCCCGGCGCCTTTACGTTGTAGATCAGGAACGTGGCGGCCTCTCGCGTCCGCCTATGCTCGAACGGGTGACCTCCGACCTGACCTGCCGGTTCCCGCTCGGCGCCGCCGTCACGGCCGCCGACCTGGAGGACGATCCGCACCCGCACCTGGCGCGCCTGCGCGAGCGCGAACCGGTCTCCTGGCTGCCCGCGCTCGACGGCTGGCTGGTGACCTCCCGCGCCCTGGCCCTGCGCGTCATGCGCGACGCGGACGCGTTCACCGTCGACGACCCGCGCTTCTCCACCGCGCAGGTCGTCGGGCCGAGCATGCTGTCGCTGGACGGGCCCGTCCACACCCGCCACCGCGACCCGTTCGCCCGCCCGTTCCGCCCCGCCCTGACCCGCGAGCGGTTCACCGCGTTCGTCGAGGACGAGACCGCGCGCCTCGTCGGCGGGCTCGCCCCGGCGGGCCGGGCCGAGCTGCGCGGCGAGCTGGCCGGGCCGCTGGCCGTCGCCGTCGTCACCGAGGCCCTCGGGCTGGACGGCGTGGACGCGGCCACCGTCCGGTCCTGGTACGGCGCGTTCGTCGAGGCCGTCTCCGCGATCACGGCGGGCGGCGCGGCGCCGCCCGCCTCGGGCGACGCGTACCGGCTGCTCACCGCGGCCGTCGAGGAGGCGATCACCGCGTCCCGTCCCGGGTCGCTGCTCGCCGGGGCCGCGCGCGACGAGGCGGGGCTGACCACCGCCGAGGTCGTCGCGAACGCCGCGATCCTGATGTTCGGCGGCATCGACACCACCGAAGGCATGATCGCCAACGCCGTCCTGCACCTGCTCGGGCATCCCGGCCAGCTCCGGCTCGTCCTGGACGACCGCGGCCTGCTGCCCGCGGCGATCGAGGAGTCGCTGCGGCTGGAGCCGTCCGCGTCCGTCGTCGACCGGTACGCCGTCCGCGACGCCGAGATCGGCGGGACGGAGGTCAGCGCGGGCGACCTCGTCCGCGTGTCGCTCGCCGGCGCCAACCGCGACCCGGCCGTGTTCGCCGACCCCGACCGCTACGACGTGCGGCGCCGCAACGCCGCCGAGCACCTGGCGTTCGCGCACGGCCCGCACTTCTGCTTCGGCGCCCACCTCGCCCGGCTGGAGACCGGGACCGCCCTCGCCGCCCTGCTGGACCGGCTGCCCGGGCTGCGGCTCGACCCGTCCCGCCCGGCCCGCCCGCACGGGCTGGTCTTCCGCAAGCCGCCGCGGCTGGATGTCCGGTGGGAGACCTGATGTGGGAGCATTCCCCAATGATCGTGGAACGCCGGGTCGAGCTGCGCTTCGCGCAGGAAAGCCGTGAGGCCGAGACGCACACCAACCTGTCCGCCGTGCGCCAGGACGGCCGCTGCCTGTGGGTCGCGGGCGACGAGACCGCCACCATCGAGCGGCTGACCGCCGCCCTGGACGGCGACGGGCGCGTCACCGGCTACGACGGGCAGGCCACGGTCGCGCTCGCCGACCTCGTCCCGCTGCCCGCCGGCCCCGGCGAGGAGGCCGACATCGAGGGGCTGGCGCGCGCCAACGGCTGGCTGTGGGCGGTCGGCTCGCACAGCCTCAAGCGCAAGAAGATCAAGCCGGGGCAGAGCGACGCGAAGTCGCGCAAGCGCCTCGCCACCGTCGTCCGCGAGGACAACCGCTTCATCCTCGTGCGGCTCCCGCTGGTCACCGGCGAGGACGGGCTGCCAGGCGTCGTCCGCGAGGACGGCGACCGCACCGCCGCCGTCCTCGGCCTGGACAGGGACTCCATCACCGACCTGCTCGCCGGCGACCCGCACCTGGCGCCGTTCATGTCCGTCCCGAGCAAGGACAACGGCATCGACATCGAGGGCGTCGCCGCGCACGGCGACCGCCTCTACATCGGGCTGCGCGGGCCGGTGCTGCGCGGCTGGGCGGTGCTGGTGGAGATCCGTCCCGGCGACCACCCGCGCGACCCGCGGCGGCTGCGCGCGCTGCCCGTCGGCGACGACGGCGAGCCGTACCGCACGCACTTCCTCGACCTGCGCGGACTCGGCATCCGCGACCTGTGCCCGCACGGCGACGACCTGCTGGTCCTCACCGGCCCCAGCATGGACCTGGACGGCCCGGTGCAGGTCGTGCGGTGGCGCAACGCGGTCAAGGCCGACGCCGCCGAGATCGTCACGGCCGACGAGCTGGAGGTGGTGGGCGACCTCCCCTACGGCGACGGCGACGACCACGCCGAGGGCATCGCCGTCCTGGACGAGGGGCCCGGCACCCGCGTCCTGGTCGTGTACGACAGCCCGTCGCCGGAGCGGCTCACGGCGGACGGCGGCGTCCTCGCCGACGTCGTCACACTCCCCCAGTAAGCGCTCGCTTTCGCCTTCTGCGAGGATGGACCGCGTGACCGGCGGACGCGGGAGGACGGGGCGAGCATGATCGAGTGGTCCGACGAAGACCTGATGATCCGGGACGCGGTGCGCGGCTGGATCGACGCGGAGGTCAGGCCGAACCTGGACGCGCTGGAGTCCGGCGACCTCCCGCCGTACGACCTGCTCCGCGACCTCTACAAGACGTTCGGCATGGACGAGCTGGCCCGCTCGTCCTTCCGCGCCCGCGGCCGGGACGAGGAGCGGCCGCCGCGGGGCGCGAATGCGGCGATGACGATGATCCCGGTGATCGAGCTGTGCCGGGTCGCGCCCGGGCTGGTGGCGGCGATGGGCGTCGGCCTCGGCCTCGCCGCCGGAACGATCATGAAGCGCGGCACGCCGGAGCAGCGGGAGCGCTGGGCGCTGCCGCTGCTCACCATGGAGAAGATCGGCGCCTGGGCGATCACCGAGCCGGACTCGGGCTCGGACGCGTTCGGCGGCATGCGGTCCACCGCGCGGAAGGTCGGCGACGAGTACGTCATCAACGGCGGCAAGACCTTCATCACCAACGGCCCCTACGCCGACACCATCGTCTTCTACGCAAAACTCGACGACGGGAGCGACCCACGCGATCGGGAGATCCTCACCTTCGTCCTGGACAGGGGCATGCCGGGGCTGGAGCAGAGCAAGCCGCTGCGCAAGATGGGGCTGCACTCCTCCCCCACCGGCGAGCTGTTCCTCACCGACGTCCGCGCGGGCGCCGACCGGCTCCTCGCGGCGGGCGAGGGCGGCGGCAAGGCGTCGGCGAAGCAGAACTTCGTCACCGAGCGCGCCGGCGTCGCCGCCATGGCACTCGGCGTCATCGAGGAGTGCCTGAGGCTGTCGGTCGAGTACGCCAGGACGCGCGAGCTGTGGGGCCAGCGGATCGGCGACTTCCAGCTCATCCAGCTCAAGCTCGCCACGATGGAGGTCGCGCGGCTCAACGTCCAGAACCTGGTGTTCCGGCACATCGAGATGCAGCGCGCCGGACGCGCCCCCACCCTCGCCGAGGCGTCGGCGATGAAGCTGTACGCGGCGCAGGCGGCGAGCGAGGTCGCGCAGGAGGCCGTGCAGCTGTTCGGCGGCAACGGCTACATGAGCGAGTACCGCGTCGAGCAGCTCGCCCGCGACGCGAGATCGTTCCAGATCTACGCCGGAACCGACGAGATCCAGGTGACGCACATCGCCCGCGACCTGCTGTCCCGCTGACCTCCGGGAGGCCCGGCGGCGAGGTGAACACGCCGCGAACTTTCGCGTCGGAGAGGCCGTCGAAGAGGGGGAGGGCGGGTGAGGGCCGATCACCCGCCCTCGCAGAAACGCCATTCTGGACAGCCGACGACGGGGACTGGATACTCACAGCTATGGACGGTCAGCCCTCATTCCCGGTGAGAGCGTCCGACACGGAGCGGGACCGGGCGCTGCGCGTCCTCAGCGACCGCGTGGCCGAGGGCCGGATGTCGAACGAGACGTTCGAGCGCCGCGTCGACCAGGTGCTCCAGGCCCGCAGCCAGGCCGAGCTGGCCGACATCGTGCACGACCTGCCGTCCGGGAACCGCGTCCTCAACCGGCTGACCGGCATCGTGTCGTCGGTGTCGCAGGTGACCGCGCGGATCGAGGCGGCCTGGCGGGCGCCGCGGCTGCCGCGGTTCATGCTCCCGCCCGGCGACCTGAAGCGGATCGTCGTCGGCCGCGCGCCCGGCTGCCAGTTCATCCTCACCGACCTGACCGTCTCGCGGTTCCACGCCGAGATCTACCGCGCCGACGAGGGCTGGATGATCTCCGACCTGGGGTCGATGAACGGCACCCGCGTGAACGGATGGCGGCTGACCGGCCCGGCCCGCGTCCGGCCCGGCGACGAGGTCGGCTTCGGCAACTCCAGCTTCATCGTCACCGCCCCCTGAGCGCTCCCCCTCCGCCGTGAAGGGCCGGGTCCGGCCTGGGTCTTGACGTGATCGTTAAGAGTCCTTACTTTCTCCTCCAAGTTAGGAAACCTTCTTAACGCGAGACCTTCTGCGCACGGAGGCGCCGCCGTGTCCACGCCCGTCCCCGGGACGCCCAGCCTGCTGCGGGCGATCAACGACCGCGCGGCGCTGGAGGCCCTGCTGGACCGGGGGCCGCTGACCCGGCCGCAGATCTCCGACCTCACCGGCATCTCCAAGCCGACCGCCTCGCAGCTGCTCGCCCGGCTGGAGGAGGCCGGGCTCGTCGTCCGCGACGGCATCCGGGAGGGCCTGCCGGGACGCACCGCCGAGCTGTACCGGATCAACGGGTCCGCCGCGCACGTCGCGGGCGCCGACGTCACCCCGGCGCGGATCCAGGTCAGCGTCGCCGACCTGGCCGGGACGGTCGTCGGCGAGCACACGCTGCCGACGCCCGGCCGCACCGGCGTGGACGTCGTCGCCCGCATGGCCGCCGCGCTCGACGGCGCCGCCGCCGCGGCCGGGCTGGCCCGCGGCGGCCTCGGCCGCGCCGTCATCGGCATCCAGGGCGCCGTCGACCCGGCGACCGGGCGGCTCGGATACGCCTCCCACATCCCCGGCTGGCACATCCCGGACCTGGTCGCGACGCTGACCGGCGGGCTCGGCGTGCGGATCGCGATCGAGAACGACGTGAACCTCGCCGCCCTCGCCGAGCGCGCCGGCGGGCAGGCGGCGGGGGCGAGCGACTTCGTGCTGCTGTGGGTCGCCGACGGCGTCGGCATGGCCGTCGTGCTGAACGGCGCCCTGCACCGCGGCGCGACGGGCGGCGCCGGCGAGATCGGCTACATGCCCGCGGTCGGCGCGCCGCTGATGCGGGACGTGCGCCGCACCCACACCGGCGGCGTGCACAGCCTCACCGGCGGCGCCGCCGTGCTGAAGCTGATGCGCGAGCACGGGTTCCGCGGCCGCGACGCCGCCGTCGCGCTCCGCCGCGCCGCCGCCGACGTCGGCGCCGCCGCGGCCGGGACGCGCACCGCCTCCGACGCCGGGGCCCGCGCCGAACGGGCCCTCACCGAGCTCGCGACCCGTCTCGGCGTCACCCTGGCCACCGTCGTGGCCATCGTCGACCCCGCCCTCGTCGTCCTCACCGGCGACGTCCTGCGCGCCGGAGGCGAACCGCTCCGCGCGCGCGTCGAACAGCACCTGCACAGCCTGACGATCCCGCGCCCCAAGGTGCGGCTCAGCACCGTCCAGGGCAACCCCGTCCTGGCCGGAGCGCTTCAGCAGGCACTCCGGGAGACCCGCGACGAGGTCTTCTCCAGCACCGTCCCCGTCCCCTGACCCCCTCCGACCGCCGACTCCCCTCTCCCACCACCGCATTCCCGACCGGCATCACTCCCGACCCGGCATCACTCCCCGACACCGTGACGGCTGCAGACGGCCGTCCCACCCCTGAAGGAGAACCGGAGTGCCCACCACCATCACGCGCCGGCTCGCGGCCGCCCTAGCCGCCGCGGCGCTCGGCCTCACGGCGGCCTGCACCGCCGGCGGCGACGATTCGTCCGACGAGGGCCCGAAGTCCGACGAGAAGCAGACCATCGAGGTCTGGCACGGCTGGAGCGCCCCGCACGAGGTCCAGGCCTTCAAGGACGCCGTCGCCGGCTTCAACAAGGCCCACCCCAACATCACCGTCAAGCTCGTCGAGGGCCAGACCGACGAGCGCATCACCAACGCCATCCGCGGCGGGAACCCGCCCGACGTGGTGTCGTCGTTCACCACCGACAGCGTCGGCCAGTGGTGCCAGAGCGGCGCCTGGCAGAACCTCTCGCCCTACATCGGCAAGTCCAAGGTGGACCTGAACCAGTTCCCGCAGGCGGTGCGCAAGTACACCGAGTACAAGGGCACCCGGTGCGCGATGCCTCTGCTCGCCGACGCCTACGGGCTCTACTACAACAAGGCCCTGATGAAGGGCGAGCAGCCGCCCAAGACGATCAGCGAGCTGACCGCGCTGGCCAAGAAGCTCACCGTCCGCGACCCGGACGGCACCATCAAGGTCGCCGGGTTCATGCCGTCCGCGCAGTACTACGAGCACATGGTGCAGCACATGGCCCCGCCGTTCGGGGTGAAATGGCTGACCGACGACGGCAAGGCCAACTTCGCCAAGGACCCCGCCTTCACCGCGTACCTGAAGTGGAACAAGGAGCTCATCGACTGGTACGGCTACGACAACGTCAAGAAGTTCCTGCGCTCGCTGGGGCAGGAGTTCGAGGCGGCCAACCCCTTCCAGAAGGGGAAGGTGGCGATGGCCATCGACGGTGAGTGGCGCACCAAGTTCATCGAGAAGGAGGCGCCCAAACTCGACTACGGCACCGCGCCGTACCCGGTCGCCGACGACAAGCAGTCGCTGTACGGGGGCGGCTTCATCGCCGGCACCGTCATCGGGATCCCGCGCGGCGCCAAGCACGCCCAGGCGGGCTGGGAGTTCGTCCGGTACCTCACGACCGAGACCCAGGCGCTGGTGACGCTCGCCAACGGGCTCGGGAACGTGCCGTCCACGATCCCGGCGCTGTCGTCGCCCGACCTGAAGCTGCCGCCGCAGTTCAAGACGTTCCTGGACGTGTTCAAGCATCCCGCGAGCAACACCACGCCGCCGACGCCGAACGGCAACGACTACATCGTGCGGTTCCAGAAGTTCGTCCAGGACGAGTGGGAGACCGGCAAGGCCAAGGACCTCGGCCCCGCGCTCACCAAGCTCGACGGCGAGGTCGACGGCGCGCTCAAACTCGCCGGAGGCTGACCGGTGGCACTCGGTTCCCTGCGGCTCCGCTCCTTCGGCGGGGCGCGGACCGGGACGGCGGCGGCGCGGGCGCGCCGCCGCCGGCGGCTCCGCGTCCTGGCGTTCCTGTCCCCGTGGCTGGTCGGGTTCGCGCTGTTCTTCGCCTACCCGCTGGCCGCCACCGTCTACTTCTCCTTCACCCGCTACAACCTGTTCACGCTGGAGTACGTCGGCTGGGACAACTACGCCTACCTGTTCGACGACGGCCAGGCCTGGACGGCGATGCGCAACACGCTGTGGCTGGTCGCGGTGCTCGTCCCGCTGCGGGTGCTGTTCGGCCTCGGCGTCGCCCAGCTCCTCACCAAGATCAAGGCGGGCGGGGGCGTGCTGCGGTCCATCTTCTACCTGCCGTACCTGATCCCGCCGGTGTCGGCCACGGTCGCGTTCGTGTTCCTCATGAACCCCGGCACCGGACCGTTCCCGACGATCCTCGACCGGCTCGGCCTCACGCTGCCCGACTTCTTCAACGAGGCCGCCTGGGCCAAGCCCGGGCTGACCCTCCTCGGCCTCTGGGCCGTCGGCGACATCATGATCATCATGCTGGCGGCGCTGCTGAACGTGCCGCGGTCGCTGTACGAGGCCGCCGCGATCGACGGCGCCGGCGCCTGGTCCAGGTTCCGGCACATCACGCTGCCGACCGTGTCGCCCGTGCTGGCGTTCTGCGCCGTCACCGGCGTCATCGAGACGCTCCAGTACTTCACGCAGGCGATGGTGGCGGGGAAGGTCGCGTCCGGGCGCGCCGACCTGCCCGGCACCCAGTACACGCCCGGGTATCCGGGCGACTCCACGCTGACGTTCCCGCAGTGGCTGTACGACCAGGGGTTCCGGCAGTTCAACATGGGCTACGCGAGCGTCCTGGCGCTGGTGATGTTCGCCATCGCGATGGTGTTCACGCTCTTCCTGCTCCGCCAGTTCAAGGCGTTCGCGGGCGAGGAGGCGTCGTGAGGTCCGGGGGCAGGACGCGGCGGGCGCTGCTGTGGGTCGCCGTGCACGCCACCGCCGTCGCCGTCGCGCTGATGTTCCTCGCGCCGCTGGTGTTCATCGCGCTGACCGCGGTGATGAGCGACCGGCAGGCGCTGAGCGACGACCTGTGGCCGCGCGACTGGCAGTTCGGGAACTTCGTCGACGTGTTCAGCGGCGACATGGTCCGCTGGACGATCAACAGCACGGTCTACGCGGGCCTGTCCACGGTGTTCATGCTGGTGTCCAGCGTCCCGGTGGCGTACGCGCTGGCCCGGTTCCGGTTCCGCGGCCGCAACCTCGCGCTGGTCGTGGTGATCTCGGCGATGATGCTGCCGCCGCAGGTCACGATGGTGCCGCTGTACATCGTGTGGGCCCGGCTCGACCTGACCGGCACGCTGTGGCCGCTGATCATCCCGCAGCTGTTCGGGGACGCGTTCTCCATCTTCCTGCTGCGCCAGTTCCTGGTGACGATCCCCCGCGAGTACGCCGACGCCGCCCGGGTGGACGGCTGCGGGGAGTTCCGCACGATGATCCGGGTCATCCTGCCGATGGCGAAGCCCGCGCTGGCCGCCGTCGCGCTGTTCCAGTTCTTCTACTGCTGGAACGACTACTTCCGGCCGCTCGTCTACGCCGACCCCGACCACTGGACCCTCGCGATCGGCGTCGCCACGTTCCGCGCGGCGCACGAGGTCGAGTGGAACCTGACGATGGCGGCGACGCTGCTGACGATCCTGCCGGTGCTGGTCGTGTTCTTCCTCGCCCAGCGGGTGTTCATCCAGGGTGTGACCTTGACGGGAGTGAAGGGTTGAAGCTGACAGTCATCGGGGGTGGGTCCACCTACACCCCGGAACTCGTCGACGGGCTCGCGCGCGCGCACGCCGCGCTGCCGGTGTCGGAGCTGGTGCTGCACGACCCCGACACGGAGCGCCTCGAACTCGTCGGCGGCGTCGCCGCGCGGATGCTGCGGCGCGCCGGGCATCCCGCGACGGTGACCACCACCGGCGACCTCGACAAGGCGGTCGCGGACGCGACGGTCGTGCTGCTCCAGCTGCGCGTCGGCGGCCAGGCCGCCCGGCACGTCGACGAGACGCTCCCCCTCGAATGCGGCTGCGTCGGGCAGGAGACGACCGGGGCGGGCGGGCTCGCCAAGGCGCTGCGGACCGTCCCCGTCGTGCTGGACATCGCCGCCCGCGTCGCCGACCTCGCCCCCAGCGCGTGGATCGTCGACTTCACCAACCCGGTCGGGATCGTCACCCGCGCGCTGCTGGACGCGGGCCACCGCACGGTCGGGCTGTGCAACGTCGCGATCGGGTTCCAGCGCCGCGCGGCCAAGTTGCTGGACGTCCCGCCCGACCGGGTGAGCCTCGGACACGCCGGGCTCAACCACCTCACCTGGGTGCGGTCGGTGCTGCTGGACGGCCAGGAGGTCCTGCCCCGCCTCCTCGACGAGCACCCCGACGCGCTCGCCGAGATCTCCGGGCTGCCCGCGCCGTTCCTGCGCGGGCTCGGTGCCGTCCCGTCGTACTACCTGCGCTACTTCTACGAGCACGACCGCGTGGTCGAGGAGCAGCGCGGCGCGCCGTCGCGGGCGGAGGCGGTCGCCGCGCTCGAACGCGACCTGCTCGCCCTCTACGCCGACCCGTCCCTGGACACCAAGCCCGCCCGGCTGGACGAGCGCGGCGGCGCGTTCTACTCCGAGGCCGCCGTGCAGCTCGCCGCGTCGCTGCTGACGGGACGCGGCGACGCGCAGGTCGTGAACGTCCGCAACCACGGGACGCTGCCGTTCCTGGACGACCGCGCCGTCGTCGAGGTGCCGGCGCGGATCACCTCGTCGGGGGCGGTGCCGCTGTCCGTCCCGCCGGTGGAGCCGCTGTTCGCGGGGCTGATCGCGCACGTGTCGGCCTACGAGGAGCTGGCCCTGGACGCGGCGCTGCGCGGCGGCGTCGACCGCGTCGCCGCCGCGCTCCTCGCGCACCCGCTGATCGGCCAGCGCGACGTGGCCGACCGCCTCGCCCGCGACCTGGTGGCCGCCAACCGCGCCCACCTCCCCTGGGCCGCGTGATGGCCGCTCCCGCGAACCCGCAGGGAGGCGTGCTGGTCGCCGTCGACGGCGGCAACAGCAAGACCGACGCGGCCGTCGTCGGGACCGGCGGGGAGCTGCTCGCCACCGTCCGCGGCGACGGGTTCCGCCCCCAGCTCGACGGGCTGGACACCGCGCTGGACGCGCTGTCGTCCGTCATCGACGCCGCGCTGCGCCGCGCGGGCGCGCTGCCCGGCGACGTCGCCCACCTCGCCGCCTACATGGCCAACGTGGACCTGCCGGGCGAGGAGGAGCGGCTGGAGAAGCTGCTGCTCGGCCGGGGCGCCGCCGCGAGCGTCGCGGTCGGCAACGACACGTTCGCGCTGCTGCGCAGCGCCGTCACCGCCGGGTGGGGCGTCGCCGTGGTGTGCGGCGCGGGCATCAACTGCGCGGGCGTCGCGCCCGACGGCCGCACCGCCAGGTTCCCGTCCCTCGGGCCGCACACCGGCGACTGGGGCGGCGGCGCCTCACTCGGCCGCTCGGCGCTGTGGCACGGCATCCGCGGCGAGGACGGCCGCGGCCCCGGCACCGCGCTGACCGGCGCCGTCGCCGCGCACTTCGGCGTCCGGCGGGCGATCGACGTCGGGCTCGGCATCCATCTCGGCGAGTTCGACGAGGGGCGCCTCACCGGCCTCGCGCCCGTCCTGTTCGACGTCGCCGAGGGGGGCGACGCGGTGGCCCGGGAGGTCGTGGCGCGGCTCGCCGACGAGGTCGCGGTCCTCGGGTCGGTGGCGCTGCGGCGGCTGGACCTGCTGGACGAGCCCGCCGACGTCGTGCTCGGCGGCGGCGTCCTGGCGGCGCGGCGCCCGCTGCTCATGGACGGCGTCGCAGACCGCTACGCCGACCTCGCCCCGCACGCCCGGCTCCTCGTCCCCGAAGACCCCCCGCTGCTCGGCGCCGCGCTCCTCGCCCTCGACCACGCCACCGCCCCGCCCGCCGCCCACGACGCCCTCCGCGCCGCGTTCCGCCGCCGCTGAGCTCACAGCGGCGGGCGGCGGGCCTCCCAGGGGGTGCTGAGGACGACCGTCGTCCGCGTCGCGACGTTCGCGGCGGCGCGGATCTTCTGCAGCAGGTCTTCCAGCTCGTTCGGAGACGCGACGCGCACCTTGAGGATGTAGCTCTCGTCCCCGGCCACCGAATGGCACGCCTCGATCGCCTGGAGATGGGCCAGCCGGTCGGGCGCGTCGTCCGGCGCGGCCGGGTCGATCGGCTTGATCGAGATGAACGCGGTCAGCGGCAGCCCGATCTGCGTGCTGTCGAGCTTGGCGGCGAACCCGGCGATGACGCCGCGCTTCTGCAGCCGCCGCACGCGCTGGTGCACGGCCGACACCGACAGTCCCGTCTCCTTGGCCAGATCGGTGAAGCTCATCCGCCCGTCGTCGGCCAGCAGCCCCATGATCTGACGATCTATCTCCTCCACGCCGGAAATCTAGCGTGCCGCGGCCGGTGCCCGGGCCCGTCTCAGATCACGGATCGGCTCTATCTGCCCGGTCTATCTGCCCGGTTCGCCGCCCGGCCGGCGGCGCTGGGCGCGCAGGGGGCCGCAGCTGCCGCGCACGACCAGCTCGGTCGGCAGCAGCACCGGCCCTCCCCTGCCCCGCCTGGCGGGCTCGCGCAGCACCAGCTCGCAGGCCCGGTAGCCGATGTCGTGGGCGGGGCGCGCGACGGCGGTCAGCGGCGGGTCGCACAGCTCGGCCCACGCCACGTCGTCGACCATCGCGATCGACACGTCGGCGGGGACCCGCAGGTCGAGCTCGCGGGCCACGAGCACGGCGGCCTCGCCGAGCAGGTGCCCGGCGGCCAGGACGGCGGTGACGTCGGCGCGGCGCTGCAGCAGCCCGGCGGCGGCCGCGTAGGCGGCGTCGGTGGCCGGGCGGGCCGCGACGACCAGGTCCTCCTCGACGGGCACGCCGAGCTGGGCGAGGGTGGCGCGGAACGCCCGCTCCCGCACCCGGGGCGGGCCGCCGGGGACGGCGCCGAGGAACCCGATGCGGCGGTGCCCGAGCCCGGCGAGGTACTCGGTCACGGCCCGGACGCCGCCCGCGTCGTCGGCCAGCACGGACGGCACGTCCGGCAGTCCCGGCAGGACGCGGCCCGCGAACACGACGCTGGAGCACACCCGGGCCGCGCCGCGCCAGTCGGCCTCGTCGCCGGCGGGCATGGCGATGATGCCGTCCACCCGCTGCTCGGCGAGCCGCTCGACGATCTCGGCCTCGCGGGCGGGGTCGCCCCCGGCGGCGTCGACGATGACGTGCTCGCCGAGGGTGCGGGCGCAGGCCAGCACTCCCGCGACGAGCTCGGCGCAGAACGGGTCGGTGACGTCGGGGACGATCAGCCCGATGCCGCCGCTGCGCCGGAGCTTGAGGCCGCGGCCGAGGGCGCTCGGACGGTAGTCCAGCGCGCGGGCCGCGGCGAGCACCCGCTCCCGGGTGGCGGCGCTGACCGAGCCCGTCCTGGAGAACACGCGCGACACGGTGGCGATGCCGACGCCGGCCGACGCCGCCACGTCCTTGACCGTCGCCGGCCGCCTGTCCGTCATGCCCGGATCGTCCCCCTCACTGGGTTTTAGTTGATCTTATCCCTGATCATCCCTCCCATGGAAACGTTTCCATGATGTTTACTCCAGCTGTCGGACAAAACCCCTGCTCGGCAGGGGGCTATGGAAACGTTTCCACGAGGGGGTTCGGATGGCCGGGATCGTGCTGGACCGGGTCGACAAGGTGTACTCCGGCGGCGTCAAGGCCGTGGACGGCCTCGACCTGGAGATCCGCGACGGCGAGTTCATGGTGCTGGTCGGCCCGTCCGGGTGCGGCAAGTCCACCGCGCTGCGGATGATCGCCGGTCTTGAGGAGATCACCGGCGGGAAGATCTCCATCGGCGGGCAGGTCGTCAACGACCTCGCGCCCAAGGACCGCGACATCGCGATGGTCTTCCAGAACTACGCCCTCTACCCGCACATGACCGTCGAGCAGAACCTCGCGTTCGGGCTCAAGCTGCGCGGCACGCCGAAGGCGGAGATCAAGCAGAAGGTCCGCGAGGCCGCCAAGATGCTCGGCCTTGAGCAGTTCCTTTCCCGCAAGCCAGCCGCGCTGTCGGGCGGGCAGCGGCAGCGCGTCGCGATGGGGCGCGCGATCGTCCGGCAGCCGCAGGCGTTCCTGATGGACGAGCCGCTGTCCAACCTGGACGCCAAGCTCCGCGTGTCCATGCGCGCCTCCCTCAGCCAGCTGCACGAGCGGCTCGGCGTCACCACCGTCTACGTCACCCACGACCAGGTCGAGGCCATGACGCTCGGGTCGCGGGTCTGCGTGCTGCGCGAGGGACGGCTGCAGCAGGTCGACACGCCGCAGCGGCTGTTCGACAACCCCGTCAACCTGTTCGTGGCGGGCTTCATCGGCTCCCCGGCGATGAACTTCGCCACCGCCGACCTGACCGGCGCCGACGGCGACGGCGCGCAGGTCACCTTCGCCGGATACACGCTGCCCGTCCCGGCCTCGGTCCTGACCGACAAGCCGGACCTGCGGAACTACGTCGGCCGCCAGATCATCCTCGGCGTCCGGCCGTCGGACTTCGAGGACGCCGCGCACGCCAGCGCCGACTGGGCGCCGATGGCGGTCCGCAGCAGCGTGACCGAGGAGCTCGGCAGCGAGATCAACGTGATCTTCACGATCGACGCGCCGCCGGTCGAGCACAAGGACACCGCCGACCTCGCCGAGGACGCCGCCGAGGGCGACGCCGACCTGACGATCCCGCTCACCGACAACCGGGCGCTGTGGACGGCCCGCGTCAACTCCCGCTCGCGCGTCCGCCCCGGCCAGCACGTCGACCTGGCCGTCGACACCCGCCGGCTGCACTTCTTCGACCCGTCCAGCGGGCTGGCGCTGTAACTCCCAGGGGGGCGACCCCCTGGAACCCCCGTCACCGGCCGGGGGGCCGTTTCCCGAGCCGCTGGCGCGTCTCGTGAAACGGCCCCCCGGCCGGCGGGTCGTGCGACCTCCGGCGCGGGGCGCCTCCGGCCGCACGACCCGTGGCCCCGGCTTAGGTCTGGTCCAAGGGGTGTTGTGACTCTTCCACGTGGGATGTTGTGGTCAGTCCACGATGACCAGGGCGCGTTCGGTGACGTTCATCGGCTCGTGGCCGTCCTCGGTGCACACGACGATGTCCTCGATGCGCGCGCCGTGCGGCCCGGGGTAGATGCCCGGCTCGATCGAGAACGCCATGCCCGGCTCCAGCGGCTCCAGGTTGCCCGCGACGATGTAGGGGTCCTCGTGCGACTCCAGGCCGATGCCGTGGCCGGTGCGGTGGAAGAAGTGCTCGCCGTGCCCGGCGGCCGCGATGATGTCGCGGGCGGCCGCGTCCACCTCCTCGGGCGTCGCCCCCGGGCGGACGGCCTCGCTCGACGCCCGCTGCGCCTCCGCCAGCACCTCGAAGTACGCGCGGTACTCGGCGGGCGGCTCGCCGACGCAGTAGTTGCGGGTGGAGTCCGAGCAGTAGCCGCTGGGCATCGTCCCGCCGATGTCGACCACCACCGGCTCGCCCGGACGGATCACGCGGTCGGACGGCTCCGCGTGCGGGTTGGCGCCGTTCGGCCCCGACCCGACGATGACGAAGTCGACCTGCGCGTGCCCCTCGGCGGTGATCGCGTCGGCGATGTCGCGGGCGACCTCCCGCTCCGTGCGGCCCGCCTTGAGGAGGCCGGGCACGCGGCGGTGCACCCGGTCGATCGCCGCGCCCGCCTCGCGCAGCGCCGCCACCTCCGCCGGGCTCTTGCGCATCCGCAGCTCCCGGAGCACTCCCCCGGCCGCGACCTGCTCGGCGGCGGGCATCGCGGCGCGGAACCGCAGCGCCATCACCGCCCACATCCGGTCGGCCACCCCGACGGCGCCCAGGCCGCCGGGCAGCCGCCGCGCGACGAGCGCGTACGGGTCGTCGGTCTCGTCCCACGGCACCAGCTCCACGCCGAGCGACCCGGCCGGCGACGCCTGCGCCGCGGGGATCTCCAGCCGCGGGACGACCAGGAACGCCTCGCCGCCCGCGGGCACCACCAGGCAGGTGAGCCGCTCCAGCTGCTTGGCGTCGTACCCGGTGACGTACCGCAGGTCCGGGCCCGGCGTCAGCAGCACCGCCCCGAGGCCGGCCCGCTCCGCCGCGTCCCGCACCAGGCCGACGCGCTCGCGCGGATACAACTCCGTTGTCACACCCGTCTCCATTCTCCGATCTTCACTGCGTACCAGGATCGCAGGAGCGCCGCGCGGTCGCACCGGCCGCCTCCGTCCCGGCCCGCCTGCGCCCCGGAGTCGGTGGCGCATGGCACGATGTGGCGCATGAGCGGGCTGATGCTGCTGGACACGCCGTCGTTGTACTTCCGCGCCTTCTTCGGGGTGCCCGAGTCGGTCACGGCCCCGGACGGGACGCCGGTGAACGCCGTCCGCGGCCTCATCGACATGATCGCGCGGCTCGTCCAGGACCGCGGGCCCGAGCGCCTCGTCTGCTGCATGGACGCCGACTGGCGGCCCGCGTTCCGGGTGGCGGCGCTGCCGTCCTACAAGGCGCATCGGGTGGCCGAGAGCGGCGGCGACCAGACGCCCGACGCGCTGGAGGCGCAGCTCCCGATCATCGACGCGGTGCTGGACGCGGTCGGCCTGGCCCGCGCGGGCGTCCCCGGGTACGAGGCCGACGACGTCATCGGGACCTTGGCCGTGCGGGGCGCGGCGGACGGCCCGGTCGACATCGTGACCGGCGACCGCGACCTGTTCCAGCTGGTCGACGACCGCGCCCCGGTCGCCGTCCTGTACACGGCGCGCGGCATCAGGAACCTGCAGATCATGGGCGAGAAGGAGGTCGCGGCCAAGTACGGCATCCCCGGCCGCGGCTACGGCGACTACGCGACGCTGCGCGGCGACCCGAGCGACGGCCTGCCCGGCGTGCCAGGCGTCGGCGACAAGACCGCCGCCGCGCTCGTCACCCGCTTCGGGTCGGTGGCCGGGATCCTCGCGGCGCTCGACGCGGGCGCCGACGAGGGGTTCCCGGCGGGCGCGCGGCGCCGGATGGAGGCCGCGCGCGAGTACCTCGCCGCCGCCGAGACGGTCGTGCGGGTCGTCACCGACATCGACGCGCCGGAGCTCGCGGCGCTGGACGACCGCCTCCCCGCGGGCGCGCGCGACCCGGAGACGCTCGTCGCGCTGGCCGACGAGTGGAACCTCGCCAGCCCCGTCAACCGGCTGCTGAACGCCCTGTCCCGCTGACCGCGCCCCCCGGGCGCCGCCCGCGGATCGTCGCTGCAATTTTCGTCAAAAGTGTCAGATGACGCAGACACGGCGTTCTCCCGCGTGCAGCATTCCGCTCAGTGAGGGGTTCTCATTGGGATGAAGGCAGTGCACCGCCGCCGGACGGACGTTGACGCCCGTCCGGGCGGCGGCCGCATGAGCGACCGGTACCCGCGGCACTGGGCCTCACCGCCCCACTCCCCCCATCTGTCGCGGGTACCGGTTCACCCGACCCCAGGAACCGGAGACGCGGACCCGTGACCGAACGCGCGCCGACCGACCGCCTGCCGACCGACCGACCGCGGACACGGGCGGCGACATCCCGTGGCGGCGCCGCCGCCGGCCCCGGCGACGCCTTCTGGGACGCGCTGGACGCCCCCGAACGCGCGGCGCTCCGGGCGGTCGCGCGGCCCCGGAAGTACGCGCCGCGGACGCCGCTGTGCTACCAGGGCGACGATTCCGACCACATCATCATCATCGAGTCGGGGTGGGCGAAAGTGACGTCCGCCAGCGAGGACGGCCGGGAGGTCGTCCTGGCCGTGCGCGGCCCCGGCGACCTGGTCTGCGAGAGCGCGGTGCTCGGCCGCCGGGAGCGGTCGGCGACGGTGGCGGCGCTCAGCCCGCTGCGCGCGCTGGTCGTGCCCGCCGCCCGCTTCACCGGCTTCCTGGACGCGCACCAGGGCGTGTGGCGGCTGGTCAGCGGCACGTTCGTGCGCCGGCTCGACGACGCCGACCGCAGGCTGCAGGCGCACGTGTCCGCGCACGGCGCGCGGCGGCTGGCGATCCTGCTGACGGAGCTGGCGGAGATGTCGGCCAGGCACGCGCCGCCGGACGCGGCCGGCGCCATCGTGATCGGCCCGCCGCTGTCCCAGGAGGAGCTCGGCAGCTGGATGGACGCCTCGCGCGAGACGGTCGCCCGGGCGCTCGGCACGCTGCGGGCGGAAGGCCTCGTCCGCACCGGACGCCGCAAGATCACCGTGGTGGACCCGGTGGGGCTGCGGGAGTTCGCGCGGTCGCCGGAGCGTCCGTCGGCCGACGCCTTTACGATGTAGATCACGTCCGGAACCCGGTTTTCGTCCCGTACCCTCGGTGCTGTGCCGCGCCGACCGCTGCGACTGCGTACCGCCGAGGCCGACGCCGAGATCCGCGCGGGCCTCGACCGGATCCGCGCCGAGTACTCGGTGCCCGGCCCTTTCCCGCCCGCCGTCCTGTCCGAGGCGGCCGGCCCCGCGTCCCACCCCGACGGCCGCGCCGACCTGCGCGGGCTCCCGTTCTTCACCCTCGACCCGCCCGGCTCCCTCGACCTGGACCAGGCCATGCACCTGGAGCGGCGCGGCGACGGCCACCGCGTCCGGTACGCGATCGCCGACATGGCCGGGTTCGTGCGTCCCGGCGGCGCCCTGGACGCCGAGGCCCGGTCCCGCGGCGTCACGCTCTACCTGCCCGACACCAACGCGCCGCTGCACCCGCGCCCGCTGTCGGAGAACGCCGCGAGCCTCCTGCCCGGCCGCGACCGCCCCGCCGTCGCCTGGACGATCGACATCGACGACACCGGCCGGATCACCGGCGTGGACGTGCGGCGCGCCCTCGTCCGCAGCCACGACCGGCTCGACTACGCGGGCGCCCGGCACGACGACGGCGACCCCCGGATCGCGCTGCTCGGCGAGATCGGCGAGCGGCTCATCGCGGCGGAGGCGGCGCGCGGCGGCGTCAGCCTCCCGCTGCCCGAGCAGGAGGTCGTGCACGCGAACGGCGGCTGGGCGCTGAAGCTGCGCGGCGACCTGGCGACCGAGGCGTGGAACGCGCAGATCTCGCTGCTCACCGGCCGCGCGGCCGCCCGGATGATGCTGGACGGCGGCGTCGGGCTGCTCCGCACGATGCCGCCCGCGCCGCCCGAGGCGGTGTCGCGGGTCAAACTGGCGGCCGGCGCGCTCGGCGTCGCCTGGCCGGGGGGCTCCTCGTACGGCGACATCGTCCGCGCGCTCGACCCGTCCCTGCCCCGGCACGCCGCGTTCCTGCACGACGCGGCGGCGCTGATGCGCGGCGCCGGGTACACCGCGTTCGACGGCTCGCCGCCCGAGCAGGCGGAGCACGCGGCCGTCGCCGCCCCGTACGCGCACGTCACGGCGCCGATCCGGCGGCTGGCCGACCGGTACGCCACCGAGGTGTGCCTGGCGCTCGCGGCGGGACGTCCCGTCCCCGGCTGGGCCCGGGACGCGCTGCCGGAGCTGCCGGAGGTGATGCAGCGGGCGCTGCGCCGCGCCGCCGACGTCGACCACGCCTGCGTCGACCTCGTCGAGGCGCTGCTGCTGCGCGACCACGTCGGGCACGTCTTCGACGCGGTGGTGGTGGACGTGAGCGCCGACCGGACGGGCGGGCGCGTCCAGCTGGTGTCGCCGCCGGTGTTCGGCCGCTGCGACGGGGACGCGCTGCCGCTCGGCGAGCAGGTCAGGGTGCGGCTGGAGGAGGCGGACCCGGCGCGCCGCCGCGTCCGCTTCTCCCGCACCGGCTGACGGGCGCCGTCCGCGCGTCCGGGCCTGCGGTCAGGCGGCGCTGGGGCGGATGCTCCGGTCGAGCTCCTCGGTGACGCCGGCGTTGAGGCCGTAGGCGGCCTTGACCTCGTCGATGACGCGGTCCTGCTCGGCGGCGTCCCAGGGCGCGGCGTCCAGGAGGTCGCGGTAGCGGTCCTTGTACGCCTTGGGCTTGCCGGGGAAGCGGTAGAAGCGGACGCCGTCGTCCCCGGCCGCCAGGTCGAGGGTCTTGCGGACCTGCCGGCCGATGTACTGCCCGCCGGACAGGTCGCCCAGGTAGCGGGTGTAGTGGTGGGCGACGAACCCGGCCGGCCAGTCGAAGCACACCTCGCGGAGCCGGTCGCAGTACCGCTCGGTGGCCGCGCGGGGCTCGATCCGGGCGCGCCAGCGCGGGCCGTAGAAGTAGGCGAGGTCGGCCTCCAGCGCGTCGCGCCGGCGCAGGCCGGGAAGGTCGAACGGGCCCGCGACCGGGTCGGACGCCATCCGGTCGGCGGCCTCTTCGAGGAGGTCGTAGACGGGGTGGAGCTGCGCCACCAGCACCGCGTACTCGTCGCGGGCGAGGCGGCCGTCGACGAGCGCGCTCATGTAGGCGGACGTCTCGTTGTCCCCGTGGTCGCTCCAGGTGGCGGCCCTCAGCCGCGCGGAGAACGCCCTGTCCGTGCCGGCGCCGTCCGTGCCGGCGCTGCTCGTGCCAGTGCCGTCCGTGCCCGTGCTGTCCATCCCGGCCCTCCTCGATCCCGCGAATTAGGCTAGCCTTACCTAAATCGGTTTGGGAAGGTGCGGCGGCGAAGTTTCCGACGTGATGTCGGCTACTTTACCGACGTGACGTCGGGAACGTCCAGCGGTCCGGCCGGGCCCCTCGTGTCAGCCGCTCAGCGCGGCGCGGGCTTCCTCGGTCATGCGGACGACCTCGCGGCGCACCTGCGGACGCTCCGTGAGCCGCGCGCTGAACGGGATCCGGACGGGGTGCTCGGCGCCGCCGTCCACGACCGCGAAGTCGATGCCGTCGGCGTCCATGCCGGTCATCCGGGCCGCGGTCGCGCCGGGCCGCCCGGCGAGCGCCCGGCAGATCGTGAGGCAGTCGGCCGCGTGGTCGTCGTTCATGTGGCGCATGATCTGCCGCACGACGTCGTCCGTGAAGGGGCCCGCGTCGGTCATGGAGTCGTCCTCTCCCAAGGCTCCGGGTGGATCGGACGGGCACCCGCAGACCCGCGGGGCGGGCGTCCGCCGAGCATGGAGCGGAGCCTACCCGCCGCCGCCCGGGCGACCCGGGCGGGCCGGCGCGCACGCCGGCCGCGCCCACATGGCGAAATGCTCTTCGCTCCGCCCTGGCCAGGCACACGGCTTTGTGGGATTGTGCGCGCACCGGTTCACTTTCGCCGCGCCGCGTCGCTGGGAGGCCGCCATGCGAAGGACCATCGGCTTCACCCTCATCGGCCTCGGCGCGTTCATGCTGGCCGGGGCCCTCCTCGCGCGCCTCTACGTCGCCCCGGCGCTGATCGGCGCGCCGACGGACCTCTACCAGGTCACGCGGCTGCAGGCCGGCAACGCCGCCTACTTCGACGCCGGGAGGCTCACCCCGCGCACCGGCGCCACGGTGGTGGCGACCAACACCATCCGCGGCGACGTGAAGGCCCGCGAGGACGGGGTCGCCGTCTGGGACTCCACCACCGTCGTCCAGGACACGGCGAACGGCGCCACGATCGAGATCCAGAAGCAGCGGCTCGCCTTCGACCGCCGCACCGGACGGCTCGGGGCCTGCTGCGGCGCGGCGGTCGAGGGCGACAAGAGCGTCCGGCAGTCGGGGATCGGGCTGTTCTGGCCGGTCGAGCCGGAGAAGAAGGGCCTGAAGCTCTTCGACCTGAGCACCCGGCGCGCCTGGCCGATCACCTTCGCCGGGGAGGAGCGGCGCAACGGCGTCCGCACCTTCCGGTTCGTCCAGCGCGTCCCGGACACCAGGCTCCCCGGCCAGTTGCCCGCGCTGCCTCCCGAACTGCTCGGGCTCCCCAAGGGCGGCCAGCCCGTGCAGGTCGACCGCTGGCAGCGGTCCGACAGCACGTACTGGATCGACCCGCGGACCGGCGCCCCCGTCGACCAGCAGCGGCACGTGGTGTCGACGCTGCGGCCCCAGCAGGGCGGCCCGGGGGGCCTCGTCGTCGCCGACCTGGACCTCAAGCTGACGCCCGAGTCGCAGCGGGACCTGCTCTCCAGGTCCGACGACGGCGCCGCCAAGATCCGGCTGCTGGAGATGATCGTGCCGCTGGCCCTCCTCGGGGCCGGGCTGCTCGCCCTGGCGGCCGGGCTGGCCCTGACGACCGGGGCCGCCCGCCTTCCCGGGCACCGGCGGACGCCCGAGGGCTCCGCCGCCCCCGCGAGCGGCTAGCCTGTGACCTCCGGAGGGGCGCCGAGGGTCCTCGCTTCGCCGGGGTCCGGGGTCAGCGGGGTTCCTCGAACACGGCCGCGACCTCCGGGATGCGGTCGACGTAGCCGTCCAGCAGGCGCCGTCCGACCGACACGGAGTCGACCAGGGGGTGCAGCGCGAACGCCTTGACGGCGTCGGTCCGCGAGCCGGTCAGCGCGGCCCTGATCGTCAGCCGCTCGACGGCCTTGACCTGCTGCATCAGGCCCGTCTGGTGCAGGTCGGGCGGGGCGAGGGGCAGCGGGTGGACGCCGCCCGCGTCGGCGCGCACCGGCACCTCGATCACCGCGTCGGGCGGCAGCGCGGGCAGCGTCGGCCCGTTCCGCACGTTGAGGATCAGGGTGGCGGGCTCGTCGCGGGCGATCGCGGCCATCACCCGGACCGCGACGCCGGCGTAGCCCTCGTCGACCGGGTCGACGCCGGCGTGGCCGGGCGACGCGGCGCCGGTCGCGGCGCCCTTCACCTCGGCCATGTAGCTGGCGCTGCGGGCGGCGACGGTCTCGCGCCACAGCCCCATGGGGGCGTCCCCGGAGGCCGAGGCGGCCCGCTCGTAGAACGCGGCCTGCTGCGCGGCGAGGAACTCGCCGCGGGTCCGCGGCGCGTCGAGCGTGGCGCGCACCGCCTCCCGGTTGAAGTAGTAGTAGTACAGATACTCGTTGGGGATCATGCCGAGGTCGCGGAGCCAGCCGCGGCCGAACACCACGCCCTCCTCCAGCGAGCCGAGCAGGCCGTCGTCGGCGAGGACGGCGGGCAGCACGTCCGTCCCGTCGTGCAGGACGCGGCGCGTCCAGCCGAGGTGGTTCAGCCCGACGTAGTCGAGCCGGAGCCGGGACGGGTCGAGGCCGAGCGCGGCGGCGACGCGGACGCCGAGCCCGGACGGGGTGTCGCACACGCCCAGCACCCGGTCGCCGAGCACCGCCTGCATCGCCTCGGTGATCATGCCGGCGGGGTTGGTGAAGTTGATGACGTACGCGTCCGGCGCGAGCGCCCGCACCCGCCGCGCGATGCGCGTCATGACGGGGACGGTCCGCAGCCCGTAGGCCAGCCCGCCGGGGCCGGTGGTCTCCTGCCCGAGGACGTCCAGGTCGAGCGCGACCCGCTCGTCGCAGACCCGTCCGGCGGTGCCGCCGACGCGGATCGCGGCGAAGACGAAGTCGGCGCCCTCCAGCGCGCGGTCCAGGCCGGTGGCGGTGAACACCTTCGGCGGCGCGCCCGCGTCCCCGGTCCCAGCGGCGTCGGCGAGCGCGGCGGCGTCGGCGAGCGCGGCGAGGACCGACGCCATGACGTCCAGGCGGCCGGGGTCGGTGTCGTACAGCCAGACCTCGTCGATCCGGGGGACGCCGCGGTCGCGCAGCAGCGCCTCGTACACGTACGGCACCCGGAACCCGCCGCCGCCGAGAACGGCCAGCTTCATGCGACGCGCACCTCCCCGCCCGCGCGCGGGCGGTGCTCCGGCACCGCCCGCTCGACCGGCGTCCCGGCCTCCTTCATGCGCGGCGATGGCGCGATCGGCGCGTGCCGCCTGTTCGAGGTCACGCAGCGGAACGTAGCACCCGCGCGGCCCCGGTGGACGATCAAGGAACCGCCGGGCGGACGGTCAGCGCGGCCGTCGTGCACCATGGAGGGGTGACGCAGGTTGCTGAGGGGCGGTTCGCGGGAAGCGGAACGGACGCGCAGGCGCGGCTGCGCAAGCTGGCCGATCTCGTCTCGGACGGCGACGTGGTGGTGCTGAGCGGCGCGGGCCTGTCGACCGAGTCGGGCATCCCGGACTACCGCGGGGAGACGGGCCGCCGCCGGCGGGCCGAGCCGATGACCTACCAGACGTTCACCGGGTCGGCCGCGGCGCGCCGCCGGTACTGGGCGCGCAGCCATCTGGGGTGGCGGCACATCGCGGCAGCGCGTCCGAACGACGGGCACCGCGCGGTCGCGGAGCTGGCGCGCCGCGGGCTGGTCGCGGGGATCATCACCCAGAACGTCGACGGCCTGCAGCAGGCCGCCGGGGCGGACGGCGTGATCGAGCTGCACGGCGCGCTCGACCGGGTGGTCTGCCTGGCCTGCGGCGACCGGACGCCCCGCACCCGCCTGGACGAGCGGCTCCGCGCCGCGAACCCCGGCTGGGAGGCCCGCGCCGCCGCCCCCGGCGCGGTCAACCCGGACGGCGACGCCGTCCTCGGCGACGCGGACGTGGCGGCGTTCCGGGTCGTGGACTGCGAGCGGTGCGGCGGCGTCCTCAAACCCGACGTGATCTTCTTCGGCGAGAACGTGGCGCCGGACCGGGTGCGGGCCTGCTTCGCGCTCACGGAGGGCGCGGGCGCGCTGGTGGTGCTCGGGTCGTCGCTGACGGTGCTGTCGGGGTACCGGTTCGTCCGGCACGCGGCCGAGCACGGCGTCCCGGTCGCGATCGTGAACCGCGGCGCGACCAGGGGCGACGAGCACGCCCTGATCACGCTGGACGCGCCGCTCGGCGCGACGCTCACCGCGCTCCTCGCCGAGCTGGACGCCCGACTCTGAGACCGCGCGGCCCGAGACCGCCCGGGGACTGAAACCGCCCGGGACCGGGACCGCCCGGGGACTGAGACCGCCTGGGGGATGCGACCGCGCGGGCCCCGGCGATCAGCCGCCGATCACGGAGGTGGCGGCGGGCGCGGGCGTCCGTCCCTGGCCCGGGCCGCCGGGCTCGGGCGCGTCGGTCACGGACGGCGGGTCGGGAAGGGTGTCGACGGTGACGAAGCCGGTGCCCTCCAGCAGCGTCATGTGGGCGTGGACGAAGGTCTCGCACTGCTTGGCGAACCGGCGGACGAGCGTGTTGCGGGTGCTGGCGCGGACGGCGGCGACCTGCGGATAGATCTGGCCGTGCGCCATCCGCAGCCGCGCCACGGCCGTCTTGTCGTACTCGGTGCCGGACTTGCCGCCGATCTCCGACATCCAGCTCTGCTGCTCGGCGGTCGGCTGGTTCGGCAGCGGGACGTCGAGCTGCGCGGCGAGCGTGCGGTCGAGCTCGTCCAGCCGCTCGTGCTGGCGGGCGATCTCGGCGAGGTTGCGGCGCGTCTCGGGCCGGGCGGCGCGGCGCGCGGCCTCCCGGCCGACGGGGATCTCCCACAGCCCGGCCTGCCGGACCTTGACGAGCAGGACACGGTCGGCCGGACCGAGCGGCCCCCACTCGGTGGGGACGGTGGCCTGGCGGGCGTTCTCCGCCGCGACCTGCGGGGGCTGCGCTCCCCCGTCGCCGGACTGGCGGGCCATCGCGGTGCAGCCGCCGAGCAGCAGCGACGCGGCCAGCCCGCACGCCGCGACCGGGGCCGCCGCCGGGGCGGGTCGGGGTGTTCGCATCCGCCGCCGTCCTTTCCGTTCGAGAGGTCGAGACGAGGTGCGTCTGCCGGGCTGTACGCACGTCCGGGCGGCGGGGTTCGGCGGCGGACGGATTTTCCGGCAGAACCGGAGCGGGCTCAGGTCCAGCCAGGCGGGGCTCAGGTCCAGCCGGGCGGGGCTCAGGTCCAGCGGGGCGGGGCTCAGGTCCAGCCGAGGGGGACGAGGTTGGTGGCGGGGGGTTCGCCGCCGGCCTCGGTGAAGGCGCGCAGGGCGGCGACGAGGGTGCGCCGCTGGCCGGGCGGCATCCGGGCGACGATCGCGGCGATGTCGGCGCGGCGGCGGGCGGTGACGTCGTCGACGATGCCGCGCCCGGCGGCGGTGAGCTGGATGCGGACCTCGCGTCCGCTGTCGGGGCTGGTCTGCCGGTCCAGCAGCCCGGCGGCGGCGAGCCGGTCGACCATCCGCATCGCGGTGGACGGGTTGACCGCCAGCAGCCCGGCGAGCGTGACGAGCTTCAGCGGCCCCTGCGAGGACAGCACGACGAGGAGACGGAACTGCGGGAGCGTGACGGCGTCCTCGACGGCGGCGAGGGACCGCACGGAGATCGCCACCAGCAGCCGCGACGCGGTCAGCACCGCCGAGGTGACCTCGTCGACGCCCTCGGCGTCGCCCGCGGGGGCGGCCTGCTCGCTCATGACGACTTTCTACAACGCCCGGAGCGTCCGGCGCCAATGTGTGCCAGCCCGCCGCCGCACCGCTGCACCGACAAAGGATTCTGTCTTGACAAATCTGATTGTCGGTTGCCATGATGAGGGCATGCTGGACGTGACGGTGATCGAGAACCCCGAGGCGGCGGCGGCCTCCCTGGACCCGATGCGGGCGCGGCTCCTGGCCGCGCTGGCCGAGCCGATGTCGGCGACCGCGCTCGCCGCCCAGGTCGGCCTGCCCAGGCAGAAGGTCAACTACCACCTGCGGGCGCTGGAGCGGCACGGCCTGGTCGAGCTGGTTGGCGAGCGCCGCAAGGGCAACATGACCGAGCGGCTGATGCAGGCGACGGCGGCGTCCTACGTCATCTCGCCGCTCGCGCTCGCTTCGGTGCAGCCGGACCCCGACCGGCACCGGGACGCGATGTCGGCGCGGTGGCTGCTCGCGCTCGCGGGCCGGCTGGTCCGCGACGTCGGCGCGCTGATCACCGGCGCGGCGCGGGCCGACAAGCGCCTCGCGACGTTCGCGCTGGACGGGGAGGTCAGGTTCGCGTCCGCCGCCGACCGGGCCGCGTTCGTCGAGGAGCTGACCGCAGGGGTCGGCGCGCTGGTCCGCAAGTACCACGACGCGGACGCGGAGGGCGGGCGGGGCCACCGCGTCGTCATCGCCGTCCACCCGTCGCTGAAGACCGGGCCGGCGGCGTCCGCGGAACCGGAGCCGGACGCCCCCGGGGAGATCGAGCCCTGACCCGCGGCCGTCACCGCGCGACACAGCACGCAGAGCACGCAACGCATTCACGCAACGCAAGGAGAGCCATCATGGGCAAGGCATTCGAGATCGTCCGCGAGTTCGAGGTGGACGCGTCGCCCGAGCAGGTCTGGGACGCGATCACCACGGGCGCCGCGGGGTGGCTGTGGCCGGCGGAGTACGAGCCGCGGGTCGGCGGCGCCGCCGGGCTCGGCGGGGTCGTCACCGCGTGGGATCCGCCGCACCGGCTGACCAGCCGCCAGGAGAACCCGGACGGCATCGAGGGCCTCCCCCAGTCGCTCAACCAGCTCGACAACCTGATCGAGCCGCGCGAGGGCGGGCGTGCCTGGGTCCGGTACGTGCACAGCGGGATCTTCACCGACGACTGGGACAACCAGTACGACGGCGCGAACCGGCACACCGACTTCTACCTGCACACGCTGCGGCAGTACCTGGTGCACTTCACGGGGCTGCCGGCGACGCAGTCCGACATCCACGGCCCGAAGGCGTCCATGGCGAAGGGCTCGTTCGGCGCGGCCGTCCGTGCGCTCGGCCTGGACGGCGCCGCCGAGGGCGACACGGTCCGGGTGGACCTGCCGGGCGCGGGCGCGGCGGACGCGGTGGTCGACTACCGCAACGAGCATTTCCTCGGCCTGCGCACGGGCGACGCCATGTACCGGTTCTTCGGCCGCGACGCGTGGGGCGGCCCGGTCGGGATCGCGGTGCACGACTTCGCGCCCGGGTCCGCCGCCGACCAGGAGCGGACGAAGAAGGCGTGGCGCACCTGGCTCCACGACCTGTACGCCTGAAACGCCGGAACGCCTAAGAGGCGCGCACGCTCGGGCGCCCGCACGCAGACCGTGCGGGCGCCCGTCCACGTCCCCGGCTACCCGGCCCTCTCCCGGACGACGGCGGCGCGGTCCGCGCCCGGGTCGAACCGGACGAGGACGATGCGGGGCCGCGCGGCCGGGTCCCAGGCGGCGACCTGGCTGAGGGCGGCGTAGGCGAAGGTGCCGAGCGGCTCGTTGACGAACCCGGCGATCGTGGTGGTGGCGGTCCGTCCGCCGGGCAGGCGCAGGGTGACGCGGTCGCCTGCGTCCACGCGGAGTTCGTCGCGCAGCGCGGAGCCGACGAGCGCGCCACTGGGGGGCAGGGCCCGTTCGCCGCCGCCTGGCCTGAGGAACCGGTGCATCCGCGTCCCGGCGGGCAGCCCGAACGCCCGGCCGGACGGCCGGGCGTTCGGTGGTCGTGCGACGCGGGTCCGCGCCTCGTGTCAGGCGTCGCGGCGTTTGAGGAGGACCGCGGCGGCGGCGAGGAGCGCCGCCGTCCAGAGGGCGAACACGCCGTAGCCCTGCCAGGGCGTGAGCAGGTCGTCCTCGCCCTGGTGCGCCTTGGCGATCAGGTAGCCCGCCTCGGACGGCAGGTAGGCGTGGACGTGCTCGCCGATGCTCCCGGGCAGCAGCATCGCGAGCGGCGCCAGCACCAGCACGAACCCGATCACGCCGGTGATGCCGCCCGCGGGGTGCCGCACGATCGCGCCGATCGCCATCGCGAACAGGCCGAGCATCGCCAGGTAGAGCCCGCCGCCGACGACCGCGCGCAGGACGCCGGGGTCGCCGAGGGAGACCTCCGCCTTGTCCCCGATCATCGCGGCGCCGATGAAGAACGACGCGAACGACACCAGGACGCCGAGGGCGAGGACGACCAGCGCGAACACCGCGGCCTTCGCGGCCAGCATCGGCAGCCGCCGCGGCACCGCGAGCAGGCTGGCGCGGATCATGCCGGTGGAGTACTCGGACGCGATCACCAGGACGCCGAGCACGCAGATGGTCAGCTGGCTGAGGAAGAACCCGCTGCCGAGGATGAAGCTGACCGGGTCGGCGGTGACCGAGGCGCGGTCGTCGGCGTTCATGTCGTCCCACTGCGCGGCGGTCAGCCCGACGAACAGCGCGGTGAACCCGAGGTCGAGGATGATCAGCAGGATCAGCGACCACAGGGTGGAGCGGACCGTGCGGATCTTCGTCCACTCGGCGAGCATGAGGCGTCCGAAGCCGGGCCGGTCGAACGCGGGCGGCCCGGCCGCGGGCTGCGCGGCGGACTCGGTCGTGGCGGCGGTCATCGCTGCTCCTCCGTCCCTGCGGCACCCGCGGCGGGCCCGGCGGCGGGCGGCCCTCCCGCGAATCCGGGGCCTGGGACCGGCCCGCCGGGGACGGGCCCGCCGGGCATCGGTCCGCCGGGGACGGGCCCGCCGGCCGCGCCGTACTCCACGCTCTCGCGGGTCAGTTCCATGAACGCGGCCTCCAGCGAGCCGCGCATCGGGGTGAGCTCGTGCAGGACGACTCCTTCGGCGGCGGCGAGCTCCCCGACGCGGGGCGCCTCCATGTGGGTGACGGTCAGCAGGCCGTCCTCGGCGGCCCTGACCTTGGCGCCCTCGCCGGTGAGGACGTCGGCGAGCCGCGCGCCCTCGGGGCTGCGGACGGCGACCATCTTCTCGGTGCTGCGCTCGATGAACTCCTCGGTCGAGCAGTCGGCGATGAGCCTGCCGCGCCCGATGACGATGAGGTGCTCGGCGGTGACGGCCATCTCGTTCATGAGGTGGCTGGACACGAACACGGTCCGCCCCTCGGCCGCGAGCCGCTGCATGAGGGTGCGGATCCAGACGATGCCCTCCGGGTCGAGGCCGTTGACGGGCTCGTCCAGGATCAGCACGGACGGGTCGCCGAGCAGCGCGGCGGCGATGCCGAGCCGCTGACCCATGCCGAGCGAGAAGCCGCCGGCGCGCTTGCGGGCCACGCCGGTGAGGCCGACGAGGTCGACGACCTCGTCGACGCGCTTCTTGCCGATCCCCTGGGTCTGCGCGAGGCACAGCAGGTGGTTGTAGGCGCTGCGGCCGGTGTGGACGGCCCGCGCCTCCAGCAGCGCGCCGACCACGCGGAGCGGCGCGGGCAGCTCGGTGTAGTGGACGCCGTCGATCCGGGCGTCGCCGCGGTCCGGCCGGTCGAGTCCGAGCAGCAGCCGCATGGTGGTCGACTTCCCGGCGCCGTTCGGGCCGAGGAACCCGGTCACCCGCCCGGGCGCGACGGCGAATGACAGATCGTCGACGGCGGTCTTGTCGCCGTAGCGTTTGGTGAGGTTCTCCGCCTCGATCATGCACACATCCTGGCGTGTTCGTTTCCGAAATATGGTGACCGGGATCACCGTAGCGTCCCGTTCGCGCGGCCGGATCCTCCGTGAAGCGGATCCGTCTCCGACCTGCGTAGGGTGCCCGCCCGCCGGACGCCCGCGCTCCGGGAAAGGCGAGGGGGCCCTCCCGCGCGGCGGGAAGGCCCCTGTCTCGGGGTGCGGCCTCAGGCGGTGACGCCGTCGGCGGCGTTGACGTCCTTGTGGAACCGCTTGTGGACGTAGAGCTTCTCGCCGAGCGTCTCGCAGCGCCACCACAGCCCGCTCGGCGGCCCGACGCGGGTGCCGCGGGGCAGCTCGCGCAGGACCTCGTTGACCGGCGTCATGCGGAACCGCCCGGACCGGCACACCAGGATCCGCCGGTCGGTGACCACGACGACGCGGTAGGCGTTGGCGAAGATGATGATCCAGTAGGACAGCAGCGCGAAGTACTGGCTGGTGGTCTGGGCGCCGAAGACCGCCTGGACGTTCTCGCCCGGCTGCAGGGCAGGGGCCGCGTTGGCGCGCATCTTGTCGCGGATGGCCACGGGTCGGGACCTTTCTCGTGTCACTCGCGGGGCGGACCGGGACCGCTCCCCCGTCCGGCGGCGCCGCGGCGGGCCGTCCTCGGCCGGCGCCTGCGCACCATGTTCCCCACGGCCCTCAATGGTGATCGGGCGTCCCGATTGTGGCACTGAATCGCAGGTTACGGGCCGATTTCCCCAACATCTGGAAATCTCCGCCGGTAGCGGAGCGTTATTGATCCTCTGTCAATAGCTGCGCGAGGATGGCCGGGCAGGCTCCGACCGCCGGGAGGCCCCGTGCCCGCGACACCGCAGCCCCGTTCGTCCGGCCGGCCCGGCACACGTCCAGCCGGTCGACCCGCCGCCCGGCTCGGCGATCAACCCGGCGATCAACCCGGCGACCGGCGCGCCGAACGGTCAGGCGATCAATTCGGCGAGCATTCCGGCGTCCGGCTCGGGGAGCGGGACGTGCTGCGCGCGCTGGCCGCCGAACCGCTCGTCGGCCTCGGCGCCGGGCGGGCGCTGCTGATGCAGCTCGCGCATCCGGACGTGGCCCGCGGCGTCGCCGAGCACAGCGACTTCACCGAGCGTCCGCTGGCCCGCCTGTTCGGCACCCTCGACTTCCTGCTGATCGTGACGTTCGGGACGCCGGAGCAGGTCGGACGGATCGCGGCGAAGGTCCGCGGCATCCACGGGACGGTCCGCGGCGACGGCTACTCCGGCGACGACCCGGAGCTCCAGCTCTGGGTCAACGCGACGCTCATCGACTCCGCGCTGCACGTCTACGAGCACATCATGCGGCCGGACGGCGACGGCGGCAGCGGCGACGGCGAGCCGGGCCTGGCCGAGGAGTGCTACCGGCAGGCCCGCGTCATCGCCGAGGTCCTCGGCTGCCCGCTGGAGGCGCAGCCCCCCGACCTGGCCGCGTTCCGCGCCTACATGGCGGACACGCTCGCCGCGCTGGAGGTGACGGACACGGCCCGCGAGGTCGCCGCGGCCGTCCTGTGGCCGGAGCGGGAGGCGGCGCGGCTGCGCGTCCTGTACCCGGGCCTCGCCGTGTTCCGGCTGCTCACCGCCGCGCTGCTGCCCGAGACGCTCCGCGACCAGTACGGCCTGCCCTGGACGGGCAACCGCCGCCGCACGGCGACCCTGATGCTGCGGACCGCGGGCGCCGTCCACCGCGCGACGCCGGGATTCCTGCGGCGGCCGCCGCAGGCGTTCCTCGTCCGGCTGGCGGCGTACCGCGTCGACCGCACCCTGTCGGCGCGCCGCGCCCGCCGCCGCACCGACCAAGGCGGCGGCCAAAGCGGCGGCCGAAGCGACGGCCGCGCGGCCGGGCCCGCCGAGCCCTAGGCGACGGACGAGTACGCGACGACGCCGCGGCGCATGGAGTCCATCGCCCGGCGGGCCGTCTTGCGGATGTGGCTGTTCGGCGGGGCGGCGTCGGCGACCTGCCCGAGCAGGTCGAGGAGCTGCTTCACGGCGCGGACGAAGTCCCCGGCGGTGAGGTCGCTTTCGAGGAGGACCTCGTCGAGGTCGTCGCCCTTGGCCCATCGGTACGCCGTCCACGCGAATCCGAGGTCGGGCTCGCGGAGGAACGACACGCGGTTGTCGCGCTCGACGGCGTCCAGCTCGCCCCAGAGCCGCACCATCGCGGCGAGCGCGTCCTGCGTGGGCCCGGTCGGGGTGCGGGGCGGGGCGGCGTCGTCGGGCTGCCGCGACTCGTAGACCAGCGCGGACACGCACGCGGCCAGCTCGGCCTGGTCGAGCTTGTCCCACAGCCCCTCGCGGAGGCTCTCGGCGGTGAGCAGGTCGAGCTCGTTGTAGATCTGGCCGAGGCGGCGGCCCTCCGCGGTGACGGAGTCGCCCTCCAGGTACCCGAGCTGCTCCAGGACGGCGCAGACCCGGTCGAACGTCCGGGCGATGACCTGGGAGCGGCCCTCGACGCGGCGGCGGAGCTGCTCGGTCTCGCGGTCGAGGCGGTGGTACCGCTCGGCCCAGCGGGCGTGCTCCTCCCGCTTGTCGCAGCCGTGCACGGGGTGGCGGCGCAGCTCGGCGCGCAGCTCGGTGATCTCGGCGTCCTCGGCGGCGGCGGAGTCGCCGCGGGCGCGCTTGCGGCCGCGGGCGTCGTCGGGGACCTTGGCGCGCAGCGTGGACGCCAGGTCGCGGCGGTCCTGCGGGTTGCGGGGGCTGAACGACTTCGGGATCCGGATCCGCTCGACGGGCTCCACGGCGCGCGGGAAGTCCTGGATCGACAGGCGCTGCACGGACCGGTTCACCGTCAGCACGAGCGGCGCGGGCCCGTCCGAGCGGCGCCCGACGCCCGGGTCGAGGACGACCGCGAGCCCCGACCTGCGCCCCGACGGGACCAGGATGACGTCCCCCGGCCGCAGGTGCTCCAGCGATCTCGCGGCCTCGGCGCGGCGGGTCCCGGCGCGTTCGCGCGACAGCTCCGCCTCCCGGTCCGACAGGCGGCGCCGCATCGCCGCGTACTCCATGAAGTCGCCGAGATGGCATTCGGCGGCCTTGGCGTACCCGTCGAGGGCCTCCTCGTTCTTGTGCACCTGCCGGGCCAGGCCGACGACGGCGCGGTCGGCCTGGAACTGCGCGAACGACTCCTCCAGCAGCGTCCGGGCGCGCTCGTTCCCGACGGCGCCGACGAGGTTGACGGCCATGTTGTACGACGGCCGGAAACTGGAGTTCAGCGGGTAGGTGCGGGTCCCGGCGAGCCCGGCGACGGACGCGGGCTCCACGTTCGGCCCCCACACCACGACGGCGTGGCCCTCCACGTCGATGCCGCGGCGCCCGGCCCGCCCGGTGAGCTGCGTGTACTCGCCGGGCGTCAGGTCGACGTGCGCCTCGCCGTTCCACTTGTCGAGCTTCTCGATCACGACGGTGCGGGCGGGCATGTTGATGCCGAGCGCGAGCGTCTCCGTCGCGAACACCGCCTTGATCATCCCGCGGGTGAACAGCTCCTCGACGATCTCCTTGAAGGTGGGGAGCATCCCGGCGTGGTGGGCGGCGACGCCGCGCTCCAGCGCCGCGAGGAAGTCGCCGTAGCCGAGGACGCGCAGGTCCTCGGCGGAGATGTCGGCGGTGCGCAGCTCGGCGTGCGCGCGGATCTCCTCCGCCTCCTCCTTGGACGTCAGCCGCAGCCCGGCGTGCAGGCACTGCAGGACGGCCGCGTCGCACCCGGCGCGGCTGAAGATGAACGTGATCGCCGGGAGCAGCCCGGCGCGCTCCAGCCGCTCGATCACGTCGGGCCGGGCCGGGGGCCGGTACCGCTGCGGGCGCGGCGCGCGGCGCCGTCCGGTGCGGCGGCCCTGGTTGACCTTGGCGCGGCGGACCTCGTCCACCGCCATCCGGGTGAGCTGCGGGTTCAGCCGGGCCTGCCGGTCCCTGCCCTTGCCGGTGTCGACAAACAGGTCGTACAGGCGGCCGCCGGCCATCATGTGCTGGAACAGCGGGACGGGACGGTGCTCGTCCACGATCACGGCCGTGTCTCCGCGCACCTCGTGGAGCCATTCGCCGAACTCCTCGGCGTTGCTGACCGTCGCCGACAGCGCCACGATCCGCACCGAGTCCGGGACGTGGATGATCACTTCTTCCCAGACGGCGCCGCGGAACCGGTCGGCGAGGTAGTGGACTTCGTCCATCACGACGAACGCCAGGCCCGCGAGGGTCTGCGACCCCGCGTACAGCATGTTCCGCAGCACCTCGGTCGTCATCACCACGACCGGGGCCTCGCCGTTGACGCTGTTGTCGCCGGTGAGCAGCCCGACCTTCTCCGCCCCGTACCGGCGGACGAGGTCAGCGTACTTCTGGTTCGACAGCGCCTTGATCGGCGTGGTGTAGAAGCACTTGCCGCCGCCGGTGAGGGCGAGGTGCGCGGCGAACTCCCCCACCACCGTCTTCCCGGACCCGGTGGGCGCGGCGACGAGGACGCCGCTGCCGCCCTCCAGCGCCTGGCACGCCTCGATCTGGAACGGGTCCAGCTCGAAGTCGTACAGGGTGCGGAAGTCCAGCAGGGCCGGGCCGTTCCCTTCGGTGCGCCTGCGGTAGGCGGCGTACCGCTGGGCCGGGGTCTCGCCGGCCGGCCCTGTGCCCGCGTCGGTTCCGGTGTCCGCGTCGGTTCCGGTTCCGGTGCCGGTGCCGGTGTCGGGGGAGGTCATACCTTGGAGCCTACGGTTTCGACCGGCCCGATTCCCAATCCGGAGACGATCCCCGCGCGCCCCGGCCGCACCCGCGGCGCGCCCGCCGGGGCGCCCGCGCGGGTCAGACGGTCCGGTCGCCCTTCTCCAGTTCGGCGTCGATGGCGTCCAGGTCGAGCGGGGACGCCTCGTCGTCGGCCAGTTCCTCGTACGGGTCGGGGTCGCGGAGCCTGCGCCGGTCGTGGAAGAACGCGATCACCTCGGCGACCTCGAACAGCACGATCGTGGGCAGCGCCAGCGCGAGCATGGTGAACGGGTCCTGGCTGGGGGTGGCGACGGCGGCGAACACGAACACGCCGAAGATCAGCATCCGCCGCGACTTGCGGATCCGCTCGTGGGTGAGGACTCCGATCCGGTTCAGCATGACGACGAACAGCGGCAGCTCGAACGTCAGCCCGAAGATGAACAGCATCGCCTGCGCGTAGCCCAGGTAGTCCTGGACGCCGACGAGCACGGTCGTGTCTCCGGGCGCGAGCCCGATGAAGATCTTCAAGCCCTTGTCCATCGTCAGGTACGCCAGCGCCGCGCCGAGCCCGAACAGCGGCACCGCCGCCGTCATGAACGTGTACGTCCAGCGGCGCTCCCGCCGGTACAGGCCCGGCGCGACGAACGCCCAGATCTGGTACAGCCAGATCGGCGACGACAGGATCGCGCCGACGATCAGCGCGACCTTCAGGTGGATGAAGAACCCGTCGAAGATCCCGTGCACGACCAGGTCGCACTTGCCTTCCAGGCAGTGCTCGGACGGGATCCGCGTGTACGGCTGCTTCAGGAAGTCCCAGATCGGGGGGAAGAAGATCCACCCGACGGCGGCGCCGAGCACGAGGCCCAGGATCGCCTTGATCAACCTGTTGCGCAGCTCACGGAGATGCTCCATGAGCGGCATGCGGCCGTCGGGGGCGGCGTCGCGCCTGGTCATCATCATCGTGGGCAATCAGGCTCGGGGGCGGACGGGTCGGGTCGCGGGGCGGGGGCCCGGTCAGCCGCTCTTGCGGACCTGGCCGGGGTCCGACACCGGGACGCCCTGGATCGGCTCGCCGGAGCCGAGCGCGCCGCGGGGGCGCCGCTCGCCGCCGTCCGCGCCCTCGCGCTCCAGCCTGGCCGCCTCCTCGCGGAGCTTGGCGGCCTTGTCCCGCGACTCGGCGCTCTGGTCGGGCTGCGCCTCGGCCTTGGCCGTCTTGTCGCCGTCGTCGTCGTCATGCAGGCCCTTGGTCTCGGCCTTCAAGATCCGCGCCGACTTGCCCAGCGACCGCGCGAGCGTCGGCAGCTTCGTCGACCCGAACAGCAGCAACACCACCGCCAGGATGATCAGAATCTCGGTCGTGCCAAGTCCAGCCATGACAATCCTCTTCAGCAGGGTCCTCACGGACGCGGGTCCTCAGCACGATCGTACGCCCCCCTCGGACGGTTGCGCCGCACGCGCTTCTTCCAGGCGGGACAGTTCACCGCGCAGCGCCGACTGTTTCGGGGCCAGCCGCCGCCTGGTGCGCTCCAGTTCACGACCGAAACGCCGCACTCCGAGCCACACCCGGAACGCGCAATAGGCGAGCACGGCCAGGCCGACGAAGCCCAGCGACACCGACACCGCAACCCACGCCACGCCCGCAACGGTAGCCGATAAGCCCCCGCCGCAATAGCGCCCCCAGCCCCAGACCAGCCCGGAGCGGGCTCAGGCCAGGCCGTAGCGGGCGAGGGCGCGGGTCGCGTCGTCGCGGATCCCGGACGCGAGCCGCTCGGGCGCCACGACCCGGCCCTGGTCGCCGAGCCGCAGCGCCAGGCCCCGCACCCACCGCGTGTCCGGCGTCCGCAGCACCACCCGCAGGCGCCCCTCCCCGAGGTCCTCCACCGACTCGCACGGGTAGTAGTCGGCGACCCAGCGGCCCCGCGGCGTCAGCTCCAGCGTCACGGCCTCGTCCTGCGGGGACGGGCGGAACAGGCCCGCGTCCACGTCGATCGGCTCCGCGTCGTCCGGGACCTGCGCGGGGACGTCCAGCACGTCCAGGTCGGCGATCCGGTCCAGTTTGAACAGCCGCACCGCCTCCGCCCGGCGGCACCACCCCTCCAGGTACGTGCTGCCCTCCACCACCAGCAGCCGCATCGGGTCGACGTCCCGCTCGGTGTTCTCGTCCCGCGCCGGGACGTAGTACGTCAGGTGCACGCGGCGGCCCCGCGCGAGCGCGTCGCGCAGCATCCCGAGGCCCGTCCGCTCCGGGTCGGCGGACCCGCCGCCCCAGGCGTTCACCTCCACCGAGACCTGGCTCGACACCGACGCCGCGGCGCCCGCGGCGGTCTCCAGCTTCGCGATCACGCGGCTGAGCGCGTCCCGGTCGTCCAGGCCGGGGATCCCGGCCAGCATCCGCAGCGCCACCAGCAGCGCCGACGCCTCGTCCACCTTCAGCCGCAGCGGCCGCGCGATCGACTCCGCCTCCGCCACCGTGATCTCCCCGCCCTCGTACGACAGGTCGATCGGGCAGTACGGGTCGGGCGCGCGCAGCTCCACGCACCACAGCAGGTTCAGGTCGTCGATCAGCTGCTTCTCGGTCACCCCGAACGCGGCCGCGGCCTCGCCCAGCGCGACCGAGTCGCGGTTCACCACGTACGGGACGAGCGCCAGCAGCCGCCCCAGCCTGTCGGTCGACGTCGTCGCCGCGGCCTTCGGGGTCATCGGCCGTTCACCCGCCCGTCCATCGCGTCCGGCGGCCCTGGCGGAACCTCCGGCGGGGGCCCGCCGCACGCCAGCACCGACTTCAGGTGCTGGATCACCGCCTCCCGCAGGTCGGGCGGGTCGAGCACCACGACGTCGTCGGCGAACCGCGCCAGGTACGGCGCGAACCGGTCCACGTCGCGGAACGTCAGGACGGCCTCGTCCCACGCCCCGTCGCCCGTCTCGTCGCCCGTCTCGTCGTCCACCGGGCGGACGTCGCGCGCCCAGCGGCGCGGGCCCTGCGCCGCGCCGCGCCGCAGCCGCACCGTCGCCGGTCGCGGGTCGCTCACCGGGTCGCCCCAGTCGAACGCGATGCGCCGCACGTCCACGCCGTCCGGGACGGTCACCGACCCGGCCGCGCCGTCCGCCGCGACGTCCCCGACGATCCGGCTCAGCCGGAACACCCGCTGCTCGTCGCGGTCCCGGTCGAACCCGACGACGTACCAGCGGCCCCGCCGCGACACCACGCCCCACGGCTCCAGGTGCCGCCGCGACGCCGACGTCCGCCCGATGCCCTGGTAGTCGAACGCGACCGGGCGGCCGTCCCGCACCGCCTCCCACAGCGCCGGGAACGCCGGGTCGTGGGTGTTGACGCGCGGCTCGATCCCCACCGCCGTCGTCACGTCGGTCTCCACCCCGGCCGCGCGCAGCTTCAGCAGCGCGCCCGACGCCGCCTCCGCCATGCTCGCCCGCTGCCACACCCGCGCGGCGAGGCCGAGCACCGCCGCCTCGTCGGGCGTGAGGTGGATGTCGGGCAGCTCGTAGGCCTGCGGCGGGATCCGGTACCCGATCTCCTCACCGCCGCCGCCCTGCTGGTCGCTGCCGACCTCCAGCGGGACGCCGAGCTCGCGCAGCTCCTCCTTGTCCCGCTCGAACATCCGCTTGAACGCCTCGTCGGAGTCCGGATAGCCGGGCACCGCCCGGCGGATCTGCTCGGCCGTCAGATAACGCCGCGTGGCGAGCAGGCAGACCACCAGGTTGAGCAGGCGCTCGGTCTTACGCCGAGACACTTCGCCATCACCTCTTCGCTCCGTCTTCGCTCCGTCTTCGCTCCGTCGGCCTCGGACCGCCCCCGGCGGGCCTGAACGTCCCCGCACCCGCCGCTCAGGACGCTACCGTTTCCCGGTGTGATCCGATGGCGCAAAGGCACAGTTGAGGGCATCCGGCGCGAATGGCCCGGGGCGGTCGAGCTGACCGTCTCGATCGGGGACGACGGCACCTGCCGCGCCCTGGCCTACCCCGCCCTGGTGGGACGGCCCGAAACGGGAGATACCGTCCTGCTCAACACTACGGCCTTGGCGATGGGCCTCGGGACGGGCGGCTACGCCATGGTCGTCGCGATCCCCGACCGGCTCCCGCCCGACCCGTCCGGACCCGGCCACCTCGTCAAGGCGCGCTACACGCCGCTGCAGGCCACCGTCCTCGGCGCCGACGAGCAGGACTCCCCCCACCACGCCGCCCTCCGCGACGCCGACTCCCTCGGCGGCATGCCCGTGATCGTCGCCGATCTGCACTCCGCGCTGCCGCCGATCCTGGCCGCGCTGCTGGCGGAGCGGCCGTCCGCGCGGGTGGTGTACGTCATGCCGGACGGCGGGGCGCTGCCGTCGTGGTTCTCCATGTCCATCGCCCAGCTGAAGGAGGCGGGCGCGCTCGCCGCCACCGTGACCGTCGGGCAGGCGTTCGGAGGCGACCTCGAAGCGGTGACGGTCCACACGGGGCTGCTCGCGGCGCGGCTCGTCCTGGACGCGGACGTCGCCGTCCTCGCCCAGGGGCCCGGGAACCTCGGGACGGGAACCAAGTGGGGTTTCTCCGGGGTCACGGCGGGTGAGGCCGTCAACGCCGCGTCCGTCCTCGGCGGACGGCCCGTCGGGTCGCTGCGCGTCTCCGAGGGCGACAAGCGGGAGCGCCACATCGGCGTCTCCCACCACTCGCTCACCGCCTACGGGCGCGTCGCCCTCGCTCCCGCCGACATCCCCGTCCCCGAACTCGGCGGCGAGTTCGGCGCCCGTGTCGCCGCCGGCGCCGCCCCGCTCGGCGACCGGCACCGGCTCGTCCCCGTCGCCGTCGACGGCCTGGCGGACGCGCTGCGGGCCGCCGAGAAGGACTGGGGCGTCCGGCTGTCCACCATGGGCCGCCGGCTGGACGAGGACCTCGCCTACTTCCTCACCGCGGCGGCCGCGGGACGCCACACCGCCGCCCTCCTCGCCTGACCCCGCGCCCTTCCAGGAAGCCGTCCGCTCGGGCCGTCCTCAGGAGGCCGTCAGCTCAGCGGCCTCCGCGTCCGCGGTCTCCGCGTCCGGGGTCGTCGCCTCGGCGGCCTCTTCGGCGGTGAAGGACGAGTTGAAGGTGAACGCCCGGGGTGTCGGGCCGTGCTCGCGGATCAGGGCGAGGCGCTCCAGGGCCTCCTCGACCGTCGGGACGTGGCCCGCGGGGATCCACCACATGACGAGATGCGCCTCCACGTGCCGCTGGAACCACTCCCGGCGCCGCCGCATCGTCTCCAGGTGAGCGCTGCGGTAGACGAAGTCCCACAGCGAATCGGCGGACTCCCACACCGAGAAGTTGATGATCACGTCCTCGCCGGCGGGACGCATGCCGGTGGCGTCGGCCTCCCCCTCCCCGACCAGCCGCCACACGAATCCGGGCGCGGCGTCGGCGAGCGCGTTGACGGGGTCGAGCCGCGCGACGAACTCCGCCAGCAGCGGGTCGTCGAGCGGGGCGAGGAGCGTGCCGACGTTGAACTGGGCCAGGTGGTACTGGGACGGCGCGTGATCGGTCATGGGGCACAGTCCAGCACGGCCGTAGCTTCTATGTCAATCTTCATTATTTTTAGACTTTTCGGCCGCGACGCAGCACCAGCCCCGCCGCGGATCCATCCGCACCCGCACGTCCGAACCCTCCACCAGCCCCTCCAGCAACGCGAGATTCAGCCCGCACACGAGCGGCGGGAACTGCTCGGCCACCGCGTGGAACGGGCAGTTGCGCATCCGGACCACCGCGCCGCCGTCCCCGCCCTCCTCCCGGACGGGACCGTAACCGCGGGCCGCCAGCACCTCCGCGACCTCGTCCAGACCGCCGCACACCCCGGACGCGCCGCGCAGCGCCCTGCCCTTGCGCCGCGCCGCGTCCTGCACCTCCATGTCGAGACCCGCCATCTCCGCAGCCTCCGCCAGCAGGCCCGCGGCCGTCCGGTAGTCGCGCGCCGGGACCGACACCGCCCGCTCCGCCGCCGACGCCCGGTACACCTTCGCCGGACGCCCCGCACCCGGCCCCGAACGGCCCGTCAGCCGCCTGCTGCCCGCCTCCAGCAGCCCCGCGTCCACCAGCTTGTCCAGATGGAACGCGGCGAGCGTCCGCGCCACCCCGGCCGCCTCCGCCGCCTCGTTGCGCCCCACCTCACGGCCCTGCGCCGCCACGAACTCGTACAGCCGCCGCCGCACCGGATCCTGCAGCAGCGCGATCGCCTCGATGTCCTCCACGCCACCATTCTAAGAACAACGAGAATCCCGAATAGAGCGCGGCGCCCGTCAGTGGGCGCCGAGGAGGTCCACGACGAACACCAGCGTGTCGCTGCCCCTGATCCCGAACTGCGCCAGGCCCTTCGACCCGTACCCCAGCGAAGGCGGCACCACCAGCAGCACCCGGCTCCCCACCCGCTGACCGACCAGCCCCTGATCCCACCCCTTGACCACCTGACCGGTACCGATCAGCAGCCCGTACGGATGCCCCGCCGACCACGACGAGTTGAACTCCTTGCCGTCCCGCCAGAAAAACCCCGCGTACTGCAACGCCAGCAACTGCCCCGCACGCACCGCCGGACCGTCCCCCCGCACCAGCGTCCGCACCTGCAACCGCTTCGGCGGCGCCGCACGCGGCACCGCCACCGCCGGAGCCCGTCCAGGCGCCGCCTCCCCCACCCTCGGCAGCCCCGGATCCGTCAATGGCGCCTGCTTCGCCCCATGCGGGCCCGCCGTCCTCGAATACACCGCGCGGACGTCCAGCACGTACACCAGCGTGTCGTCCGCGCCCACCCGATGCTTCGGATCGCCCTTCGCGCCGAAACCGTCCCCCGGCGGAATCCGCGCCACCACCCGCGCCCCCGGACGAGCCCCCACCAGCGCCTTCGTCAGCCCCGGCACCAGCTGCCCCGTCGGGAACGCCCCCGGCTGACCCTTCGCGTAACTGTCCGCCAGCAGCTTCCGCCCGCCGTCGTTCCAGCGGTAGCCCACATAGTCGGCCACCACCAGATCACCCTTGCGCGCCGCCGACCCCTTCCCCTTCGTCAGCGTCTTCACCGCGAGAGAATCCGCCGGCGCGCCCTTCGGGAACTCCACCTCCGGCAGCTTCCCGAAATCACCGCGCACCGACACGTCCACGTCATCGCCGCCCGAACACGACGCCGACAACGCCAACGGCACGGCAAGCACCACGACCACCGAAACAAGCCGAACACGACGACGTACACGGCGCATACAGGAATCCTTCGAGGGGCCGGCCACGCTACTGCGCGCTCACCCTACCGCCCTGGTGACCGGCCAGTAGCGACCAGTGGGCAAGTCCCCCGCGAACCCGTCACATACCGGCGATGAGCTTGTCGACCCGCTCGTCCACCGACCGGAACGGGTCCTTGCACAACACCGTCCGCTGCGCCTGATCGTTCAACTTCAGATGCACCCAGTCCACCGTGAAATCGCGCCGCTTCTCCTGCGCCTTCCGGATGAACTCCCCGCGCAGCCGGGCCCGCGTCGTCTGCGGCGGCACCGACTTCGCCTCGAAGATGTCCAGATCCCGCGACACCCGGTCGACCGAACCCCGCTTCTCCAGCAGGTAGTACAGCCCACGGTCACGGTGCACATCGTGATAGGTGAGATCCAGCTGCGCGACGCGCGGCGACGACAACGGCAGATCGTACTTCCGCCGGTACCGCTCGATCAGCTTGTACTTCGTCACCCAGTCGATCTCACGCGACACCAGATCGAGGTCGCCCGTCTCCACCGCCCGCAGCGTCCGCTCCCACAGCTCCAGCACCCGCTTCGACGTCGCGTCCCCGCCGCGCGAGTCCACGAAATCCCGCGCCTTCCCGAAGTACTCCTTCTGGATCTCCAGCGAGCTCGCCTCGCGGCCGTTCGCCAGACGCACCTTCCGGCGGCCGGTCATGTCATGGCTGACCTCCCGGATCGCCCGGATCGGGTTCTCCAGCGTCAGGTCGCGCATCACCACCCCCGCCTCGATCATCCGCAGGACGAGGTCCGTCGCGCCCACCTTCAGCAGCATCGTCGTCTCGCTCATGTTCGAGTCACCGACGATCACGTGCAGGCGCCGGAACCGCTCCGCGTCCGCGTGCGGCTCATCCCGGGTGTTGATGATCGGCCGGGAACGGGTGGTCGCCGAGGACACGCCCTCCCAGATGTGCTCCGCCCGCTGCGACACGCAGTACACCGCACCGCGCGGCGTCTGCAGCACCTTCCCCGCACCGCAGATGATCTGCCGCGTCACCAGGTACGGGATCAGCACGTCCGCCAGCCGGCCGAACTCGCCGTGCCGCCCCACGAGATAGTTCTCATGACAGCCGTACGAGTTCCCCGCCGAGTCCGTGTTGTTCTTGAACAGGTAGATGTCGCCGGCGATGCCCTCCTCCCGCAGACGCCGCTCCGCGTCCACGAGCAGCCCCTCCAGGATCCGCTCACCGGCCTTGTCGTGCGTCACCAGGTCCACGACGCTGTCGCACTCGGGCGTGGCGTACTCGGGGTGGCTGCCCACGTCCAGGTACAGCCGCGCACCATTGCGCAAGAACACATTGCTGCTGCGGCCCCACGACACCACCCGCCGGAACAGATAGCGCGCCACCTCGTCCGGTGACAACCGCCGCTGCCCCCGGAAGGTGCAAGTGACGCCGTACTCGTTCTCAAGCCCGAAGATGCGCCTGTCCACACCCCGACCCTATGCGGCACAGACCCGACTTGGCAGTCTCTCCAGGCGTCCGTTTCCCCCCGAACACCACAACCGCCGCACACACGACAGAACCCGCCGCCGAGGGGCGGCGGACACCACCCCGCAGCGGCGGGCCACACCGCGGCCGGACCCCTCACCACCTGGCGGAACGCCACCTGGCGGGACGTCCGGCTCGCGGATCAGTCCTCGTCCTTCTCGGCGCCCTTCGAGCCCCCGGCGTCCTTCGGGCCCTCGGCGCTCTTGGGGCTCTCGGGGGGTTCGGGGAGATCGAGGAGGTCGTCGTCGTCCGTGCCCGAGTCCGTGTCCGCTCCGGCGCCGCCCCCGGCGTCCTTCGCGCCCGGCGCGCCCTCCGGCGTCCCCTCGTCCGCCGACGACAGCAGGTCGCCGATCCGCGCCGCCGCCAACCGCCTGAACAACCGATGCTCACGGTTGCGGTCCAGCACCGCGACCTCCAGCGACGTCGCCTCCAGGCGCCGCTCCGAATCCTGCGCCTCCAACGCCCGCACCGCCGTCCGCAACGCCGCCGCCAGCGACGAACCCTCCCGGTAGCCGTCCTTCAACGACTGCGCCACCGCCTCGGCCTGGCCCCCCATCGCCACATAGCCGTGCTCGTCCGCCACCGAACCGTCGAACGTCAACCGGTAGATCTGGTCCGTCTCCGTGTGGTCGCCCACCTCCGCGACCACGATCTCCACCTCGTACGGCTTGTTCGTCTCCGTGAAGATCGTCCCCAGCGACTGCGCGTACACGTTCGCCAGACCGCGCGCCGTCACGTCCCGGCGGTCGTACTGGTACCCGTTGATGTCCGCGTACCGGACACCCCCCAGCCGCAGATTCTCGAACTCGTTGTACTTCCCCACCGCCGCGAACGCGATCCGGTCATAGATCTCACTGATCTTGTGCAGCGCCCGCGACGGATTGTCCGCCACGAACAGGATGCCGTCGTCGTACTGCAGGACGACGACGCTGCGGCCACGCGCGATCCCCTTGCGCGCGTAATCCGCCTTGTCCTTCATCTGCTGTTCGGGCGACACATAGAACGGCATGGACACCGGTCAGGATCCCTTCTAACGCAGCGGGGCGGTCGGCCCGCCCGGCGACTCGTAACGACCATCGACGACGGCCTGCGCCAACGCGCCCACCTCGTCCTCGCCCAGCCGGTGGTACCCGTCCGACGTCACCGACGCCACCACAGGGAAGATCCGGCGCGTCAGATCCGGCCCACCCGTCGCCGAATCGTCATCGGCCGCGTCGTACAACGCCTGCACGCACACCAGCGCGGCGTCCTCCGCCGACAGGTCCGCACGGTACAGCTTCTTCAACGCGCCGCGCGCGAACACCGAACCCGACCCGACCGAGTAGAACTCCCGCTCCTCGTACCGGCCGCCCGCCGGGTCGTACGAGAAGATCCGGCCCCCGTCCCGCTCCTCGTCATAGCCCGCGAACAGCGGAACCACGGCCAGCCCCTGCATCGCCATGCCCAGGTTCTGCCGCACCATCGTCGCCAGCCGGTTCGCCTTGCCCTCCACCGACAGCGGGCGGCTCTCACGCTTCTCGTAGTGCTCCAGTTCCACCTGGAACAGCCGCACCATCTCGATCCCGATGCCCGCCGTACCCGCGATCGCGATCGCCGAGAACTCGTCCGCCCGGAACACCTTCTCGATGTCCCGCTGCGCGATCATGTTCCCCGCCGTCGCCCGCCGGTCCCCCGCGACCACCACCCCGCCGGGGAAGCCCACCGCGACGATCGTCGTCCCGTGCGGGATGTCGTCCCCCGCCCGCGACGCCGGCGGCGTCCGCCTGCCGGGCAGCAACTCCGGAGAGTAACCCCCCAGGAACTCCGTGAACGACGACGTGTCCGGGTTCGCGAACAACCCCGGCAGACGCCCGGTGTGCGAATCGTGGGACGCCACGCGACTCCCTTCCCTCCACCATGGCACCGGCACCCTGCCCAACCCCACCGGCGCTGACCACTACGACCCTACTGTTCAAGGTCGCCCGCGCGCATGCCGCATGATCCCCGGCCCAGTCCGCCCACGGCGAACCCGTGCCCGTCCGGACGTCCGACACGCCGAATCGGCGCTCAGACGGGGCTCACGGCCTTTTCCGGGCCCAGGCCGTCCCATGTCGGCATGTCGAGGTCCTCGTCGAACGGCAACGTCCGCTTGCGGTACTGGCCGTCCTCTTCCCAGAGCGCCTTCCAGCCGCCCCTGGGAACCGACGCAGGGTCGACGTCCGGAACCGTCAGCGACAGCCGCGTGCCGCCGTCCTCGCCCGTCGCCGTCCGCACGAGACGGCCCTCCACGTAATCGGCCGCACGACGCAGGGCGATCGGATCGTCCCTCAGCTGCCCCATGCCCGTGTTACACGCCGAACACGGCATTCCGCGCACCGCGCCGCTCACGTGGTCATGGTCGACGTGTTCGGCCGGGAAACCGAAGCACACCGCACACTGGCCCATCTGCACCTTGAGGAGCCACTCCCTGTCCTCATCGTTGAGCCCGTACTTCTGGCGCAGGTGGTAGTGGCTCGCCGACTGCGTCGTGTTCCCCCGCGTCCGCCAGAACGGGTCCCAGCGGACGCGTTCCGGGCCTCCGAACACCGGAGCACCGATCTCGATGCACATCCGCCGTGCGTGGGACCCCCGTAGCTCCAGGTAGTCCGCCGCGAGGCGAAGCCGGTCGGCGTCGTCCTCGAACTGGCCAAGGCCCCCGTTGCACTTGAAGCACAGGATGCGGCGGACGAGACCCGTCAGGTGGTCGTGGTCGACGTGCTTCGCGGCCGCGCGGAGGCAGATGACGCAGACGCCGCCCTGCTCGGCGATCATCTGGTCGACCTGCTCCTCGGTGACGCCGTAACGAAGCTTGAGGAGATAGTTGCGGCTGCTCCCGTGGTTGCGGTCCCTGCCCTCGGTCATGGCCTCCTGGTGGCACGGACGGCAGTAGTGGGCGAGCCCCAACGAGTTCGCCCGGTTACTTCCGAACTCCGTGACCGATTTGATCTCTTTGCACCGCGCGCAGTACTTCATCCCTTCCGGGACGTCCGAGTATCTCCGATATGGCCTGGTCGACTTACCCGCCGCTGCCTGCTTTTTCCGGTATGAACGACTGTTGCGCAGCCCGAAGCAGGGCTTGCAGTAGTAGGCCAGGCCGTCCTTGGCGTGCTTCTGCTTCCAGAACTCTGTCGCGGGTTTGATCTCACCGCAGTCGCAGCATTTCTTCGAACGCATGGGCGAGACTTTATCCGTCTCGCCCACGCACTTTCCAGTCGCTTTTATGTTTCGTGAGCTATGCCCGACAATGTCCGCCGATTAATGACTCGGATAAATCGGACATACCAGGATCACTCACCGCCCTTTTGGATATAGGCCCTTACGAAATCTTCTGCGTTCTCTTCTAGTACTTCGTCTATTTCGTCCAGAATTGAGTCCACGTCGTCAGTGAGCTTCTCTTGGCGCTCCTGCGCGTCCTCGGTGGTCGTGGCCTCGGTCTCCTCGACCTCTTCCGTGCGCCGAGTGGTCTGCTTCTGACCGCCGGTGTCCTTCGTGGCCATTCCGTACCTCCCGCTCTGGCCGGTGCCCTCGACCCTATCTCCGATCTTGGACGGCGAGCGGATCTTGGACGTCCGTTTCGCCGCCTCGGCCCGGGGACCGGGGGCATGCTCGGGTTATCGCCCGCCGGCCGGCCACTGAAACGGGCATACCGGTCACGATACCGAGACATCACCTGTTTGTGCAGGTCAGGCGCTATTGGAACGCTCGATAGCGCAACTATCCAATGGGCGGTTGAAGGCCGGACGGCCGTTGGGCGCAGGGGGCTGAGAGGCCGTGGGTCAGCTCTGGCCGGTGAGGGTGGCGACGAGGTCGGCGGCGGTGCGGCAGCGGTCCAGGAGGGCGCCCACGTGCTGCCTGGTGCCGCGCAGGGGCTCCAGGGTGGGGACGCGCTGCAGGGACTCGCGGCCCGGGACGTCGAAGATGACGGAGTCCCAGGAGGCGGCCGCGACGGAGTCGGCGTACTGGCGCAGGCAGCGGCCGCGGAAGTAGGCGCGGGTGTCCTCGGGCGGGTCCTCGACGGCGGCCTCGACCTCGGGCTCGGTGACGAGGCGGTCGACGCGGCCGCGGTCGACGAGGCGGTTGTAGAGGCCCTTGTCCGGCCTGATGTCGGTGTACTGGAGGTCGACGAGCTGAAGGCGCGGGTGGGACCAGTCGAGGCCGTCGCGGCTGCGGTAGCCCTCCAGGAGGGAGAGTTTGGCGACCCAGTCGAGTTCGCGGGACAGCTGCATGGGGTCGTCGCCGAGGCGGTGGAGGACGGACTCCCAGCGGTCCAGGACGTCCTTCGTCATCTCGTCGACGTCGGCGCCGAAGCGGTCCTCGACGTACTTGCGGGACTGCTCGAGGTACTCCAGCTGGAGCTGGACGGCGGTCATCTTGCGGCCGTCGCGGAGGGTGAGCAGATGCTTGCAGGACGGGTCGTGCGACACGGCGCGGAGCGCGGCGACGGGCATGTCGACGGAGAGGTCGACGGTGAGGAAGCCGTCCTCGATCATGGCGAGGACGAGGGAGGTGGTGCCTAGCTTGAGGTAGGTGGACAGCTCGGCCATGTTGGCGTCGCCGATGATGACGTGGAGGCGGCGGTACTTCTCGGGGTCGGCGTGGGGTTCGTCGCGGGTGTTGATGATGGGGCGTTTGAGGGTGGTCTCCAGGCCGACCTCGACCTCGAAGAAGTCGGCGCGCTGGCTGATCTGGAAGCCGTCGCCGCGGCCGTCGACGCCGATCCCGACGCGGCCCGCGCCGGTGACGACCTGGCGGGAGACGAAGAACGGGGTGAGGTGCCGGACGATGTCGGCGAAGGGGGTCTCGCGGCGCATGAGGTAGTTCTCATGGCAGCCGTAGGAGGCGCCCTTGTTGTCGGTGTTGTTCTTGTAGAGCTGGATGGGGTGGGTGCCGGGGACCATGGCGGCGCGTTGCGCTGCGTCGGCCATGACGCGTTCTCCGGCCTTGTCCCAGATGACGGCGTCGCGGGGGTTGGTGCATTCGGGCGCGGAGTATTCGGGGTGGGCGTGGTCGACGTAGAGGCGGGCGCCGTTGGTGAGGATGACGTTGGCGAGGCCGAGGTCTTCGTCGGTGAGCTGGGTGGGGTCGGCGACCTCGCGGGCGAGGTCGAAGCCGCGGGCGTCGCGGAGGGGGTTCTCCTCTTCGAAGTCCCAGCGGGCTCTGCGGGCCCGTGCGGCGGACGCCGCGAGGTAGGCGTTGACGACCTGGGAGGAGGTCACCATCGCGTTGGCCCCTGGCTGCCCGGGTACGGAGATGCCGTACTCGGTCTCGATGCCCATCACCCGCCGAACACTCATATCGTCGAGCCTATCGGGGCCGGCGGGGTGGAGCCATGGGGCCGGGTGTTCGCGGGGGGTGTGGCGGGGCATGCGTGCGCGGCGGCCTCGTGTGGGGAGGCCGCCGCGCGTGTCGCGCCGTTGGTCGGGTTACAGGTATTGGCCGGTGTTGGCGACGGTGTCGATGGACCGTCCTGCTTCGGAGCCCTTGGTTCCGGAGACGAGGGTGCGGATGTAGACGATGCGCTCGCCCTTCTTGCCGGAGATGCGGGCCCAGTCGTCGGGGTTGGTGGTGTTGGGGAGGTCTTCGTTCTCGCTGAACTCGTCGACGCAGGCGGCGAGGAGGTGAGTGACGCGGAGACCTTTCTGGCCGGTGTCGAGGAATTGCTTGATGGCCATTTTCTTGGCGCGGTCGACGATGTTCTGGATCATGGCGCCGGAGTTGAAGTCCTTGAAGTAGAGGACTTCCTTGTCGCCGTTGGCGTAGGTGACTTCGAGGAAGCGGTTCTCCTCGGTCTCGGCGTACATGCGTTCGACGGTGCGCTGGATCATGGCTTCGACGGTGGCTTCGTTGGAGCCTGCGTGTTCCTTGACGTCGTCGGGGTGGAGCGGGAGTCCGCCGAGGATGTACTTGGAGAAGATGTCCTTGGCGGCTTCGGCGTCCGGCCGTTCGATCTTGATTTTGACGTCGAGGCGGCCGGGGCGCAGGATCGCGGGGTCGATCATGTCCTCGCGGTTGGAGGCGCCGATGACGATGACGTTCTCGAGGCCCTCGACGCCGTCGATCTCGCTGAGGAGCTGGGGGACGATGGTGTTCTCGACGTCGGAGGACACTCCGGATCCGCGGGTGCGGAAGATGGAGTCCATCTCGTCGAAGAAGACGATGACGGGGGTTCCGGCGGAGGCCTTTTCGCGGGCGCGCTGGAAGACGAGTCGGATGTGCCGTTCGGTTTCGCCGACGTACTTGTTGAGGAGTTCGGGGCCCTTGATGTTGAGGAAGAAGCTCTTGCCTTCCTGGCCCGTCTTGTCGGCGACCTGTTTGGCGAGTGAGTTGGCGACGGCCTTGGCGATGAGGGTCTTGCCGCAGCCGGGCGGCCCGTAGAGCAGGACGCCCTTGGGGGGCCTGAGCTGGTGCTCGCGGAAGAGGTCGGCGTGCAGGTAGGGCAGTTCGATGGCGTCGCGGATCATTTCGATCTGCGAGCCGAGTCCGCCGATCTCGTTGTAGGAGATGTCGGGGACCTCTTCGAGGACGAGCTCTTCGACCTCCGCCTTGTGGATCTTCTCGTAGGCGTATCCGGAGCGGGGTTCGAGCATGAGGGAGTCGCCGGCGCGGAGGGGGACTCCGCGGAGCGGCTCGGCGAGCTTGACCACGCGTTCCTCGTCGGCGTGCGCGATGACGAGGGCGCGTTCGCCGTCGTCGAAGAGTTCCTTGAGCATGACGACCTCGCCCTGCTCTTCGAACTTGAGGGCCTCGACGACGTTGAGGGCCTCGTTGAGCATGACCTCCTGGCCGCGCTGGAGTTCGTCGACGTCGACGGCCGGGCTGACGTTGACGCGGAGTTTGCGTCCACCGGTGAAGATGTCGATCGTTCCATCGTCGCGGGATTCGAGGAAGACGCCGAATCCGGATGGTGGTTGTGCGAGCCTGTCGACCTCCTCCTTGAGCGCCACGATCTGCTCGCGAGCCTCTTTGAGGGTCGCTACGAGACGCTCGTTCTGACCGGTTACGGCGGCCAGGTTGGCCTGTGCCTCATGGAGGCGTTCTTCCAGAACACGTACTTGGCGCGGGGATTCCGCGAGCTTGCGGCGCAGCACGGAGATCTCCTCCTCCAGGAAGGAGATCTGCGTTTGGAGGTCCCTGACCTCCTTTTCGTGCTGCGCCCTTCGCGCCCCAGCATCGTCACGAGCGGCCACGCCCCGTCACCTCCTCACGAAGAGAGCCGACGACCTACTGAGACCCTACCTATCTGGAGGGCTTCCGTAACCTGCCCATTCGGTGTTCGTGTCGTGCGGGGGTCTTCCGGGAGGGTTGGGAGGGGTGCTGTGGGGGCGGGGTGGGTCGGGGTGTTACGGGGCTTGGACCTGGGGGTTTGCGGGTGCGGGCGGGGATGCGGCGGGTTTGCGCGGGTTCGGTGGTGGCCGGGGTGGGAAACGGTGGTGTCGCGTCGTGGTGGCGCGGCGTGGCGCGGGGCCGGCGGGCGGTGCGGCGGAGTGTGATCTACGACTCGGTGGGGTGGCCGGGCGTGGCGGCGCCGTCCTGCGGGGTGTCCCCGGGGGCCTGCTGGGCCGGGTGGGCGGCTTTGGCGGGACGGCGGCGGCGCGCGGGCGGGGTGACGCCGTCGGCGAGGCGGCGGGCGGTGACGAGGAACCCGGTGTGGCCGATCATGCGGTGGTCGGGGCGGACGGCGAGGCCGTCGACGTGCCAGGTCCGGAGCATGGTCTCGGAGGCGTGGGGCTCGGCGAAGGCGCCGTGGGCGCGGAGGTCCTCGACGACGCGGGACATCTGGGTGGTGGTGGCGACGTAGGCGCAGACGATGCCGCCGGGGACGAGGGCCTTGGCGACGGCGTCGAGGCATTCCCAGGGGGCGAGCATGTCGAGGACGACGCGGTCGACGTCGGTCTCGGCGAGGTGGTGTTCGAGGGCGCCGACGGTGAGGCGCCAGGCGGGGTGGGGGCCGCCGAAGAACTTCTCGACGTTGGCGCGGGCGATGTCGGCGAAGTCGGGGCGGCGCTCGTAGGACGACAGGAGGCCGTGCTCGCCGACGGCGCGGAGGAGGAAGCAGGTGAGGGCGCCGGATCCGGCGCCGGCCTCGACGACGCGGGCGCCGGGGAAGATGTCGGCCATGGCGACGATCTGGGCGGCGTCCTTGGGGTAGACGACGGCGGCGCCGCGGGGCATGCGGAGGGCGAAGTCGGCGAGGAGGGGGCGGAACGCGAGGTATTCGGTGCCGCCGGTGGAGCGGTAGACGGTCCCTTCGGGGCTGCCGATGATGTCGTCGTGGGGGACGGAGCCCTTGTGGGAGTGGTACAGCTTGCCGGGCTGGAGGGTGATGGTGTTGATGCGGCCTTTGGGGTCGGTGAGCTGAACCTGGTCTCCGGGCCGGAACGGGCCGTGGGGTGCGCGGCCGGGTGCGGATGCGGGGTCGTTCGGCTGGGGTTCGCTCATGAACGTCAAGGCTAGCGGCGGGTGCGGGCCGGTCAGGCCGCCGTCCGGCCGCTGTCGTGGGGCCGCGCCGCGGCGGGTGCGGCGGATTCAGACGCCGGCGAAGGCCCGGTCGATGTCGGACGTGGCGAGGACGCCGTAGACGCGGCCATCGGGTTCGACGAGGAGGTACTCGGAGGCGGGGGCGCGGCGGAGCGCGTCCATGAGCTCCTCGCCGGTGATGTCGGCGGGGAGGGTGAGGTGCTCGTCGACGCCGCGGGAGAGGTCGCCGGCGCTGATCCAGGGGCGGCGGTGCTCGGGGGTGGCGGTGACGGCCTTCTCGCTGACGAGTCCGAGGGGGCGTCCGTCGTGGTCGGCGATGACGATGGCGCCGGCGTGTTCCTCGTGGGCGCGGCGGATGGCTTCGGCGAGGGGGACGTCGGCGGTGACGAGGGTGGCGCGGCGGGCGAGGCGGCGGGCGGACAGCAGGGGGATGCGGTCGCGGACGTGCTCGGCGCGGATGGCCTGGGTGGCGCCGACCCAGATGAAGGAGGCGACGAGGGCGGACCAGAGCAGGGCGAGCCAGCCGGTGCCGCCGCCCGCGCCGGCGCCGTAGGTGGCGAGGAGGGCGCCGGCGACGAGGGTGGCGACGGCGACGCCGCGGCCGACCCAGCCGGCGATGATGGCGCCGCTGCGGCTGCGTCCGGTGGCCTTCCAGACGGCGGCGCGGACGAGGCGTCCGCCGTCGAGGGGCAGCCCGGGCAGGAGGTTGAAGACGCCGACGAGGAGGTTGGCGAAGGTGAGGGCGTCGACGAGGAGGAGCGCGACGTCCGACAGCGGGAGGACGGCGTGGGCGAGGAGGCCGATCCCGGCGAGGACGAGGTTGACGAGGGGTCCGGCGAAGGCGATGAGGAATTCGCGTCCGGGGGTGGGGGCCTCGCGTTCGATGGCGGTCTCGCCGCCGAGGACGTGGAGGGTGACGGACCGGACGGGCAGGCCGAACGCGCGGGCGGTGACGGCGTGGCTGAGTTCGTGGACGAACACGGAGCCGTAGAGGAGGACGGCGTAGGCGAACGCGACGAGGTAGCTGAGCGGGCGTTCGACGACGTCGTGGACCTGTCCTTCGAACATGACGGTGACGAGGACGGCGACCAGGAACCAGCTGGGCGAGACGTAGACGGGGACGCCGAAGAGGCGGCCCATGAGGAGGCCGGGCCGCGGGGTGGGGCCGTCGTCGGGGCCGGGTTGGCCGGCGGGCGTCTTGCCCTCGGTCGGGGGCGCGCTGTGTGTCACGTCACCGATGCTACGGCCCTGGTGCCGCGGGCCGGCCGGGTGGTGCGGGTCGGGGGCGGCGGCGGGGTGCGGGATTTCGTCGGGGGCGTCGCCTAGTGTGCTGTGCCATGACGACGACCGAGGCGGGTAGTGAGACGTCCGTTCCGTCCGCGGGCGGCGAGGTCGGGCCGGCGGGGGCGGAGGCCGGACGGGCGGGGCCGGAGGTCGGATCTGCGGAGGTGGAGGCCGGGGCGCCGGCGGCGGGTGTGGAGGTGGTCGGGTCGTTGTCGCCGTCGCGGGCGAGCGATTTCATGACGTGTCCGCTGCTGTACCGGTTCCGGGTGATCGACCGGCTGCCGGAGCGGCCGAGCGCGGCGGCGGCGCGGGGGACGCTGGTGCACGCGGTGCTGGAGCGGCTGTTCGATCTTCCGCGGTGCGGGCGGACGGCCATGGCGGCACTGGAGATGCTGGGCCCGGAGTGGGAGCGGCTGCTGGAGGCGGAGCCGGAGCTGGCGGGGCTGTTCGAGGACGGCGACGGCGGCGACGCGGAGCGCGCGGAGTGGCTGGAGCAGGCGCGGCGGATGGTGGAGCGGTACTTCACGCTGGAGGATCCGCGGCGGCTGGAGCCGGCCGAGCGGGAGCTGTTCGTGGAGACGGTCCTCGATTCGGGGTTGAAGCTACGGGGCTACATCGACCGGGTGGACGTGGCGCCCAGCGGCGACGTACGGATCGTGGACTACAAGACGGGGACAGCGCCGCGCGCCGATTTCGAGGCCCGCGCCCTGTTCCAGATGAAGTTCTACGCGCTGGTGCTGTGGCGGTTGCAGGGCCGGGTTCCGCGTCTGCTGCAGCTGATGTACCTGGGCAACGGGGAGGTCCTGCGCTACGAGCCGGACGAGTCGGATCTGCGGGCGACGCAGCGGAAGGTGGAGGCGCTGTGGCAGGCGATCCGGCGGGCGATGGACACCGGCGAGTGGCGGGCGCGGACGGGCCGGCTGTGCGACTGGTGTGACCACAAGGAGCGGTGCCCGGAGTTCGGCGGCACTCCCCCGCCGCTGCCGGCGGCGCCGCCGGTGGGCCGCCCGTCGCCCGCGGACCTGGAGGGCGCGTCCGGCGCGCAGGCCGCGGCCCGCGAACGCGACGACCTCTGACCGCTCCGCGACCGCGACGACTTCTGACCCGCCTCACGAACGCGACGGCCTCTGACCGCTACGCGACCGCGACGGCCTCTGAACCCGTCTCGCGAACGCGACGGTCTGTGACCCGCCCGTACGCGGCCCGGCGGTACGCGATGCGCCGTCCACCGCACGCCCGGCACCGCCCACCGAACCCGTGGCGAATCGTCCACCGGGCGGTCGTGGTGCGTTGGCTCGGACGTGGGGCGAGTGGGGTGGCGTGGGGCGGAGGGTGGGTTGTGAGCTTTGTGCCGTGTCGGCAGGCGTATCGCGGGGGTGGATGCGTCCTCCTTGGGGAGGACTGCGGATCCGCGTACAGGAGGGCTCACGACCTGGCGTGACCTCCTAGGGTGAGAGTCGTGTCACCCCGCATCCGTGGTCTTCATTCCTTCCGCGCCTGGCTCCAGGCGCGTCCGCAGGCAGCGGACACGCTGCTCGCGGTCGGGCTGCTGCTGGTGGGGCTGCCGCAGCTGCTGCTGCAGGACCTCCCGGAGGGCGAGGGGTTCGACGAGTTCCGGGACCCCGACGTGTGGGGCGTGCTGCTCGTCGTCGTGGTGACGATGTCGTTGCGGTGGCGGCAGCGTTTTCCGCTGCCGGTGCTGCTGTTCATCGTCGCGGGCGAGCTGGTATTGGGGTTGGCGGGGTATCCGCCGTCGGGGTCGGACGTGCTGGCGTTCCTCATCGCGATCTACAGCGTCGCCGCGCACCGCGGGCTGGCGCAGAGCGCGGTGGGCGGGGTGGTGGCGTTCACGCATCTGCTGGTGTACATCGCGATCCTTCCGGTGCAGCCGTCGCCGGTGGAGATGATGACGAACTGCATCCTGCTGATCGGGGTGTGGGTGCTGGGCCGGAACCTGCGGCTGCGGCGGGCGTACTTCGCGGAGCTGGAGGACAGGGCGGCCCGGCTGGAGCGCGCGCGGGGCACGGACGCGCGGGCGGCGCGGATCGAGGAGCGGTCGCGGATCGCGCGGGAGCTGCACGACGTGGTGGCGCATCATGTGAGCGTGATGACGGTGCAGGCGGGCGCGGCGCGGCGGATCATCGACCGGGATCCGGGGAGCGCGCGGGAGGCGATGTCCACGATCGAGGAGGTCGGGCGGACGGCGCTGAGCGAGATGCGGCGGATCGTGGGCGTGCTGCGGACGGACCGGGATCCGGAGCGGGCGGGGCGGGAGCTGGCGCCGCAGCCGGGCCTGGGCGATCTCGGGGAGCTGCTGGATCACGTCCGGGAGACGGGCCTGTCGGTGCAGCTGTGGATCGAGGGCGAGGCGCGGCCGCCGTCGCCGGGGGTGGACGTGGCGGCGTTCCGGCTGATCCAGGAGGCGTTGACGAACACGCTGAAGCACGCGGGGCCGCAGGCGCGGGCGTGGGTGCGGCTGTACTACGGGGACGGGGACCTGACGGTGGAGATCGAGGACGACGGTCGCGGCACGGCGACGTTCATGGCCGACGACGGTGACAATCCGGGGCACGGGCTGGTCGGGATGTACGAGCGTGTGGCGCTGTACGGTGGCGAATTGAAGATCGGGCCGCGGGTGGGCGGCGGGTTCGGTGTGCGGGCGCGTTTCCCGTTGGAGGCGTGAGGTCGTGGGAGGCCGTAGGTTGGGGCGGGAGCGCCGCAGGAGCGCTGTGAGGCGAGGAGCGGGGACGATGGACGGACCGGGACGCCGGAAGGACGCGGCGCGATGACGACGGTGCGGGTGCTTCTCGTCGATGACCAGCCGCTGCTGCGGACGGGTTTCAGGCTCATTCTGGAGGCGGAGCCCGACATCGCGGTGGTGGGCGAGGCCGGGGACGGCGCGGCGGCGGTGGAGATGACGCGGTCGCTGCTGCCGGACGTGGTGCTGATGGACATCCGGATGCCGGGCGTGGACGGGATCGAGGCGACCCGGCGGATCATCCGGGAGGGCGCGGCGTCGCACGATCCGAGGGTGCTGATCCTGACGACGTTCGACCTGGACGAGTACGTGATCGAGGCGGTGCGGGCCGGGGCGAGCGGGTTCCTGCTGAAGGACTCCCCTCCCGAGGACCTGGTGCAGGCGATCCGGATCGTGGCGGCGGGCGACGCGATCGTGGCGCCGTCGGTGACGCGGCGGCTGCTGGACAAGTTCGCGACGCGGCTGCCCGCGGTGCGGGACGCGTCGCCGCCGCCCGGCCTGGACACGCTGACGGAGCGGGAGCGCGAGGTGCTCGCGCATGTGGCGCGGGGCCAGTCGAACGCGGAGATCGCGGCGGAGCTCGTGGTGAGCGAGACGACGGTGAAGACGCATGTGGGGAACGTCCTGGCGAAGCTGGGGCTGCGGGACCGGGTGCAGGCGGTCGTGTACGCGTACGAGACGGGCATGAGCCGCCCGGGCCAGGGCTGAGCCCGGGCCCCGCCAAGCCTCACTCAACCTGGGGGCCGCCCAGCCTGAACCCGGGACCGCCAAGGCCGACCCGGGGGGCATCAGAGCTGACCCCGGCGGCGTCAGAGCTGACCCCGGCGGCGTCAGAGCTGACCCCGGCGGCGTCAGAGCTGAACCTGGGGTCAGGGCCGAACCCGTAGGAGGGCCTCAGGGGCGCCCCTGAGGGAGCGCCGCGCGGCCCGGCGCGGATCCGCGCGCATCGGCGCAGGTCCCGGGGACGGCGCGCGGTGGCCCGGGGCGGGGCGCGGACGTCAAGGGGCGTGAGCGCCCCGGGGCGACCCCTGGGACGCCCCTGTCTTCCGGCGGACCGGGTCTACTCCGCAGGGACGACGGGAGGACCCCGTCTAGCACCCTGGGTGGACCGGTAAGTCAGTTCCTGGGGTGCATCAAACGAGCTCGCCGGGCTTCTACTGTTTTGAACGTCGGATCGCCGGGGGAATCGGCGCGGTCCGGACGCATCCTGCTCACTCACACATGGGAGTTTCACGTGACGAACACCGCCCCATCGACCGCCGGCGCGCAGACCGCGCCCGGGGCGGGCGACTTCGCCGCACAGACCCGGCAGATCGCGAAGATGTACGGGCGCGGCGACGCCCAGGTCGTCGCGCTCGACGGGGTCACGGTCGGCATTCCCCGCGGCCGCTTCACCGCGATCATGGGCCCGTCCGGGTCCGGGAAGTCGACCCTCATGCACTGCATGGCGGGCCTGGACTCGGTGGACTCCGGCGAGGTCTACATCGGCGACACCGAGCTGACCCGGCTGAAGGACAAGCAGCTCACGCGGCTGCGCCGCGACAAGGTCGGCTTCATCTTCCAGGCGTTCAACCTGGTCCCGACGCTGACGGCGCTGGAGAACATCACGCTGCCGATGGACATCGCGGGCCGCAAGCCGGAGAAGGAGTGGCTGGACGCGGTGATCGACACGGTGGGGCTGCGGCCGCGGCTGAAGCACCGTCCGACGGAGCTGTCGGGCGGGCAGCAGCAGCGCGTCGCGTGCGCCCGCGCGCTCGCCGCCCGTCCCGAGATCATCTTCGCGGACGAGCCGACGGGGAACTTGGACTCGAAGTCCGGCGCGGAGGTGCTGGGCTTCCTGCGGGACTCGGTGCGCCGCATGGGCCAGACGATCGTGATGGTGACGCATGACCCGACCGCGGCCGCGTACGCCGACCAGGTGCTGTTCCTCACCGACGGGCAGATCGTCGACACGATGCAGGGGCCGACGGCGGAGCGGGTGCTGGAGCGGTTGAAGGGCTTCGAGACGGGCGGCGGCCGGACGGCGCAGGCCGACGCGCAGCTGCACGCGCACCCCGCCGCCGGCATGCCGGGCGGGCAGGGGCCGGGGGTCGCGGCGCGATGATGGGCAAGGTCACGCTCCGCAACCTCGCGGCGCACAAGATCAGGCTGGTGCTGACGGCCGTCGCGGTGATCCTCGGCGTGGCGTTCGTGGCCGGCACGCTGATCTTCACCGACAGCATGAACAAGCAGTTCGACGACCTGTTCAGCAGGGTCGGCAAGAACGTGGCCGTGGACGTCCGCGCCAAGAAGGTCGTGGACGGCGACGACGACGGGATGGCGGCGCAGCCGGTCCCGGCGAGCGTGCTGAAGGCGCTTGAGGGCGTCGACGGCGTGAAGGACCCGAAGGGCAACGTCACCGGGTACGCGGCGGTCGTCGGCAAGGACGGCAAGGTCGTCGGGACCGCGCAGGAGGGCCCGCCGCAGATCGGCATGAACTGGACGGGCACCGGGACGTACGACCTGGCGACGGGCCGCGCGCCGCAGGGTCCCGGCGAGGTCGTCGTCGACGACCGGACCGCGGAGAAGGGGAAGCTGGCGGTCGGCGACACCGTGCGGGTCCTCACCGCGGGCCCGCCGCAGCGGATGCGGATCGTGGGGCTGGCCGACGCAGGCAACCTGATGGGCGCGACGCTCACCGCGTTCGACACCCCGACGGCGCAGACTCTGATGCTGAAGCCCGGCTACTTCACCGACATCGAGATGGGGTCGACGGGCCCGTCGCAGGCGGAGCTGCGCGACCGGGTCGCGAAGGTGCTGCCGGGCGGGATGGAGGCGATCACCGGGGAGAAGCTGCGCGAGGAGTCCAAGAGCGACATCGCCGCGATGATGAACTTCTTCCGGACGTTCCTGCTCGTGTTCGCGCTGATCTCGATCTTCGTCGGGGCGTTCATCATCTTCAACACGTTCTCGATGCTGGTCGCGCAGCGGACCCGTGAGCTGGCGCTGCTGCGCGCGGTCGGCGCGGCCCGCGCGCAGGTGACGCGGGCGGTGATCGGCGAGGCCGTCGCGGTCGGGATCGTCGGGTCCACGCTCGGGCTGCTGGCCGGGGCGGGCCTGGCGACGATGCTGCAGTCGCAGGTCGGCGACGCGGGCGACGGCGGCCTGACGTTCACGGCGACGCCGGTGATCTGGTCGTACGCGGTCGGGATCGTGGTGACGGTCGTGTCGGCGTACTTCCCGGCCCGCCGCGCCGCGAAGATCCCGCCGGTGGCGGCGATGCGCGACGACGTGGCGCTGCCGCAGCGGTCGATGCGGATCCGGATCGCGCTCGGGTCGCTGCTGACCCTGGCCGGCGCCGGCCTCATCGGGGTGGGCCTGGCGGGCGACGGCGGCAACCCGGTGATCCCGGTGGGCGCGGGCGCGTTCGCGGTGTTCGTCGGCGTCGCGATGCTCGCGCCGGTGATCAGCGTCCCGGTGATGCGGGTGCTGGGGGCGCCGGCGGCGCGGCTGCTGGGGTCGCCGGGCCGGCTGGCGCGGCAGAACGCGCTGCGCAACCCGCGCCGCACCGCCGCGACCGCCGCCGCGCTGATGATCGGCCTGGCGCTGATCACCACGGTGAACGTGCTGGGCGCGACGATGCGGGCGTCCATCGACGAGCAGGTCGACGCGCAGTTCGGCGCCGACTACCTGGTCATGTCGGAGGGCGCGGGCGGGGTCGCCGCGGGCGCCGCGCAGAAGATCCAGGCGGTGCCGGGGGTGACGGCGGCGTCCCAGTCGTACGAGGGCGACGCCAAGATCGCCGGGAAGAACGCGTCGTACATGTCCGCCGACGCCGCCGTGATCGCGAAGGCCGCCAAGCTGAAGATCGTGTCGGGCGGCACCGACCTCGGCGACGCCGGGATGATGGTGGACGAGGACACGGCCAAGGACAACGGCTGGAAGGTCGGCTCCGCGGTCCCGGTGCAGTTCACCGACGGGAAGACCGAGCAGTTGACGATCAAGGGCGTGTACACCAAGAGCGACCTGATCGGGAACCGGCTGGTGTCCACGCAGGTGTACCTGCGGCACACGGTCAAACCGTCCGTGGACGCGATCGTGGTGGACGCGACCGCGACCACCGCGGCGACCAAGACCGCGATCGAGACGGCGCTGAAGGACTACCCGGACCTGAAGGTGTCCGACCAGGCGGCGCTGAAGGCGGACACCCGCAAGCAGGTCGACGGGTTCGTGACGTTCCTGACGATCCTGCTGGCCATGTCCGTCATCATCGCGGCCGTCGGGGTGATCAACACCCTGGCGCTGTCGGTGATCGAGCGGACCCGGGAGATCGGGCTGCTCCGCGCGATCGGGATCTCCCGGCGGCAGCTGCGCCGCATGATCCGGCTGGAGTCCATCATGATCGCGGTGTTCGGCGCGGTGCTCGGCATCGGCATCGGGGTCGCGTTCGGCGCGGCGCTGCAGAACGCGCTGGCCGACGAGGGCCTCGGCGTGCTCGCCGTCCCGTACGGGACGCTCGCCGTCTACCTGGTGGTGGCCGCGGTGATCGGCGTGCTGGCCGCGCTGTGGCCGGCGTGGCGGGCCGGGCGCATGGACGTCCTGAAGGCCATCGCCACCGAGTGACCGGCGGGGGACACGGAAGACCCGGCCCTCTCGACGAGGAGGGGGCCGGGTCTTCCGCTGCGCGCGCGAACGCCATGCGGGTGCGCGCGAACGCGATGCGGGTGCGCGGGCGCCGCGGTGCGGTGCGCGCGAACGCTGTGCCGCGCGCGGGAGCCGCGGTGCGGTGGTGCGGTGGTGCGCTCGGTGGGGCCGAGCGGTCACTCCGCCGGAGGCTCGGGGTCGTCCGCGGGGGCCGCGGCCGGGGCGACGGCGGCCTTGGCGACCGCGTCGGTGGCGCTGACCGTGGTGTTCTCCGGGAAGTGGCAGGCGGCCTGGTGGCCCGGGCTGAGCTCCACCAGCGGCGGCTCGACCTGCTTGCAGATGTCCTGCGCCTTCCAGCAGCGGGTGTGGAACCGGCAGGCGGGCGGCGGGTCGAGCGGGCTCGGCACGTCCCCCTGCAGCCGGATCCGCCTGCGCTCGCCGCGCTCGGCCGGGTCCGGGATCGGCACCGCGGACAGCAGCGCGTTGGTGTATGGGTGCATGGGCCGCTCGTACAGGTCCGACCGGTCCGCCACCTCGACGATCTTCCCGAGGTACATGACGGCGACGCGGTCGGAGATGTGCCGCACCACCGACAGGTCGTGCGCGATGACCACGTAGGTGAGGTCGAGCTCGTCCTGCAGGTCTTCGAGCAGGTTCACGACCTGCGCCTGGACGGACACGTCCAGCGCCGACACCGGCTCGTCCGCGACGATCAGCTTCGGCTTGAGGGCCAGGGTGCGGGCGATCCCGATGCGCTGCCGCTGCCCGCCGGAGAACTCGTGCGGGTACCGGTTGTAGTGCTCGGGGCTGAGGCCGACGAGCTCCAGGATCTCCTGGACGGCCTTCTTCACGCCCTGCTTGGCCTCGATGTTCTGCAGCCTGAACGGGGCCCCGACGATCGCGCCGACCGTCTTGCGCGGGTTCAGCGACGAGTACGGGTCCTGGAAGATCATCTGGAGGTCGCGGCGGAGCGGCCTGAGCCGCCCCTGCGACATCTTCGTGATGTCGTGCCCCTCGAAGACGATCTTCCCGAAGCTCGGGTCGAGCAGCCGCATGATCATCCGGCCGGTGGTGGACTTGCCGCAGCCCGACTCCCCCACCAGCCCGAGCGTCTCGCCCTTGCGGACGGAGAAGGACACGCCGTCGACGGCCTTCACGGCCGCGACCTGCCGGCGCAGCAGGCCCGCCGTGACGGGGAAGTGCTTGCCGAGGTTCTCCACCTCCAGGAGGGTCTCGCCCTCCTGGACCGGACGGGCCTCGTCCGCCGGCGTCTTCGTTGTGCTCACCACAGTCTCGTTCCCACCCGTGCTCGTCACAGCTTCGGCCGGATCTCGTCGGCCCAGATCTCCCGCCGCTTCTCCAGCGGCAGATGGCACGCCGCCTTGTGGCCGGGTTCGAGCTCGATCAGCTCGGGCCGCTCCGTCGTGCTCTTGTCGCCGTTCACGTCCGCGTAGGGGCAGCGCGGATGGAACGCGCACCCGGACGGCACGTTGATCAGGCTCGGCGGCGACCCGACGATCGGCAGCAGCCGCTCGGTGCGCTCCCGGTCCAGCCTCGGCATCGAGCCGAGCAGCCCCCACGTGTAGGGGTGCAGCGGCCGGTGGAAGGCGGAGTCCACGGAGGCGTACTCGACGCAGCGGCCCGCGTACATCACCAGGATGTCGTCCGACAGCTCCGCGACCACGCCCAGATCGTGAGTGATCATGATGACGGCGGAGTTGAACTCCTGCTGCAGGTCGCGGATCAGGTCCAGGATCTGCGCCTGGACGGTCACGTCCAGCGCGGTCGTGGGCTCGTCGGCGATCAGCAGCTCCGGGTCGCAGGACAGCGCCATCGCGATCATCGCGCGCTGCCGCATGCCGCCGGAGAACTGGTGCGGGTAGTCGTCCACCCGCTCGTTCGGCTTGGGGATGCCGACCTTGCCGAGCATGTCGATCGCGTGCTTGCGCGCGACCTGCTTGGACACGTCGTTGTGCACCCGGTACGCCTCGATGATCTGGTGCCCGACCGTGTAGAACGGGTGCATCGACGACAGCGGATCCTGGAAGATCATCGCCATCTCGCGGCCGCGGAGCCGGCGGACCTCGTTCCGGGACGCGCCGACGAGCTCCTTGCCGTTCAGCCAGATCTCCCCGGACACGTCGGCGTTGCGCTTGTTGTGCAGGCCGAGGATGCCGAGGCTCGTGACGCTCTTGCCCGACCCGGACTCGCCCACGATGCCGAGCGTGCGGCCGCGCTCCAGCTGGAACGACAGCCCGTCCACCGACTTGACCAGGCCGTCGTCGGTCGGGAAGTGGATCTTCAGGTCGCGGACCTCGAGGAACGCCGCGGGAGCCTCGCCGGTGCCCGGCTTGCCGGCGGCGGGGGCGGTGCCGGTCATCAGCCCAGCCTCACTCTCGGGTCGACGATGGCGTACAGCAGGTCGACGATCAGGTTGATCATCACGATGGAGAACGAGGTGATCAGCACCACGCCGAGGACCATGGGCAGGTCGCCGCTGCGGATCGAGTCGATCGACAGGCGGCCGAGGCCCGGGATGCCGAAGGTGCTCTCGGTCAGCACCGCGCCGCCGAGGAGCAGGCCGAGGTCCAGGCCGAACACCGTCATGATCGGGGTGAGCGACGCTCTCAGCGCGTGCTTGGTGACGACGGTCTTCTCCGGCAGCCCCTTGGCGCGGGCCGTGCGAATGAAGTCCTCGTTCATCGTCTCCAGCATGCCCGCTCTGGTGAGCCGCGCGTACATCGCCGCGTAAAGGAACGCGAGCGTCACCCATGGCAGCACCAGTGACTGGAACCACGTCACGGGATTCTCGGTGATCCCCCGGTAGCTGCCTCCGCCGGGGAAGATCTCCAGCCCGTAGGAGAACAGCGCGAGGGACACCAGGCCGGTGAAGTAGATGGGGAGCGAGACGCCGCTCAAGGCGATGATCATCGCCGTCCGGTCCCAGAGGCTCCCTCGCCGCAGCGCCGAGAGGACGCCGATCAGGATGCCGCCGGTGAGCCAGATCAGCGCGGCGCCGGCCGCGAGCGACACCGTCGCGGGGGCCCGGTCCATCAGCGTCTCCCGGACGGGCTGGCTGCTGCGGAACGAGTACCCGAGGCACGGCGCGGCGCAGTGGTCGGTGGTCGGGCCCGCCTTGTAGTCCCGGCCGACGACGATGCCCTTGATGTAGTTGCCGTACTGCACGAGGATCGGGTCGTCGAGGCCGAGCCGCTCCGTCGTGGCCGCGATGGCCTCCTTGGTCGGGGCCTTGCCGACGTACCCGGCCGCGATCTGGTCGGTGGTCTGCCCCGCCAGCTTCGGCAGCCCGAAGAAGATGCCGAAGGTCACCAGGCTGACCAGCAGCAACATGAAGACGGCACCGATGAGGCGCCGGATGATGTATGCGAACACATTGCGCGGCCCCACCCGCCGGCCGGGCGGACCTGTGGGTCCTGACCCGGCCGGCGGGCGTCGCCTTCACCTGCCTTCAGAGGGACGCATGAGCGAGCGGACCGTTACTCCACGCCCATGTTGAGGTAGTCGTACATTCCGCCGTAGGAGTAGGTGATGCCCGCGTTGGTGACACGCTTCGGCCGGTACATCAGCGCCTTGGCGTAGACCAGCGGGACCTCCGCGGCCGTCCCCATGATCACCTTGTCGACCTCGCCGTAGGCCTTCAGGCGGGCCGCCTCGTCCGGGGTCTGGATGGCGTCGTCGAGGCCCTTGTTGACCTTCGGGTCGTCGAGCTCGGCGAGGTTGTTGCCACCGGACGGCTTGATCGCCTTCCCGTGGACGATCTGCGAGAGGAAGCCGTAGCCGGTCGGCCAGTCCGCCGCCCACGCCATGATCATCATGCCGATGCCGTGGTCGTGGACGTACTTCGGCACGCCGACGTACTTCGAGAAGTAGTCACCGGCCGGGAACTGCACGATGTCGGCCTTGATGCCGACCTTGGCCAGGCTCTGCTGGACGGCCTGCGCCATCGCGACTTCCTTCGGCCGGTCGGACCGGGCCGAGAGCTTGGTGCTGAAGCCGTTCGGCTGGTTGCACAGCTGCAGTTCCTGCTTGGCCTTCGCGAGGGTGGCCTGGTCGAGACCGCCGCCCTCGGCCTGCTTCTGCGGGTACAGGTCGAACTTGGCATAGCCGGCGACCGTCGGGGGCAGCACCGTCGTGGCGATGTCACCGCCGGCCAGCGGGCCGCCGTAGGCGGTCTGCGCGGCGACCTTGTCGGTCGCGTACTGCACAGCGATGCGGCAGTGGATGTTGTCCAGCGGCTTGACGTGGACGTTCAGCGACATGAACCGCAGGAAGCCCTGGACGGGGTTGTCCACGTACGGCTTCTGGTCGGCGGCCAGCACCTTCGGCTGGGTGCCGGACTGCACACCGACGCCCGCGATGTCGACGTCCGCCGAGCCGGCGAGCAGCCGCTGGTCGATGTCGTCCGCGTTCTGCTTGAGCTGGACTTCGATCTTGTCGGGCAGCGCCTTGCGGATCGGGTCCGTGCTCTTGTTCCAGTTCGGGTTGCGCGACAGCGTCATCGACTTGCCGCGGGTGTAGCTGTCGATCTTGTACGGACCGCTGGAGACGATCGCGCTCTCGTACTTCAGCCCGGTGTCCTTCGCCTTCGGCACCGGCATCGTCTGCGACATCCCGACCAGGTAGTCGAACTCCTGGAACGGCGTGTTCAGGTGGAACACGATCGTCTGGTCGTCCGGGGTCTCGATGGACTTCAGGCCTTCGTCGCTCTTGTCCTTGTACGGGCCCTTGTACTTCGGGTCGTTGTCGACGAGGTACTGCTTGAAGTACTTCGGACCGTCCTGCAGCTCGTCGGAGAAGTTGCTGCGCTCGACCGCGTACTTGACGTCCTTGGACGTGACGGTGCTGCCGTCGTCGTACTTGACGCCGGTGCGCAGCTTGTACGTCCAGGTCTTGCCGCCGTCGCTGGCCTGGCCGAGGTCGGTCGCGAGGTCCGGGACGACCTTCAGGCTCGCGTCGCCCGCGGTCGGCGCGAAGGTCGTCAGGCCGCGCCCGTACAGCCGGGCGAAGTTCTGCGAGAACGCGTAATAGGTGTTGCCGGGGTCAGGAGAGTCCCAGTCGTCGGAGCTGGCGAACTTGAGCGTGCCGCCCTTCTTGTCCGACTTGTTGACGACCTCGTTCACGCCGGCGTTGTAGCCCGGGCCGCTGCCCGAGCCGCCGTCGTCGTCGCCGCCGCCACAGGCGGCCAGCCCCGCGGCCGCGACCACCCCGGCCGCCAGGACCGCGATCGGTCTCATCTTGTTCATGTGCAGGCGCACCCCTTCAATTAGACGGGTCGGTAAGAACCCGAGTCACTTGGACCGAGGGTCGAGAGCGTCCCGCAGCCCGTCACCGAACAGGTTGAAGGCGAGGACGGTGATGAAGATGGCCATACCGGGAATGATCATGTAGGCGGGGTCGGACTCGTAGATCGGCACCGCGAGCGTCAGCATGCCGCCCCACGAGGGCGTGGGCGGGTTGACGCCGACGCCGAGGAACGACAGGGCCGCCTCGAACAGGATGTTGGTCGGGATCAGCAGGGTCGAGTAGACCAGGATCGGCGCGACCAGGTTCGGCAGGATCTCCTTGAACAGCACGTAGTGGCTGCGGGCGCCCATGCTGCGCGCCGCGTCGACGAACTCGCGTTCTCGCAGCGACAGCGTCTGGCCGCGGATGATGCGGCCGATGTAGGGCCAGTTGAAGAACCCGATGACGAAGATCAGCACGGTGACCCGCAGGCCGTTGCCGCTGAGCCCGAACGCGTCGTCGGCGACGACGCCGACCAGCGCGATCGCGAAGAGCAGCAGCGGGAAGGCCAGGAAGGCGTCCATGGCGCGGCTGATGACGTAGTCGACCCAGCCGCCGAAGTACCCGGCGGTGATGCCCATGATCGTCCCGATGACGACGGACATCAGGGTCGCGAGGAACGACACCAGCAGCGAGATCCGGGCGCCGTGCACGATGCGGGCGAGCATGTCGCGGCCGGTGCCCGGCTCGACGCCGAGCCAGTGGTCACCGCTGATGCCGGAGTGCCAGATGCCCGACTTCGGACGGTTGTAGGTCGGGTCGATCAGGTTCTGGTGGTACTTCAGCGGGTCCTGGACGAAGTACGGGCCGAAGATGGCGACGAGGATCAGCAGGATCACGACGACGGCGCCGGTGAGGGCGATCTTGTCGCGCTTGAGCCGCAACCAGGCGATCTGCCCGAGGGAGCGTCCCTGGATCTTCTTGCGGTCGACGCCGGCCAGTACCGATTCCGGCTGAGCCTCTTTGTCGGACCCGGTCACCTCGATGGGTGCGGCCACGCTCCATACCTCCTACCGTCCGGCCACTGGTTCGGCCATGCCGCCGGCGTACGACCGGCGGCCGCGGAGATCATCCGCTGCCCCCGTGCCCGTTACGCCGCGTTCGCTGAAGGGAAACGTAGTCCTTCGGGCACGACTGTCCATCCGTGAAGCGACCTTCGCCAGTACCCGTATCTGACTTGTGATCTCGTCGTCATCTGGGGAACACGCGCCCGGACGCCGGGTTGGACAAATCGCCCGAATAGTACGTTCGCCGCTACCCTCGCAGGCAATACGCAGCCGGTCTAGACCAGAAAGCTTTATCGGACTGAGTCCGTTCCGAGACCGTTTCTCCGCAGGTCAACGGCGGGCACGGCACATCGGGTCACGGCGAAGGGTCACGGCCCGAGCGCGACGGACGGGACGGACGAACCGAGCGCGACGGACGAGCCGACACGGCACGGACGACACGGACACCGGGCGCAAGGACCACACGGACGGGCCGCGCTGACGGGCGGCGGGCGGCGCGGGCGGCGGGCGACAAGGACGGGAACTCGCGGGCGGCGGACGGCGGGCCGACTGGGCGGCGGGCGGACGGCGGGCGGACTGGGGACACGCGGACGGCGGGCGGACTGGCGCCGCGGACGAGTTACCCGCGGGCGGCGGGCGGGGCGGGACACGTGGGCGGTGCCGGACGCGGCGCGGCGGGCCGGGACGTCCCCGGATCGCGGAGGACGTCCCGGCCCGCCGGATTTCGTATGCGGGTCGGGCGGGGGCCGGTCAGGAGATGCCGCGGTCGCGCAGGATCCGCTCGATCTCCGCCAGCTCGGGGTCGCCGCCGCCCTGCGCGGGCCCCTCCACGGCGCCCTTCGCCTTGCCGGACCGCCCGGCGGACTTCGGCCGCGCGTCCTTGCCCTCGGCGGCCTTCTTCCCGCCGCCGGAGCCGGCGGCGCGGCTCATCATGGCGCCGGACGTCATGTAGAGGAGTACGGCGAGCCCCGCGACCGCGACGCCCGCCCACTTGACCGGGCTGAAGGCCAGGTCGACGAAGAACTCGGTCACCCCGGTCATCGCCGCCGCGAGCGGCACCAGCGACAGCGCGGCGCCGCGCAGGCCCACGCCCGCGCCGCGGCGCCGGAAGGCCCCCCAGCTGATGACCAGTCCGAGAAGGGTCACTCCGAGGCTGATCGCGAAAATGGCTGCGTCGCTCATGCCGGCCCTCTATCCCTACGCTTCGATCCCTACGCTGACGCTCTTCTCCATCGTCACACGCCGGACGGGGGTTCCGGTCCTCCCGGCGGACGGTTTGTCGGCGGGCGGGCCTCCTCCTCCGGCGTGATCCGTCCCCTAGGGACCACCTCGCAGGTATCAGCGGGCTCTGCCGCCACCGGCGCACACCGCCGTCACACGCCCGCCGCCGCGCGCCGCCCGCCGCAGGACGAATCCGGCGAAAAGCCACAAATCAGGTCAAGGTCCGGCAACGTTTGGGCGACGGCCGGATGGAGGCCCGCGACCTCGCCGCCCATCGGCCTGCGCCGTGACCGGACGGGCGTCCGGACGCGAGGTCCCCCGCGGCTCACGCCCCGGCGAACGCGGGGAGGGCGCGCAGCGTCGCCAGGCTCACCTCGCGCAGCGACGCCACCACCGTCCGTCCCGGCGCGGGCGGGATCGGCAGGACGCCGGGCACCGCGACGGTGACGCACCCCGCGGCCTCCGCCGCCGCGACGCCGTTCGGGGAGTCCTCCAGCACGACGCAGCGGCCCGCGTCGGCGCCGAGCCGCGCGACGGCGGTCAGGTACGGCTCGGGGTCGGGCTTGGTCCGCGCCACCTCGTCGCCGGCGACGCTCAGCGCGAAGTGCTCGCGGCCGATCGCGTCCAGGACCGGCTCGATGAGGCGGCGGTGGCTGGAGGACACCAACGCCGCCGTGACGCCCGCCGCGCGGACCTCGGCGAGCAGGTCCTTGGCGCCCGGCATCATCGGGACGCAGGCGGTGAGCCGCTCGGCCATGCCGTCCAGCATCCGCCGGCCGACCTCCTCGGGCGGGGCGTCGGCGCCGGTCAGCTCCAGCATGTAGTCGACGGCGACGGCGAGGGAGCCCCCGACGAGGCGCTCCTGGTGGGCGGGGGTCCACACGCCGCCCAGCCACGCCATGACCTCGGACTCGACCTCGAGCCAGACGCGTTCGGAGTCGATGAGCAGGCCGTCCATGTCGAACAGCACGGCCTGCGGGCAGCCGCGGGTCACGGCGCTCCCTTCATTGGACGGCGTGTGCAAAGAGACGGTGACGGACGGGTCACCTGACCGATACCGTGCCCCCAGTAACCTACTACCGGGTAAGGAACGGCATGAGCGCGTACCGCATCATCCTCGTCGGCACCGACGGCTCGGACTCCTCGTTCGGGGCTGTCGACCGGGCGGCGCAGCTGGCCGCCGCGACCGGCGCGACCCTGCTCCTCGCCACCGCCTACAGCCCCATGCCCGCGCGGGAGCGCGCCAGCGCCGCCGACCGGCTCGGGGACCTGGCGTACAAGGTGCAGGGGTCCACGCCCGCCGACGACGCGCTGCGCGCCGCGCGGGAGCGGGCCGTCGCCGCCGGGGCGGTCGACATCGACCAGGTCGCGGTCGAGGGCGACGCCGTCGACGTGATCTCCCGGCTGGCCAGGGAGCGCGGCGCCGGCCTGGTGGTGATCGGGAACCGCGGGCTGAACAGCCTCGCCGGGCGCATCCTCGGGTCCGTCCCGGCGAATCTGTCGCACCGCTCCCCCTGTGACGTGCTGATCGTCCACACCACTGACGGTAAGTGATGGCGGACCGCGGGTATTCCGCCGCCGGCGTCCCGCCCGGCATTCCGCCGCGGGCGTACAGGGCGGGCGTAGGGGCGCGGAAGGGTGGGGTACGTCACCGTCAGGACGTAGGCTGACAGCCACCGATCATGAGCGGGGCCCCGACCCCGGGAATGACGGCCCCCGACGATGACGCTGTACCTGGGCGTCGGAAGGAGGCAGCGCGTGGTCGAGCTGGAAAGTCTGCCCGAACTGGTCGATCCGGTGCTCGTGGCCGCCTTTGAGGGGTGGAACGACGCCGGGGAGGCCGCCAGCGGGGTCATCGCGCATCTGGAGGCCACCTGGGAGGCGGTGCCGATCGCCGAACTCGACCCCGACGACTACTACGACTTCCAGGTCACCCGTCCGATCGTGGAGATGACCGACGGCGAGACCCGCGGCATCACCTGGCCGACCACCCGCGTGTCGTGGGCGCGGCTGCCCGGCGGCAAGGACGTCGTGCTGCTGCACGGCATCGAGCCGAACATGCGGTGGCGGTCGTTCTGCCGCGAGCTGATCGGGCTGATGCTGGAGCTGGAGATCCGCAACGTCGTGCTGCTCGGCGCGCTGCTCGCCGACGCGCCGCACACGCGGCCGGTGCCCGTGACGGGGGCGGCGTCCGAGGCCGGGCTGGTCGGCACGCTGCACCTGGAGCCCGCGCGGTACGAGGGGCCGACCGGCATCCTGGGCGTGCTGCAGGACGCGTGCGCCAAGGCCGACCTCGACACCGTGTCGCTGTGGGCCGCCGTGCCGCACTACGTCGCGCAGCCGCCGTCGCCGAAGGCCACCCTGGCGCTGCTGCGCCGCGTCGAGGACCTGCTGGACGTGACCGTCCCGCTGGGCGAGCTGCCCGAGGAGGCGCGGGCCTGGGAGAACGGCGTCAACGAGCTCGCCGAGGAGGACTCCGAGGTCGCCGAGTACGTCCGGACGCTGGAGGAGCAGAAGGACGCCACCGAGCTGCCCGAGGCGAGCGGCGACGCCATCGCCCGCGAGTTCGAGCGCTACCTCCGCCGCCGCGACCCGGGCTGACCGCCCCCGCCCCGCCCGGCCGGCCGGTGCAGCCCGCCGAGCCCGGAGACGCACGAGCGCCCGCCCGGCCCGCGTCGCGCGCGAGGCATGCGGGGCCCGCCGAGCCCGGAGACGCGCCCCCAGGGGCGTTGCCGCGTTCGCACCAGAACCGGCGATCCGGTCATTTCCGTCTATCGCGCGGGCGCGTAACAGGCATTTCGCTGGTCCTTTATAAGCTGGCGGGCCTACTCTGACGGGCAGCCCCGCCCAGCAGAGGACGGACGAGAGGAAGCTCCCCGTTGCCGGACGCCCACCCGCTGCAACCCCACGACCCCACCCGCCTGGGCCGTTACGAGCTGCTCGGGCGGCTGGGCTCCGGCGCGCAGGGCACGGTCTACCTCGGCGCCGGCGCGGACGGCGAGCGCGTCGCCGTCAAGCTCCTGCGGGTCCAGTTCGACGACGACGCCACCGCGCGGGCCAGGTTCGTCCGGGAGGCCGAGGTCGCCAAGCAGGTCGCCCGGTTCTGCACCGCCCAGTTCCTGGACGCCGAGGTCGCCGGCGACAGCCCGTACCTGGTCAGCGAGTACGTCCCCGGCGAGTCGCTGAGCCGCGTCGTCGCGCGGGACGGGCCGATGGCCGGCGGCGCGCTGGACCGGCTCGCCGTCAACACCGCCAGCGCGCTCACCGCCATCCACCGCGCCGGGATCGTGCACCGCGACCTCAAGCCGCACAACGTCCTGCTCGGCCCGGACGGTCCGCGCGTCATCGACTTCGGGCTGTCGCGGGTGCTGGACGCGGCCAGCGCGGTGAGCAGCCGCGCCGTCGGAACGCCCGCCTACATGGCGCCCGAGCAGGTGTCCGGGCAGGACGTCGGCGCCGCCGCCGACGTGTTCGCGTGGGGCGCGACGCTGACGTTCGCGGCGACCGGGCGGCCGCCGTTCGGCTCCGACTCCATTCCCGCGGTCATGTACCGGGTCCTGCACTACGACCCGGACCTCGGAGGCCTGGACGGCGAGCTGCGCGAACTGGTCGCCGCGTCGCTGGCGAAGGAACCCGGGTCGCGGCCCACGGCGGCGCAGCTGCTGCTGCGGCTCGTCGGCCACGAGGACGCGTTCGACGCGGCCGCGGCCGCCGCGACGTCCCCGTCGGGGATCCCGGCGCCTCCCCCGGCACCGGTGGCGGCCCCCATACCGGCCGCGCCAGGCCCCATGCCGGGCGGGCAGCCGGGCGGCGGGGCCGGGGCGGACACCCTGCCGCCCGCCGCCACCGACCCGGGACCCGACGCCGGCGGCCCCCGTCCGCCGCCCCGGCGGCGCCGCCGGGTGGGACGGGCGGTCGTCGCGGGATTCGCCGCCGCCGTCGTCGCGGCGCTCGCCGGGGCCGCGGGATACACCCTGCTGGAGCGGCCGGGCGACGACTCGCCCGAGGCCGGCGGGCCGCACGGGAAGGTGACCGCCCCGGGGTCGACGGCGGGCCCGTCGTCCGGTCCGTCGTCCGCCAAGCCGAGCCGTACCCGCGCGGGGGCGTCGGGATCGACGGCGTCGGGGCGTCCGGGCCCCGGCGGCGGCACCCGTCCCGGCGGCGGAGACGGCGGAGGCCCGCCGGCCACCAGCGACCCGCCGCCGAAGCCGGTCGTGCTCGGCTCCCCCAGCCCCGCCAAGTACTGCGCGGCCCGCGACCGGGACGCCCAGTTCCGGAGCACCAAGTGGTACTGCGTGCCCCGCGACGGCGACATCGGCGTCGACACCCCGATCTCGTCGATGACGACGGTGTGCGCGTCCCAATACCACCCCGAGGCCGAGGCGCGGCTGCGCGGCGACGCGGGCAACCCGTCCGACTGGGACTGCTACGTCCTCAGGTGACGGCCTGGAGCGCGACGCCGAGGAGGGCGTCGGCGATGGCCTTGACCTGCGCCGGGGCGGTCTCGTCCGTGCCCTCCGCGGCGGCCCAGGCGTCGACGGCCGCCAGCGCCGCGGGGGCGTCGAGGTCGTCGGCGAGACGGTCGCGGACGGCGGCGGCGACCGGCCCCGCGGGCGGCCCGGACGGCCGCGACACGGCGGCGCTCCAGCGGCGCAGGCGGGCGGCGGCCTCGTCCAGGGCGTCTTGCGTCCACTCCCAGTCGGCGCGGTAGTGGTGCGCCAGCAGCGCCAGCCGGATCGCCATCGGGTCGGTGCCGGACCGCCGCAGCCTCGACACGAACACCAGGTTGCCGCGCGACTTGGACATCTTCTCGCCGTCCAGGCCGACCATCCCGGCGTGGACGTAGGCGCGGGCGTGCGGCCGCTCCCCCGTGGCGACCTGGGCGTGCGAGGCGCTCATCTCGTGGTGCGGGAACGCCAGGTCGGAGCCGCCGCCCTCGACGTCGAACGCCATCCCGAGGTACTCGATGGAGATCGCGGAGCACTCGACGTGCCAGCCGGGGCGGCCCTCGCCGAACGGCGACTCCCAGCCGGGCTCGCCGGGGCGCTTCGCCATCCACAGCATCGGGTCGAGCGGGTCGTGCTTGCCCGGCCGGTCCGGGTCGCCGCCGCGCTCGGCCGACAGCGGCGCCATCTCGTCCCGCGTCAGGCCGCTGACCTGCCCGAACGCCGGGTCGGCCGAGACGGGGAAGTACACGTCGCCGGCCAGCTCGTAGGCGGCGTCGCGGCCGCGCAGCTTCTCGATCATCTCGACGATCAGCGGGATCGCCTCGACGGCGCCGACGTACCGGTCGGGCGGCAGGACCCGCAGCGCCGTCATGTCGTCGCGGAACAGCTGGATCTCCCGGTCGGCGAGGGCGCGCCAGTCCTCCCCCGTGTCCCGGGCACGTTCCAGGAGCGGGTCGTCGACGTCCGTGGCGTTCTGGATGTAGAGCACGCGGTGCCCGAGGTCCCGCCAGACGCGGTTGACGAGGTCGAACGCCAGGTAGGTGTTGGCGTGGCCGAGGTGCGTCGCGTCGTAGGGGGTGATCCCGCACACGTACATCCGGGCGGTGCCGCCGGGCTCGGCGGGCCCGGCGGGACGAGCCGTGCCCGTCCCCGTGTCGTGCAGGCGGAGCGGCCGGGTCGCGGCGGGCAGGCCCGCGTCGGGAAGGCCGGGGACTTCTGAGGCGGGCCACGATCGCATACGGAAAGCTTATCCATGCCCTGTTCGCGGGTTTGCGGCGAGATCGCGGCGAGTGTCGCGAGTGTCCGGTCAGCCGAGCCGGACGCGCGGGTCCAGGACCGAGTAACCGACGTCCACCAGCAGGTTCGCGGCGATCACGAACAGCGTCACGGTCAGCGTCACCCCGATGATCACCGGGGTGTCGCCGACCGCGATGGACTGGTACACGAGCTGGCCCACGCCCTGCAGCCCGAACACCTTCTCGGTGACGATCGTGGAGCCGACGAGCGCGCCGAGGTCGATGCCGAACTGGGTGACGACGGGCGTCAGCGCCGACCGGAGCCCGTGCCGCAGGACGACGCGGCGCTCCGGCAGGCCCTTGGCGCGGGCCGTCCGGACGTAGTCCTCGCCGAGGACGTCCAGCATCGCGCCGCGGGTCAGGCGCGTGTAGGACGCGAGCATCAGGAACGCCAGCGCGGCCCACGGCAGGATCATCCGCTGGAAGAAGTGCTCCTGCAGCGGCGGCCCCGCCTCGAACAGCGGGACGCCGGCCTGGTCGAGCCCGGTGGCGAACACGTAGAGCAGCGCCAGGGCCAGCACGAACGGGGGCGTGGACAGGCCGATCAGCACGAACACGGTGACGGCCCTGTCCCACACCGTCCGCGCCTTGGACGCGCTGAGCACGCCGAGGCCGACGCCGCCCGCGAACCACAGCACTCCGGCGCCGAGGACGAGCCACAGCGTCGTCGGGAGCCGCTCGGCGATCAGCGCCGACACGGGCGTCCCGCTGATGTAGGAGTCGCCGAGGTCGCCGCGCAGCAGCCGCTCGACGAACCGCCAGTACTGGACGAGGACGGGCCGGTCCAGCCCGAGGTTGGCGCGGATCTGCTCCAGCGTGTCGGCGGTGGCGCGGGGGCCGCCGATCACCCGCTCCACCGGGACGGGCGAGACGTGCAGGAACACGAACACCAGCGTCGACACCAGCCACAGCACGACGGCCGAGTACAGCAGCCGGCGCAGGACGTACCGCGGCAGGCCCCGGCTCACCGCCCGCTCCCGGCGCGCGGGTCGAGGGCGTCCCGGATCCCGTCGCCGGCCAGGTTGAACGCCAGCGTGGTCAGCAGCAGCAGCGCGGCCGGGACGGCGAGCAGCCACCACGCCGACCGGAACACGTCGCCGCCCTCGCCGAGCATCGAGCCGAGGCTCGGCACCGGCGGCGGCACCCCGACGCCGAGGAACGACAGCGTCGCCTCGAACACGATCGCCGCCGGGATCTGCAGCGAGGCCAGCACGGTGATCTGCGCGGCGAGGTTCGGGAGGACGTCCGCGACCATGATCCGCGCGTCGCCGGCGCCGAGCGCGCGGGACGCCTCGATGAACTCACTGCGCCGCAGCGCCAGCACCTGCCCGCGGATCACCCGGCCCGCCGCCGCGAACGAGAAGAACGCGATCACCAGCACCGTCAGGGCGAGCCCGGCGGCGGCCGACGAGACCCGGAACGTGGTCGCCAGCGTGATCGCCACGAGCAGGTAGGGCAGCGCGAGCGTCAGGTCCATCAGCCGCGCGAGCAGCGCGTCGACGGCGCCGCCCGCGTATCCGGCGATCGTTCCCGCGGCGGTTCCGGCGGCGGTGGCGAGCAGCGCCGCGCAGACCCCGACGACCAGGGACACGCGCGTCCCGTAGGCGGCGCGGACGAGGACGTCCCGGCCGAGCTGGTCGGCGCCGAGCGGGAACTCCACGCCCGGCCCGCGGGGCTGCCCGGCGACGTCCAGGCCGGTCTCGGGGAACGTCCGGTCGTAGGGGTGGCCGGTGAGGTGCGCCCACACGGGCGCCAGCAGCGCGAACACCGCGATCAGCAGCAGCACGGCGACGGACGCGACGGCGACCCGGTCGCGGCGGAAGCGGGCCCAGGCGAGCCGGGACGGCGCGCGCGCCGGAGCCCCCGCTGCCACCCCTGCCACCGCGCACTCCCCGTCTGCTGGCGACCGGCCCCCGGGCGGCCCCCGCCGCCCCTCGCGGATCGCGATAAGTGGCCAAGCTAGCACCGAGCGTCATCGCGCCGCCGCCGGTTGGCGGAAACGGCGGCTACAGCACGCGGGTCCAGGCGCCGGCGTCGCCGGGGACGGCGGAGAAGTCGTACCGGACGCCGACCGCGCCGAGCGAGGTGAGGCTGACCGAGGTGGTGCCCCACACGCGTCCCTCGCCGAGGTCGAGCAGCGGCAGCAGGGACCGGTGGTCGGCGCGGGCCAGCCCGTCGCCGTCGACCAGCGGCAGCCATTCGCCCCAGGCCCGCTCCAGGGGCTCGTCCGGTCCGGGCTCGGGACGGGCCGCCGCGGCCAGCCGCGGCCGGAAGTGCCCGAGCCGGGCCGACATGTAGGCGTCCTCCGTCGCCCCTTCGAGCTGCCCGGCGCCCTCCAGCCCGCTGTTGACGATCAGGTGCAGGCCGGGGCCGAGGTCCCGTTCGGCGAGGTCGGCGCCGTCCCAGCTCCACAGCCGCACCCGGTCGGGTTCGGCGCCGACGAGGTGGAACGGGTCGAACGAGGCCAGGTCGACCCGTCCGAGCTTGCCGTCGGCGGCCACCCGCAGCGGCAGCACGCCCCGCGAGGCCCGCCCGGCCTCGGGCGCCATCCGCCCGCGCCCGTTCAGCACCGTGGAGATGCGCGGCGCGCCGGGCTCCACGGCGAACCACGTCCCGCCCGCCCGCAGATCGCGCCCGGCGACGAGACTCGGCCGGTCCGGCCAGTGCCGTCCCGGCGGCTCCCACTCCCGCGCGACGAACTCGTCCCGCACACCGACGAGCAGCACCGGCACCGGGGAGGACGGTTCAAAACTGATGATCGCCGTACACATGCCCCCAATTGCACCACCACGCCCATCCCACCAAACGTTCGGGGTTGACCCCCGATCCTTGGACGAGTCACGACACCACCCCTGGACAAGACCTCAGCCGGGGTCACGGGCCGTGCGGCCGGAGGCGCCCCGCGCCGGAGGTCGCACGGCCCGACGAGCCGGGCGACCGCAGCGACACGTCACAAACCCGCACGGTCGCGGAAACCCGCACCGTGGCGTGAGGATCGACCGGCTCGTGACGGGGGGTGGGGGGTCGTCCCCCCTCACTACAGGGGCGGCCACGGGATGGCCGGCCAGTCCTCCGGGGGGTAGGGGTGGATGCGGTGCTTGAGCATCAGCTCTACGCGGCGGCGGGTGGCGTCGACCTCGTCGGGGGTGAGGAGCTCGGCCAGGCGGGCGCCGAGCGGGCCGCCGCGCAGCGCGTCGTTGACGTGCGCCAGCGCCTCCAGCGCCTCGGAGGTCAGCGGCTTGCCGCGCCACTGCCACAGCACCGTGCGGAGCTTGTACTCGACGGAGAAGCACACGCCGTGGTCGCAGCCGTAGACGCGGCCGTCGCCCGGCGGCAGCAGATGGCCGATCTTGCGGTCGGCGTTGTTGACGACCGCGTCGAACACCGCCATGCGGCGGACGGCGTCGTCGTCGGAGCGGGACAGCGCGACGAGGTCGACGTCCGGGTCGGGCTCGACCCACAGCTGCACCATGCCGGGTCCGTAGGGGCCGTCGCGGTGCACGGTGGGCGGGACGGTGCCCCAGCCCATCGTCTTGGACACCTCGTAGGCGGCGACCTCGCGCTCGGCGAGGGTGCCGTCCGGGAAGTCCCACAGGGGGCGCTCCCCCGCGACCGGCTTGTAGACGCAGCTCGCGGCCTGGCCGTCGTGCTCGACGGAGCAGTAGAGCGTCGCGTTGGACGCCTGGACGAGCCGCCCCTCCACGCTGAGCCGCCCGGCGCACAGCAGCCGCTCGGCGGCGGCGACGTCGCGGGGGGAGACCGGCTGTCCGGGCGCGCCGCCCCCGGCGGCGTCGCCCGCGGGCGCCCGGTCCCGGGAGGACTGCGTCATGCGTTCATTCTTCCGGCCACGCCGTCCATGATCCAGCACAACGGGCCCATTTCGTCCCCGGCGGGCCGGGACGTTCCAGAAACGGCGCGCATGCGGACGAGGCGGGCTCGGGGCGTCATCTCAGCCGAGGTATCCGTTCTGGCGCGGGCACACGTGCCCCTCGGTGTCGAGGGGCAGCCCGCACAGGGGGCACGGCGGGCGCCCGGCGGCGACGACCTTCAGGGCCCGCTCGGCGAACGCGCGGGCCTGCGCCGCACTGATCCGCACCCGCAGCACCGCGATGGCGGGGTCGTCCTCGCCGACCTCGGTGTCCTCCTCGGTCTCGGTGACCTCCTGCGCCTCGATGACGACCTGCTCGTCGTCGGGGTCCCACGCGAGCGCCATCGTGCCGACCTTGAACTCCTCCTCGACCGGCTGGTCGAGCGGCCCGTCGTCGACCAGCTCCGACGGGGTGACGGCGGGCACCGGGGCCTCCCCGCCGCTGCGCCGCAGCACCTCGTCCAGCAGCTCCTCCAGCCGTTCGGCCAGCAGCGTCACCTGGAACTTCTCCAGGCCGACGCTGGTGACGCGGCGACCGGAGCGGGCCTGCAGGAAGAACGCGCGGTCGCCTGGCCGTCCGACGGCGCCGGCGACGAAACGCTCCGGCAGGTCGTAGGAGATGACGGGCATGACAAAGACCCTACGCGCCGCCGCCGGGGACCGCGTCACCCGGCCCGAGTCCCTCTCCGCCGCCGTCTTCACCGGACGATTCGGGCACGAGACCGGAGATGTCGCCGCCGGTGTCGTTGACGCGGACGACGAACGGACGCGTTTCGGTGTACCGGATGACGGTGAGCGACGCCGGGTCCGCCTGGATCCGCTGGAACTGGTCGAGATGGAGCCCAAGCGCGTCGGCGACGACCGCCTTGATGATGTCGCCGTGGCTGCACACGGCGTAGAGGGCGTCGGGGCCGTGGCCGGCGGCGATCCGCTCGTTCCAGTCGCGGACGGCGGCGACGGCGCGGTGCTGCGCGGCCGCGAGGGACTCGCCGTCCTCGCCGGGGAACCGGACGGCGCTCGGGTGGGCCTGCACGACGCGCCAGAGGGGCTCTTCGGCGAGTTCCTTGAGGGGGCGGCCCGTCCAGTCGCCGTAGCGGACCTCGCCGAACCGCTCGTCCGTCTCGATCTTCTCCGCGGGCGCGGCGTCCGGTCCGGCCGCCCGCGCCGCGGCGAGGGCCTCGGCGGTCTCGACGCAGCGTTCGAGGGGGCTGGCCACGATCGCGGCGAGCGGCAGCGGCACCAGCCGGGCGGCGAGCGCGGCGGCCTGCGCGCGGCCCCGCTCGTCGAGGGGGACCCCGGGCGTCCACCCGGCCAGGACGGGGCCGGTCATCGCGGTCAGGCCATGCCGTACCAGGAGAAGCGTCGTCACAGCGGCCACTCTAGGAGATGACCGGCGGTCCGGGACGCGGTGCCGTCCGCGCCGCGAATGCGGGACAATGCGGCGTGTGATCGTGGACAAGGCCATTTACGCCGACGGGACCCGTCGCGACATCGACGGCGACATCAGCGACGCCTTCGACCTCGCCCGGGAGGAGGGCGACTGCTTCGTCTGGATCGGCCTGTTCGAACCCGACGAGGAGGAGTTCGAGCTCGTCAGGGACGAGCTGAAACTGCATCCCCTCGCCGCCGAGGACGCCGTCACCGCGCACCAGCGGCCGAAGATGGAGCGCTACGACGACACGCTCCTCATCGTGCTGAAGACCCTCGCCTACGTCGACGAGACGTCCGACATCGAGGTCGGCGAGATCATGGTGTTCCTCGGCCCGGACTTCGTCATCACCGTCCGGCACGGCGCGGGCAACCCGCTCGGGCCGGTCCGCAAGCGGCTGGAGGACGCGCCCGAGCTGCTCAAGCACGGCGCCACCGCCGTCCTGTACTCGGTGTGCGACGAGGTCGTCGACCGGTACGGCGTCGTCGCCCACGAGGTGGAGATCGACATCATCGGCCTGGAGAAGGCCGTGTTCAACCCGGGCGCGCGGGACGTCACCGAGGCCGTCCACTCCCTCAAGCGGGAGGTGCTGGAGTTCCGCGGCGCGGAGGACCCGCTCGTCCCGGTGCTGGAGGAGATCGTGCGGGGACGGGTCGCCGAGTGCGGCTCCACCCGCGAGTACTTCCGCGACGTCCTGGACCACCTGCTCCGCGTCGACGAGCAGGTCGACGCGCACAATGAACTGCTCAACAGCGTCCTGACCGCGCATCTGGCGCTGCTCGGCAAGCAGCAGAACGAGGACATGCGGAAGATCTCCGCGTGGGCCGCGATCATCGCGGTGCCGACCGCGATCGCCGGGATCTACGGCATGAACTTCGACCACATGCCCGAGCTGAAGTGGACGTGGTCGTACCCGGTCGTGCTCGCTGTGATCGCCGTGATCTGCGTGCTGCTGTTCCGCCGCCTGCGCAGGAGCGGCTGGCTGTAGCCCGGCGGCGGACCAGGAGCGGCGGACCAGGAGCGGCCGACTCCGGCCCGGCGGCGGACCGCTACATTGACCGCCTATGAAGGAGCGTCACCTCGGGCGGAGCGGGCTGCTGGTGTCCCGGCTGGGCCTCGGCACCATGACCTGGGGGCGGGACACCGGCCCGGAGGAGGCCGCGGCGCAGCTCGTCGCGTTCGTCGAGGCCGGGGGCACCCTGGTCGACACCGCCGACGTGTACAACGACGGCGACAGCGAGCGGATCCTCGGGCACCTGCTGCGCGAGCTCGTCGACCGGGACGGCGTCGTCGTCGCGACCAAGGCGGCGATCAGGCCGAACGGCCGCTACGACGGCTCGCGGCGGCATCTGCTGCGCGCCCTGGACGCCTCCCTCGACCGCATGGACCTCGACCACGTCGACCTGTGGCAGCTGCACGTGTACGACCCGGCGACGCCGCTGGAGGAGACGCTGTCGGCGCTGGACGAGGCCGTCGCGTCCGGCCGGGCCCGGTACGTCGGCGTGTCCAACTACGCGGGCTGGCAGGTGTCCAAGGCCGCCGCGTGGCAGCGCGCCTGGCCGGGCCGCGCGCCCGTGGTGTCCGCGCAGCTGGAGTACTCGCTGCTGAGCCGCGACATCGAGCGCGAGGTCGTGCCCGCCGCGGTGGACGCGGGCGCGGGGCTGCTGCCGTCGTCGCCGCTCGGCCGGGGCGTCCTGACCGGCAAGTACCGGACCGGCATCCCCGCCGGGTCGCGCGCCGCCGCCTCGCACTACGCCGACTTCGTCCAGCCCTACCTGGACGACGAGTGCGCCCGCATCGTCGAGTCGGTGGTGACCGCCGCCGAGGGCCTCGGGCGCTCCCCGCTCGCCGTCGCGCTCGCCTGGGTCCGCGACCGGCCCGGGGTCGCCGCGCCGGTCGCCGGCGCCCGGACGGTGGCGCAGCTGAGCGCGATACTGGAGAGCGAGGACCTCACGCTGCCGAACGAGATCCGGGCGGCGCTGGACGACGTCTCCGACACCGCGACGGGAAGCCCGTGACCGACACCCCTGAGCACCCCTCTGAGCACCTCTCCGAAGGCGACGGCGCACCGTCGGCGGCCGAGCGGGCCGCGCGGGCCGCGGAGGCGATGCGCGCCGCCGAGGCCGCCGCCGCCGCTGTCTCGGCCGCCGCGCCCGCCGCGCCCGGCCCGGCCGCGCAGGACTCGCCGCACCGGCCGGAGCCGTCCGCGCAGGAGGGGTTGCGGGCCCTCGGCGAGCTGTTCGCCGAGACCGGCGTCCCCGCGCCGCTCGCCGCCCGCGCCGCCGCCCGGCTCGGGCCGTCCGCCGCCGGCGGGCTGCGCGCCGACCCGTGGCGGCTGCTGCGCGTCCCCGGCGTCCGGCCCCCGCAGGCCGACCACTTCGCCCGCGCGCTCCTCGGCCCGGACGCGCGCCCCGACGACCCGCGGCGCGGCCGGGCGCTCGTCCTGCACCTGCTCACGGAGGCGGCGCGCGGCGGCCACACGGTCACGCCCGCCGCCGACGTGGTGTCCGCGCTGGAACGCGTCCAGGTCGCCGACCCGCGCGGCGCCGTGGAGGCCGCGCTGGACGAGGCGGAGGTGCTCGCCCTCACCGAGGAGCCCGGGTTCGGCGCGGAGGATTTCGACGAGAACGACGGGGACGCCGAGCCGCCCGAGCCGGAGGAGACGCTCGGCCCGGCGCGGTGGGCGCTCGCCGAGGAGGCCGCGGCCGAGGGTTTCCAGCGGCTGACGCTCACCGCCGTGCCGCTGCTGGACGACGCGGCCGTCAAGGGCCTGCGCGACGGCCTGCCCGAGGACCGCTCCCTCGCGCTCACCGCCGCGCTGCGCACCGGCGTCAGCATCCTGCGCGGGACGCCGGGCGACCTCGCGCGCACGGCCCTCGCCGTCGCGTCCGCCGCCGCGGGCGAGGGCGTCCGCACGGCCGTCGCCGCCCCCACCGACCGCGCCGCCGCCGGCCTCGGAGGCGCGGACGGCATCGCGGCGACGAGCCTGCACCGGCTGCTGGAGCCGCGGGACGACCCGTCCGCCGCGCCGGGAGCCGTCGTCTACGGCCGCGGCGAGCAGCACCCCCTCGACCTCGACCTCATCGTCGTGACGGACGCGTCCGCGCTGGACGTCGAGCTGTGCGCCGTGCTCGTCGAGGCGTGCCCCGACGGCGCGCACCTGGTGCTGTGCGCCGAGCCCGGCGCCCCGCCGCCCGCCGGTCCCGGCCGTCCGCTGGACGATCTGGAGGCGTCCGAGACGGTGCCCGTCGTCGTGCTGGACGCCGCGCCGCCGTCCGACCCGATCGGAACGCTGACCGAGGCGGTGCGCGGCGGCGAGCTGACCGCCGTGGACGCGCCCGGACGCGAGGTCGTCATCGTGCCCGCCGAGGGCCCGGGTGAGGCGGTGCACAGGGCCGTCCAGCTCGTCACCGACTCGATCCCGCGCGCGCTCGGGATACCGGTCGAGGACGTCCAGGTCGTCGCTCCCGCCACGGGCGGCGAGGCGGGCGCCACCGCCCTGAACGCGGCGCTGAAGGCGCGCCTGAACCCCGGCCCCGGCAAGTTCGGCGGGATGGACCCGGGCGACCGCGTGGTCGTCGCCGCGCCGCTGCCGCACGCCCCGCTCGGCGAGACGGGGACGGTCACCGGCGGCGGCCCGCACGGCCTGGACGTCGAGTTCCCCGGCGGCGCCGCCGTCGTCTCCCCGTCGGACGCGTCCCGGCTGCGGCACGGCTGGGCCCTGACGGTCGCGCAGGCCCGCGGGACGCGCCGTCCCGCCGTGGTCGCGGTGATGTCGCCCGAGGGCCTGACCCGACCGCTGGCGGCCGCCGCGTTCGGGCTGGCCGGACGGCACCTGTCGGTCGTGCAGGCGGCCGGGCCCGCGCTGGCGAGGGCCGTCCGCGAGGGCGGAACGCCCGTACGGCGCACCAGGCTCGCGAGGCTGGTGCGCCAGTGAAGGTCGTGACGGGGTAAAGAGACCCCCGTGCCGCGGTTTAGGAACCCACCCGTATGGGACACGATGTCAACAAGGGTGAGGGACCGGCATCGGGTGGAGGAGCGACATGCCCCATCGGCTCAGGCGGCTCGGTTCGGCGTCGGCGGCGGTCACGGCGGGGGCGCTCGTCCTGCTCCCGCCTGCGCCCGCCGCGAACGCCGCCACCGCGGACACCTGCAAGAAGGGCACCGACCTCGCGAGCACCATCGACAACTTGGCGTGCAATCTCGGCAACCTCCGCGACGCTCTCCTCCCGGCGAGCCCCGCACCCCCGCCGAAGCCCACGCCGCCGAAGAAGCCTCAGAAGCCCGCGCCTGGGAACAACGGCGCCGAGGCGCCGGAGAAGGCGCCTCGCAAGCCCCCTCCGGCCGCTTCGGCTCCGCGCGGACGGGCGCCGTCCACGATGACCAATGCCGACGGGCTCGCACCGTACACGGACGGCCCGCCGCACGACGCGCCCCTGCCGCCAGGTGCCCTGCCCGTTCCCGAAGTAGCCAAGGTCCCGGACACCGACCGTCCGCCGGGGACGGTCGCCGCGCCGCGGACGCACCTCATCTCGCCCGTCGCGGCATCGGGGAACGACAGCGGCCAGACGCCGTGGGTCGCCGCCGCGGCCGGAGCAGCGGGCGCCGTGGCGGCCCTGAACCTCAGCGTCGCCGGACGCGCCCTCCGCCGCCGCGCCGCCGGACGCTGACCCGCCCGCCGGACACTGACCCGCTCGGCGGACGCCGACCGGCCTTCCGGAGCGAGAGGCCCCTCCCGCGCGGTGGGAGGGGCCTCTTCTACGTCCGGTGTCTGGAGGAGGCGAAGGTCAGCCCGCGGCGCCGATGGAGTGCAGGCCGCCGTCGACGTGGACGATCTCGCCCGTGGTCGCCGGGAACCAGTCCGACAGGAGTGCCGCGCAAGCGCGCGCGGTCGGCTCGCTGTCCTTGATGTCCCAGCCGAGCGGCGCGGCCTTCGGCCACAGCTCCGTCATGCCCTCGAACCCGGGGATGCTCTTGGCCGCCATCGTGGAGAGCGGGCCCGCGGCGACGAGATTCACCCGGATGCCCTGCGGGCCCAGGTACTTGGCCAGGTAGCGGGAGCACGACTCCAGGCCCGCCTTGGCCACGCCCATCCAGTCGTACACCGGCCACGCCTTGGTGGCGTCGAAGGTCAGGCCGACGACGGAGCCGCCCTCCTTCATCAGCGGCATGGCCGCCATCGTCAGCGACTTCAGAGAGTACGTCGAGGCGTGCACGGCGGTCGCGACGTCCTCCCACGGCGTCTCCAGGAAGGTGCCGCCGAGCGCGGTCTGCGGCGCGAACGCGATCGCGTGGACGACGCCGTCCAGGTGGTCGAAGCCGTGGTCGCGCAGGTTCCCGGCGAGGGCGCCGAGCTGCGCGGCGTCCGTCACGTCCAGCTCGATCACCGGGGGCGGCGAGTCGGGCCCGGACGGGAGCCGCTTCGCGGTCCGCGCCGTGAGCGTCGGGCGCGGGTAGGCGGTCAGCGCCACCTCGGCGCCCTGCTCCTGCGCGATCCGCGCGATGTGGAAGCCGATCGACGCGTCGGTGAGGACGCCGGTGACCAGGATCCGCTTGCCTTCGAGAATGCCCATGACCGTCAGTGCCCCATTCCCAGGCCGCCGTCCACCGGGATCACGGCCCCGGTGATGTAGGCGGCGTCCTCGCTCGCCACGAACCGCACGGCCTTCGCGACCTCCTCCGGCCTGGCGATCCGGCCGAGCGGGATCGCGGCCGTGATGGCCTTCTGCTGGTCCTCGGTCAGCACCGCCGTCATGTCGGTGTCGACGAACCCAGGCGCGATGACGTTCACGGTGACGCCGCGGGAGCCGATCTCGCGGGCGAGGGACCGGGCGAAGCCGACCATGCCCGCCTTGGACGCGGCGTAGTTCGTCTGCCCCGCCGAGCCCGCCAGGCCCACCACCGAGGAGACCAGCACGATCCGTCCGGTGCGCTTGCGCATCATGCTCTTCACCGCGCGCTTGGCGACGCGGAACGAGCCCGTCAGGTTCGTGTCGATCACGGACGTGAACGACTCCTCGCTCATGATCGCCAGCAGGGTGTCCTTGGTGATCCCGGCGTTGGCGACGACCACCTCGACCGGGCCCTGCTCCGCCTCGACCTTGCCGAAGGCGGCGTCGACGTCCTCGCTGCTCGTCACGTCGCACCGGACGCCGAACAGGCCGTCCGGCGGCTCGCCGGACCGGTAGGTGACCGCGACGGCGTCGCCCGCCGCGGCGAGCTCGCGGGCGATGGCCAGGCCGATGCCCCGGTTACCCCCGGTCACGAGGACAGAGCGACTCATCAGGACCCTCTCGTTCAGGCTGCGCGTTGGCTGCGGCACGACACTAGCGGCCGGGCGCCGCCCCGCGGATGTGCCGAACCGACAAGATCCGCCGACCCCGCTTTGTTCGGGGCGTGGGACGCGTGGGGCGCGGGGGTAGGTTGCGGAGGGTGCATGACATTGATCCCGCCTTCACCGCGCTGCCGCTCCGCGCGCTGGCCGACGCGGCCCTCACCCGGGCCCGGGAGCTGGGCGCCGAGCACGCCGACTTCCGACTGGAACGCATCCGCAGCCAGACGCTGCGCCTCCACGACGCCGCCGTGGAGACCGCGCTGGACGCCGACGACGTCGGGCTGTCCGTCCGCGTCGTCAAGGACGGCACCTGGGGCTTCGCCGCCGGCATCGACCTGACCCCGGACGGCGCCGCCCGCGTCGCCGCGCAGGCCGTGGACCTCGCGGCCGTCGCCAGGGCCGTGAACCGCGAACCCATCGAGCTCGCCCCCGAACCCGTCCACGGAGAGCGCACCTGGATCTCCGCCTACGAGATCGACCCGTTCGACGTCCCGACCGGCGACAAGATCGCGCTGCTGGCCGGGTGGAGCCGCCGCCTCCTCGCCGACGACCGCGTCGACCACGTCGACGCGACGATCATGCAGGTCAAGGAGAACAAGTTCTACGCCGACCTCGCCGGGACGGTCACCACCCAGCAGCGCGTCCGGCTGTATCCGGCGGTGGACGCCGTCGGCATCTCCGGCTCGCTGTTCGACACGATGCGGACGCTCGCGCCGCCCGCCGGGTACGGGTGGGAGTGGCTGTCCGGCGACCACTGGGACTGGGACGGCGAGCTGGCCCGAATCCCCGAGCTGCTCGCCGAGAAGCTCGCGGCGCCGTCGGTCGACCCGGGCGTGTACGACGTCGTCGTCGACCCGTCCAACCTGTGGCTGACGATCCACGAGTCCATCGGGCACGCCACGGAGCTGGACCGGGCGCTCGGCTACGAGGCCGCCTACGCGGGCACCTCTTTCGCCACGCCCGACAAGCTCGGGAACCTCCAGTACGGCTCCAAGGTCATGAACGTCACCGGGGACCGCACCGCCGAGCACGGCCTCGCCACCATCGGCTACGACGACGAAGGCGTGGAGGGCCAGGCGTTCGACATCATCTCCGGGGGCCTGTTCACCGGGTACCAGACCGACCGGCGCATCGCCCGCCTCACCGGCGCCGACCGCTCCAACGGCTGCGCGTTCGCGGACGCGGCGTCCAGCATGCCGATCCAGCGGATGGCGAACGTGTCGCTCCAGCCCGCCGAGGACGGCCCGTCCACCGAGGAGCTCATCTCGGGCGTCGACCGCGGCGTCTTCATCGTCGGCAACAAGAGCTGGTCGATCGACATGCAGCGCTACAACTTCCAGTTCACCGGGCAGCGGTTCTACCGCATCGAGGACGGGCGGCTCGCCGGGCAGCTCCGCGACGTCGCCTACCAGGCCACCACCACCGACTTCTGGAACTCGATGGAGGCCGTCGGCGGCCCGCAGACGTACGTGCTCGGCGGCGCGTTCAACTGCGGGAAGGGCCAGCCGGGGCAGATCGCGCCGGTCAGCCACGGCTGCCCCACGGCGCTGTTCCGCGGCGTCAATATCCTCAACACCCTGAAGGAGGCCGGGCAGTGACCAGGATCAGGCCGACCGAGGCCGTCGAGCGGGCCCTGGCGCTGTCCCGCGCCGACGACTGCGTCGTCATCGCCGACGAGATCAGCACCGCGAACCTGCGGTGGGCGGGCAACACCCTCACCACCAACGGCGTGACCCGGTCCAGCCGCCTCACCGTCGTCGCGCTGCGGAACACGGCGGACGGCGTCGCCGCGGGCGTCGTGTCCCGGTCGGCCGTCGACACCGGCGGCATCGAGGACCTGGTCCGCGCCGCCGAGGCCGACGCCGCCGGGAACGAGCCCGCCGAGGACGCGCGGCCGCTGGTCGCGGAGGGGCCCGCCGACGCGTCGGCGGGCTGGGGGGACGACCCGCCCGGGACCGGCGTCGGCGTGTTCGAGGGGTTCGCGCCCGCGCTCGGCGAGGCGTTCGCCGCGGCCGAGGCCGCCGACCGGCGCCTGTACGGGTTCGCCAACCACGTCGTGACCTCGACGTTCGTCGGGAACTCGGCCGGGCTGCGGGTACGGCACGTCCAGCCGACGGGGCTGGTGGAGCTCAACGCCAAGGGCGCGGGCGGCTCGGCGTGGGCGGGCGTCGCCACCCGCGACTTCGCCGACGTGGACGTCCCCGCGCTGACCGCCGACCTCGACCGCCGCCTGACGTGGGGCGAGCGGCGCGTGGACCTGCCCGCCGGGCGGTACGAGACGATCCTGCCGCCGTCCGCCGTCGCCGACCTGATGATCTACCTGTACTGGTCGGCGGGCGCGCAGGACGCCGCCGACGGCCGCACCGTGTTCAGCGGCCCCGACGGCGGCAACCGCGTCGGCGAGCGGCTCGCGGGCCTGCCCGTCACGCTGTCGAGCGACCCGGCCGCCGCGGGCCTGGAGTGCGCGCCGTTCGTCATCGCGCACGCGTCGAGCCGCGAGTCGTCGGTGTTCGACAACGGCCTGGCGCTCGGCGCCACCGACTGGATCCGCGACGGCGTCCTCACCTCGCTCATCCAGACGCGGCACTCGGCGGAGCGGACCGGGCTGCCGCTCACCCCGGCCGTCGACAACCTCGCGATGGCCGGCCCGGACGGCGGCGCGTCCCTTGAGGAGATGGTCGCCCGCACAGAGCGGGGCCTGCTGCTGACGTGCCTCTGGTACATCCGCGAGGTCGACCCGCAGAGCCTGCTGCTGACGGGGCTCACCCGCGACGGCGTCTACCTCGTCGAGGACGGCGAGGTCGTCGGGGCCGTGAACAACTTCCGGTTCAACGAGAGCCCCGTCGACCTGCTGTCCCGGCTCACCGAGGTCGGCGAGACCGGCCCGAGCCTGCCGCGCGAGTGGTCGGACTACTTCACCCGCGCCGCCATGCCCGCCCTGCGCGTCCCCGACTTCCACATGTCGACGGTGAGCAAGGCGACGTGAGGATGCGTGATCGGCCGCTCAGGCGTCTTCCAGGCGGAAGCCGACCTTCATGGTGACCTGAATGTGGGCGACCTCGCCGTCCTCGATCTGGCCGCGGACCTCGGTCACCTCGAACCAGTCGAGGTGGCGCAGGGTCTGCGCGGCGCGCCTGACGCCGTTACGGACGGCGGCCTCGACCGACTCCGGCGAGGTCCCCACGATCTCCGTCACCCGGTACGTGCGATCGGTCATCTCGTTCCTCCGATGCCTTTTTGACCAGTACTGCCGTCGTTTGACCCGTACTGCTGTCGCCAGCCGGACCCCATGGGCTTACCGTGGAAACGTGAAGCCCAATCACCATCGGGAGAAGGCGGTCTACACCGTCACCGACGCGCCCCTCCCCATGTCGGAGGACATCGGGCACCGGCAGCGGCGCTACCTGGTGTCCATGGGCGTCCGGACGGTGTGCTTCGTCGGCGCGGTGCTGGCCGCGGTCGCCGGCGCGCCGGTGTGGCTGGTGATCCTTCTGGTGGTCGGGGCGCTGTTCCTGCCCTACGTCGCGGTCATCTTCGCCAACGGCGGACGGGAGCCGACGGCCTCCGCGAGCTTCGGCGACCCGGTACGGCGCGAACAGAAGCCGGTTTCCGGACAGCGACCAGAAATCGGGTCGTGACATTCTCTTGACTAACCGCGGGGGGTTTCGGTGTACGATTTGTACCGGCGCTCTGGTCCCCCGTCGGAGCGCCCGTGCCGGTGTTCCGGGCCCCCGTCGGAACACCGATGATGCGGCGCCGGGTGGATTGCCCCCGTATCCACCCGGCGCCGCTTTTCAATGTCCTGGATCTTCCCTGGCGCTTCGCCGGGTCGTCGATGACCCTTCTGTGACCCGTCCTTGACGGTCCGTCCCGGGTGAACCGCGTCCGCGAGAAAACGCAAGCCCCGGCGGTGGCCTGCTCCGGCCACGGTCCGAAATCCGGCCCGCGTGAACTTCTCGGCCCCGGATCCGTGGGTGCCCTGCGGCGTCCCCGGCGCTGCGCCGTCCGTCAGAGCGAGATGGTCATGGACCGACCCGATCGGGTCCGCGATGCGTACTGCTGAGCGCCGACATTCGCGTCCCCGCGCCCGAGGGGAGGTCCCGTGGACCCAGGATTCCGGCTGGACGGCCGCTACCGCCTGGAGCGCCGCGTCGAGCGGCGCGGCCCGGCGCAGGTGTGGGCCGCCCGCGACGATCTGCTCGCCCGCCGCGTCGCGGTGACGCTCGTCGGCGTCCCGCGATCCAGGCGGGACCTGCGCCGGCGGCTGCGGAACGCCGCCCGCGCCGCCGCCGCGCTCGCCCACCCCAACGTCGTGACCACCTACGACTACGGCGAGGCGGAGGGCGCCGACGGGGACGCGCTGACGTACGCGGTGACGGAGTACCTCGGCGGCGAGTCGCTGGCGGCGCGCCTCACACGGGGCCTGCCCGCCGCTCAGGAGGCCGTGGGCGTCTGCGCGCAGCTCGCCGACGCACTGGCCGCCGTCCACGCCTGCGGGATCGCGCACGGCGATCTGAGGCCCCGGCAGGTGTTCCTCACCGCGGACGGCGTGAAGCTCCTCGGCCTCGGCGTCACCGGCGCGCTCGCCGCCTCCGCAGGCGGCCCGGACGACACCCCGGACGACGCCGGGACGACGGGCGCGGACGGGCGGGCCGAGGACGTGCTGGCGTTCGGCCGGATCCTCGCCGAATGCCTCACCGGCGACCCGGACGCGGATCCGCGCCCGGGCGACCCGGAGGCTGGGCCGGGCCCGCGCGACGCGGAGGCGGGGCCGGGCCCAGGCGACGCGGACGAAGTGCTCGCCGACCTGGCCGACCTGGCGGCGCGCTGCCGCGCGGACGACCCCGGCGAGCGGCCCGCCGCGGCCGACGTCGCCCGGATCCTGGCGGCCCAGGCGACGGAGACGGCGTTCCTGCCCGTCGTGGAGGAGCCCGGCTCCCCCGCCGCGGATCGCGGCGGGTCGCGGTGGAGCGGGCTGGGACGGGCCAGGCGGGCTGCGGTGCTCGGCGGCGCGGCCGCGGCGGTGCTGGCGCTGGCCCTCACCCCGCTCGGGGTGATCGCGTCGTCGCTGTCGGACGCTCCGCGCGGCGTGGCGCTGCCGCCGCTGCCGCCGCCGAGCCGCTCCGCCGCGGCGCCGCCGTCCCGTCCGGTGGCGGAGCCGGGCGGTCCCTCCAGGGCGCCGTCCGCCAGGGCGCCGTCCGCCACGGCGGAGCCGCCCCGCGCGGCCGTCCCGGCGGCCGAGACGCGCGCCGTGACGGTCAGCGCGCTCGCCCGGATGCGGCGCTCGATCGACGTGGGCATCGCGGCCGGCGAGGTCGGGCCGCGGTTCGGCGGCGAGCTCGCCCGCGAGGTCAGCACGCTGCTGAACCAGGTGGACGGCGGCGAGCCGGTGGACCTCGGCGGCCGCGTGGAGCGGATCCGCGCGGCGATCGCCGGCCGGGGCCCGGACGAGGTGTCGCCCGGGCGCGCCGCCGGCCTCACCGCGCTGCTCGCCGAGGTGCCCGTCCGCTTCTGAGCGGCCGGGGCCTTTTGCCGGGAAGACCACAATGAGACGAACATCACATCTGCACGACCGAGACAGGTCATCAATACGTCTCATGGAGATCGGCGATGAGCGGACCGCCCGCCCGTGTCCCGCGCCGCGCGATTGGTTCTAGAATGCGATTCGAGTCAGGTTGGCGTTCCGCCAGCCGGGGAGCGAGAGGGGACCCGCGTGCGCCGCACCCTGTTCGGCGAGGACCATGAGGCGTTCCGGGCCATGATCCGGGCGTTCGTCGAGGCCGAGGTCGTGCCCGTCTTCGGCGACTGGGAGGACGCGGGCCACCCGCCGCGCGACTTCTACCGCAGGCTCGGCGAGCTCGGCGTGCTCGGCGTCCAGGTCCCCGAGGAGTACGGCGGCGCAGGCGAGACCAGCTTCAAGTTCCAGGCGGTGGTCTCCGAGGAGTGCGCCCGCGCCGCGGTGAGCTTCGGCGGCTACTCGGTGCACGTCAACCTCGTCCTGCCCTACCTGCTGAAGTACGGGTCGGCGGAGCAGAAGAAGCGGTGGCTGCCGGCGTTCGCGTCCGGCGAGATGATGACGGCCATCGCGATGACCGAGCCCGGCACCGGATCCGACCTCGCCGGCATGCGGACGACCGCGCGGCGCGACGGCGACCACTACGTCCTGAACGGCGCCAAGACGTTCATCACCGGCGGCGTCCTCGCCGACCGGGTGCTCGTCGTCGCCCGCACCTCCCCCGCCGCGCCGGACGACCGCCGCACGGGCCTGTCGATCCTCGCGGTCGACACCCGGAGCGAGGGCTACTCCGTCGGCCGCAAGCTGGAGAAGATCGGCCTCCGCAGCTCCGACACCGCCGAGCTGTCGTTCAGCGACGTGCTGGTCCCGGCGGACGACCTGCTCGGCGAGGAGGGCCGCGGGTTCGAGTACCTGACGCACAACCTGGCCGAGGAGCGCCTCGGCATCGCCACCAGCTCCTACGCCTCCGCGGCGGCCGCCGTGGAGTTCGCCCGCCGGTACGTGCGGGAGCGGACGGTGTTCGGCCAGTCCGTCGCGTCGTTCCAGAACACCAAGTTCGTCCTCGCCGAGTGCGCCACCGAGGTCGAGGCGGCCCGCTCGCTCGTGGACCGCTGCATCGAGGCCCTCGACGCCGGGGAGCTGACGCCCGCCGACGCCGCCGTCGCCAAGCTGTTCTGCACCGAGGTGCAGGGCCGCGTCGTCGACAAGTGCCTCCAGCTGCACGGCGGCTACGGCTACATCCTGGAGTACCCGATCGCGCGGCTGTACGCGGACGCCCGCGTCACCCGCATCTACGGCGGCACCAGCGAGGTGCTCAAGACCATCATCGCCAAGGACCTCCAGGTCTGACGGCCCTCGCGCGCGCGGCGGCGTGATCCGGCGGTGTGATCAGTAGGTGCGGGCGGCGGCGAGCTCGCGGGCGAGAACGGCCGGGGCGTCAACGAGGGACGGGCCGTACCAGGTCAGGTACCGGCCGTTCACCAGCGCCACGTCGACGCCCGGGAACGACTCGGGGCCGTCGTCCTCGGAGAACCGGTAGGGCTCGTCCGGCAGGACGACCAGGTCGGCGCCGGACGCGTTCAGCTCGCCGAGCGGGATCTTCGGGTAGCGGTCGGCGTGGCCCGCGTAGACGTTGCCGACGCCCAGGCGGGACAGGACGTCGCCGGTGAAGGTGTCGCGTCCGACGACCATCCACGGCCGCCGCCAGATCGGGACGACGGCCGTCCGCGGCTTGCCCGGCTTGCCCGGTGTATCTGGCGTGCCCGGCTTGCCCCGTGTGACGTCCGACCAGGTGCGGGACGCCTCGTCCAGCCAGCCGGGCACGGGGACGCGGCACGCCTCGGCCAGGACGCGGCGCAGGGACGCCAGCGCCTCGTCCACGGTGCGGATCTCCGTCATCCAGACCGGGACACCGGCGGCGCGCAGCGCGTCGACGTCGGCGGGACGGTTCTCCTCGGTGTTGCCGAGGACGACGTCCGGCCGCAGCTCGGCGATCCTGTCCAGGTCGGGGTTCTTGGTGCCCCGCACGCGCGGCACGTCCAGGCCGGCGGGGTGGGTGCACCAGTCGGTGGCGCCCACCAGCAGGCCGGTGGCGGTCGCCGCGACCGTCTCCGTCAGCGACGGGACGATCGACACGACCCGGCGCACCCGCTCCGGCACGGGAACCGGGGCGCCGGTGTCGTCCACGACCGTCATACGTGCTCCTTGTGGGGGGCCGGCCTCCGCACCCCCCGGTTCGCCGCGCTCATACGTTGCGGCGGTACTGGCCGCCGACCTCGAAGAACGCGTCGGTGATCTGCTGGAGGCTGCACACGCGGGCCGCGTCCATCAGCACCGCGAACACGTTCTCCCCGGCGCGGGCCGCGTCCTGGAGGGCGGCGAGCGCCGCCTGCGCCTCGTCGCGGTGCGCGTCCTGGTAGCCGCGGACCCGGTCGAGCTGGGACCGCTTCTCGTCCTCGGTGGCGCGGGCCAGCTCGATCGTGTCGGGCGTCCCGTCGCCGGAGCCGGGGCCGCGGAACGTGTTGACGCCGACGATCGGCAGCGAGCCGTCGTGCTTGCGCTGCTCGTACAGCATCGACTCGTCCTGGATGCGGCCGCGCTGGTAACCGGTCTCCATCGCGCCGAGGACGCCGCCGCGCTCGCTGATGCGATCGAACTCCACCAGCACGGCCTCCTCGACGAGGTCGGTCAGCTCGTCGATGATGAACGACCCCTGCAGCGGGTTCTCGTTCATCGCCAGGCCCCACTCGCGGTTGATGATGAGCTGGATCGCCAGCGCGCGCCGCACCGACTCGGCCGTCGGGGTCGTGACGGCCTCGTCGTAGGCGTTGGTGTGGAGGCTGTTGCAGTTGTCGTAGATGGCGATGAGGGCCTGCAGCGTCGTGCGGATGTCGTTGAAGTCCATCTCCTGCGCGTGCAGGGAGCGGCCGGACGTCTGCACGTGGTACTTCAGTTTCTGGCTGCGCTCGTTGGCGCCGTACCGGTCGCGCATGGCGACGGCCCAGATGCGGCGGGCGACGCGTCCGAGGACGCTGTACTCCGGGTCCATGCCGTTGGAGAAGAAGAACGACAGGTTGGGCGCGAAGTCGTCCACGTCCATGCCGCGCGCCAGATACGACTCGACGTAGGTGAACCCGTTGGCGAGGGTGAACGCGAGCTGGCTGATGGGGTTCGCCCCGGCCTCGGCGATGTGGTAGCCGGAGATGGACACCGAGTAGAAGTTGCGGACCTTGTTGGCGATGAACCATTCCTGGATGTCGCCCATCATCCGCAGCGAGAACTCGGTGGAGAAGATGCAGGTGTTCTGCCCCTGGTCCTCTTTCAGGATGTCGGCCTGGACCGTGCCGCGCACGGTGGACAGCACGCGCGCGCGTATCTCGGCCGTCTCCTCCTCGGACGGCCCGCGCCCGTGCTCCTCGTAGAAGGCGTCCAGGCCCTGGTCGATGGCGGTGTTGAGGAAGAACGCCAGGATCGTCGGCGCCGGGCCGTTGATGGTCATCGACACCGACGTCGTCGGCGACGACAGGTCGAACCCGTCGTAGAGGGCCTTCATGTCGTCCAGCGTCGCGATCGACACGCCGGACGTGCCGACCTTGCCGTACACGTCGGGACGTTCGTCCGGGTCGCGCCCGTACAGGGTGACCGAGTCGAACGCCGTGGAGAGGCGGGTCGCGGGCTGCCCTTCGGACAGCAGCTTGAAGCGGCGGTTGGTGCGGAACGGGTCGCCCTCCCCCGCGAACATGCGCGCCGGGTCCTCGTTGTCGCGCTTGAACGGGAACACTCCGGCGGTGAACGGGAACCGTCCGGGCAGGTTCTCGTTGCGGAGGAACCGCAGCAGCTCACCGTGGTCGGTGTAGCGCGGCAGCGCGACGCGCGGGATCCGGCTGCCCGACAGCGACTCCCGGGTCAGCCTGGTGTGCAGCTCCCTGTCGCGGATCTTCACGACCTGCTCGTCGCCGGAGTACGACTCCACGACCGCGGGCCAGCCCTCGATCAGGCCGGCGTTCTCCGGCGCGACGTCCCGGCGCGCCTTGGCCAGGAGCGCTTCGACCTCGGACGCGTCCGTCAGCTCGGCGCGGACCTCGTCCAGCCGCTGGACGCGCCGCACCGCCCCGATCTGCCTCACCGTGTCGGCGTGGTAGCCGCGCACGGTCTCGGAGATGTCCGACAGGTACCGCACCCGGCCCGGCGGGATGACGGTCGCCGCGCCCGTCGACACCTTCGTCGTGATCTCCGGGAGGACGCCGTCCTCCAGCCGCAGGCCGTGCTCGCCGAGCAGCCCGCCCAGGTGCTGGTAGAGCGCGGTGACGCCGTCGTCGTTGAAGGTGGCGGCGCTGGTGCCGAACACGGGCATGTCCTCGGGGCGCTGCCCGAACGCCTCCCGGTTGCGGACGAGCTGCCGCGACACGTCCCGCAGCGCGTCGGCCGCGCCGCGCCGCTCGAACTTGTTGATCGCGACGACGTCCGCGAAGTCGAGCATGTCGATCTTCTCCAGCTGCGTCGCGGCGCCGAACTCGGGCGTCATCACGTACAGCGACACGTCGACGAGCGGGACGATCGCGGCGTCGCCCTGCCCGATGCCGGGCGTCTCCAGGACGACCAGGTCGTATCCGGCGGCCTTGCAGGCGGCGACGATGTCCTCGATGTTCTCGGGCAGCTCCCGCGCGCCCCGCGTGGCCAGGGAGCGGAAGAAGACGTGGTCGCCGTCCAGGGCGTTCATCCGGATGCGGTCGCCGAGCAGCGCGCCGCCGCCGCGCCGCCGCGTCGGGTCGACGGCCAGGACCGCGACGCGCAGCTTGTCCTGCTGGTCGACGCGCAGCCGCCGCACCAGCTCGTCGGTGAGGGACGACTTGCCTGAACCGCCCGTCCCGGTGATCCCCAGCACGGGGACACTCCGCTTGCCCGCCGCCTCGGCGAGCAGCGCCCGGTCGCCGTCGGGCAGCTTCCCGGCCTGGAGGCAGGTGATGGCCCGGGCCAGCGCGTGCCGCTCCCCCGCCACCACGGCCTCGGCCGGGACGGGCTCGGCGGCGAGGTCGACGTCGCAGTCGCGCACCAGCTCGTTGATCATCCCGGGCAGGCCGAGCCGCTGGCCGTCCTCCGGCGAGAAGATCCGCACCCCGGCGCCGGACAGCCGCGCGATCTCCTCGTGCACGATCACGCCGCCGCCCCCGCCGAACACCTTCACGTGCTCGGCCCCGGCCTCCTTCAGGCTGCGCGACAGGAACTCGAAGTACTCGACGTGCCCGCCCTGGTACGAGCTGATCGCGACGCCCTGCGCGTCCTCCTCGAGGACGGCGTCGACCACCTCGCGGACCGACCGGTCGTGCCCCAGGTGCACCACCTCGGCGCCCTGCGACTGCAGGATGCGCCGCATGATGTTGATCGCCGCGTCGTGGCCGTCGAACAGGGCCGCCGCCGTCACGAACCGCACCGGGTGCACCGGCGCGTGCAGTTCCCCCGCCACCGTCCTCACCTCAACCCTTGGACATCCAATATTTGGAAGTTAAAATAGTTTCCATGCGCGAGCCAGTCAAGACCACGCACGGCACGACCGCGTACGGTGGGCCGGTGCCCGACATGCCCGATCCGATCGCCGAGGCCCGCCGCCAGTGGAGCCTGCGGTGGCCCGAGCACGCCGACCACATGGCGGCCGTGACCTCGGTGATGCGGGCCCAGCAGCTCCTGCTGAGCCGGATCGAGGCCGTCCTCAAACCGTACGCGCTGACGTTCGCCGCCTACGAGGCCCTCCGGCTCCTCGCCTTCACGCGCACGGGCACGCTCCCCATGGGCAAGATGGGCGTCCGGCTCATGGTCCACCCCGCCTCGGTCACCAACGTGATCGGACGCCTGGAGGCGCGCGGCCTCGTCGGGCGCGCCCCCTCCCCCGACGACCGCCGCGTCGTCCTCGCCACCATCACGCCCGCCGGGCGCGAACTCGCCGAGGAGGCCACCCTGGCCCTCAACGAGTCCGGCTTCGGCATCGCGGGCCTGCCCGCCGCGCAGGCCGCCGAGATCACCACCGCCCTGCACCCCGTCCGCCTCGCCGCGGGCGACCTCGACTGACCCCGGACCCGGCGTCCAGCGGGCGTCTCCGGTTCGGCGGGCGTCTCCGGTTCAGCGGGCGCGGAGCCAGGCGTCGATCAGGTCGGCGGCCTGGGGACGGGAGCGCGGCAGGTAGTGGGTGTCCTCGACGAGTTCGAGGGTCTTGTCGGACGCGGCGAGCGCGCCGAAGATCGCGCGGGCGTCGCTCTCGTACACGCCTTCGTCGGCGGTCGCGTGCACGACCAGGGACGGGACGGTGACGCGCGCCAGATGCGGACCGGCCCCGCACTTCGACGTGCGCAGGCTCCACATCGACAGCCAGGTCCGCAGCGTGCAGAGCGAGCCGATGCCGTACACGCCGTAGTTCGCCCTGAGCGGGTCGCCGAGGTAGCAGCGGTTCGGCTCTCGGTCGGACGGCTCGATGGACGGATCGATCATCCGCAGGTCGGCCCAGGTGCGGTGCAGGGTGAACAGGGTGTCGCGGGCGCGGGCGGCTTTCAGGGCGTCCAGGCGAGCCAGGGCCCAGTCGGTGATGCGTTCGTTGCGGGCGCGCTGGGCGGCGCGGTACCGGGCCTGGAATTCGGGTGTGTAGGGCGGGCCGTTGCCGGGGTCGAACGGGTCGAGGGCGGGGTCGGCGGACAGCGGGTCGGTCTCGTCGGTCACGGACGCGTCCATCCAGGCGGTGAGCACCTCGGGACGGCCGGAGTGCGCGGCGAGCGCGACGAACAGGTCGCCGGGCGGCAGGTCCTCGATGGCGGCGACGGGACGCATCCCGGCGACAGGCGTGACGTTGGGCTCGGCGGCCTGCGACTGGTAGGCGGCCATCAGCGAGCCGCCTCCCGAGTTGCCGAGCAGGACGATCCGCTCCGCCCCGGCCCGGTCGCGGAGCCAGCGGACGCCGACGCCGATCTCCGCGAGGGCGTGGTCGAGGAGGAAGTGGGCCTCGTCGCCGCGGAAGCGGGTGTTCCAGCCGAGGAAGCCGTGCCCGCGGGCCGCGAGGTGTTCGGCGAGGTAGTGCTCGGAGAAGTCGACGTTGTAGTGGGCCGCGATGAACGCGGTCTTCGGCGGCTCCCCCGCCGGACGGTGGTAGACGCCCTGGCAGGGGTGCCCGCCCGCGCCCGCGCGCCCGGCCAGGGGCGACGGCAGCCCCACGAACTCCCTGACGATCTCGCCCATCCGGCGCCTCCGGTCGATACCGAATCGCGTTCTGATCGTAGGGGGCGGGCGGTGCCGGGTATGGGCCTTCGACGGGTCCTCGGCGCCTGGATGCGCAGAACGATCCCATATGCTGCGGTTCTACATCAGGTGAGTCGCGAGGAGGCGTGATGGCGGATTCGCCGACGATGACGTACGGCGGCTATCTGCGGCTCGATGATCTCCTGTCCTGCCAGGAGCCCAGGACGAGCGCCCACGACGAACTGCTGTTCGTGATCATCCATCAGGTGTACGAGCTGTGGTTCAAGCAGATCCTCCACGAGGCGGCACTGCTGCAGCGCAGGCTGGAGGAGGGCAACAGCGCCGGATCGCTGCACACCGCCCGCCGCATCGCCAAGATCCTCAAGACGGTCGTCGGGCAGCTGGACGTGCTGGAGACGATGACGCCCCGCCAGTTCGCCGCGTTCCGCGACGCCCTCGGCAGCTCCAGCGGGTTCCAGAGCGAGCAGTTCCGCGAGCTTGAGGCGGTCCTCGGACGGCGCTCGTACCCCGCCTCCGACCTGCGCGGCGACGACCGGCTCCAGGCCGCGGTTGCCCGGCCGTCGATGTTCGACTCGCTGCTGCGCTACCTGGCGGGCCTCGGGTTCGCCGTGCCGCGCGAGGCGCTCGACCGCGACACGTCCCGTCCGTGGGAGCCGGACGCCGGGGTGCAGAAGGCGCTGCTCGCCGTCTACGCGGACGAGTCGGGACCCGGCGCGGAGGTCTGCGAGGCGCTCGTCGACGTCGACGAGGGCATCCAGGAATGGCGGTACCGGCACCTGAAGATGGTCGAGCGGACGATCGGCGCGAAGATCGGCACCGGCGGCTCGGCCGGGGCCGACTACCTCCGCAGCACGCTGTTCGCCCCGGCGTTCCCCGACCTCTGGGAGGTCAGATCCCAGACGGAGCCGACGACCGCCGAGCCGACAAATGCAGGGTCGGCGAGTGCAGGGGAGGTCCCCGTCGATGGCGCGTGACGGAGGCGGTGAGCAGCGGGTCGCGATCGTCGGCGCGGGCCTGGCGGGATGCCTGCTGGCCGTGCTGCTCGGCCGCAGGGGCATCCCGGTGACGGTGTACGAGCGGCGTCCCGACCCGCGGGTCGCGGGCGCGGAACGCGGACGCTCGATCAACCTGGCGATCTCCGCGCGCGGCCTGGCGGCGCTGGAGCAGGTGGGGCTGCGGGACCAGTCCCTCAAGCAGGCCCTGCCCATGCACGGCCGGATGGTGCATCCGCTGCCCGGCGGGCAGAACTTCCAGCCGTACAGCGCGGACGGCGAGCGCGCCATCAACTCCGTCAGCCGCGCCGAGCTGAACCGGTCGCTGCTGGACACGGCCGAGGGCACGCCGGGCGTCACGCTCCGGTTCTCCCAGCGCGTCACCGGCGTGAACGCCGACGCCGGGACGATCCTGCTGGACGGCGCCGACTCCGAGCCCGCCGACGTCGTCCTGGCGGGGGACGGCGCCTACAGCGCGGTCCGCAAATCCCTGGCGCTGGACGGCGACACCGACTTCCTGGAGCACGGCTACAAGGAGCTGACCGTCCCGCCGAAGGACGGCGAGTTCGCGCTCGACCCGGACGCCCTGCACATCTGGCCGCGCGGCACCTCGATGATGATCGCGCTGCCGAACCTGGACCGGTCGTTCACGTGCACGCTGTTCTGGCCGCGCGGCGACTTCGACGCCCTCGACACGCCGGAGAAGGTGACCGCCTACTTCGAGCGCCACTATCCCGACGTCGCGGGCCTCATGCCCGACCTGGCCGACGACTACGAGCACAACCCGATCGGGTCGCTGGTGACCGTCCGGTGCTGGCCGTGGACACGGTACGGCGACGGCGCGCTCGTCGCGCTGCTCGGCGACGCCGCGCACGCGATCGTCCCGTTCTTCGGTCAGGGCGCCAACTGCGCGTTCGAGGACTGCATCGAGATCGACCGGTGCCTGACCGAGACGGACGGCGACTGGGCCCGCGCCCTGTCGCTCTACCAGGAGCGGCGCAAGGCCAACACCGACGCGATCGCCGAGATGGCGCTCGACAACTTCATCGAGATGCGCGACCGCGTGTCGTCGCCGGTCTACCGGGCGAAGCAGGCGGCGACGCACGCGCTGGAGCGGCGGCTGGCCGGACGCTACGTGTCCCGGTACGAGCTGGTGTCGTTCTCGACGCTGCCGTACGCGGAGATCCCGGCCCGGATCAGGCGGCAGAACCGCGTGCTCGCGGCGTCCGTCCTCGGGGGCGGGGCCGTCCTCGCCCTGGCCGCCCGCATCCTCCGCCGGAGGCGTGCCTGAGGGCCTGAGGGGTTGGTTTGACGGTCACTCTCCTAACCGGACACGTCATCACGCGCGGTCACGCGCGGGGGCTACGCCAGATCCTTCGTCATGAACACACGGCTCGTCCCCGGGGGATCGCAGGGGACCTCGCCGAAGACGCGCCAACCGTGCCTGCTGTAGAAGTCCGGAGCCTGGAAGCTGATGGTGTAGAGCACACCCGCGCGGCATCCGCGCCTGCGGCCCTCCTCCTCCGCCCGCCTCAGGATCTCGCTGCCCATCCCGGCACCCCGCAGCGCGGGCGGGAGATAGAACAAGTCCACGAACAGCAGACCCAACGAGGTACGACCCGTCAGCCCGCCGACCACCCGCCCGGTCTCGGGATCCCTGACGAGTACCGCAAGGGTGTGGCGATCATCAGTGCCCGTCTCCTGCACGTTGAACTCATCGAGCGCGTCTGAGATGAGCGCGACATCCTCAGCGTCGGGCAGGTCGGTAACGAAAACCAATGGTGCAGGCGCACAGGGCGCCGCGGACTCACCCACCGCCGAAGCCGCGGGCTCACCCACCGCCGAGAAGGGGGGCACAGCCTCATGCGTCGTTGGGTCAGGCGTGATCGGGTCAGTCATGGGCCGACCGTAGCGACAGGGTCTGACATCGGCCCCGCGCACCACGACGCCATGCCTTCGCCGGGCGGGTCCTCAAGGGCTCAGGCGGCGCGGCGGCGTCCCGCGACCAGGTCGGCGACGGCCGCCGCCAGCGCCGCCAGCACGAACGCCAGGATGACGATCAGCCCGTGCCGGAACGCGGCGGCCCAGTCCCCGCCCGTCCCGGCGACGGCGGCGAAGAACACCGACCCGACCGCGGCGATGCCCGTCGCGGTGCCGACGCGCTGGCCCGTCTGCAGGACGCCCGCGGCGCTGCCGCCCTCGGTGTAGTGCACCTCCGACAGGGTGATCGTCTGGTTGGGCGCGATGACCAGGCCGCTGCCGAGGCCCGCGACCAGCAGCGGTACCGCCGTCACCCACGCCACCCCGCCGCCGGGATGCAGCTCGACCGCCACCCACGCCGCGCCGAGGCCGACGAGCACCACGCCCAGCCCCACGGCGACGAGCGGGCGCCCGTACCGCGCCACGACCTGGCCCCCGGCGGCGGACGCGATGCCCGACCCGACCGCGAACGGCGTGATCGCCAGGCCCGCGCCGAGCGCGCTGTAGCCGAGGCCGTTCTGCAGGTAGAGCGTGAAGATGAAGAAGATCGCGGTGAATCCGGCGAAGTACAGCAGCGCGATCGCCGAGCCCAGCGCGTACGAGCGGAGCCGGAACAGGCCGAGGTGCACCATCGGCGTCGCCGCGCGGCGCTCCCAGGCCGCGAACAGGGCGATCAGGGCCGCGCCCGCGAGCACCAGCAGCCACTTCAGGTCGCTCTTCCACTGCTGCTCCTGGACGAGCGGCAGCAGCACGCACACCACGCCCGCGCCGAGGAGCAGGACGCCGAGCGGGTCCAGGCCCTGCCGCTCCCCGTAGATCGGCGCGGGCAGGAGCCGCCACGCCAGCACCAGCGCCACCAGCCCGACCGGGACGTTGACGTAGAACACCCACCGCCAGCCCTCGTCGGGCCCGGCGAGGGCGATCAGCCCGCCGCCGAGCAGCGGCCCGACGGCCGTGGCGATCCCGATGACGGCGCCGAGCGCGCCGAACGCCCGCCCGCGCTCCGCGCCCTGGAACAGCTGCTGGATCAGCCCGGCGACCTGCGGGTTCAGGATCCCGCCCGCGACGCCCTGCACGAGCCTCGCCAGGACGAGGAACAGGATCGTCGGCGCGATCCCGGCGGCGGCGCTCGCCAGCGTGAACAGCGCGAGCCCGGACAGGAACACGGCGCGGCGGCTGCGGGCGTCGCCGAGCCGCCCGGACGGGACCAGGACGAGCCCGAACGTCAGCGCGTACCCCGACAGGATCCACTGAAGTTGCGCGGCGGACGCGTCCAGGCCCTCCCGGATCGACGGGAGCGCCACGTTGACGATGCTGACGTCCAGCAGCGTCATGAACGCCGCGACCAGGCAGACCGAGAGGGCCTGCCAGCGGCGCCGCCGCTCCGCCGCCCGGTCCTCGGCGTCCGTGGGCTCCGTCCGCACGGGACGGTTCTCTCCCGAGATCACCCGGACGAAACGCCGACCACCGGGCAAAACACCGACCACCGAGCGAAGACGGGCCGCTGGACGAAGGCGGGGCGGGCGCGTCGCGTGCGGCTGGCTGTGCCAGAGTTTCCGCATGACCGATTCCGCTCCGGATACCGGCCCCGACGACCTGCAGTGCTCCGCCAGGGGCTGCCGCGCGGACGCCGTGTGGGCGCTGCGGTGGAACAACCCGAAGATCCACACTCCGGACCGGCGGAAGATCTGGTTCGCGTGCGACGAGCACCGCGAGAGCCTGTCGGCGTTCCTCGACCGCCGCGACTTCCTCAAGGACGTGGTGCCCGTCGCCGACCGCGACACGCCCGCGAAGGACGAGGGCTAGGCGTCGTCGAGGACGCCCGCGCCCGCCTGCTCCGGCACGTCGACCGCAGTCTCGGAGACCCCGGCCACGGGCCCGTCCACCGGCCCGGCCGCTGGCCCGGCCGCTGGGTCGGCCACCGGCTCGGGGGCCCCGGCGGCGTTCCAGCCCTCCGCCATCTCGGTCAGCCGGGCGGCGGCGTCCCGCGCGGGCGCGCCGCGTCCGACCGCGAGGCCGAGCAGGTACGCGGTGAGCGGCGCGCCGGGCCGCGCGACGCCGTGGGCGACGTCGCGGGCGAGGTCCAGCACCAGGCCCTGGTCGATGTCGCCGCGTTCCAGGCCCAGCTCTCGGCAGGCCGCGGTGATCCAGTCCTCCAGCACCGACATGGGTCCCCCTTTCTGGCGTCGTCCAGCGGACTCTGCCCACTCTCGCACGATCAAAGCAGGCGCTCGGCGGCGGCCAGATCCTCGGGGGTGTCGCAGTCGTACCAGGCGGGACGCGTGCCCGCCGGCAGCGCGACGGCGACGGGATCGAGCGGCCCGAGGAGCCCGCGCAGCGACGCGCCCGCGTAGCCGTCGAGGGCGTCCCGGAGCGCCGCGGCCCGCCAGCATCCGGCCAGCCACTGCTCGCGGCCTTCGCCGTCCACGAGCACGGCTCCGGCCCGCTCCCCGGCCGCGTCCAGCAGCCGGGCGACGTGCGCCGGACGCAGGAACGGCAGGTCGGCGGCCAGCAGCACCAGCCACGGCGAGCGCACCTCGGCCAGCCCGGCCCGCAGCGCCGGGACCGGCCCGGCGCCCGGCGGGTCCTCCCGGACGACGACGACCCCCGGCAGGACGTCCCGCGGCGGCCCCACCACGATCAGCCGGGACGCCCCGGACGCGGCGGCCGCCGCCCATTCGAGCAGCGTCCGGCCGCCGATCGGGGCGGCGGGCTTGTCGGCGCCGAACCGCCGGGCCCGCCCGCCAGCCAGCAGCACCGCGTCGAAGGGCGCCGGGGCGGAAGGCACGGAGGGTCAGCCGCCGATCGCCGACATCGGCCGGGACGGCTGCAGGAAGGACGGGTCGTCGATGCCGTGCCCGGCGCGCTTGGCCCGCACCGCCGCGCGCCACCGCTCGGCCAGCTCGGGGTCGCCGGCGCCGGCGCGCAGCGCGTCCCGCAGGTTGGACTCCTCGGTGGCGAACAGGCAGTTGCGGACCTGTCCGTCGGCGGTGAGCCGCACCCGGTCGCAGGCGCCGCAGAACGGCCTGGTCACCGAGCCGATCACGCCGACGGTGTGCGGGCCGCCGTCGATCGTGAACGACTCGGCGGGCGCGCTGCCGCGGTCGTGCGCCTCGTCCGGGGCCAGCGCGAACCCCGCGGACAGCCGGTCGAGGATCTCGTCGGCGGTGATCATGTCGTGGCGGGTCCAGCCGTGCTGGGCGTCCAGCGGCATCTGCTCGATGAACCGGAGCCGGTAGCCGTGGTCGAGGCAGAACCGCAGCAGCGGGACGGCCTCGTGGTCGTTGATCCCCCGCATCAGCACCGCGTTGATCTTGACGGGCTCCAGCCCCGCCGCCCGCGCCGCCTCGAGCCCGGCCAGGACGTCGTCCAGCCGGTCTCGGTGCGAGAGCCGCTTGAACGTCTCGGGGTCGAGGGTGTCGAGGGACACGTTCACCCGGTCGAGGCCGGCCTCGGCCAGCGGCCCCGCCAGCCGGTCGAGCCCGATGCCGTTCGTGGTCAGCGAGATCTGGGGGCGCGGCGCCAGTTCCGCCGTACGCCGCACGATGGCGGCCAGGCCGCGCCGCAGCAGCGGTTCCCCGCCGGTGTAGCGGACCTCCGTGACGCCCAGGTCCCGGACGGCCAGCCCGACCAGCCGCACGACCTCGTCGTCGGTGAGCAGCTCGGGTTTGGGCAGCCAGTCCAGGCCTTCCGGCGGCATGCAGTACGAACAGCGCAGATTGCAGCGGTCGGTGAGGGAGACCCGCAGGTCCGTCGCGGTTCGGCCGAAGGTGTCGACCAGCACGGGCGCCCCTTTCCTGCTGACCGGCCGCCCGGGGTCACGGGCCGCCGGAGATTACGGTCGATCACTCCACCCTATTGCGGTGGTTGACGATCCGACCCACACGAGAGACGGTAACCATCCGTCCGGCGACTGGGAGGCTGCGTGACGACGGTAAGGGAGTGGGAGTTCGCGGGGACGCGGGGCGCCGTCACCGCCAGGATCTGGACGGACGGCGACCCCTGGTACGTCGCCGTCCTCGTGCACGGATACGGCGAGCACCTCGGCCGCTACGACCACGTCGCGGCCCTCCTCGCCCGGCACGGCGCCGTCGTCTGCGGCCCCGACCACATGGGCCACGGCCGCTCCGCCGGCGACCGCGCGCTGGTCGAGGACTACGACGACGTCGTCGCCGACCTGCACACGGTCGTGGAGTCGGCGCGCGGCGAGCATCCAGGCCTGCCCGTCGTCATGATCGGGCACTCGGTGGGCGGGCTGATCGCGTCCCGGTACGCCCAGCTGCACGGCGGCGTCCTCGCCGCGCTGGTGCTGTCGGGGCCGGTGCTCGGCCGCTGGCACGTCGTGGACGAACTGCTCCCCCTAGACGAGATGCCCGACGAGCCGATCGACACGTCCACGCTGTCGCGCGACCCGGCCGTCGGGAAGGCGTACGCCGAGGACCCGCTCGTCTGGCACGGCCCGTTCAGGAAGACCACCGTCAGGGCCCTCGACACCGCGCTCCGGCGCGTCAACGAGCACGGCTCCGTCGGCGACCTGCCGACCTTCTACATGCACGGCGCCGCGGACGAGCTCGTCCGCCCGCGCGACACGCGCGCCGGCATCGACGCCGTCCGCGGCCCCGACTTCACCGAGCGCCTCTACCCCGGCGCCCGCCACGAGGTCTTCAACGAGACCAACCGCGAGGAGGTCCTCGCCGACGTGACCGCCTTCATCGACGGCGTCCTCACCTGACCCCCCGCCCCATGGACGGCGTCCTCGCCTGACCGCCCGGCCCCGGAATATTCAGTTGTGACCGGGCCGCGGAAATGGTGTGCTGAATGCAGGCATGGCCCAGAAGCAAGGGCGCCCGGTGCGAAGGCAAGGGCTACTTCCACTACTAATGGAGAGGATGCGGGTTCGAGTCCCGCCATCGGCTTTGGGCCGATGTAGCTCAAAGGCAGAGCGCTGACGAATCCCTCGCCGCCATGACCTCGGGCGCCCCCTTCTGTGCTCGGCTGGACACGCACCTCCCGGTGCGAAGGTGAACGGCTACTTCGAGGTTCGATTCCTTGCAGGCCCCTCATGGGCCTGTCGCCCGATCGGCGGGCAATTCCGTGCACCGCTTTGATCTCGGGAGGGAGCAACCCCTTTGGAATGCCCGGCGCCCACGCCGGGCATTTCCATGAATTCACTGGGGCGGCCCCTCCCGTCGACGGAAGGAGGACCCACCCCATGGCGAAGTTCAATCGCGGCAAGGTCCGCCCGGCCGTGTCGAGTCCGATCCGCACCGAGGCGCTTCCGTCCGGCCGCACCCACGAGGGCGCGCCCGGCTACGCGCGCGACACCAAGAGCGAGCTTTTCCTCCTGTCGGTGTCGAACATGGTCGGCGAGGACACCTTCTACGAGATGGCCGGAGACCGCGACGCCCGTTTCCGCGGCCTCGTGCACCAGGTGGCCGTCGACGACCTGCCCTGGCTGGCGGGGTTCCTGCCGTGGCTGCGCGACGAGGCCAACCTGCGGTCCGCGCCGCTCGTCGCCGCGCTCGAAGCGGTCCGGGCCCGGCTCGCCGCCGGGCTGAACGGCGGCAACCGGCAGCTGGTCTCCAGCGTGATCCGGCGCGCCGACGAGCCCGGCGAGGCCCTGGCGTACTGGCTCGCCGCGTACGGTCGGGCCGTCCCCAAGCCGGTCAAGCGCGGCATCGGCGACGCGGTCCTGCGGCTCGGAACCGAGTTCAACTACGTCAAGTGGGGCTCGGAGTCCAGGGGCGTGGCGTTCGCCGACGTCCTCAACCTGACCCACCCGGGCGACCGGAAGGGCAGCGCGCAGCGGCTCCAGGGCCCGTGGCAGCACGACCTGTTCGGCTACGCGGTCAAGCACCGCCACCAGCCCGACGCACCCATCCCCGCGTCCCTGGAGACCCTCTCCCGGCGGGACGCGCTGCTGTCCATGCCGGTGGACGAGCGCCGCCGCGTCCTGGAGGACCCCGACCTCCTGCGCCGCGCGGGCTTCACCTGGGAGGCGCTCGCCGGCTGGCTGCAGGGCCCGATGGACGCCGCCGCCTGGCACGCCGTGATCCCGTCGATGGGCTACATGGCCCTGCTTCGCAACCTACGCAACTTCGATGAGGCAGGCGTCTCGGACGAGGTGGCCACCCGTGTCGCGGCACGCCTCGCCGACCCCGCGCAGGTGACGCGATCACGTCAGTTCCCGTACCGGTTCTTCTCGGCGTACCTGGCGGCGCCGTCGCTCCGCTGGGCCGACGCCCTGGACAAGGCGCTCACGGCGTCGACGTCCAACGTCCCGGAGTTCCGGGGCCGCACCCTCGTACTGGTCGACACGTCCGCGTCGATGTCGTCCGGCGGCGTCTCGGCGCGCTCGAAGATGACCTACGCGCAGATCGCCGCCCTGTTCGGCGTGGCCCTCGCGGCACGCGGGAACCGCGTCGACCTGCACGGGTTCGCCGACGGCACGTTCCGGCACTGGTTCCGCCGCGGCGCGTCGGTCCTGCGCGAGGTGGAGCGGTTCACCCGCCGGATCGGCGAGGTCGGACACGGCACCCGCATCGCCGAGGCCGTCCACGCGACCTACCGCGGCCACGACCGCGTCGTCATCGTCTCGGACATGCAGACGTTCGGCGGCGGCTGGGCCGGCGACGTCACGAACTCCGCGCCGCCGGACGTCCCGATGTACGGCTTCAACCTCGCCGGTTACAAGCACGCGGCGATGCCCACCGGCACCGGAACCCGCCACGAGTTCGGCGGCATGACCGACCGCACCTTCCCGCTGATCCCGCTCCTGGAATCCGGCCGAAACGCCGCCTACCCCTGGCTGTAGCCCAAAGAAAAGGCCCGCCATGAATCTCCGTTCATGGCGGGCCTTTTGCAATCTCAGCCCTTGACGCAGATCAGCTGGCGGAGGTGGGCAACCACTTCGACCAGGTCGGACTGGGACTCGATGACCGCTTCCAGGTCCTTGTAGGCGCCGGGGATCTCGTCGATGACGCCGGTGTCCTTGCGGCATTCGACGCCCTTCGTCTGCTCGATGAGGTCGTCCACGGTGAAGTTCTTGCGGGCCTTGTTGCGGCTCATCTTGCGGCCCGCGCCGTGGGAGGCGGAATTGTACGCGGTCTCGTTGCCGAGGCCGCGGACGATGTAGGTGCCCGTCGCCATCGAGCCCGGGATGATGCCGAGGTCGCCTGCGCCCGCGCGGATCGCGCCCTTGCGGGTGACGAGCAGTTCGACGCCGCCGTACTCCTCCTCGGCGACGTAGTTGTGGTGGCAGGAGATGATCTGGTCCCACATGCAGCGGTTCTCGCCGAAACGCTTGGTCACGACGTTCTGCGCGAGCGCCATCATGACGGCGCGGTTGCGGCGCGCGTACTCCTGCGCCCAGAACAGGTCGTGGCGGTAGGCGTCCATCTTGGCGGTGCCGGTGAGGAACACGGCGAGGTCGTTGTCCGGAAGGTCCTGGTTGTGCGGGAGCTTGCGGGCGGCCTCGATGTGCTGCTCGGCCAGCTCGTTGCCGATGTTGCGGGACCCCGAGTGCAGGACGAGCCAGATCGCGCCGTCGTCGTCCGCGCACAGTTCCAGGAAGTGGTTGCCGCCGCCGAGCGTGCCCATCTGGGCGCGGGCGCGGCCGAGGCGGGACCGCACCGCCGGGTGCAGCTCGTCGAACGCCTTCCAGAAGTCGTACCAGCCGCGCTCCCTCAGGTTCGGGAGTCCGGACGGGTCGACGGCCTGCCGGTGCGAGCCGCGGCCGACCGGGATCGCCTTCTCCAGCTTCGAGCGCAGCCCGGACAGGTCGTCGGGCATGTCCTCGACCGTGAGGGACGACTTCGCGGCGGTCATCCCGCAGCCGATGTCGACGCCGACGGCCGCCGGGGACACCGCGTCCTTCATCGCGATGACCGAGCCGACGGTGGCGCCCTTGCCGTAGTGGACGTCGGGCATCACCGCGAGGCCCTCCACCCACGGCAGCGCGGACACGTTGCGGAGCTGGTCGAGGGCGGCGTCCTCGACGGTGGCCGGGTCGGTCCACATCCGGATGGGAACGCGGCCGCCCTTGATGGTCTGGTACGGCATGCCTTCTCCTCGCTCGACGGGAACCGAACCGTGATCTATGACGCCAGAGCCGCGGGCCCCGGTTCAACAGGTTTTCCCGGTGTGGAGCGTCAGGAACGGCGGCGTTCGGTGAGGCCGAGGCCGTCCAGGTGGCGGAGCAGGGCGACGGCCACGCGGCGGCTGGTGGCGAGCGCGTCGGCCGCGTGTCCCGGGGTGAACGGCTGCGGCAGGGCCGACAGGACGCGCAGGGCTTCCTGGTCGGCGCCCGGCAGCAGGACGATCTCGTCGCCGTCTCCGGCGATCCGCAGGACGGCGCCCGCCTGTTCCGCGGCGGTGAGCGCTTCGCCGGTGAGGCCCAGCTCGGCCAGGCGATCCGCGGTGGGGGCGTCGAACGGGGCGGCGGCCAGGTCGGTCTTGAGGCGCTCCACGGCGGCGGCCCAGATCGGGGGCGCGCCGGCGGGGCCGAAGACGCGTCCGGTCTCCACGCGCAGCGGCGGGCGGACGAGGGCCGCGACGAGCTGCCGGGCGGGCAGGCCGAGCCGCAGCCGGACGGTCTCCAGAGGTATCCCGGGCGCGTGCGGGTTCTCGGCCGCGTGCCGGGTCGTCTCGTCGGCGAGGCGCGTGAACAGCGACTCCCAGTGCGCGGGGTCGGCGACCCATTCGCCGTTCAGCGCGACGGCGTCCGGCGGCGGCGCGCAGCCCATCAGCGACAGCTCGGAGCGGCGGAGCACGCCGTGGCGGCGCAGGACGACCGTGCCGTCGGGGCGGTCGGGCCAGGACGCCAGCTCCCGCGCGCGGGCCGCACCGGCGCCGCGCCGCACGAGGGTCGGCGGACGGACGTCCAGCACGCTCACCCCGGCGATCGAGCGGCGCTCCGGGTCGCGCAGGATCCCGGTGTCGCCGAGATGGAGGGCGAGGCGGCTGTTCAGGGTGAGGCGGGCCGTGTCGGGGCCGAGCGGGCGCAGCCGCACCGCGACCGCCGCGGACCCGACGTGCAGGGTCATCCGCCGCGCGAGCCGTCCGGACGCCTCTCCGAAGCGGGTGCGGACGTCGACGCAGGTCGTGTGGGTCCAGGCGCCGGCGGCGACGAGCGCCATGCCGACGTCGACGCGGCCCGCCTCGCGCAGGGTCAGCACGACGCGGGAGACGCCGCCGACGGTCGCGTGCGGTTCGCCGGCGCAGCCGATCGTCCGGACGCGGACGCGCTCCCCGGCGGGCATGAGCAGCAGCTCGTCGCCGACGGAGATCGTCCCGGCGGTGAGGGTGCCGGTGACGACGGTCTGGCGTCCCGCGGTGAAGGCGTGGTCGATCCAGAGCCGCACCGGCGCGTCCGGGTCGGGGACGGGGAGGCGGCCGGCGAGCCGGTCGAGCGCGGCGGCGAGGTCGTCCATCCCGGCGCCGGTGGCGGCGCTGACGGCGACGGCCTCGACGCCGCGCAGCGCGGTGCCCGCGAGGCGCTCGCGGGCCTGCCGCAGCACGAGCTTGGGGTCGGCGACGTCGCAGCGGGTGACGGCGAGGACGCCGGACCGGACGCCGAGCGCGCCGAGGACGTCCAGGTGCTCCTGCGACTGCGGCATCCAGCCCTCGTCGGCGGCGACGGCCAGCAGCACGGTGGACGCGGGCGCGGCGCCGGCGAGCATGGCGGGGACGTCGCGTTCGCCGCCGGGGACGTCCACGAACGCGACGCGCCGTCCCGAGGGCAGCTCCGTCCAGGCGCCGGGCTCTTCGGGTTTCTTGCCGGTCCTCGCGTTCTTTCCGCCGCTGGCGTTCTTGCCGGTGCCAGCGTCCTTGCCGGTGAGGGCGGTCTTCCCGATGCTGGCGGTTTTGCCGGTGAGGGCGCGTACGAGCGCGGACTTGCCGTGCCCACCGTGGCCGGCGGTGGTGACGACCTGCATCAGCGTCCTCTCCGGCCCTGGACGGAGCAGGGGACGCGGCGGAGAACGCGGCGGGCCGTGCGGGGGAAGTCATCGCGGGGGTAGCGCAGACGAAGGTCCACGGAAGGCAACCTTATGGACGCCGGAGGCGCACGCAAAACCAGATCCTGCACACAGGGGTGCCTGGAATTTCACACCGGTCACATGTGAACCACCGGCCACGGAAGTTCGGCCGCTGTTCAGTTTCGCGCGGATTCGGCGTGGCCGGAATGGGCCTCGAAATCGTCCACCATGCGGTGGACGAGCCCGGCGAGCCGCTCGCGGTCGCCGGGCGACCAGCCGGCGAGGGCCTCGGAGATCCAGCGCCGCCCGGACGCGCGGATGGACTCGACCGCCTGCAGACCGGACGCGCTGAGCCCGACCCGCCTGCACCGCCCGTCGTCGGGGTCGGGCAGCAGGTCGACGTATCCGGCCCCTTCGAGCCGCTGCACCTGCCGGGTGACGTGCGGGGCCTCCACGGCGAGCCGCGCGGCGAGCTCGCCCGGGCGCATCGGGCCGTGCTCGGCGAGGGCGCGCAGCAGCGGGACGGCGGCGCGATCGACCGGGACGCCCGCGGCGATCACCGTGCGGTCGTGCTGCCGGAACCGCGTCAGCATGTGCGCGACCCGGCTGAGCGCCCGCTCGATCTCCGCGACGTCCGGTGGCGCGGCCGCATCCGATGACGCGGCGGTGTGCGATGGCGCACCGACGACCGACGGCGCGGCGGCGTCCGATGGCCTGGCGGCGTCCGATGGGTCCGCGACGCCCGGAGGCACCCGTGACGACATGCGGTTCAGCCTACCCCTCTACAATCCTTAACTTAGGTAAGCAAAGTAGTGGAGGTGTGGGCATGACGGGCGTCCCGGCCACGGCGCGCGAGACGGCGGGGCGACCCGCCGCCGATCCGCCGCGGACCGGCCGCACACTGCTCGCGCTGGCGGCCGCCGGGATGGTCGTGTCGGTGCAGCAGACCCTGGTGCTCCCGCTCCTGCCCCAGCTGGGCCGCACCTTCGACGCGCCGATCACCGACGTGACGTGGGTGTTCACCGCGTCCCTGCTGGCCGGGGCGGTCGCCACCCCGCTGCTGACGCGGTTCGGCGACATGTACGGCAAGAAGCGGATGATCCTGCTCGCGCTGTGCCTGCTGCTGACGGGCTCGGTGATCTGCGCGCTGTCCGGGTCGCTGGCCGTGCTCATCGCGGGGCGCGCCGTGCAGGGCGTGTCGTCGTCGCTGATCCCGCTGGCCATCGGCATGATCAGGGACACCTTCCCGCGCGACCGGATCATCACGGCGATCGGGATCGTCAGCGCCACGATGGGCGTCGGCGGCAGCGCCGGCATGATCGTGACGGGGCTGATCGCCGACCGCACCGCCAGCCACCACCCGGTGTTCTGGATCGCCGCCGCGATCGCCGCCGCCGCGCTGGTGCTGGTCGCGACGGCGGCCAGGGACGTCGGCGGACGCGCGGGCGGCCGGCCCGACTACGCGGGCGCGGCGCTGCTCGCCGGGACGCTGTTCGCCCTGCTGCTCGCCATCAGCGAGGGCAACGCGTGGGGCTGGACGTCCGGCGGCGTGCTCGGCCTGTTCGCGGCGGCGGCGCTGCTGTGCGGCGCGTGGGTGGCGACCGAGCTGCGGGTCCGCGAGCCGCTGGTGCGGCTGGCGCTGCTGGTCGGGCCCCGGTCGCTGTCGGCGAACCTCGTCTCCGCGCTGCTCGGCTTCTCCATGTTCGCCGCGTTCACGCTGATCTCGGGGTTCGTGCAGGCGCGGCAGGGCGTTACCGGGTACGGCATGGACGGTTCGGTCCTGGACGTCGGCCTCTACATGCTCCCCAACACGGTCACGATGCTGGTGTTCTCCACGATGGCCGGACGGATCGCCGCCCGGATCGGCCCCCCCTTCACGCTCGCGCTCGGGACGACGTTCGTCGCGCTGTGCTACGTGTGGCTGGCGCTGTCGAACTCGCACGTGTACGACGTCCTCGCGTTCTCCTCCCTCCAGGGGACCGGGTTCGGGATCGCGTACGCGGCGCTCGGGACGCTCGCCGTCCAGCACGTCCCGATGGACCAGAGCGGCATCGCCAGCGGGATCAACTCCCTCGTCCGCGTCGCCGGGGGCAGCATCGCGGGCGCCATCACCGCGTCGATCCTGGCCGGACGGGTCGTCCCCGGCACCGGGGAGCCCACGCTCGGCGCCTACGAGCTGTGCTTCTGGGTCGTCGCCGCGGGCGCCGCGCTGGCCGCCGCCGTCGCCGTCGTGCACGGCCTGCGGCACCCGGATTAGGCCGCCCGGGACCCCTTGCGCCGCCGGGCCTCCCGCGGGCGCGGGGCGGCGCGGGGCCTTGACGAACGGGCCCCGCGCCATGCCCTATAGGTGGTGCGGCCCGAATCGGAGAACGGGGCCGATAGCCGGACAGGGCCGAATCGCGAAGTGGGGCCAGGGAGCCGCACCGGGAGGACGACATGGGCGCCTACGCGGCCGCGTACGAACGCAGCATCGCCGATCCGACCCGCTTCTGGGGCCTGGCGGCGCGGGACGTCCGCTGGCTCGTCCCGCCGGACCGGGTGCTGGACGACGGCGCGCCCCCCTTCTACCGCTGGTTCACCGGCGGCGAGCTGAACACCTGCGACAACGCGCTCGACCGGCACGTCGAGGAGGGCCGCGGCGACCAGCCGGCGCTGATCTACGACAGCCCGGTCACCGGCACCGTGCGGACCTACACCTACCGGGAGCTGACCGACCTCGTCGCCCGGTTCGCCGGGGCGCTGCGCGCGCAGGGCGTCGACCGCAGCGACCGCGTGGTGATCTACCTGCCGATGGTGCCGGAGGCGGTGATCGCGATGCTGGCGTGCGCGCGGCTCGGCGCGGTGCACTCGGTCGTGTTCGGCGGGTTCGCGGCGCGGGAGCTGGCCGTCCGCATCGACGACGCCCGGCCGAAGGCGGTCGTGTCGGCGTCCTGCGGCATCGAGGCGGGCCGGATCGTCCCCTACAAGCCGCTCCTGGACCGGGCGCTCGACCTCGCCAAGCACAAGGTGGAGCGGTGCGTGATCCGGCAGCGCGAGCAGCTGCACGCCGACCTCGTCCGGCCGCGGGACGTGGAGTGGGACGAGGCCGTCGCCGCCGCCGAGCCCGCCGAGTGCGTGCCCGTCGCCGCGACCGACCCGCTCTACATCCTGTACACGTCGGGGACGACGGGACGGCCGAAGGGCGTCGTCCGCGACAACGGCGGGCACGCGGTGGCGCTGCGCTGGTCGATGGAGAACGTGTTCGGCGTCGGGCCCGGCGACGTGTTCTGGGCGGCGTCCGACGTCGGCTGGGTCGTCGGGCACTCCTACATCGTGTACGCGCCGCTGCTCACCGGGTGCACGACCGTCCTGTACGAGGGCAAGCCGGTCGGGACGCCGGACGCGGGCGCGTTCTGGCGTGTCGCGGCTCAGCACCGGGTCAAGACGCTGTTCACCGCGCCGACCGCGATCCGCGCCGTCAAGAAGGAGGACCCGGAGGGCGCGCTGCTCGCCGGGCACGACCTGTCCGCCCTCGACACCCTCTTCCTCGCCGGGGAGCGCCTGGACCCCGACACCTACCGGTGGGCGTCGCGCGTCCTGGACCGCCCGGTCATCGACCACTGGTGGCAGACCGAGACGGGCTGGCCGATCGTGGCTAACCCGCGCGGGCTGGAGCCGATGCCGGTCAAGCCCGGCTCCCCGTCCGTGCCGGTGCCGGGCTACGACGTGCGCGTCCTCGGCCCGGACGGCGGGTCCGTCCCGCCGGGCGAGGACGGCGACATCGCCATCCGCCTCCCCCTGCCGCCCGGGACGCTCCCCACCCTCTGGCAGGACGACGAGCGCTTCGTGGAGTCATACCTGACGACGTACCCGGGCCACTACCTCACCGGCGACGGCGGCCACATCGACGAGGACGGCTACGTCTGGGTGATGGGCCGCACCGACGACGTGATCAACGTGGCCGGGCACCGGCTGTCCACCGGGACGATGGAGGAGGTCATCGCCTCCCACCCGGCCGTCGCCGAGTGCGCGGTCATCGGCGTCGAGGACTCCCTCAAGGGGCAGGTCCCGCGCGGCCTGATCGTGCTGAAGAGCGGCGTCCTGGCCGAGCCGGGCGAGGTGTGCGCGGAACTGGTCGCCATGGTCCGCGACCAGGTCGGGCCGGTCGCCGCGCTCAAGGAGATCACCGTCGTCGCCGCCCTCCCCAAGACCCGCTCGGGCAAGATCCTGCGGGGCGTGATGCGCGGCATCGCCGACGGGCGGGAGGTCTCCGTCCCGTCCACCATCGAGGACCCCGACGTCCTGGACGACCTGCGCCCCGTCCTGCGCACGGCCACCTAAGACGACCGCGGCGGCCTCGAACCGGGCGGCCTGGAACCGGGCGGGCTCGAACCGGGCGGCCTCGGGGCGTGGACGATCCGCTTGGGCCAGCACAGCGCCACCAGGAACACGCCGACCGCGGCGAGCGCGATCTGGAAGATCGTCTCCCAGAGGCTCCAGCCGCCGGACGTGACGCCGAACAGGTGGGCGAGGCCCGTCCCGGCGAACGCCGCGACGATGCCGACCGCGATCGTGAGCCAGATCGGCATGCTCTCCCGGCCCGGCACGATCAGCCGCCCCAGCACGCCGACGGCGGCGCCCAGGACGACGGCCGCGGCGAGCCCCCCGATGGTCATGCGCTCTCCCCCGTCCTCCAGCCCCCACCCGCCGCCAGCCAAACGACGAGCTCCGCTCGGCCCCCGTTTGCCAGGCCACGGCGAAGGCCCGGTCATGGGAGGCCCTACCCGCGTAAACGACGCCGACACGAACCGCCCAAACCGCCACACCGCCCCCGTCCCGCGAGGGTCAGCGGACGACCAGCGTGCGGCGGCCGCGGGCGACCAGCTCGCCGATGACCGGGGCGCCGGGGATCTCCCCCGCGATCAGCAGTCCGCCGGAGATCTGCGCGTCGGCCAGCAGCAGCCGCTCCTCCTCGGCGATCCGGCGGAACTCGGTGTGCGGCGACACCCACGACAGGTTGCGCCGCGTCCCGCCGGGGACGAACCCGTGCCGGACGGCGGTCCGGGCGCCGTCCAGGTAGCGGACAGCGGACGCGTCCACGACGGCCGTGACGCCGCTCGCCCGCGCCAGCTTGTAGAGGTGACCCAGCAGCCCGAACCCGGTGACGTCGGTGGCGCAGACGATGCCGCGTTCCAACGCGGCCAGGCCCGCGTCCGCGTTGAGCGCCGTCATCGTCTCCACGGCCTGCGGGAACACCTGCCCGGTCGCCTTGTGGCGGGCGTTGAGGACGCCGACGCCGAGCGGCTTGGTCAGCGACAGCGGGACGCCGGGGCGGCCGGCGTCCAGGCGCAGCAGCCGGTCCGGGTCGGCGACGCCGGTGACGGCCATGCCGTACTTCGGCTCGGGGTCGTCGACGCTGTGGCCGCCGGCGATGGCGCAGCCCGCGAGCGCGGCCACGTCCCGTCCGCCGCGCAGCACCTCGCGGGCCAGCTCGGCGGGCAGCAGGTCGCGAGGCCAGCCGAGCAGGTTGAGCGCCATGAGCGGCTCGCCGCCGATGGCGTAGACGTCCGAGAGCGCGTTGGCGGCGGCGACGCGGCCCCAGTCGTAGGCGTCGTCGACGACGGGGGTGGAGAAGTCGGCGGTGGACACCACGGCCCGGCCGCCCTCGATCCGCAGCACGGCCGCGTCGTCGCCGTCCGCTCCCCCGGCGACGAGATCGTCCCCGCCGCCGGTGAGGCCCGCCACGACCCGCTCCAGCTCAGCGGGCGGGATCTTGCTCGCGCAGCCGGCGCCGTGCGCGTACTGCGTCAGGCGGGCGACGGGGGCGAGGCGTGTCACCGGAAGATTTAACGCACAACCAGTGCATACGAGCAACAAACGGACGGTACGGATGCGGTCACCGAGGGCCGGGATACCCGCCCGACCAGCACGGACCCGCTCGACCGGCGCGGAAATGCGCGAAGCCCTTGTCCGGACACGGCCCCGCGTGATGCGATTCCCCTCTGCAAGTCATCACTTACATCAAGGGGCGACATGGGGATCCAGGCACAGCGGGCGGCGGACCTCGACCGGGCAGTCGCCGGGCAGACGGTCTGCACCGCGCTCGCCGCGACCGCCGGACGGCACGGCGCCAAACCCGCCTATTCCGACCGGGTCGGCGGCGCATGGACCACCCTCACCTGGGCCGACACCCGCACCCGGGCCCTGGAGACGGCCGCCGGGCTCGCCGCCCTCGGCCTGGAGCCCGGCGACGTCGTCGCGCTGATGATGCCGAACCGCTCCGAGCACGTCCTCGCCGACCTCGGCGCCGTCCACGCCGGCGGCACCCCCACGACCGTGTACGCGACGCTCACGCCCGACCAGGTCGCGTTCGTCGCCGGGCACTGCTCCGCGAAGTACGCCGTCCTCGACGGCCGGGACCAGCTGAACCGCTGGCTGCCCGTCCTCGACCGCCTCCCCGCCCTCCGCACGATCATCGTCGTGGACGCCGCCGCCTGCCCGCCCGGCGACCGCTACCTCACTTGGGACGCCCTCACCGAGCTCGGCCGCGCGGAGCTCGCCGCCGACCCCGACGCGATCGACCGCCGCTGGAGGGCCGTCGAACCGGACGACACCGCCACGCTGCTGTACACGTCCGGGACCACCGGCGACCCGAAGGGCGTCCTGATCACGCACTCGATGGTGCTGCACGAGGCGGAGATGCTGCACCGCACGTCGATCCTGCCCGAGCATCCGTCCGGCGTGTCCTACCTGCCGTTCGCGCACATCGCCGACCGCGTCCTCAGCTACTACATGCCCGTGCGGCTCGCCGCCCACGTCCACTTCTGCCCGGACCCGGCGCAGCTCGCGGGCGTCCTCGGCGAGGTGCGGCCGCACTCGTTCTTCGGCGTCCCGCGCGTCTGGGAGAAGATCATGGCGGGGATCCAGGCGCTGCTGTCCGCCGAGCCGGACGAGGCCAGGAGGCGGGCCGTCCACGCCGCCCTCGACGCCGGCCGCGCGTACGTGGCGAGCCAGGAGCACGGCGGCACGGCCACGCCCCAGATCACCGCCGCGTTCGAGACGGCCGACGCGGCCGTCCTCACCCCCATGCGCGCGCTGCTCGGCCTGGACCGCGTCCGCCAGGCGTCCAGCGCCGCCGCGCCGCTGCCCGTCGAGGTCGCCCGTTTCTTCGCCGGGCTCGGCATGACGATCTTCGACGCCTACGGGATGACCGAGACCACCGGCGCCGTCACCGCCAACCGCTCCGACTCCTTCAAGCTCGGCACCGTCGGCCGCCCCTTCGACGGCGTCGAGCTGCGCCTCGCCGGCGACGGCGAGATCCTCGTCCGCGGCGCGACGTGCACCCCCGGCTACCTGGACCGCCCGGACGCCACCGCCGACCTCATCGACCCAGACGGCTGGATCCGCACCGGCGACGTCGGGCGCCTCGACGCCGACGGCTTCCTCACCGTCGTCGACCGCAAGAAGGAGCTCATCATCACCGCCGGCGGCGAGAACATCGCCCCGTCGCTCGTCGAGAACCACCTCAAGGAGCACCCCCTCGTCGGCCAGGCCCTCGCCTACGGCGACGGACGCCCCCACGTCGTCGCCCTCATCACCCTCGACGGCGAGGTCGCGCCCGTCTGGGCCGCCGCCCACGGCATCGAGACCGCCGACCTCGCCGCGCTGGCCGGGCACCCGGCCGTCCTGGACGAGATCGCCAAGGCCGTCGAGGACGCCAACGCCCGCCTCGCCCGCGTCCAGCGCGTCAAGCGGTGGCGCCTGCTGCCCGCCGAGTGGACCGCCGAGACCGAGGAGCTCACCCCGACCCTCAAGCTGAAACGCCGCGTCGTCCACGCCAAGTACGCCGCCGCCATCGCCGACCTGTACGCCCACTAAGATCATCAGCGGAGGCGTCTGAGCGCCTGGTGGCCTCCCCGGCCTTCAAAGCCGACGGTCCCGAGGACCTCGGGACGGCGGGTTCGATTCCCGCACGCCTCCGCACCAAGCCCGACCCCCTGCCCGCCGAGGGCGGCGGCGACGTGCTCTCGAAGGGATCACCACGCATGAGCCGACCCGACCCCGAGGCGGCGTCCGAGGCGGTGCCGGACGATCTGGCCGGCCTCGCCGCCGTGCTCGCCGGGCACATCCGGCGGCACTTCCCGGCCGAGGACGAGGGGCACCGCCAGGTCCTCGCGCTCGCCGAGGAGGTCGGGGAGTTCGTCGGCGCGTACCGCCGCTGGGCCGGGATGGCCCGCCGGACCGGCGGCTTCGACGACGTCCGGGACGAGCTGGCCGACGTGGTCCTGACCGCCTACGTCACCGCGCACGTTCTGGAGATCGACCTCGACGCCGCGTGGCGCGCGAAGGCCCGGCAGGTCATGACCCGCGGCTGGCGCGACGCCCCGGACGGGGACCGGCCGTGAAGATTCCCCTCAACGGACAGACCGGAACCTAGACCGCGGTAGGGCCGCCTGCGGGTTTCCCGGGGTACGGTGACCGGTATGGGGCGGATCACCGTGCGCAGGCCCGTGCTGCGGCTGAGCACGTCCGGGGTGCGGGGGCGCAGGCCCGACACGCTCGCCGTGGAGGAGCCGCTGGAGATCCGCGTCGCGGGCAAGCCGCTGACGATCACGATGCGGACGCCCGGGCACGACTTCGACCTCGTCGCGGGGTTCCTCGCCGCCGAGGGCGTCATCGCGGGCGCGGGCGACCTGGCGACGATGCGGTACTGCGCGGACACCGCGGAGCAGAACACGCTGGACGTCGTGCTCGCCCCCGGGGTGACGCCGCCGGACGACTCGATGACCAGGGCGTTCACGACGACGAGCGCATGCGGGGTGTGCGGGAAGTCGAGCATCGAGGCGCTGCGCGCCGACCGTCCGTACGAGGTGGCGGACGACCCGCTGCGCCTCACGCCCGGCATGCTGGCGGAGCTGCCGGGACGGCTCCGGGAACGGCAGCGGGTCTTCGACCGGACGGGCGGCCTGCACGCCGCCGGGCTGTTCGGCTCGGACGGCGCCCTGCTCGCGCTGCGCGAGGACGTAGGCCGCCACAACGCGGTCGACAAGGTGATCGGCTGGGCGCTGCGCGAGGGGCGGCTGCCGCTCACCGGGACGGTGCTGATGGTGAGCGGCCGCGCGTCGTTCGAGCTGACGCAGAAGGCGATGACGGCGGGCGTCCCGGTGCTGGCGGCGGTGTCGGCGCCGTCGTCGCTGGCGGTGGAGCTGGCCGAGGACGCGGGCATGACGCTCGTCGGATTCCTCCGCGGCGAGACCATGAACGTCTACACGGGCGCGGAGCGCATCACGCTGTGAGCACACTCGCCCTGTGAGCGGGCCGGACGGACGGGCCCGTGGTGAGCCTCACGTCACCGCCTCTTGACCCGACGGCCGTCCGGGCGATTTATTAACTCTGTGTCCAATAAAGTGGCGCTCGCCCGCGTGCACGACGAAGCGGAGCTGGAGCGATTCCGTGACGTCCAGCGGCTGTGCTACCGGTGCGCCGACGAGGTCGCCGCCACGCTCGAACCCGGCGTGACCGAGCGGGACGCGTGCCGGCGGATGCGGCGGTGGCTGCGCGAGCGCGGCGTGGACGACTGGCTGCACACGCCGTTCGCGTGGTTCGGCGACCGGTCGGCGTTCCGCGGCTTCAAGGTCCCGACGCAGTTCCTCCCCAGCGCGACGCGGCTGGAGGAGGGGATGCCCTACATCCTCGACATGGCGCCGGTGCGCAACGGCTACTCCGCCGACATCGGGTACGGCGGCGTCCTCGGCGAGAACCGGATCTGGGAGCGCCTGGACGCCGACCTCGCCGCCTACCGCGCGCTGATCCTCGACCTCGTCCGCGAGCGCCGCACGTTCGCCGACGTCTACGCGGAGGTGGACGCCCTCATCGACCGGCAGGGGTACCAGAACCGGCACCGCAAGTACCCCGGACGGGTCATCGGCCACCAGGTCGGGATCATCGGCGGGATCCTGCCCAAGCGCGTCGGGTTCCCGTTCGGCGTCCGGTTCCTCCAGACCATCGGCCGGGAGCTGGTCAAGGAGCGCCTCGAAGGCCGCTCGCCGCTCTGGAACGGGGCTGCGCAGTCGCGGCACGCGCCGACGCCCGGCCTGTGGGCGGTGGAGCCGCACATCGGGTTCCGCGGCGTCGGCGTGAAGTTCGAGGAGATCCTCGTGGTCACCGAGGACGACGCGTACTGGCTCGACGACGACCTCCCCCACGTGCACCGGTGGGCCCGGCGCCACGGGGGTCTCGGGGCCGCCCCGCAGAAAGGCGAGGCGACCCGATGACGTCCGTCAGCACGCGGCGTGTCCAGGGCGACGGGGTCGATCTGGCCGTCTACGAGCAGGGCGACCGGTCGCGGCCCACCGTGCTGCTCGTCCACGGGTACCCCGACACGCACGCCGTCTGGGACGAGGTGGCCGGACGGCTCGCGGACCGGTTCCACGTCGTCCGCTACGACGTGCGCGGTGCGGGGGCGTCGTCGAGGCCGTTCGGACGCAGGCACTACGCGTTCGAGCATCTGATGGCCGACATGCGGGCCGTGCTGGACGCCACCGCGCCCGGCCGTCCGGTGCATCTGGCCGGGCACGACTGGGGTTCGATCCAGGCGTGGGAGGCGGTCTGCACGATGCCGGACCGCTTCGCGTCCTTCACCTCGATCTCCGGGCCGTGCCTGGACCACGTCGCGCACTGGACGCGGCGCGCACTGGCCCGTCCGACGCCGTCCAACCTGAGGCGGGCGGCGGGGCAGGCCGTCCGGTCCTGGTACATCTACTTCTTCCAGACGCCGCTGCTGCCGGAGCTGCTGTGGCGCGCCGGAATGTCCCGGCCGTTCGCGCGGGCGCTGGAGCTGGGCGAGGGCGTCCCGGCACGCGACGGCCACCCGGCGCGGACGATCGGGCGCGACGGCGCGTCCGGCGTCGGGCTGTACCGGGCGAACATGGTGCGGCGGCTGTCCCGTCCGCGCGAGCGGCGCACGGACGTGCCGACGCAGGTCATCGTCCCCACCAGGGACCTGTTCGTCTCGCCGCACCTGGTCGGCGGGCTGGCGGGGCGCGTCCCGAACCTGTCGCTGCGGCCGATCGCCGCCGGGCACTGGGTGCCGCGCAGCCACCCGGACGTCGTCGCCCGCTGGATCGCCGAGCACGTCACGGGCGTCGCAGGCGGCCCGCTCACCGCCGCCGAGTCGCGCGCGCTGCGGCGCGCCAAAGTCGGGCCGGGCAGGCGACCGTTCGACGGTTCGCTCGTGGTCGTGACCGGCGCGGGCAGCGGCATCGGCCGCGCGACCGCGCTGGCGTTCGCCGAACAGGGCGCCGAGGTCGTCGCCGCCGACCTCGACCCGGCCACCGCCCAGCGGACGGCGGAACTCGCCGGTCTGCTAGGCCCGGAGGGTCACGCGTTCAAGGTGGACGTGTCCGACCCCGCCGCGATGGAGGACTTCGCCAAGTCCTTCCTGCACGACCACGGGGTGCCGGACGTCGTCGTCAACAACGCCGGGATCGGCATGGCCGGTTCGTTCTTCGACCACACCGCCGACGACTGGCGGAAGGTCCTGGACGTCAACCTCTGGGGCGTCATCCACGGCTCGCGGCTCTTCGCCGCGCAGATGGTGGAACGCGGGCAGGGCGGGCACATCGTCAACACGTCGTCGGCCGCGGCGTACACGCCGTCCCGCGCCCTGCCCGCCTACGCGACGAGCAAGGCGGCCGTGCTGATGCTGTCGGAGTGCCTGCGCGCCGAGCTGAAGGGCAAGGGCATCGGTGTCAGCGCCATCTGCCCGGGCATCGTCAACACCAACATCACCAGGACGTCCCGGTTCGTCGGCCGGGACGGGGACGAGCAGGCGCGCAGCCGGGAGCGGGCCGCGCGGGCCTACGCGCGGCGCGGGTACGGCCCGGACGGCGTGGCGCGGCAGATCGTCGCGGCCGTCCGGCGGGACAGGGCCGTCGTCCCCGTCACGCCCGAGGCGCGGCTGGGCTATGTGGCGTCCCGTGCGGCGCCGCGCGTCATGCGCCTCCTGGCCCGGCTCGACGCCGGCCGGTGAACGCCCGGCTCGACGCCGGCCGGTGAACGCCGACGGTTTACGCGCCCGGGGTTTCCCCAGGGGCCGGAACATGCGACCTTTGCAGGACAGGCCCTGCGACCGGCCCCGCCAACCTCTGACCGGGCCGCCGGACGGGCCCGGAACGGCACCGGAGCGTGATGCATGCGGATTCGCGACATCCTGCGGAGGAAGGGAGGCGCGGTGGCCACGGTACGGCCCGAGGCCACCGTGCGGCAGCTGCTCGCCGTCCTGGCCGAGCACAACATCGGGGCGGTGGTGGTCTCGCCGGACGGCGCGTCCATCGCCGGAATCGTGTCCGAGCGAGACGTGGTACGGCGGATGCACGAGCGCGGCGCGGCGCTGCTCGACCGTCCCGTCTCCGACATCATGACCGCGGAGGTCCGCAGCTGCGGCCCCGCCGACAAGGTCGAGGACCTGCGCCGCACCATGACCGAGCACCGGATCCGGCACGTGCCCGTCCTCGAGGACGGCCGGCTCACCGGGATCGTCAGCATCGGCGACGTCGTCAAGAGCGCCATCGACGAGCTGCAGAGCGAGCGCGAGCACCTCGTCGACTACATCCAGAACGTCCCCTGACGTCCGGCAGGACGTCCCTGACAGGCAGACGCGGCCCCTGCCGCCCGGCCCCTCCCCGCCTCAGACGTAGGCGGGCAGCGGGCGGGCGGCGGGGGCCGCCTCGACCTGGCGGTAGGCCAGGGCCAGGCGTTCGACGGCCGGGCGCAGCGTGTCCGGCGGCAGGACGTACGGCAGCCGGACGTAGTCCTCCAGGACGCCGTCGACGCCGAACACCGGCCCGGCGACGACCCGGACGCCGAGCCGCTCGGACGCCTCGGCGAGCAGCGAGGCGACGGGCGCGCCGATCCGCGCCCACAGCGACATACCGCCGGCGGGGAGCCGGAACTCCCACCCGGGCAGCAGCTCGCGCAGCGCCGCGGCGAGCGCGTCACGGCCGCGCAGCAGGCTCTCGGCGCGCTCGGCCCTGACCTCGTCCACGCGCAGCAGCAGCTCCTGGACGATCAGCTGTTCGAGCACGGGGCTCGCCATGTCGGACGGCTCGCGGGCGATGGTCAGGCGGCGGGCCAGCGGCGCCGTCGTGCGGATCCAGCCGATGCGCAGCCCGCCCCACAGCAGCTTCGACGCCGACCCGATCGTGACGACCCGGCCGCCGGAGTCGTGGGCGGCGAGCGGCGCCTCGCGCGGCGCGCGAAGGTCGAGGGCGAGGTCGGCGAACGTCTCGTCGGCGATGAGGAACGCGTCGGCGCGGCGGGCAGCGTCGACGAGCGCGGCCCGCTCGGCGGCGGGCATGAGATGCCCGGTCGGGTTCTGGAAGTCGGGGATCACGTAGGCGGTCCGGACGGCGGCCTGCCGCATGGCGCCCGCGGCGAGCTCGACGTCCCAGCCCTCGTTGACGCCGACCGGGACGAGCCGGGCGCCGCGGCCGCGCAGCGCGCCGAGCGCGTGCGGGTAGGTCGGGCGCTCCACCATGACGGCGTCGCCCGGCTCGACGAGGACCTGCGTCAGCAGGGTGAACGCGTGCTGCGCGCCGGTGGTGACGACGATCTGGTCGGGCCGTGTCGGGACGCCGCGCGCCGCGTAGCCGTCCGCGATGACCTGCCGCAGGCCGGCGAGCCCCGCGGGCTCGTATCCGGGGCCCGAGCTGTAGCGGGGCAGCTCGTCGACGGCGGCGGCGACGGCCTCGCCGAAGATCGCCGGGGCGCCGGGGGTGGCGCAGCCGAGGTCGATGAACGACGGGTCGTCGGGCGTGGGGTGCGCCTTGCCGAAGCGGCCGCCGTGCGCCGCCGCCATCTGCGGCTCGGCCGACGACATCCGCACCGGGGGCAGCGCCGTCCAGCTCCCCGCGCCCTGCCGGCTCTCGACGTAGCCCTCGTCGCGGAGCCGGTCGTAGGCGGCGGTGACGGTGGTGCGGCTGACCTTGAGCGCGGCGGCGAGGTCCCGTTCGGCGGGCAGGCGGGTGCGCAGGGCGAGCCGTCCGTCCAGGACGAGGCCGCGCACCGCCTGGGCGAGCGCCGCGTACACGGGACGCTCCCGCGCGACGTCGCCCAGCAGCCGGGCCAGGTGGGAACCGCTCACATACCGTGTACTCACACAAGCCACTTTCCCATATTGGCACTGTAATCACCAGTCCACTCGCGGCCAGGATGGCTTCATTGACGCCGCTATTGGATCTGGAGCGCTGCAATGGCCTTGAAAGTGCGCCGGGTGGCGCAGCTGTACGTCGGATTGGCCTTCTACGGGCTGGGGATCGCCCTGCAGGTGTCGTCGGGCCTCGGGAACGACCCGTGGGACGTCTTCCACCAGGGCCTGTCCCGGCGTCTCGGTCTGTCGATCGGCGTCTGGATCATCATCGTGGGCGCGCTGGTCATGCTCGCGTGGATCCCGCTCCGGCAGCGGCCCGGCGTCGGGACGATCAGCAACGTCGTCTTCATCGGCCTCTTCGCGGACCTGTTCCTCTGGCTGCTGCCCGGCCCGGACGCGCTCGCGGCGCGCTGGGCGTACCTCGTCACCGCCGTGGTGATGGGCGGGTTCGCGACCGCCTGCTACATCGGCGCCGGCCTCGGTCCAGGCCCGCGCGACGGGCTGATGACGGGCCTGGCCGCACGCGGCTGGTCCCTCCGCGGGGTGCGCACGGGGATCGAACTGAGCGTGCTGGCCGCGGGCTGGCTGCTGGGCGGCACCCTCGGCGTCGGGACGATCCTCTACGCGGTGGCGATCGGCCCGCTGACGCAGGCCTTCCTGCCCGCCTTGACGATCAAGGCGCCCGTCCCCGAACCCGCGCCTGAGGCCGACCCGGAGCCCGCTCCCGCGTAGCACGCGGACCCGCCCGCGCTGAGCGCGCGAACCGCTCGCGCTCAGCGGGCGAAGAGGCGGACGGCCTGGTCGGCGAGCGCGGTGAGCAGGGGCGCGGCCTCCGCCTTCAGCTCGTCCAGGGTGCGGGGGCCGTCGGCGAGGCTGAAGGCGGCGGTGAGGCCGAGCGCGTGCAGGCCGTCCAGCGGCCCCGCGACGCTCCCCGCGAGGGCGATGCAGGGGATGCCGTGCTCCTTGGCGAGGGCGGCGACGGCGGAGACGACCTTGCCGGCCGCGCTCTGCCCGTCCACCCGGCCCTCGCCGGTGATCACCAGGTCGGCGCCGGCGAGGGCGGCGGGGAGCCCGACGGCCTCCGCAACCAGCGGGGCGCCGCCGGACGGCTCCGCGCCGAGCACGCCGGCGAGGCCGCCGCAGGCGCCGCCCGCCGCGCCCGCGCCCGGCAGGTCGTGGACGCGGACGCCGGAACGCGCGGCGACGACGTCGGCGAACCTGGTCAGCGCGGCGTCCAGTTCCCGGACCTGGGCCGGGGACGCGCCCTTCTGCGGGCCGAACACGGCGGCGGCGCCGTCCGGCCCGACGAGCGGGTTGGCGACGTCGCAGGCCACGCGGAACCGGGCGGCGCGCACCGCGTCCGGGACGCCGGAGTCGTCGATCCGCGCGAGCCGGGCGAGGGCCGCCCCGCCCGGGGGCAGGTCGCGGCCGGCGGCGTCCAGGAACCGGACGCCGAGCGCGCGGAGCAGGCCGGTGCCGCCGTCGGTGCTGGCGCTGCCGCCGACGCAGACGAGCACGTCCCGGGCGCCGCGCCGGACCGCGTCCGCGATCAGCTCGCCGGTGCCGGTGGTGGCGGCGTTGAGCGGGTCGGGCGGGACGTCCTCGACCAGCGGCAGCCCGGACGCCGCGGCCAGTTCCACCACGGCGGACCGCCCGTCGCCGGACAGGGCGTAGCGCGCCCGGACCGGGCGGCCGAGCGGGTCCGTGGCGGCGACCTCGACCGCGTCGCCCCCGCGGGCGCCGAGGAAGCAGTCCAGGGTCCCCTCGCCGCCGTCGGCCATCGGGATCGCGACGACCTCGGCGGCGGGCACGGCGCGGCGGACACCGGCCTCGACGGCCGCGCACACGGCGGCGGCGGGCAGGCCGCCCTTGAACGAGTCGGGGGCGACGACGACCCGCAGTCCGGTCACCGCTCGGCGGCGAGCGTGGCCAGGACGGTGGAGAACTCGCGGGGCAGCACCAGCGTGTCGCCGTCGTAGCGGGTTTCGAGGTAGGTCATCTCACCGGCGCGCCACCAGTACAGGTGGGGGCTGAGTGAGCCCGGCCCCTCCTCGTAGGCCCGGTGGGCCTGGGCCTGGAGCTCCGTGGCGGCGGCTACGGCGGTGCGGTAGCGCGCCCTCGGATGGCTTTCGGCGAGGCGCAGCGGGTGGGTGACGATGAGGCTGCGGTTGGGGGCGATGACCAGCGCGCCGTGCGGGCCGATCGGCAGGTACTCCTCCATCCACGCCAGGTGGGTCGCGACGTAGAACGTCCAGCCGTGCAGGACGGACACGCGGACGCCGCCGAGATCCTGCTCGTCCACCTGGAGCGGCCCGTCGCCGCGGACGTTCGCGCGGCCGAGCATGAACAGCGCGTCGCCGGAGACCGGCCAGCCGTTCATCTCCTCCTTGCTGAGCGTCCGCACGGACGTCGGCGTGTCGACGACCACCACCTCGATCAGGCCGGGCGCGAACGGGCGCGCGGCCAGCCCGCCGTTGTCGGCCTCGTCGGGGTAGATGCGGGTGCGCAGCAGGTGCTGGGCGAGGTCGAAGTCGCTGAGGTCGAGCGGCTCCTCCATCGAGGTGACGATGGTGGTGACGTAGTCGGACACGACGGCGGGCCAGTCCGTGCGGGGCACGAGCCGGGCGAGCTGCCGGATGTCCCGCATGTTGACGGGCAGGCGCCGCGGCCCCTCCAGCATGACGATCTCGCCGGGCGCGCGGCGGCAGGCGTAGCCGAGGCTCTCGGCGACGAGTACGAGCAGCGATTCGAGGGTGCCGTCGTCCCACGATCGGGAACGTGCGTGGCGGCCGCTCATCGCGCACCTCCTGGGGGCGCTTCAAGGGTGAGCGCGCCGGCGAACGGCACGGCGGGGTCCGGGCCTGAATCAAGAACTGGTGTGTCGGGCAGCGGGTTGCCCGGCTGAGCGGTGTCTGGCTGGGCGGGGTGCGGCTGGGCGGTGTCGAGGACGGCGGGCGCGCCGAGCTCCAGCGTCCGCTGGCGCGGGCCGTGACCCACCGGAAGCCCGGCGAGGATCGGCACGCCGAGCGGCCCGAGCCGCGCGGCGAACACCGAGTCGAGTTCGGCGGGGTCGCCGCAGTCGCGCCAGGAGCCGAGCGCGATCCCGGCGGCCCCGTCGAACCAGCCCGCCTGGAGGAGCTGGACGAGCATCCGGTCGATCCGGTAGGGCGCCTCCGTTACGTCCTCCAGGAAGACGATGCGGCCGGCGGCGGGCGGCGGCGCGTAGGGGGTGCCGAGCAGGGCGGTGAGGAGCGACAGGGTGCCGCCGGTGAGGGGGCCTTCCGCGCGTCCCGGCCGCAGCGCGTGCGTGCCGGGCAGAGTCACGGGGCCTCCGAACAGGGCGGCGCGGAGGCCGTCGAGTCTTTCGTCGGGCATGCCCTGCGATACGGCCGGGGCGAGATCAGCGATCACTCCTGCGGGCATCGGGCCGAACGACGTGGTGACGCCGAGCCGCGTCCCGAAGGCGGCGTGCAGGGCGGTGACGTCGCTGGAGCCGTGCAGGATCTTCGGCCCGCGGCCGGACGCGGCGGACGCCTCCGCCGCCGCGGCGAGGGCGTCCCAGTCGAGCCGGTCGAGGACGCGGGTGGCGCCGTAGCCGCCCCGCGCGCAGATCACCGCGCGGACCCGCGGGTCGCACCAGGCGGCCTGGAGGTCGGCGGCCCGGTCGGCGTCGCCGCCCGCCAGCCGGTGCCAGTCGTCGCGGACCGGTCCATCAACACCGAGGTTGACACGGTTGAGGGCATGCTTTCCGACGACCGCGTCAAGGCCGAGATCGCGGAGAACGGCGCAGCCCGCCTCAAGCCGGGCGGGCTCGGCGGGTCCGCTGGGCGCGACGACGACGACCCGGTCGCCGGGCCGCAATCGCCCGTACCTGCGGGCCTCCGGGACCGGCCCCGGACCTCCCGGCGGCCCGGCGGCGGGCGCGTCGGACGGCTCCTCGGCCGCCTCCGCGCGGGCGCCCCCGCTGTTCAACCCGATCCCTCCTCGCACCACGACGGATAGAGCTTGTCAGGATCCGGACGCCAGCGGAAGAGGCGACCGGTCACGACCCTCCAACAGATCATCTCCCGGTCCAGCTCCCCGTACCGAGTGCGATTCGGGCGAGGCGCGGGAGCGTCTCGCCGATCGGCCGCCGCAGCACCGCGTCGGCCAGCCCATCGTACGGCGTCTCCGCCGCGTTGATGATCACCAGGCGGGCGCCGTGGTCGACGGCCTCCAGGCACAGCCCGGCGGCCGGCTGGACGGTCAGCGACGTCCCGACGGCCAGGAACAGGTCGCAGGACCGGGCCGCGGTGATCGCCGCGTCGAGGACGTCCTGGTCGAGGGCCTGCCCGAAGGAGATCGTCGCGGACTTCTGGATGCCGCCGCAGGCCGCGCAGGGCGGGTCGTCCTCGCCGGCGTCGACGCGCGCGAGGATCTCGGGCATCGGGGTGCGCAGGCCGCAGGACAGGCAGACCGCCTCGCGCATGGTGCCGTGGATCTCGATGACCTTGGCGGCGGCGGACCCGGCGCGCTGGTGCAGCCCGTCGATGTTCTGGGTGATCAGGGCGCGCAGCCGCCCGGCCCGCTCCAGCTCGACGAGCGCGGCGTGGGCGGCGTTGGGCTCGGCGTCCCAGACCGGGCTGTCGCGCCGGGACCGCCAGGCGCGGCGGCGCACGTCCCGGACGGCGACGTAGGCGTCGATCGTGGACATCGCCTCCGCGGCCGGGTCCTTCGTCCAGACGCCCTGGGGGCCGCGGAAGTCGGGGATGCCGCTGTCGGTGGAGACGCCGGCGCCGGTGAGGACGGTGATCGCCTCTGCGCCGGGCAGAAACGCGGCGAGCGTCTGGGGAGCGTCCACCCGCAACATGTTAGGCCCCGAACGGTACGTCGGTGGACCCATCACGGAGCGTCACCGGCCGACTCAGCCCTCAAAAGGTGACAAACTTGGCCCGGTATGAGGTCGACGCCGCACATCCTGGTGGTCAACGGCACCAAGGTCCGCCGCCCGGTGTTCATCCTGGGCGCTCCGCACTCCGGCGCGGAGCGGCTGGCGCGCGCGGTGAAACGCTCCCCCGGCTTCCATCTGACCACCGGGCGTCACGGCGTCCTGCGCGTCACGTACGCGTTCGCGCGGCAGCCGGCGATCGCGACGGAGCGCGGGAAGGGCGCGGCGCGGGTGCTGCGCGACGCCTACGCCGAGGCGTGGCTGGTGTCGGCCCGGTCCTGCGCCCAGTGCCCGGGCGAGTGCCGCGACCTGGCCGGACTCCCGCCGCGGCCGTCCGAGCGCCCCGGGCGGCCGGGCGGTGGCCCCGCCGACGGGCCCGGCGGCGAGGCCGCGGAGCCGTGCGTGGAGCCGGGCGGGATCGTCCGGTTCGCCGACGCGTCCCCCGACCTGATCTACAGCGCCGACGTGCTGCTGGACGCGTTCCCCGACGCGCAGCTCGTGCAGGTCATCCGGGACGGCCGCGACGCGGTCGCCGACATGCTGGCCGACGAGCGCTGCCTGGCCTGGTTCAAGCCGGGCCTCGCCAACCTCGACACGGTGTTCCCGAACCCGTTCCTCGGCGTCGAGGACCACACCGAGCGGAGCCGGTGGCCGCGCGCCGCGCCCGCCGTCAAGTGCGCGCTGCGCTGGCGCGGCTCGGTGCGGCTCAGCGCGCGGCTGCGGCGGCAGGTCCCGGACGAGCAGCTGTTCACCGTCCGGTACGAGGACCTGGTGAGCGGGCCGCGCCGCGTCGGCGCCGACCTGTCGGAGTACCTGGACGCGCCGATCTCCAAGGCGGCGCTGTCGGGCCTGGTCCGCGCGGCCGGGGAGCACGGCGACGCCGGGGTCGGGTCCTGGCGGGAGCGGCTGACGCCCCGGCAGCTCGCCCAGGTCGAGAAGATCGCCGGGACCGAGCTGCGGCGCCTCGGCTACCGCCTCTGCACCGATCTCTGACCGGCCGCCTCTCTCAGCGGGTGCTTCTCTCGGCGGGCGCTTCTCTCGGCGGGCGCTTCTCTCCGCTGTCACTCCGCGCCGAGCGGCTCGGTCTGCCGCTCCTCGTCGCGCTGGTGCGCGAACTGCGTGCGGTACAGCTCGGCGTACAGGCCGCCTTCGAGCAGCAGTTCCTCGTGCCGCCCGCGCTCGGCGACGCGGCCGCCGTCGATCACCAGGATCTGGTCGGCCTCCCGGATCGTCGACAACCGGTGCGCGATCACCAGCGACGTCCGCCCGGCGAGGGCCGTCCGCAGGGCCCGCTGGACGGCCGCCTCGGACTCGGAGTCCAGGTGCGCGGTCGCCTCGTCCAGGACGACCACCGACGGCGCCTTGAGCAGCAGCCGCGCGATCGCGAGGCGCTGCTTCTCCCCGCCCGACAGCCGGTAGCCGCGGTCGCCGACGACGGTGTCGAGGCCCTCGGGCATGTCGGTGACGAGGTCGCCGATCTGCGCGGCGTCCAGCGCGGCGAGGATCTCCGCGTCGGACGCCTCGGGACGGGCGTAGCGCATGTTCTCGCGGATGGTGTCGTGGAACAGGTGCGCGTCCTGGCTGACCACGCCGATCTCGGCGCGCAGCGATTCGAGGGCGACGCCGCGGACGTCCGCGCCGCCGATCCGGACCGCGCCGTCGGACACGTCGTACAGCCGCGACACCAGGTGCGTGATCGTCGACTTCCCGGCGCCGGACGGCCCGACGAGCGCGACGAGCTGCCCGGGCGCGGCGGTGAAGTCGACGTCGTGCAGCACCTCGCGTCCCGGCGCGGTGTCGGTGCGCGCGATCGACTCCAGCGAGGCCAGCGACACCTCCTCCGCCGACGGGTAGGCGAACCGGACGTGGTCGAACTCGATCGACGGCGCCTTCGACGGCGACGCGGCGTCCCCGTCGAGGGGGCGGGCGTCCTTGCGGTCGCGGATCAGCGGCTTGAGGTCGAGGACCTCGAACACGCGGTCGAAGCTGACGAGCGCGGTCATGACGTCCACGTGGACGTTGGACAGCGCGGTGAGCGGCCCGTACATGCGGGTCAGCAGGGTGGCGAGCGCGACGAGCGTGCCGAGCTGGAAGGCGCCGTCCGCGGCGAGGAAGCCGCCGACGCCGAAGACCATCGCGGTGGCGAGGGCGGCGACGAGCGTGAGCGCGGTGAAGAACACCCGCCCGTACATGGCCGCGACGATGCCGACGTCGCGGACGCGCGCGGCCCGCCGGGAGAAGTTCTCCTCCTCCTCGGCGGGACGTCCGTAGAGCTTGGCCAGCATCGCGCCCGCGACGTTGAACCGCTCGGTCATCAGCGAGCCCATCTCGGCGTCCAGGACCATCTGCTCGCGGCTGACGCGCTGCAGGCGCTTGCCGACCCACTTGGCCGGCAGGATGAAGATCGGGAGCAGCAGCAGCGCGATCAGCGTGACCTGCCAGGACAGGATCATCATGGTGACCAGCACCATGGCCAGGCTGAGCACGTTGGACACCACCGACGACAGCGTGGTGGTGATCGCGCGCTGCGCGCCGATGACGTCGTTGTTGAGGCGGCTGACGAGCGAGCCCGTCTGGGCGCGCATGAAGAACGCGACGGGCTGCCGCTGGACGTGCGCGAACACCTGGCTGCGCAGGTCGTAGATGAGGCCCTCGCCGATGCGCGCCGAGTACCAGCGCTGCGCCAGGCCGAGCACGGCCTCCACCAGCGCGAGCCCCGCGACGGCGACGGCGAGCCAGACGACGAGGTCCTGCCGTCCGGGCACGATGCCGCGGTCGATGATCGCCTTCAGCAGCAGCGGGTTGGCGACGACGATCAGCGCGGCGAACGAGTTCAGGGTGAGGAACAGCACCAGCTCGCGGACGTAGGGCCGCGCGTAGCCCGCGATCCGCCCGACGGTGCCGGGCTTGAGCTTCTGCTGGGTGACGGCGCCGTCCTTGCGGAACGAGGCCATCACCTGCCAGCCGTTGCCCGGCATTCCCGGCATTCCCACAAGTGCCTCCGAGGGGTCCAGCCCATGTGCGATCAAACCAGCACGCGATCAAACCAGCACGCCATCGAACCTGCACACGATCAGGGCCCGCGTGCGATCAAACTCGCGTGATCAAGCTTATGTAATCAAGTAAGCATGTCGATGTCCGGTGATCACAACGCCCGCGCGCCGGGCCGCCTTCCCGCGTCCGCTCACGGCGTAACCGCCGGCCGCCCCGGACGGCGCGGCCCCCGTCCAGGCGACGCCCGCCGGTGACGCGCTGGCGGCGGCCGGACGCGGGCCGCTTATGGACTTCACCGCCTGGCTACGGGTTAATGATGTCCACAACTTCAGGCTCACACCCCCCAGGAGCCCCTGTGAAACAACGCCTCCCGCGCGGCGGCACCGGTGTGATCACCTTCACGGCCGTGCTGCTCGCCCTCACCGCGCTCCCAGCGGGGGCGGCCGGACCCACGAGGTCCGCGCCGCCCGAAACGGCGCCCTCGGCGAAGGCGCTGGTTCAGAACGGCGAGACGCAGCCGATCTACTCCCGCGCCGACGCCGTCACCCAGACGGTGGACATCGAGACCACCGCCGACAGCGACCGCGACGGCGTCCGCGACCGCGTCCGGATGCGGATCATGCGGCCGAAGGAGACCGACACCGCCGGGCTCAAGGTCCCGACGATCCTGGAGGCCAGCCCGTACTGGGCCGGCACCCACGACATCCCGCTGTATCCGGTCGACATCGACGGCGCGCAGGGCCGGTCCCTCGCGCCCCCGCAGCGCAGTCTCGCCGAGATCTTCCCCGGCTACTACGACAACTACTTCCTGCCGCGCGGGTACGCCATCGCCAACCTGGACAGCATCGGGACGGGCGGCTCGACCGGCTGCCCGACGTCCGGCGACCGCGACGAGCAGGCCGGCGCCAAGGCCGCGGTGGACTGGCTGAACGGCCGCGCCCGCGGCTGGGCGCCGGACGGCTCGCCGGCGAAGGCGTCCTGGTCCACCGGCAACGTCGGCATGATCGGCCAGTCCTACAACGGGACGCTGCCGAACATGGCCGCCGCCACCGGCGTCGAGGGCCTGAAGGCCATCGTCCCGATCGCCGGGATCTCCAGCTGGTACGACTACTACCGCGCGAGCGGCGGCGTCGTCGCGCCCGGCGGGTTCCAGGGCGAGGACCTGGACATCCTGGCCAAGGTCGTGCTGACCCGCCAGAACCCCGAGGTCTGCGCGAAGGTCATCGACGACATCACGGCGACCCAGGACCGCGAGACCGGCGACTACGGCAAGGTCTGGGCGCAGCGCGACTACGTCGGCCAGGCGCGGAAGGTGCGCGCCGCCGTCATGGTCGTGCACGGGCTCAACGACTGGAACGTCAAGGTCAAGAACTCCGTCCAGTGGTGGAACGCCCTGAGGAAGGCGGGCGTGCCGCGCAAGCTGTGGCTGCACCAGGCCAACCACGCGACGCCGTTCCGCTGGCGCGTCGAGGAGTGGCTGCGGCAGACGCACCACTGGTTCGACCGCTACCTGTACGGCATCCGCAACGGCATCGAGCGCGAGCCGCGGGTGGACGTCGAGCACCCGGACGGGACGTGGGAGACGGCCCGCGACTGGCCCGTGCCCGGCACCCGCACCGTCCCGCTCAGCCTGAACGCCGCGCCGTCCGGGCCGTCCGGGCAGCCGGGCACCCTCGGGCTGCGGCCGCGGCCCGGCCGGACGCAGACGTTCCTCGACGCGGGCAGGACCCGCACCGCCGAACAGCTCCTCGCCAACGAGGACCAGGCGGACCCGAACCGGCTCGCCTACCTGACGGGGCCGCTGCCCAAGCCGGTCCGCGTGGACGGCATCCCGTCGCTTTCCGTGCGGGCGTCGCTCGACGGGCGGTCGCCGTACCTGACGGCGGTGCTGGTCGACTACGGCACCGACACGCGTCCGACGGGCGCGCGGGTCAACACGAGCGAGCAGGTCTGCTTCGGGCAGAGCGTGGAAGGCGACGTCGGCTGCACGATCCGGCAGACGCTGCGGACGGAGACCGCCCCGTTCAAGGTCATCACGCGCGGATGGCTGGACGTGCGGAACCGGCACAGCTTCAGCCGCACCGAGCCGATCAAGCCCGGCAAGGACTACACGTTCCGGTGGGACCTCGAACCCACCGACTACGTCGTCAAGGCCGGCCACCGGCTCGGCGTGATCCTGCTGTCGACCGACTACGACTACACGCTGCGCTACCCGGCGGGCACCGAGGTCGCCGTGCGGCCCGGCGTCAGCAGGATCCTGCTTCCGCTGGCGCGCGGCGGACGCGAGTCGCTCCAGTAGGAGAAGTCGCAACGGTCGCCGCGGACGCGGCGTCGGCGGGCCGGGGGCACCATGCTCCCGGCCCGCCGGTCTTCCACGAAGCCGCCGGTCAGGTGCCGAAGAGGCCGGTCAGGTGCCGAAGAGCGCGCGGAGGCGGCCGATCTGCTCGCGGCGCTCGGCGGCGGACTGCTGTTCGAGGGTGTTCCCGGCGGCCTGCCACAGCAGCCGCTTCGTCGCGGCGGCGGCGCCGGCGTCGACGGCGAGCAGCGCGCCCACCAGATCGCGGACGGCGTCGTCGAGCCCGGCTCGCGGGACGAGGATCTCGGCGAGCCCGATCCGGGCGGCCTCGTCGGCGTGCACGGTCCGGGCGGTCAGGCACAGCTCCAGCGCCCGCCCGACGCCGGCGATCTCCACCAGCGGCTTGGTGCCGGTCAGGTCGGGGACGAGCCCCAGCGCGGGCTCCTTCATGCAGAACTTCGCGTCGTCGGCGACCACGCGGACGTCGCAGGACAGCGCCAGCTGGAACCCGGCGCCGATGGCGTGGCCGTGCACGGCCGCGACCGAGACGATGTCAGGGCGCCGCAGCCACGTGTAGCCGTCCTGCAGCTCGGCGATGAAGCGGTCGGCGGCCTCGGGGTCGGAGCCGTCGGGCAGCCCTCCACTCTCTCCGGAGAACATGCCGAGGTCGATGCCCGCGGAGAACGACGGGCCCGCGCCCCGCAGGACGACGACGCGCACGGCGGCGGGCAGGGAGCGTCCGATCGCGGCGAGCCCGCGCCAGGTCGCGAACGTCATGGCGTTGCGCCGCTCGGGCCGGTTCAGGGTGACGGTGGCGACGGCTCCGTCGATCTCCAGAAGAAGCCCCGCCTCGTCGAGACCTGGCACGGCACCGCCGGTTTCGGGCGGCTCCGTGGCCGTTTCCGGTCGGCCGTCCGCCGTCGCGTCCCCCATGCGCCTTCCTCTCGGTGAGCGTGCCGGTCCCGCCCCGCCGTCCACGGGGCGGGACCCGGAACCCGTCCGCCGCCGCGACCGAACCTTACTCGGTCGGTCGCGGCGGCGGCCCGGGCCGTGCGCTCATCCGGGGGCGGTGTCCGGTCAGGACTTCTTGCCCCGGGTCGCGCCACCGCGACCGCGCAGGTTGACGCCGGACTCGGTCAGAATCCGGTGGATGAAACCGTAGGAGCGGCCGGTGGCGGCTGCCAGGGCGCGGATGCTCTCGCCGGAGTCGTACCTCTTCTTCAGGTCCGACGCCAGCTTGTCGCGCTCGGCACCGGTCACGCGGGTGCCCTTCTTAAGGGTCTCGGCCACGAGTACCTCCCGTAGTGATGTGGTGACCGCTGCGTTATCCCCCGCCATGATCAGTCATTCCCGGCTGTTCGGCTACCCACTCGGCCAGAAAAGATCTGTGGAAGTCACCGTGCAGGTCACGCGAGCGCCACCAGATCGGCAAACTCGTCACTCCAGATGTCTTCCACCCCATCCGGCAGCAAAATCACTCTTTCCGGCGCCAGCGCGTCCACCGCGCCCTCGTCGTGGGTGACCAGGACGATGGCGCCGGCGAACGTCCGGAGGGCCCCGAGGATCTCCGCGCGGCTGGCCGGGTCGAGGTTGTTGGTGGGCTCGTCGAGCAGCAGGACGTTCGCGCTGGACACCACCAGCATCGCCAGCGCCAGCCGGGTCTTCTCGCCGCCGGACAGGACGCCCGCGGGCTTGTCGACGTCGTCGCCGGAGAACAGGAACGAGCCGAGGATCTTGCGGACCTCGACGGGCGCCATGCCGGGCGCCGCGGACTGCATGTTCTCCAGGACGGACCGCTCGACGTCCAGGGTCTCGTGCTCCTGGGCGTAGTAGCCGACCCGCAGCCCGTGGCCGGGGACGACCGACCCGGTGTCGGGCTCGTCGACCCCTGCCAGCAGGCGCAGCAGGGTCGTCTTGCCCGCGCCGTTCAGGCCGAGGACGACGACGCGGCTGCCCCGGTCGACGGCCAGGTCCACGTCGGTGAATATCTCCAAAGATCCGTACGATTTCGACAAACCCTCCGCGGTGAGCGGAGTCTTGCCGCACGGGGCCGGTTCCGGGAAGCGGATCTTGGCGACCTTGTCGGCCTGCCGCTCGCCCTCCACGCCCGCGAGCAGCTGCCTGGCGCGCCGGTCCATCTGCTGGGCGGCCTTGGCCTTGGTGGCCTTGGCGCGCATCTTGTCGGCCTGCGACAGCAGCGCGGACGCCTGCCGCTGCGCGTTGGCCGACTCGCGCTTGCGGCGCCGCTCGTCGGTCTCCCGCTGGTCGAGGTACTTCTTCCAGCCGACGTTGTAGATGTCGATCACGCAGCGGTTGGCGTCGAGGTGGAAGACGCGGTTGACGACGGCGCCCAGCAGCTCCACGTCGTGGCTGATCACGACGAGGCCGCCCTGGTGGGACTTCAGGAAGTCGCGGAGCCAGACGATCGAGTCGGCGTCCAGGTGGTTGGTGGGCTCGTCCAGCAGGAGGGTGTCGGCGCCGGAGAACAGGATGCGCGCCAGCTCGACCCGGCGGCGCTGCCCGCCCGACAGCGTCCCGAGCGGCTGCGTCATCACCCGGTCGGGCAGCCCGAGGCTGGACGCGATCGACGCCGCCTCCGCCTCCGCCGAGTAGCCGCCGAGGACGTGCAGCCGCTCCTCAAGCCGCCCGTAGCGGCGGACGGCCTTGTCGCGGTCGGCGCCCGTCGCCTCGGCCATCGCGTCCTCGGCGGCGCGCAGCTTGCGGATGACCTCGTCGAGGCCGCGGGCGGACAGGATGCGGTCGCGGGCCAGCTCGGCGAGGTCGACGTCGCGGGGGTCCTGCGGCAGGTAGCCGACGGTGCCGGACGACGTCACCGCGCCCTGCGCGGGCAGCGCGTCCCCGGCCAGCACCTTGGTGAGGGTGGTCTTGCCGGCGCCGTTGCGCCCGACGAACCCGACCCGGTCGCCGGGGTTGACCCGGAACGTGGCGGCCTCGATCAGCAGCCGCGACCCGGCGCGCAGCTCGATGTCTTTCGCGATGATCACTGTGACAGGGCTCCCCTGACGGACGGCTCGGTGGACAGGCACGAAGAAGCGCGCCTCTCGGTCGACGGAGGAGACCGGGGCGCGCTCGGCGCGGGCCTGTCAGTTCGGGAGCGGAACCATCGTTCCAGTGTACGTGAACGCACGCCCCGCCCCGGCCACGCCCATCCCCTGCGCGCTACGCCGATCCGGTGCGGGCCATGCCGATCCGGTGCGGGTGATGTGTGAACGCACGGGAAGGGGCCAGGATGAGGGCACGGGCGTGCGACGGGAGAGCACAGGGACCCTGGGGTCCCCGGCGCAGAAGGAGTGTGAGTCGAATGACCCATGTCACGAGCAATCCGCCTGAGGGCACGCCCACCTGGCTCGACATCGGCGTCCCCGACCTCGACCGGGCCAAGACGTTCTACGGGACGCTCCTCGGCTGGCAGTTCCAGGACGCGGGCCCCGAGGCGGGCCACTACAACACGTGCATGCTGCGCGGCGAGCCCGTCGCGGGGATGATGCAGAACCCCGAGGACCAGCCCGACGTGTACTGGTGGAACGTCTACTTCGCCACCGACGACTGCGACGGCTCGGTGAAGCGCGCCACGGACGCGGGCGGGGAGGTCGTCGTCCCGGCCATGGACGTGATGGACCTCGGCCGCATGGCGATCGTCAGGGACCCGCAGGGCGGCCAGTTCGGCCTCTGGCAGGGCAGCAGCCTCCCGGGTTCCCGGATCGTCAACGATCCAGGGTCGTTCACGTGGAACGACCTCTTCGTCCCGGGCGACGCGTCTCCCGCGCGCGAGTTCTACAGGGCGCTGTTCGGCTACCAGATCGAGCCGATGGCGGACGCCGAGGGCCTCGACTACACCACCGCGGCCCGTCCGGACGGGCGCTACATCGGCGGCGTCCTCGGCGGGGAGGGCCTCGTCCTCGGCGGCGGGACGGATCAGGTCGCGTCCTGGCTCACCTACTTCGCGGTCGACGACGCCGACGAGGCCGTCCGGCGGGTCCGCGCCGGCGGCGGCACGGTCGACGAGGAGCCGGTCGACACCCCGTACGGGCGCATCGCCACCGTCCGCGACCCGTTCGGCGTGCCGTTCCGCGTGATGAAGCCCGCGCCCGCCCCGGAGTCGTGACCCGCCCGTGAGCGGCCGCGGGGCCCGGACGGGCCCCTCGGCCGCTCCCGCCCAGGTCAGCCCTGGCGTTCGGCGGACAGCCGCTGGGTGATGGTGCGCTGGAGCCGCTGCAGCCCGGACGTGCCGACCAGCCCGATCTGTCCTTCGAGGTCGCGCAGCAGGACGTCCTCGTTCATCACGACCTCCGACGACTGCATCATCACCGTGCCCTGCCCGGTGAAGTCGAACTGGTGCTCCTCGCCGGACTGCCCGCCGATCCCGAACACCATCCGGGCGGCGCCGAACGCCCCGCGCATGTACGAGTGGTCGTAGTGGTGGCACGGGGACGGGCAGTCGGCCCAGCCGAGCAGCGCCTGCGGGTCGACCCTGATCGGCGGCTCGACGAAGTGGACGGGCCCGTTGGAGGCGGCCACGAACCGTCCGGTGCCGATCAGCGTCAGGAACCCGGGGATGATCGACTGCTTGAGCTCCAGGCCCGGCTCGAACGCCAGGAGGTTCCCGGCCCGGACGGTGAGGTTCCCGTTGTCCAGGTCGAAGGAGTTGACGTCGAAGCCGCGGTCGGCGAGGACGAGCTTCCCCTGCCCCTGCGCGACGATCCAGTCCTGCGCGTACAGCGGGGAGTTGAAGGTGTGCGCGACGAGGGAGTCCAGCGGCCCCGCCGACAGCGCCTCGAATCTGATCTGCCCGTAGTAGGCGATCATCTTGCCCTTCTGCGCGAACCACTGCCCGTTGAGGTCGACGCTGAAGGCGTACGGGTTGACGTTGTCGTTGGACGGGAGCGTCACCGGGTTCCAGGTCTGCGTCTGCGTGCCGTACGTGCTCACGATCAGATCTTCCTCTCGCTGGCCTGGACGTAGACGACGCCGAGGCCGCTCAGTTCGAGCTGGAACGCCTCGCCGGAGCCGCGTCCGACCAGGTCGCGCAGCCCCACCGCCGTGGTGAGCTTGTTCTGCACCTGGCCGCGGTGCGCCACGTACGCCTGCGGGTCGACGTGCACGGGACGCCCCTGGCTGATCGGCAGCTCCATCACCCCGCCGTGCGACAGCACCGCGCACGAGCCGTGCCCGGCGAGCGTCGAGGTGAACAGGCCCTGCCCGGTGACCGCGCCGCGGACGATGCCGCGCACGCCGCCCTGCTCGCCCATGAACATGGTTCCGACCTGGAGGGACGCGTCGTGCACCAGCAGCCGGTCGGCCTCGACGTAGAGGTTGTCGGCGCCGTCCAGGTCGATGACGGTGACGTAGAGCCCGCCGTGCCCGAACAGGACGCTGCCCTGCCCGGTGACGTGCATCATCGCGCTGCGCTCGCCGGCGACGGCGCGTCCGATGGTGCCGCCGAGGCCCTGCCCGGCGGTCGCGGTCGGCGCGAACGAGACCGGCCCGGTGTAGGCGAGCATCGCGCCGCGCTTGCTGAAGACCTCCTGCCCGGGACCGATCGGCACCTGGAGCATCTTGGAGTTGATCGACTGGTATCCGGCCATCAGATCTCCAAGATCCCGCCGCGCTCGGACGGCTGGACGTACACCAGCCCGTGCCCCTGGTACCGGAACTGCACGCTCTCCCCCGATCCCTGGCCGATCACCGTCCGCCAGTTGACGTCGGTGACCACGTCCTGCTGGAGCTGCCCGTGGTGGCAGACGTAGGCGTGCGGGTCGACGCACAGCGGCGTCTGCGGCGTCACCTCCAGCACGATCGCCGGTCCCTCGGACAGGATCGCGACCGTGCCGTGCCCCTCCACCTTGGTGGTGGCGAGGCCCTGCCCGGTGCCCATGCCCCGCAGCCCGACGAAGTGGACGCCGGTCTGCAGGTTCCCGTCGAGCGCGAGGAGGCTCTCGGACTCGACGAACAGGGTGTCGCCGGTCAGGTGCACGAGGGTCACCTCCGTCGCCTCGCTCGCCAGGTAGACCGTCCCCTGCCCGTTGATCTCCATGAGGGTCATGCCCTCGCCGGCGATCCTGCGCTTCAGCGCGCCCCGCAGCCCCTCGCCGCCCGTCATGCCCTGGCGTTTGAACGACATCTGGCCCTCGTAGGCGACCATGGAGCCGTTCAGCGCCCTGATGGTCTCGCCGCCGAGGTCGACGGCGAGCATCTTGGAGCCGTTCATTCGAAATTGCGCCACGAAGCGAGAACATACAGCTGTTCGCGGGGGGCGTGGGGCGTCGTCCCCCACTGAAGACACAGCCGTCGGCCTGGGGGGCGTCCCCCACTATCGACCAGCCCGGCCACTATCGACCGGCCCGGCGCGTTGACGGTCCGCCTCGCGGGCGGATCGGGAAGGATGAGCACCATGTGGATCGCTCCCGAACGCCGCAGCCTCAGCAGGTGGGCCGTGCCCGGCCTCGTCCTGGGCGCCGGTGTGGTGGTGGGGGCCGTGCTGGCCGCCGACGGGCGGTCCGGGACGGCCCTGGCCGCGCTCGCCGCGCTGGCCGGCTACGCGGCGTACCTCGCGTACCGGCGCAACGAGCCGGCGCTGCCGATCAGTGAGGGCTTCGGCTCCGGCACCCGCGCCCGCGCGCACCTGCGGGCCGCGGCGATGACCGGCGACGTGCTGACCGTCGCGGTGGTCGGCGGGCTGACCGTCCAGGCCCTGCGCGGCGCCGACATCACCGCCTTCGTGTGGCTCGCCGCCGTCGCCGGGGTGACCTATCTGGTGTCGGCCTTCGCTGGCGGTAGGGGACTTTGAACCGCGCGTGGCCGCCAGGACGTGAATGCCCCGTGAACTGCGAATATTGGGTTAACTTCGGCTGACACATCTAGTTTCGCGGCGGAGTAGGGCGACATGATGCGGCTGTGTCAGCAGTCGATGCACTTGACGCCCTCCTACCGGCCCGGGCGGTGTTCCATCCGGTCGTCGACCTCGGCACCGGAACCGTCGTCGCGGTGGAGGCGCACGCGCCCCCGGCCGGCCCCGCCGGCCCGATGCGGTCCGATCCGGCGGCCGAGGACGTGCGCCGCGCGGTCGAGGCCGCCCGCGCCGCCACCGGACTCGGCACGCCCCTGCCGCTGCAGATCGGCCTGCGCACCGAGACCCTCGCCCGCGGCGACGACCTCCTCGCCGAGCTGCACCGCGGGCTCTCCGACACCGGACGCCGCCCGCAAGAGATCATCATCTGCGTGTCGGGCGGGTTCCCGCCGGCGGCGCGCCCGCCCGTCACCGCCGCGCTGTCCGGGCTGCGCCGGACCGGCTACCTCGTCGGCCTCGCCGGCCTCGGCGCCGCGCACGCGCCGCTGGATCTGCTCGTGGACGGCGCGTCCTACCTGCTGAAACTCGATCCCGAGCTGGCGCGCAGGTCGGTGTCGGAGCCGCGCCGCGCGGCGCTGGTGGGGAGCCTCGTCGAGCTGGCGCACCGCCTGGAGACGCATGTCCTGGCGCCGCAGATGGCGACCCGGGAGCAGGTGCTGCGCATGCGCGACGCGGGGGTGCGGCTCGTCCAGGGGCCCGCGCTGGCGCCGCCGGAGTGGCGGCCCGGGATGCCGATCCACATCCCGGTCGCCGCCGCGGACGAGCCCGCGCGGCCGGATCCGGGACTCGGGCTCGGGCCGCGGGTCTCGGAGTTCACCCTCCCGGCGGTGACGCTGCCGCACACGGCGACCGCGGGCGAGGTGCTGAACGCGCTGAACGCCGAGACCGGCATCACCAGCGTCGTGCTGGTCGACGACCGGCAGCGGCCCCGCTGCACCGTGGACCGGACGCGTTTCCTGCTGCGCCTGTCCGGCGCGTACGGGCACGCGCTGCACGCCCGCCGTCCCGCCGCGCGGCTGGCCGACGCGCCGCGTCCCGTGCCGCGCACCGTCCCGGCCGTCGCGGCGCTGCGGGCCGCGGGGCGGGAGGACGAGCGCGTCTACGACGACCTGGTCGTGGTGGACGAGGTCGGGCGCTGCCTCGGCATCGTCCGCGTCGCCGACCTCATCCGCAGCCTGTCGCGCTGAGACCGGCCGCCGCGAGCCCGGCCCCGTCCGGCCCGGACGGGATCGTCCGGCGCGATCGTCCGGCGCGCTGAGATCGTCTCTGCCGGGTCAGCCCGGTCCGAGTGATCTCTTGTGTGGATCAGTCCCGGAAGACCCCGAGGCGGCCGTTTCCTGGGCCAGGATGGCCGCCTGGACGCGGCTGGCCAGCCCCAGCTTCCCGAGGATGCGGCTGACGTGCGTCTTGGTGGTCGTCTCCGCCATGTCGAGCCGGGCCGCGATCTGCCCGTTCGACAGGCCCTCCCCCAGGCACGCGAACACCTCCCGCTCCCGCGGCGTCAGCTCCGCGAGCCCCGGTGCGGCCTTCTCCATCGCGGGACGGGCCGAGAAGGCGTCGATCAGCCGCCGGGTGACCTTCGGCGCGATGATCCCCTCGCCGGCCGCGACGGTCCGCACCGCGTCGACCAGCTTGTCGGCGTCGACGTCCTTGAGCAGGAACCCGGACGCGCCCGCCCGCAGCGCGCCGAACACGTACTCGTCCATGTCGAACGTGGTCAGCACCAGCACGTCCGTGATGCCCGCGATCTCCCTGGTGGCCGCGATGCCGTCCAGGCGGGGCATGCGGACGTCCATCAGCACCACGTCGGGGCGCAGCTCCCGGGCCAGCTCCACGGCCCGCGCCCCGTCGGCCGCCTCGCCGACGACCCGGACGCCGGGCGCCGCGCCCAGGATCAGCACCAGCCCCGCCCGCACCGCCGCCTGATCGTCCGCGACCAGCACCTCGATCATGACGCTGATCCTCGCTTCGCTCCGGTCATCGGGCCCTGCCCTCCGGTCATCGGGCCTCCGTGAACGGCTGGTCGAGAGGCAGCTCGGCGTGCACGCGCCACCGGCCGCCGTCCGGTCCCGCGTCGAACTCCCCGGCCAGCATCACCGCGCGCTCGCGCATGCCCACCAGCCCGCTGCCCGTGCCCGGCAGCCTTGCACCGTCCGCCCCGAGGGGGCTGAGCACGTCGATCACCACGCTCCGCCGCGTGTACTCGACGCGGACGTCGGCGCTGCCGGGACCGGCGTGCTTCAGCGCGTTCGTCAGCGCCTCCTGCACGATCCGGTACGCGGCCAGCTCCACCGCGGCGGGCAGTTCCGGCGGCTCCCCGGCGACCTCCAGCCGCGCCGACAGGTCGGACCGCGCCGAGTGCCGGACGAGCCGTCCCAGCTCCGCCAGCCGCGGCCGCGCCGCCGGGTCCTCTCCGGCGCCGTCGCCGTCGCCGTCCCGCAGGAGCCCGATCATCCGGCGCATCTCCGCGAGCCCCTGGACGCTGTTCTCCCGGATGACCTCCATGGCCCGCTCGACCCCGTCCCGGTCGAGGGAGGGCACCTTCAGCACGGCCGACGAGTGCAGCGCCACGGCGCTCAGATGGTTGGCGATCACGTCGTGCAGCTCGCGCGCCATCCGGGCCCGCTCGGCGGTCACGGCGGCGCGCCGGTCCAGCTCCGCCAGCCGCGCCACCTGCTCGGCGCGCTGCCGCTCCGCCTCCGCCCGGAACCGGTGCTCCCGGACGGCCATCGCCGTCAGCACCGGCGCCACCCACACCACCCCGGCGACCGACCCCGCGATCACGCCGACGGCGAGGCCGCGCAGCCCGACCCCGGCGCCGGCCGCGACGCACACCGTCGCGACCACGGTCGTGCCGAGCAGCCACTCCGCCGTCCGGCGGCGGCCGTACAGGCTCGCCGCGTACAGCGCGTCCCCGTAGATCATCGCGGTGGCGATGCTCGGGCCCATCGCCACGTCGGCGAAGTTGAACGGCGTCGCCACCGCCAGCGCGGTCAGCGGCGCCGTCCGGCGCATCAGCAGCGCCGAGGACAGCCCGAGCAGCGGGACGAGCCGCGCCCACGCCGACGGGTCCCAGTCCTCCGACCACGTCGAGTAGCCGTGCACCGAGAGCAGCAGCAGCCCGCCCGCCAGCGCCGCCGCGGCGACGAGCGCGTCCTTGCGGGTGGTGAGCCTGTGCACGCATCCATCACAGCATCCCCGCGCGGGTGTCTCGTCCACCGGGCCGACGAGGCCGCGTACATCCTTCGGACGACCCGCGAAACCCCACAGCGGACGACGATCCGCGGCCCTCCCCGGGCGCACGATGGAACCGTCGAGAAAGGACGTTCACGTGCTCATCGCGATCATCGGCGCCTGCGAGGTCGGCTTCTGGGTCGTCCTCGCCGCCGGACTCGTCGCCCGCTACCCGCTGCGCCTCCGCCGCACCGGCGCGGCGCTGCTGATCTGCGTCCCGCTGGTCGACGTGGTCCTGCTGGCGGCCACGGCCATCGACCTGCGGGGCGGCGGGACCGCCGGCTTCGCGCACGGCCTGGCCGCCGCCTACATCGGCTATTCGGTCGCGTTCGGGCACAGCATGGTCCGCTGGGCCGACGAGCGCTTCGCGCACCGGTTCGCCGGCGGCCCGCCGCCCCGCCGGAAGCCGAAGTACGGCGGGGCGCGCGTCCGCTACGAGTGGCGCGAGTTCGGGAAGGCGGTCGCCGCCACCGCCGTCGGCTGCGGCATCCTGCTCGCGCTGATCGCCTGGGTCGGCGACGCCGGCCGCACGGAGGCGCTCAACGGCTGGCTCGCCCGCCTCGGCATGGTCCTGGCGGTCTGGTCGCTCTGGCCGATCACGCACACCCTCTGGCCCGCCAAGCCCAAGGACGCTAACCCGCCCGCCGGGCACGCACGGCCAAGGTGACGATCGGAAGCTCGAACTCCCCCTCGGCCGTCTCCGGCCTGGCCCGCAGGAACGTCAGCAGCCGGCCCATGGCGGCCTCGCGCTCGGCGTCGTCCAGCACCAGCATGTGCGAGTGCGTGCCGATGGTCGCCGCCAGCGACTCCGCCGTCCGGCGCTGGGCGTGCGGGAAGTCGCCCCGCTCGAACTCGGGGAACCACGCCGTCCCTGGCGGCGTCTGCGGGCGCAGGTCCGAGAGCGACACCTTGGTCCGCGACACCCGGTTCAGCTCCGCGACCCACGGCACGCGGTCGTCGTCGCTGTTCCACAGCCCGGCCAGGACGCCGCCGTCCGCGAGGACGCGGTGGATCTCCGGCAGGGCCCGGTCGAGATCGAACCAGTGCATGGCCTGCCCGGCGACGACGGCGTCGACCGTCCCGTCGCGCAGCGGGATCTCCTCGGCGTTCCCCCGGACCGCCCGGACGCCCGGGACCCGGTGGCGCAGCTCGTCCAGCATCGCCGCGTCCGGCTCCACCGCGACGACGTCCGCCGCGTCCACCCCGACCCGCAGCAGGACCTCGGTCAGCTTGCCGGTCCCGGCGGCGAGGTCGAGCACCCGGAGCGGCGCCCGCCCGGCGACCGGCTCCAGCGCCCATCGCACCGCCGCGTCCGGATAGTCCGGCCGCTGCTCCGCGTACGCCGCCGCGCTCCCCCCGAACGACGCCGCCCGCCGCGCCCTCAACCCGGCGTCACTCTCAGAAAAGGCATCCGTCACGGTCGAGGTTCCTCCGGTGCGCGTCAGCCCGCGCCCCACACGGGACGCGGGCTCTTCGGGATGTGGGTCGGACGATGGGGTCAGGCGATTGGGGCCAGACGATTGGGGGTCAGACGTTGAAGCCGAGGGCGCGGAGCTGGTCGCGGCCCTCGTCGGTGATCTTGTCGGGGCCCCACGGCGGGAGCCACACCCAGTTGATCTTCACGTCCTTGACGAGGCCCTCCAGGGCGCTGTGCGCCTGGTCCTCGATCACGTCGGTGAGGGGGCAGGCGGCGCTGGTGAGGGTCATGTCCAGGGTGGCGACCTCGTCGGCGAGGTTGACGCCGTACACCAGGCCGAGGTCGACGACGTTGATGCCGAGTTCGGGGTCGACGACGTCCTTGAGGGCCTCGAGGATGTCCTCTTCGGGGACGGCTGTTTCGGTCATGATGCCTCTCCGAGTGCGCGTGCTGTCGCGTCCTTCCACGCCATCCAGGCGAGCAGGGCGCATTTGATGCGGGCGGGGTACTTGGACACGCCGGCGAAGGCGATCGCGTCCTCCAGGACGTCCTCGTCGAGCTCGACATCCTGGCCGCGCGACTGCATCAGCGCCCGGAACTCCTCGCCGACCGCCATCGCCTCCTTGACGGACTTCCCGATGACCAGGTCGGACATCACCGAGGCGCTGGCCTGGCTGATCGAGCAGCCCATCGCGTCGTAGGACACGTCGGCGACCGTGGCGTCCTGGCCCGCGCCGTCCAGGTGGACGCGCAGCGTCACCTCGTCGCCGCACGTCGGGTTGACGTGGTGCGCCTCGCCCTCGAACGGCTCACGCAGCCCCTTGTGGTGGGGGTTGCGGTAATGGTCCAGGATGACCTCCTGGTACATCGCCTCCAGCTGCATGTCGTCCTTTCCACGACTCTTTCGCTACAACAGGGCGGGTCTCGGGGCTGTTCCTCAGGCGGTGCCGAAGAACTTCTGGGCCTGCCTGACCCCGTCGGTGAGCGTGTCCACGTCGCCGAGGGTGTTGTAGAGGTAGAACGTCGCGCGGGTGACGGCCGGGAGGTCGAAGCGGCGGCAGATCGGCCACGCGCAGTGGTGGCCGACGCGGACCGCGACGCCCAGGTCGTCGAGGACCTGGCCGACGTCGTGCGGGTGGATGTCCTCGACGGTGAACGACACGGCGCCGCCGCGGGCCTCGGTCGTGCCGGGGCCGATGATCCGGACGCCGGGGATCTCCGTCAGCCGTTCGAGGGAGTAGGCGACGAGGGCCTCCTCGTGGGCGTGGACGCGGTCCATGCCGATCTCGGCGAGGTACTCGCAGGCGGCGCCGAGCCCGACCGCCTGCGCGGTCATCGGGACGCCCGCCTCGAACCGCTGCGGCGGCGGCATGAACGTGGTCCGCTCCATGTGGACGACCTCGATCATGGATCCGCCGGTGATGAACGGCGGCATCGCCTCCAGCAGCTCGCTCCGCCCCCACAGCACGCCGATGCCGGTCGGGCCGAGCATCTTGTGGCCGGAGAAGACGAGGAAGTCGACACCGAGCCGGCCGACGTCCACGGGCTGGTGCGGCACCGCCTGCGCGGAGTCCAGCAGGACGAGCGCGCCGACGGCGTGCGCGCGCGCCGCGATCCGCTCGATCGGCGGGACGGTGCCGAGCACGTTCGACTGGTGCGTCACCGCGACGATCTTCGTGCGCTCGTTGACGAGGTCGTCGAGGCGCTCCAGGTCGAGGCGGCCCTCGTCGGTGATGCCGAACCAGCGGAGGGTGGCCCCGGTCCGCCGGCAGAGCTCCTGCCAAGGGACGAGGTTCGCGTGGTGCTCCATCTCCGACACGACGACCTCGTCGCCGGGGCCGACGACGAACCGCTCCGCCTCGGGGCCCGCGGTGGCGGCGTTGCTCATCGCGTACGCGACCAGGTTGATGGCCTCGGTGGCGTTCTTGGTGAACACGACCTCGGCGGGCGGCGCGCCGATGAACCGGGCGATGGACGCGCGGGCGCTCTCGTACGCCTCCGTCGCCTCCTCGGAGAGCTGGTGCGCCCCGCGGTGCGGCGCCCCGTTGTGCCGCTCGTAGAACTCGCGCTCGGCGTCCAGCACCTGGACGGGCTTCTGCGACGTCGCGCCCGAGTCGAGGTACACCAGCGGGCGCCCGCCGCGGACGGTGCGCTGCAGGAGCGGGAAGTCCTTCTTCAGCTCCTCCGGCAGCAGGCTCCCCGTCGCCTGCGGGTGGGCGAGGCCCCACGCCTCCCGGCTCGCTTCGCTCAGACTCATAGGGATGCGCCTGCCTTCGCGTACTTCTCGTAGCCCTTTTCTTCGAGCTCGTCGGCCAGTTCGGGGCCGCCTTCGGCGACGACGCGTCCGCCGGAGAACACGTGCACGAAGTCGGGCTTCACGTAGCGGAGGATGCGGGTGTAGTGGGTGATGAGCAGGACGCCGGTGTCGCCGGACGCGAACCGGTTCACGCCCTCCGCGACGACCTTGAGGGCGTCGACGTCGAGGCCGGAGTCGGTCTCGTCCAGGACGGCGACCTTCGGCTTGAGCATCTCCAGCTGCAGGATCTCGTGCCGCTTCTTCTCGCCGCCGGAGAAGCCCTCGTTCAGGCTGCGCTGCGCGAACGCGGGGTCGATGGACAGGTTCTCCATCGCCTGCTTCATGTCCTTGGCGAACTCGCGGAGCTTCGGGGCCTCGCCGCGGACGGCGGTGACCGCCGAGCGCAGGAAGTTGGAGACGGACACGCCTGGCACCTCGACCGGGTACTGCATCGCCAGGAACAGCCCGGCGCGGGCGCGCTCGTCGACCGTCATGCCGAGGACGTCCTCGCCGTCGAGCGTGACGGCGCCGGACGTCACCTCGTACTTGGGGTGCCCGGCGACCGCGTAGGCGAGGGTGGACTTGCCGGAGCCGTTCGGCCCCATGATCGCGTGGGTCTCGCCGGCCGTCACGGTCAGGTCGACCCCGCGCAGGATCTCCTTCGACCCGTCGGAGCCGTCGCCGACGGAGACGTGGAGGTCGCGGATCTCTAGCGTGGCCATGGTGCGTGTAGTCCCTTTGTGTTAAAGATTCGTGGGTCAGCCGTCGGCGGCGAGCGAGACGTAGACGTCGCCGTCCTCGACCTTGACCTTGTAGGTGGCGACCGGCTGCGTGGCCGGCGGGTTGGTGGGCTTGCCGGTGCGCAGGTCGAAGCAGGACCCGTGCAGCCAGCACTCGATGGTGCCGTCGTAGACCTCGCCTTCGGACAGCGAGACCTCGGCGTGGGAGCAGATGTCGCTGACGGCGTAGACGTCGCCGTCGCTGCGCGCGACGGCGACGGGCGTGTCGTCGACCTCGACGGCGAGCGCCCCGTCCGCGGGGACGTCGTCCAGCGCGCACACCTTCACGTACGTCACTTCGCGGCCCCCCGGTACTTCGCGGCCCCCCGATCGAGCTCCGCCTCGATGGCGTCCCGGACCTTCTCCCGCACCTCGGGGACCTCGATGCGCTCGATCAGCTGGCCCAGGTAGCCGCGCACGACCATGCGGCGCGCCTCGTCGAACGTGATGCCGCGGGCGCGGAGGTAGAACAGGTGCTCGTCGTCGAGTCGTCCGGACGCCGAGGCGTGCCCGGCGCCGGCGACCTCGCCGGTGAGGATCTCCAGGTTCGGGACGGAGTCGACCCGCGTCCCGTCGGTGAGGACGAGGTTGCGGTTCAGCTCGTAGGTGTCGGTGCCCTCCGCCTCCGCGCGGATGATCACGTCGCCGATCCAGACGGCGTGGGCGTCCTGGTCCTGGAGGGCGCCGCGGTAGTCGACGCGGCTGCGGCAGTTCGGGACGGCGTGGTCGACGAGGAGGCGATGCTCCAGGTGCTGGCCGCCGTCCACGAAGTACACGCCGTACAGCTCGGCGTCGCCGCCGGGCCCCTCGTAGGCGACGGACGGCGAGATCCGCACGACGTCGCCGCCGAGCGAGACGTTGTGCGAGACGAACCGGGCGTCGCGGCCGAGGCGGGCGTGCTGGTGGGAGACGTGGACGCTGTCGTCCGCCCAGTCCTGCAGGCTGATGACGGACAGGCGGGCACCGTCGCCGACGACGAACTCGACGTTGTCGGCGTACGTCGCGTGGCCGCGGTGCGTGAGCACGACGGTGGCCTGCGCGAACGGCTCCACGATCACGGTGATGTGGCCGTAGGCGGCGGCCGAGGCGTCCTCGCCGCGCAGCCGCAGCACGGTCGGCGCCGACGCGACGGCCTCCTTCGGCACGGTCACGACGGTGGCCTGCGCGAACGAGTTCCACGCCTGCGCGCTGACCCGGTCGGACGGGACGTACGCCGTGCCGAGCCTGGCGTCGTCGCGCCCGACGGTCTCGACCGTCACCTCCGGCGCCGCCTCCGCCTCGACGAGGACCTTGCCGTCCGCGTCGGCGGTGCCGTTGTGCAGGCCGCGGAGGCGGCGCAGCGGCGTGAACCGCCACTCCTCCTCGCGGCCCGTCGGAACGTCGAAGTCGCCGACGTCGAACGACGCCTTGTCGTGCAGCGTCGAAAGAGGCTTGACGTCGAGCCCCATCAGCCGACGGCTCCTTCCATCTGCAGCTCGATGAGCCGGTTCAGCTCAAGGGCGTACTCCATCGGCAGCTCGCGCGCGATCGGCTCGACGAACCCGCGCACGATCATCGCCATCGCCTCGTCCTCGGTGAGGCCGCGGCTCATCAGGTAGAACAGCTGCTGCTCGGACACCTTGGAGACGGTGGCCTCGTGGCCCATCTCGACGTCGTCCTCGCGGACGTCGACGTACGGGTAGGTGTCGGACCGGCTGATCTGGTCGACGAGCAGCGCGTCGCACTTCACGGTGGACTTGCTGTGCTCGGCGCCCTCCTGGATCTGCACCAGCCCCCGGTAGGACGTGCGGCCGCCGCCGCGCGCCACCGACTTGGAGATGATGCTGGAGGACGTGTTCGGCGCGGCGTGCACCATCTTGGCGCCGGCGTCCTGGTGCTGGTCCGCGCCCGCGAACGCGATGGACAGGGTCTCGCCCTTGGCGTGCTCGCCGAGCAGGTACACCGCCGGGTACTTCATGGTGACCTTGGAGCCGATGTTGCCGTCGACCCACTCCATGGTGGCGCCCTCGTAGGCGACGGCGCGCTTGGTCACCAGGTTGTAGACGTTGTTGGACCAGTTCTGGATGGTCGTGTAGCGGACGCGGGCGTCCTTCTTCACGACGATCTCGACGACGGCGGAGTGCAGCGAGTCCGACTTGTAGATCGGGGCGGTACAGCCCTCGACGTAGTGGACGTACGAGCCCTCGTCGGCGATGATCAGCGTCCGCTCGAACTGCCCCATGTTCTCGGTGTTGATCCGGAAGTACGCCTGGAGCGGGATCTCCACGTGCACGCCCGGCGGGACGTAGATGAACGAGCCGCCCGACCACACGGACGTGTTGAGCGCGGCGAACTTGTTGTCGCCGACGGGGATCACCGAGCCGAAGTACTCCTGGAAGATCTCGGGGTGCTCGCGCAGGCCGGTGTCGGTGTCGAGGAAGAGGACGCCCTTCTCCTCAAGGTCCTCGCGGATCTTGTGGTAGACGACCTCGGACTCGTACTGCGCGGCGACGCCGGCGATGAGGCGCTGCTTCTCCGCCTCGGGGATGCCGAGCTTGTCGTAGGTGTTCTTGATGTCCTCGGGGAGCTCCTCCCAGGACGCGGCCTGCTGCTCGGTGGAGCGGACGAAGTACTTGATGTTGTCGAAGTCGATCTCCGACAGGTCGGAGCCCCAGGTGGGCATCGGCTTCTTGCTGAACAGCCGCAGCCCCTTGAGGCGCAGGTCGAGCATCCAGTCGGGCTCGTCCTTCTTGCCGGAGATGTCGCGGACGACATCCTCGTTCAGGCCGCGCCGCGCCGAGGCCCCGGCCTCGTCGGAGTCGGCCCAGCCGAACTTGTACCTGTCGAGCCCCTCCAGTTCGGGGTGGGCTGCCGTAGTCATAGGGAGGTCCCTCCGGACTCCTCGTCATGTGTGTGTGATCGTTCATCGTCGCCGCCGCAGAGCGAGCGGGAGCTGACGTGGGTGGTGCAGATCCCGTCGCCGTGGGCGATCGTGGCCAGCCGCTGGACCGGCAGGCCCAGCAGGCGGCTGAACGCCTCGGTCTCGGCCTCGCACAGCTGCGGGAACTCCGCCGCGACGTGCGCGACGGGGCAGTGGTGCTGGCACAGCTGCTCGCCGCCGCCGGGCTGGGGCGCCTTGGCCGCTGCGGCCGCGTATCCGTCGCCGGACAGCGCCTCGGCGAGCGTGCGGACCCGCTGGTGGGGCGGGGCGTCCTGCACGACGGGCCGGTAGCGCCGCTCCAGGTCGGCGATCTGGCGCCGGGCGAACTCGGCGACCGCGTGGGCGCCGGCCGTCTCGGCGAGGAACCGCAGCGCGCTGGTCGCAAGGTCGTCGTAGGCGTGCACGAAGGCGTTGCGGCCGGCGTCGGTGATGGCGAACCATTTGGCGGGACGTCCCCGGCCGCGCCGGGCCTGCGGCGTCCGCGCCTTGCGGACCTCGATCATGCCGTCGGCCAGCAGCGCGTCCAGGTGCCGGCGGATCGCGGCGGGCGTGAGGCCGACGCGCTCCCCCAGCGTGGACGCCGTGACCGGGCCGTGTTCGAGGATGAGCCGGGCCACCCGCGCGCGCGTGTCGCGCTCGGCGTGACCGGGCACTGACGGCGTGCCGAGGAACCGCGCCGTGGCGGCCTCAGCACTCGTCCGATCCTCGCTCACGTTTTTCACAACATCAGTGTGCCGTAATTCCTTCCCGACAAACACCGGTTTCGCGATGTCGTGCCTCACGCAGGTAAGCCTTACCTAACCTGCGCGGACACGGCGCCGCCGCGCGGGAGGAGGAGCACCGGGCACGGCGCGGCGCGGACGATCTTGCCTGAGCTCTCCCCGAGGAAGACCTTGCGCAGCGGCCCGTCGTGGCTGGACTGGCAGGCCAGCACCTCGCCCGGCAGCATATCGACGGCGCCGAGCGTCTTGGCGATGCCCGTCCCGACGGCCGCCAGCCGCTCGACGGGCGTCCCGCCGCCGAGCCGTCCGGCGGCGTCGCGGAGGTCCTCGTCGGCCTGGGCGGCCTGGCGGTCGAGGACGCCGCCCGCGTCCTTGAACTTCGCGGCGATTCCGGGCGGGCGCAGCACGAGGGTCAGGAGGCGGGTCGGGACGTCCAGCGCGGCGGCGATCCCGGCGGCGGCGGACAGCGGGCCGTCCACGTCGCGGCGGCGCCAGTACGCGACGGTCATCCGCTCGAACCGGTCCGGCGGGTCGCCGGCGTAGCCGCGCGGCGCGAGCAGGACCGGGACGGGCGAGCCGTGCAGGAGCTGGTCGGCGGTGCTGCCGATGGCGATGCGGCCGCGCCGCCCGCGCGGGGCCGAGCCGATCACGATCAGGTCGGCGGCGACGTCCCTGGCGACCTCGATGAGGCCGCGGCCGCTGCCCCGGTGGGAGTGGACGCGCAGCGTCACGTCCGATTCCGGCACGCCCGACTCGGCGAGCTTCCCGGCGGCCTCGGCGAGGGTCGCCTGCGACTCGCCCTTGAGGTAGGCGACCCACTCGGCGTCGACCGAGCCGGGGCCGCGCGCGGGCCACGGCGGCGGATGGACGTTCGCGACGATCAGCGGCGTGCCCGTCGTCCGGACGACCAGGGCCGCCAGGGCGAGGGCGTCGGCGCCGCGGTCGTCGGACGAGTAGCCGGCCAGCACCCTCATGGCGTCCCGCCGTTCTGGGGCGCGACCCCCAGCCGGGAGTGGCGGCGGCCGTACAGGAAGTACGCGGCCAGGCCGGCGAGGCTCCACAGCAGGAACACCAGCCACGTCACCCCGCCCAGGCCGGCCATGAGGTACACGCAGAACCCGACGCCGAGCAGCGGCGTCACCGGGTAGAGCGGGGTCCGGAAGCTGCGCGGCAGGTCGGGACGGGTCCGGCGCAGGACGATCACGCCCACGCTGACCAGCGCGAACGCGAACAGCGTGCCGATGCTGGTGGCGTCCACCAGCCGTCCGAGCGGGATCGCGGCGGCGAGGATCGAGATGAACGCCGCGACGATGACCGTGTTGGCGACCGGGACGCGGCGTCCTAGGCTGACCTTCTGGAACACGGGCGGGACGAGCCCGTCCCGCGACATCGCGAACAGGATGCGGGTCTGCCCGTACATGACGGTGAGGACGACGCTGGCGATGGCGATCACCGCGCCGAGCGACAGGACCATCGACGGCCACGACCGGCCGGTCGCCTCGTCCAGCACCTGCGCCAGCGACGCCTCGGAGCCGCTCAGCTCGAACCGCTCCCAGTGCATGGCGCCGACCGCGGCGAGCCCGACCAGCACGTAGATCACGGTCACGATGACCAGCGACAGGATGATCGCGAGCGGCAGGTCGCGGCGCGGGTTCTTGGCCTCCTCACCGGCCGTGGACGCCGCGTCGAACCCGATGTAGGAGAAGAACACCTTGGACCCGGCCGCGCTGATCCCCGCCCAGCCCATCGGCGCGAACGGGCTCAGGTTCCCCGAGTCGAACGCCGTGAACGCGACCGCGCAGAAGAACAGCAGCACGCCGATCTTCAGGAACACCATGACCGTGTTGGCGGTGGCGCTCTCGGACGTCCCGCGCAGCAGCAGGAACGTCGCGAACATCACCACGACCACGGCCGGGACGTTGACGATCCCGCCCTCGCCCGGCGGCCCGCTCAGCTCCGCCGGGATCGTGAACCCGGCCGCGTCGTCGAAGAACGCGCTGAGGTAGGACCCCCAGCCGACCGCGACGGCCGACACGGACACGGCGTACTCCAGCAGCAGGCACCACCCGCACACCCACGCGACCAGCTCCCCGAGCGTGGCGTAGGCGTAGGAGTAGGACGACCCGGAGACGGGGATCGTCCCGGCCAGCTCCGCGTACGACAGCGCCGAGAACAGCGCGGTGACGGCGGCCAGCGCGAACGACAGCACCACCGCCGGACCGGCCTTCGGCACCGCCTCGCCCAGGACGACGAAGATCCCGGTGCCGAGGGTCGCGCCGACGCTGAACAGGGTGAGCTGGAGCAGGCTCATCGTCCGCTTCAGCTCGCCGCCCTCGCCCTTCCCGCCCTCGGCGACGATCCGGTCGACCGGCTTCGTCCGCAGCAGGCTCCGCGCGAACGACACGGGCGCGGCCTCCGTGCGGGAGGTCACAGCGTGCTCGCCAGCGGCCAGGTCGCGTTGGGGGTGACGATCGTGCCCGCGGTCCCGTCGAGGATCTCCACGCACTGGTCGAGCAGCCCGATCGCGGCCATGTCGCCGGTGCGCTCCACGAAGCTCGCCGCCGCCTCCGCCTTCGGGCCCATCGACCCGGCGGGGAAGTCCTCGGCCCGCAGCTCGTGCGGGGTCGTGTGGGTGATCTCCTCCTGGCCGGGGCGGCCGTAGTTCCGCATGACGCGCGGGACGTCGGTGAGGATCAGCAGCGCGTCCGCGTCCATGCTCTCGGCCAGGACCGACGCGGTCAGATCCTTGTCGATCACCGCCTCGACGCCCTCAAGCCGCCCGACGTCGTTGCGGAACACCGGGACGCCGCCGCCGCCCGCGCAGACCACGACCGTCCCGAGCCGGACCAGCTCCCTGATCAGCCGGGTCTCGATCACCCGCTGCGGGCGCGGGGACGGCACCACCCGGCGCCAGCTCTCGCCGTCCTGGCGGACCGTCCAGCCGTACTCGTCGGCGAGCTTCTCCGCCTCCTCCCGGTCGTAGACCTGGCCGACGAACTTGGTCGGGTTCTCGAACGCCGGGTCCACCGCCGACACCAGCGTCTGGTTGATCATCGCCATGACCTGGCGTCCCGGCAGCGCGTTCTGCAGCGACTGCAGCATCCAGTAGCCGATCATGCCCTGGGTCTCGGCGCCGATCGTGTCGAGCGGGTACGGGCGGGTCAGGTTCGGGTCGTTGACGCTCTCCAGCGACAGCACCCCGACCTGCGGCCCGTTCCCGTGCGTGACGATCAGCTCGTGCCGCTCGGCGAGCGGCGCCAGCGCCCGCACGGCCCGGTCGACGTTGCGGCGCTGCAGCTCGGCGTCCGGCGTCTCACCGCGCTTGACCAGCGCGTTCCCACCGAGCGCGACGACCACGCGCATCGTGCCCCCCTTCGTCCGGCGCGGCGCCCGGCCGTCAGCCGAGCGTCGCCCGCGTATTCGCGTCCCGCTCGATCGGGCAGGTCATGCAGCGCGGGCCGCCGCGCCCGCGGCCCAGCTCGCTGCCCCGGATCGTGATGACCTCGATCCCGTTCCGGCCCAGGTGGTTGTTGCTCGTCGCGTTGCGCTCGTAGGCGACGACGACGCCCGGCGACACGGCGAGGACGTTCGAGCCGTCGTCCCACTGCTCGCGCTCGGCGGCGAACACGTCCTGCCTGGGGGTGAGGACCTTGATCCCGTCCAGGCCGAGGGCCGCCGCGATCACCCGGTGCATGTCCTCCGGCGGATGGTCGGTGATCTTCAGCTCCTTCTCGGTGTCGCCCGGCTCGACGGTGTGCGACGGCAGCATCCCCATCCCCGCGTACGTGGTGAACACGCCGTGGTCGACCATCGTCAGGACGGTGTCCAGATGCATGAACGCCCGCTTCTGCGGCATCCGCAGCGCGACGATGCGGCCGCAGGACCCGGCGGCGAACAGCGACTGGGCGAGCATCTCCACGGCCTGCGGCTGCGTCCGCTCGCTCATCCCGACCAGGACGGCGCCGTTCCCGATGACCAGGACGTCGCCACCCTCCAGCGTCGCCGGGGCCATCTCCATGCCCTTGTTCCAGACGTGGAAGCCGTCCGGGCCCGGCCGGTCGTAGCCGTCGGCGAACAGCGGATGCCAGCGGTAGATCGCCTCCATGTTCACCGTCTCGCGCATCCGCGCCTTCTTGCGCATCGTGTTGATCGACACGCCGTCGTAGATCCAGCAGGACGTGTCGCGCGTGAACAGGTGGTTGGGCAGCGGCGGCAGGACGAACCCGTCCAGCGGGATGGAGTGGAACGCGATCGACGCGGGCTCCGGCATCCGCTCCAGCATCTCCCGCTTGGTGATCCCGCCGACGAGGAACGCGCTCAGCTCGGCGGCGTCCATGGCGTCGAAGCAGTTGCGGATCGCGTCGACGGCGAGCGGGCCGAACCAGTGCGGGTCGACGACGGCGTCGAGGATGTGCACGCGGGCCTCGGGGTTCTCGACCGTCTCGCGCAGCAGGTCGAGGACCAGGTACGTCCGGACGCCCTGCGCGTGCAGCACGTCCTCGAACTCCTCGTGCTCCTCCACCGCCCGCCTGACCCACAGCACGTCGTCGAAGAGCAGCCCCGCGGCGTTGGACGGCGTCAGCCGCTTCAGCGACAGCTCGGGACGGTGCAGCAGGACCCCTCGCAGCCGTCCGACCTCCGAGCCGACATGGAACGCCATCCCCCACCTCCTCGGGGCCCGGCGACGGTGACGGGCCCCCGTCCGCCGGGGGCGGCCCGGCGACAGGCGGTGAATTCCCCCGGCTCACGCGGGCGAAACTAGATCCACTTCCGTCCGGGCCCGCGCCGCGCCTTCACCGGCACCGGCGGCGTGGCCGCCGGTCCGCGGACCTAAACTCGTCTGCATGACGCCCCCCGGAGACGCCGCCGTCGAGCTGGACGCGCTCGTCAAGCGCTATGGCGCGGACGGCGGCGAGCGGTGGGCGGTGGACGGCCTGTCCCTCACCGCGGCCCGGGGCGCGGTCACCGCGCTGCTCGGCCCGAACGGCGCGGGCAAGACCACGACGATCGAGATCTGCGAGGGGTTCCGGCGGGCCGACTCGGGAACGGTCCGCGTCCTCGGCCTCGACCCCGTCGCCGACGGGCGGGCGCTGAAACCGAGGGTCGGCGTGATGCCGCAGTCGGGCGGCGTGCCCGGCACGGCCCGCGCGGGCGAGTTCCTGCGGCTCGTCGCCTCGTTCCACGCGACGCCGCTCGACACGTCCGCGCTGCTGGAGCGGCTCGGCCTCGCCGGGCACGCCCGCACCCAGTTCCGCCGCATGTCGGGCGGGCAGCAGCAGCGGCTGTCGCTGGCCGTCGCCGTCGTCGGACGCCCCGAGCTGGTCTTCCTCGACGAGCCCACCACCGGCCTCGACCCGCAGGCCAGGCACGCCACCTGGGAGCTCGTCGGGGAGCTCCGCGCCGCCGGGGTCTCGGTCGTGCTCACCACCCACAACATGGACGAGGCCGAACGCCTCTCCGACCACGTCGTCATCGTCGACCACGGCAAGGTCGTCGCCCAGGGCGCCCCGGAGGAGCTCACCGGCGCCGAGCGGCAGCTGCGGTTCCGCGCCCGTCCCGGCCTCGGCCTGGACGAGCTGCTCTCCGCGCTGCCCGCCGGGAGCGCCGCCAAGGAGTCGCCCGCCGGGCACTACCTGATCGAGGCGGACGTGAACCCGGAGCTGCTCGCCACCGTCACCGCCTGGTGCGCCTCGCACGGCGTCCTCACCGAGGACCTGCGGATCGAGCGCCGCACCCTGGAGGACGTCTTCCTCGAACTGACCGGACGGGAGCTCCGCTCGTGACCGCCCCCGCACCCGCCCGCATGGACCTGTCCCCGGCGCCCGGGGCCGTGCCGCTGCCGCGGATGATCCTGTCCCAGGCGGCCTACGAGGTCCGGGCCGTGCTGCGCAACGGCGAGCAGCTGCTGCTGACGCTGATCATCCCGGTGGCGCTGCTCGTGCTGTTCAGCGCCACGTCCCTGCTCGACCTCGGCCCAGGCCGCCGCGTCGACTTCCTCGCGCCGGGCGTCCTCGCGCTCGCGGTGATGTCCACGGCGTTCACCGGGCAGGCGATCGGGACGGGCTTCGAGCGGCGCTACGGCGTCCTCAAGCGGCTCGGCGCGACGCCGCTGCCGCGCGGCGGCCTCATCGCCGCCAAGACCCTCGCCGTGCTCGCCGTCGAGGCCGTGCAGGCCGCCGTGATCTGCGCGGTGGCGCTGGCGCTCGGCTGGCAGCCGCACGGCGACCCCTTCTCGGTGATCGTCCTGCTGCTGCTCGGGACGGCCGCGTTCAGCGGGTTCGGGCTGCTCATGGCGGGGACGCTGCGCGCCGAGGCCACCCTCGCCGCCGCCAACCTCGTCTACGTCCTGCTGCTGGCCGCCGGCGGCGTCGTCTTCCCGCTGGACGAGTTCCCGGGCGGCGTCCAGGACGCCTTGGAACTGCTGCCGATCTCCGCGCTGGCGGAGGGCCTGCGGGACGTCCTCCAGGACGGCGCGGCCCTGCCCGGCACGGCCCTCGCCGTCCTCGCGGTGTGGGCGGCGGCGGGCCTCGTCCTGGCCGGGAGGTTCTTCAGGTGGGAGTAGCGGATGGCGCTCGCTGAGGCGCCCGGGTCGTTCGGGGGCGCGTCCCCGGCCGCCGGGGCCCGCCGGACGCTCTCGCTCGGGTCGGTGCCGCCGCCCGCGCTGATCCTGCTCGGCATCATCTCGCTGCAGGTCGGGGCCGGGATGGCCAAGCACCTGTTCGACCGGCTGCCGCCGAGCGCCGTCGTGACCATCCGGCTGATCGCGTCCGCGATCGTGCTGGGGTTCCTGACCCGCAGGGCGCTGCGGACGATCCTGCGCGACCACTCCCGCTCCAGCCTCGCCATCGCCGCCGGCTTCGGGCTGGCGCTGGCGCTGATGAACTTCTCGATCTACCAGTCGTTCGCGCGGATCCCGCTGGGCGTGGCGGTGACGATCGAGTTCCTCGGCCCGCTGACGGTGTCGATCATCGCGTCCCGGCGCCCGCGGGACCTGCTGTGGGTCCTCCTGGCCGGCGCGGGCGTCGTCATGCTGGCCAGGGGCGGCGCCGCCGACCTCGACCCGGTCGGGATCGCGTTCGCGCTGCTCGCCGGGGCGTGCTGGGCCGGGTACATCCTGCTGACCGCCAAGGTAGGCCAGCGGTTCCCCGGCTCCACCGGCCTGGCCTTCGCGAGCATCGTCGGGTCGGTCGCGATCCTGCCGCTCGGCGTCGCGTCCGCCGGCTCGGCCCTGCTGGACCCGCTGCTCCTGCTGATCGGCCTCGGCGTCGGGCTGCTGTCGTCGGTGATCCCGTACTCGCTGGAGCTGGAGGCGCTGCGGCGGATGCCCGCCCGCGTCTTCGGGATCCTGATGAGCCTGGAGCCCGCCGTCGCCGCGCTGGTCGGGGTGGCGCTGCTCGGCGAGATCCTCACCGGACGCCAGTGGGCCGCGATCTGCTGCGTCATCATCGCCTGCGCGGGCGCCACGCGAAGCCAGAAGGACCCGCCCGAGGCGCCCGAAGCCTGAGCGAAGCGAACCGGGGGGCGTGGGGGGTCGCCCCCACCGGGCAAGGGCGTGAGTGGCGGGCGGCTGTGGCAGCGTGGAAGGATCGGATCAAGGATCGTCTCAGCGAGAAGGAGCCGCCGTGATCGGCCGGACCGACGACCAGGGGATGCCGCCCGAGTTCTTCGAGGCGGGGTCGGCGTCGTTCGTCGACCTCCTGCGCGTCCACTCCCCCGACCTGCTGCCCGTCAACCGGGTGCCGGACGGAGACGTCCCGGAGCTGCCGCACGGCACCACCGTCCTCGCGCTGAAGTTCCCCGGCGGGGTCATGATGGCGGGCGACCGGCGCGCCACCCAGGGCAACCGCATCGCCTACCGCCACCTGGACAAGGTGCAGCGCGGCGACGAGTATTCCGCCGTCGCGTTCGCGGGGACGGTCGGGCTGGCCCTGGAGATGGTCCGGCTGTTCCAGGTGGAGCTGGAGCACTACGAGAAGATGGAGACCGTCCCGCTGTCGCTGCCGGGCAAGGCACGCCGCCTCGGCGCCGTCATCCAGGCCAACCTCGCCCAGGCGCTGCAGGGCCTCGCGGTCGTCCCGCTGTTCACCGGCTACGACCCCGACTCCGGCGAGGGACGGATCTACACCTACGACATCACCGGCGCCCCGCAGGAGGCCCGCGAGTTCCACGCGGACGGCTCCGGCTCCCCGTACGCGCTCGGCGCGCTGAAGAAGCTGTACCGGAGCGACCTGTCGCTGGAGGACGCGGCGACGGTCTGCGTCCAGGCCCTGTACGACGCGGCCGACGACGACAGCGCCACCGGCGGCCCCGACCCGGCGCGGCGCATCTACCCGACGATCGCGGTCGTCACCGAGGACGGCTACCGGCGGCTGCCGGAGGAGCAGGTCGCCGCGATCGCCGACGACGTCATGCGGGCCCGGATGGACGCCCCGAACGGCCCCGTCGCGCCGCTGCGCTGACGCCCGTCCCAGCGGGGAGAACGTCGGACCCGGCTTCTAGACTCGGAAGCATGGCACGGGCGAACGACGAGGCTGCGGCCCTCATCCAGGAACTGGCCGACCTGCTGTCCATCACCGGCGGCGACGCGTTCAAGATCAGGGCGTACGAGAAGGCGGCGCGGGCGATCGCCGGCCATCCCGACGACGTCTCCGGCCTCGACCTGGCCGGGCTCCGCAAGATCCCCGCCGTGGGCGAGGCGATCGCGAAGAAGGTCGTCGACTACAACACGACCGGCACGATCCGGCAGGTCGAGGAGCTGCGCACGCAGATCCCCGCCGGGGTCAGGGCGCTGACCGCCATTCCCACGCTCGGCCCGAAGAAGGCCCTCGCCGTGTACGAGGAGCTCGGCATCTCCTCGGTGGACGACCTGGCCGCCGCCATCAAGGAGGGCCGCCTCCAGGGCCTGAAGGGGTTCGGCGCCAAGACGGAGGAGAACATCCTCCGGGGCATCGAGCTGATGCAGAGCGCCGGGGAGCGCGTCCTGGTCGACGCCGCCGCGAGCGTCGCCGACGAGATCGTCGCGGCGCTGTCCGAGCTGCCGCAGGTGGAGCGCTGCGCCCACGCGGGCTCGCTGCGCCGGATGCGGGAGACGATCGGCGACGTGGACGTCCTGGCCGCGTCCCGCGACCCGCACCCGATCATGGAGGCGTTCGCGGCGCTGCCGTTCGTCGCGGAGGTCATCGCGGGCGGCGACAAGAAGACCTCGATCCGCACCGCGAAGGGGCTGCAGGTCGATCTGCGGGTCGTCCCGCCGGAGTCGTGGGGCGCCGCGCTGCAGTACTTCACCGGGTCGCAGGCGCACAACATCCGCACGCGTGAGATCGCCGTGAAGGCGGGCCTCAAGCTGTCCGAGTACGGGCTGTTCGACGCGGAGTCCGACGAGCTGATCGTGTCGGAGACGGAGGAGGAGGTCTACGAGCGGCTCGGCCTCCCCTGGGTGCATCCGGCCCTCCGCGAGGACACCGGCGAGATCGAGGCCGCCGTCGCCGGGCGGCTGCCCCGGCTGGTCACCGTCGAAGACCTGCGCGGCGACCTGCACAGCCACACCGACCTGACCGACGGCGTCGCGTCCCTGGAGGACATGGTCGCCGCCGCGCACGCCCGCGGCCTGGAGTACTACGCGATCACCGACCACGCGCCCAACCTGGTGATGCAGCGGATGACGGACGAGAAGATGCTCGCCCAGCGCGACCAGGTCGCCGAGCTGCAGAAGCAGTACCGCGACCTGACGCTCCTGCACGGCACCGAGCTCAACATCGACCCGGACGGCGGCGTCGACTGGGAAGCCGACTTCCTGTCCGGTTTCGACGTGTGCGTGGCGTCCGTCCACTCCCATTTCACGCAGGACCAGGCGGCGATGACGCGCCGCTTCGTCCGCGCGTGCGAGAACCCGCACGTCCACGTCATCGGGCATCCCACGGCCCGCAGCATCGGCCGCCGCCCGCCGGTCGACGCCGACTGGGACGAGGTGTTCCGCGCGGCGGCCCGCACCGGCACCGCCATGGAGATCGACTCGTTCCCCGACCGGCTCGACCTGCCCGCCGACCTGATCCGCCGCGCGAAGCGGTTCGGCGTGAAGTTCTCCGTCGACACCGACGCGCACTCCCTCGGGCACCACCGCAACATCCGCTACGGCGTCGGCACCGCGCAGCGCGGCTGGCTGACGCCCGACGACGTCATCAACACCTGGCCGCTGGAGCGGCTCCGCGAGTTCCTGCGGAAGCGCTGAGGTCAGGCGGGCTGGGGCGTCTCGGCCGCCGCGGGAGCCGGCACCGGCTTCACGTCCGCCGGGACGGGCCCGCGGTCGCGGAGGGCGAAGTAGAGCCGGAACGCCGCGAGCCACATCAGCACGGCCCCGAGCATGTGCAGGAGCACCAGGCCCTCCGGCACGCCCAGGAAGTACTGAACGTACCCGACGACGCCCTGGGCGACGATGATCACCGCGAGTTCGTGCCCGCGCCGCCTGGCGGCGGGCGGGGCGCCCGTCCGGTGCAGGACGACGACCGCGAGCACCGTCAGGAAGGTGGTGGCCCAGGCCAGCAGGCTGTGGATGCGCGCCACGTCGGTGATGTCGAAGCCGTAGCGGCGGGACTCGGCGTCGCCCGCGTGCGGGCCGGTGCCGGTGACGACGGTGCCCGCGACCATGACGGCCGCGCACGCCACGAGCAGCGCGGCGGCGAGACGGCGCGTCCACGGCCCGGCGAGCCGCCGTGGCGGCGCGTCGCCCTCACCGGCGCGGACCCACAGCGCCACGCAGAACACCAGCAACGCGGGCGACACCAGGAAATGCAGGGACACCGCCGCCGGGTGCAGCTCCGTCAGGACGACGATCCCGCCGATCACCGCCTGCGCGACCACGCTCATCGGCTGCGCCAGCGCCCACCGCACGAGGCTCCTGCGGCGGGGGCGCAGCCGCAGCGCCGCGACGAACACCAGCGCGCCGACGGCCAGCACCACGAAGGTGATCAGCCGGTTGCCGAACTCGATCGACATGTTGAGCACGTGGTGCTCGGGGTTGTGCGTGGGGACGAGGCTGTCGCCGGAGCAGCGCGGCCAGTCGGGGCAGCCGAGCCCGGACTTGGTGACCCGGACGGCGCCGCCGCTGACGACGATGACGACGTTCCCGACGACGCCGAGGAGCGCGAGCAGCCGCAGCGACCGGGGCGTCGGACGCCACACGGCGTTCCAAGCCCGGTTCAGGAGGGTGGAGGACGGTCGCACTGACACGGCAACAATCGTATGGGCGGGTGCCCGTGCCCCCGATCCGCCCCCCGGTTACGTCCCGTACGGGCGCCCTGGAGGCTCGCGCGGGTCGGGCGGCGGCGTGAAACCGGACGGCCCCTGCCCCGCCCACGGCGGCCTGGGCGCTCCCGCCCACGGCGGGCCGGCGGCGCCCGCGCGCGGCGGCGTCCGCAGGAAGGCCTGCCTGGCCAGCGACATCAGGCCGAGCAGGGCGTCGCGGCGGGTGACGAACCAGCCCTGGTCGGCGACGCCCCGGTCGGCGCGCTTGTGCAGCAGCGCCAGCTCGGTCGCGGCGAGCTGGTAGTCGGTCATGGCGCGGGCCGCGGGCTTGCCGCCGACGGAGCGGGCCCAGCGGCGGGCGACGCGGCGGGACGGCATGGAGCGCAGCATCCGCACGTCCTGCGGCGTGACCAGGCCCGTCCCCGCGTACATCGGCAGGTACGCCTCGATGCGCCGGACGATGCCCCGGCGCTCCACGAACACGATGACGATCAGGGCGACGAGGATGCAGAAGTCCAGGACGTACACGACGGCGAGGCCGCCCAGGCCCAGCGAGGCGCCGCCGTTCCACAGCCCGTGCAGGACCATCGCGCCGAGCAGCCCCGCGACCGGCGCGGCGAACTGGCCCCGCCGGTGGGTGGCGGCGTAGGCGACGCCGAGCCCCGTCATCGAGGTGAACAGCGGATGGCTGAGCGGCGCGATGAGTCCGCGCAGGACGAACACCGCCGTGAGCTGCTGCGCGCCGCCCTCGTCGTAGGCGCGCATGTAGTAGGTGATGTTCTCCATCATCGCGAAGCCGAGGCCGACCATGGCGGCGTAGATGATGCCGTCCGCGAAGCCGTCGATCTCGTTGCGGCGGTACCACAGCAGGCCGAACAGGGCGGCGCCCTTCAGCGTCTCCTCGATGAGCGGCGCGCCGAACGCGGCGCTGACGAAGTGCCCCTCCGTCTCCCCGAAGATCGGCACGGTCACGTACAGCAGCCCGGCCGTGTTGAGGACGAGCGCGCCGAGCACCGCGATGCCCGCCCCCCACATGAAGGAGAAGACGAGGGCGCGCGGCGGCTCGGGCTCCAGCCGGTCGAGCGTCAGCGCGAGCGCGATCAGCACCGGGATCGGGACGATGGCGAGGAGGACGCCCACCCAGAAGCCCGCCCCGCCGAGCACGGCGGACAGGCCGAGCGCGATCAGGACGCACACGCCCGAGACCGTCATGCCGAGGATCATGCCGACCGGCGGCCGGCCGGGAACCCGTCCTTCGAGCACCGCCTTCGGGTCCACGTGCGTCATGACGCGAAGCGTAACGGCAGGCCCCCGAGAAGGGGGAAACGCTTAATACAGGATCGGGTCAACGGCCACTGCGGTGAACAGCAGCGCCAGGTAGACGTTCGACAGGTGGAAGAACCGCATCGGCCGCAGGTGGACACCGGTCACCCCGGCGCGCACCGCCCGCAGCAGCCGGTGGCCCTCGGCGAGGAACACCAGCCCGAGGACGACGGCGACGGCCCCGTACACCGGGCCCATCCCGGCGACCGGCCACAGCACCAGCGAGCAGGCGACGGTGGCGTAGGTGTAGGCGAGGCTCTCGGTGACGACGCGCCGCTCGGTCGCGACGACGGGCAGCATCGGGACCTTGGCGACCGCGTAGTCGTCGCGGTAGCGCATGGCGAGCGTCCACGTGTGCGGCGGCGTCCAGAGGAACACGACGCCGAACAGGACGAACGGCGTCCAGGCGAGGCCGCCGGTGACGGACGCCCACCCGATGAGGACGGGCATGCACCCGGCGATGCCGCCCCACACGACGTTCTGCGACGTCCGCCGCTTGAGCAGCAGCGAGTACACGAAGACGTAGAACAGGATCGCGAACAGCGACCCGCCGGCAGCGACCGGGTTGACGGCGAGCAGGAACCCCACCGTGGACAGCACCGCGAGCCCGACCCCGAAGATCAGCGCGCGGGCCGGGGTGACCTGGTGGCGGGCCAGCGGGCGGCGCCGGGTGCGGCGCATCTTGGCGTCGATGTCGCGGTCGATGTAGCAGTTGATCGCGTTGGCGGCCCCGGCGGACATGGTGCCGAACGCCAGCGTCAGCAGCACGGTGGACAGCTCGGGGACGCCGCCGTCCGCGAGGAACATCACCGGGATGGTGGTGATCAGGAGCAGCTCGATCACGCGCGGCTTCGTCAGCGCCACGTAGGCGCGCAGGCTCGCCCCGAACGTCCGGCGGGCGGCCGGGGCCAGGTCGAGAGCCGGCTCTGCGGCCACCGGCACGAGCGGGGCCACGGACGCACCGTCCTCCAGCCCCCACCCACCACCAGTCAACGGACTATCGTCGAGTTCACCGTCGACCTCGACTCCACGCTTGTTACTGAGCACCGTCACAATCGGGTCCACGTCCAACTAGGGATGAGAAAGTCGCGTACCACCTCGGCGGCGCCCCCGCGATCCGGGCCGGCCTCGGCTGGATGCAACTTCGGCTTCGTTGCTGCCGCGGCCGCTGTCGTCAACCGCGCAATCACTGTAGTGCGCCCCCTCCGGGGGTCACGCACCGGGTCACCGGATCACCGGTGCGGAGGGGTTAGCCCGCGGGACGTCCGGGCAGGGGTGCTTGGGGCGACGGCCCATCCCCCCGGGCCCCTGTCGCGGGGCGCGGCGGCTCGTGTCGCGTCCGGCCCCGCCTGCGGCGGACACCCCGCGCGATAGGCTCGCGAAGGGCGAGTCGTGATCTTCGCCGGCCGCGGACGGGGCGTCGCACGGGGCCGGCGGGGAGGGCGGGAAGACGCGCCGCGCCGCCGGACGTTACCGCCAGGGGCGGGCGCGCGGGCGGCGCACATCTGTACACCGGTTCGAGAGGAGCCTGGCGTTCCGTGAGCAGGGACAACAGCACGTTTGAGTGGTCCGACCAGGACCGGCGGGCGGTGGACGTGATCCGCGCCCTCGCCATGGACGCGGTCGAGGAGGCGGGGTCCGGCCACCCGGGGACGGCGATGAGCCTCGCGCCCGCCGCCTACCTCCTCTTCCAGCGGTTCCTGCGGCACGACCCGACGGACCCGCACTGGCCCGGACGCGACAGGTTCGTGCTGTCCTGCGGCCACTCCAGCCTGACCCTCTACATCCAGCTGTACCTGTCGGGCTACCCGATGACGCTGGAAGACCTGAAGGCCCTGCGCAAGTGGGGCAGCCTCACCCCCGGCCACCCCGAGTTCGGGCACACCGCCGGCGTGGAGACGACGACGGGCCCGCTGGGGCAGGGCGTCGCGAACGCCGTCGGGATGGCGATGGCGGCGCGCCGCGAGCGCGGCCTGTTCGACCCGGAGGCGCCGCAGGGCGACTCGCCGTTCGACCACACGGTCTGGGCGATCGCGTCCGACGGCGACGTCGAAGAGGGCATCAGCCACGAGGCGAGCGCCCTCGCCGCCCACCAGCGGCTCGGGAACCTGATCCTGCTGTACGACGACAACCACATCTCCATCGAGGACGACACCGCGATCGCGCTGTCGGAGGACGTCCGGGCCCGGTACGCGGCGTACGGGTGGGACGTCCACCACGTCGACTGGACGGAGAACGGCGACTACGAGGAGAACGTCTCAGCGCTGGCCGCCGCGTTCGAGGCGGCGAAGGCGGAGACGGCCCGGCCGTCGTTCATCGCGCTGCGGACGATCATCGGCTGGCCCGCGCCGAACAAGAAGAACACCGGCAAGATCCACGGTTCGGCGCTCGGCGCGGACGAGGTCGCGGCGACCAAGCGGCTCCTCGGCCTGGACCCAGCGGAGTCGTTCCACGTCCCCGAGGACGTCCTGGCGCACGCCCGGGAGGTGTGCGAGCGGGGCCGCGCCGACCACGCCGAGTGGGCCAAGGCGTTCGACGGGTGGCGGACGGCGAACCCGGAGCGGGCGGCCGAGTACGACCGGATCTCGTCGCGGACGCTGCCGTCCGGCTGGGACGGCGCGCTGCCGGAGTTCGAGCCCGGCAAGGACATCGCGACCCGCGCCGCGTCCGGGCAGATCCTCGCGGCGCTGGCGCCGGTGCTGCCCGAGCTGTGGGGCGGCTCGGCCGACCTGGCCGAGAGCAACAACACGACGATGAAGGGCGAGCCGTCGTTCATCCCGGAGGAGTTCCAGACGAAGGAGTTCCCCGGGCACCGGTACGGCCGCACGCTGCACTTCGGCGTCCGCGAGCACGCGATGGCGGCGATCTGCAACGGCATCGCGCTGCACGGCGGCACCCGCCCGTACGGCGGCACGTTCCTGATCTTCAGCGACTACATGCGCCCGGCGGTGCGGCTGGCCGCGCTGATGAAGCTGCCGGTCACGTTCGTGTGGACGCACGACTCGATCGGGCTCGGCGAGGACGGCCCGACGCACCAGCCCGTCGAGCACCTGTGGGCGCTGCGGGCGATCCCGGGCCTGGACGTCGTCCGTCCGGCGGACGCCAACGAGACCGCGGTGGCGTGGCGGACGATCCTCCAGCACACCGACCGTCCGGCCGGGCTCGCGCTGACGCGGCAGAAGCTGCCGACGCTCGACCGCGACGGCGCGCTGGCGTCCGCGGAGGGCGCCGCGAAGGGCGGCTACGTGCTGGCCGACGCGGACGGTGGGCAACCCGACGTGATCATCATCGCGACCGGCAGCGAGGTGCAGCTCGCGCTGGAGGCCCGCGCGGCGCTCCAGTCGGAGGGCACCCCGGCCCGGGTCGTGTCGATGCCGTGCGTGGAGTGGTTCGAGGCGCAGACCGACGCGTACCGGCAGGAGGTCCTGCCGCCGGGCGTGCGCGCCCGCGTGTCGGTCGAGGCCGGGATCGCGCTCGGCTGGCGCGCCTTCATCGGCGACGCGGGCGAGGCGGTGAGCCTGGAGCACTTCGGCGCGTCCGCCGACTACAAGACGCTGTTCCTGCAGTTCGGCATCACCTCCGAGCGGGTCGTCGCGGCGGCGAAGGCCAGCCTGATCAAGGCGAGCGTCAAGCACGCCGGGCGCGGCGAGACCACCGGCAACTGAAGGGGAGACTCAACGATGAGCGACATTCTGAAGGAGCTCTCGGACGAGGGCGTGTCGATCTGGCTGGACGACATCAGCCGCGACCGGCTGCGCACCGGCGACCTGGCGGAGCTGGTCAAGGACAGGAACGTCGTCGGGGTCACGTCCAACCCGACGATCTTCGCGAAGGCGCTGAGCAAGGGCACGGCCTACGACGACCAGGTCCGCGACCTGGCAGTGCGCGGCGTGGACGTCGAGGAGGCGTCCCGCGCGATCACCACCTACGACATCCGCTGGGGCTGCGACGTGCTCCGCCCGGTGTACGACCGGACGGACGGGCTCGACGGCCGCGTGTCGATCGAGGTCGACCCGCGCCTCGCCCGCGACACCCGCAGGACGGTCGCCGAGGCGCGGGCGCTGTGGTGGCTCGTGGACCGGCCCAACCTGTTCATCAAGATCCCCGCGACGCGGGAGGGCCTGCCGGCGATCACGGCGGCGCTGGCGGAGGGCATCAGCGTGAACGTGACGCTGATCTTCTCGCTGGAGCGCTACGGCGCGGTCATCGACGCGTTCTTCGCGGGCCTTGAGCAGGCGAGGGAGAACGGCCACGACCTGTCGAAGATCGCGTCGGTGGCGTCGTTCTTCGTCAGCCGGGTCGACACCGAGATCGACAAGCGGCTCAAGAAGATCGGCACGGACGCGGCGAAGGCGCTGGAGTCCAAGGCGGCCGTCGCCAACGCGCGGCTCGCGTACGCGCTGTACGAGGAGAAATTCGGCACCGGCCGGTGGAAGGCGCTGAAGGACGCGGGCGCCCGCCCGCAGCGTCCGCTGTGGGCGTCGACCGGCGTGAAGGACCCCGACCTCGCCGACACGCTGTACGTGGACGAGCTCGTCGCGCCCGGCACGGTCAACACGATGCCGGAGGCGACGCTGAACGCCGTGGCCGACCACGCGCGGCTGCGGGGCGACACCGTCCGCGGCGCCTACGACGACGCCCGCGCGCACATGGCCGCGCTGAAGGACGCCGGCGTCGACTACGACGACGTCGTGAAGGTGCTGGAGGACGAGGGCGTCGAGAAGTTCGCGGCCTCGTGGAAGGAACTGCTCGACTCGATCAGCGGCGAGCTGGAAGCCAAGAGGGCCGGCGCGTGACCTCGGTGGTGACCGCCGGGGGGATCTCGGTCACCATCCGCGGCGCCGTCGTCGACGAGAGCGAGACGGTCCTGGACCGGCTCGTCTCCGACGGCGTGCCGGGCTCGCTGACGTCCGGGAACGCCAACCTGTGGGGGCCCGACGCGGCCCCGCTGGCCGCCCGCCGCCTCGGCTGGCTCGGCCTGCCGGAGGCCTCGCGGTCGCTGGTGGGGCGGCTGGCCGATCCGGCAGGCGAGGCCAGGGACGCCGGTCTCGACCGGGTCGTGCTGGCGGGCGCGGGCGGTTCCGCGCTCGCCGCCGACGCCATGTTCCGCACGGCGGGCGGTTCCGCGGGGACGGAACTGATCGTCCTGGACACGTCCGACCCGCACGAGGTGTCGGGCGTGCTGGCGGGCGACCTCGACCGGACGCTCGTCGTCGTGGCCGGCGAGAGCGTCGAGGCGGAGTCGCTGCGGCGCGTCTTCGGGCGCGCGTTCTCCGAGGCCGGGCTGGGCGGCGCCGAGCTGGCCCGCCGGTTCGTCGTCGTGGCGGAGGAGGGCTCCGCGCTGGAACGCGCGGCCCTGGAGGTGGGGCACCATCTCGTCCACGCCGAAGCCGGCGTCGACGCGCGGTTCGGTGCACTCGGCGCGCGGGGCGTCGTCGCGGCCGTGCTCGCCGGGGTGGACGTGACCGTCCTGCTGGACGAGGCGTCCCGGCTGGCGCAGGCGCTGCGGCAGCCGTACGACAACCCGGCGCTGGCGCTGGGCGCGGCGCTCGGCTCGTCGGCGCTCGGCGCCCGCGACAAGCTCGTCATCGCCGACCACGGCTCGGGCCTCGGCGGCTTCGCCGCGTGGGCGGAGCAGCTGGTCGGCGGCGCGACGGGCAAGGACGGCAAGGGCCTGCTGCCGGTCGTCGTGGAGAGCGTCGACGCGCCCGGCTTCGAGCTGACCGACGACCTGCGCCGCGTCATCCTGGGCCGCCGCCCGGACGAGCCGGGACCGGGACGCGAGGCGGGCGTGAGCGTCGCCGGCCCGCTCGGCGCACAGTTCCTGCTGTGGGAGTACGCGGTCGCGGTGGCGTCCCGGGTGATCGGCGTGGACCCGTTCGACGAGCCGGACGTCCGCCAGTCGGCGGAGAGCACGGCGGCGCTGCTGCGCTCCGAGGAGGGCGCGGCGCCCACGGTCGTGCGGCGGCCGCCGGAGCTGGTGTCGGGCGCGGTGGAGGTGCACGCGCCCGAGGGCGCGCTGCGCGGTGCGCAGACCCTGACCGAGGCGCTCGACGTGGTCCTGGAGGACGTCCCGGACGGCGGCTACCTCGCCGCGATCGCCTACCTGGACCGGGTCGGGGACGCGGCGGCGACCGGGCTCCGCCCGCTGCTGGCGGCGCGGGGCGCGAAGGTCAGGCGGCGTCCGGCGCCCGTCACGTTCGGGTGGGGGCCGCGCGCCCTGCACGCCGTCGGCCAGTACCACAAGGGCGGCCCGCGCAACGGTGCGTTCTTGCAGGTCACCGGGGCCGTCACGGACGACGTCCCGGTCCCGGGCCGGCCGTACAGCCTCGGGGAGCTGCAGCTCGCGCAGGCGTTCGGCGACCTGCGGGTGGTGCGGTCGCTGGGCCGTCCCGCCGTCCGCCTCCATCTGCGCGACCGCGCGGAGGGCCTCGCCCAGCTCGCCGAGGCGCTCGCCTGACCGGTGCGCGGGAGCCGCTCAGCCGGGCCCAAAAGATCGATGGAGATGGTCGCGTATGCCCTTTCTCTCCTGAAACGATGGGGGCAGGGAGGGTGCAGTGTCCGGATTCGACGTACTGACGCGCGGCGACGTGCTGGACTCGGCGCTGCGCGCGAGGGACTACCTCGTGAGCTGCGGCGTCCCCGGCGCGCTCGCCGCGAAGGACCCGCGGCTGTGGGGCCGGCGCGCGGTCGACCACAGCCGGCTCGGCTGGCTCGACCTGCCGTTCGCCTCCCGCGGGCTGCTGAACCAGGTGGACGGCCTGGTGTCGGAGGCGCGCTATTCGGGGCTCGACCACATCGTGCTGATCGGCGTCGGCGCGGAGAGCCTCGCCGCACAGGCGATCATGGAGGCGCACGCGCCGCCGCCGTCCAACGGAGCCGCCGCGCGGGAGCCCGCCGGGCCCGGCCGGCCGGCGGGCGAGCTGACCGTCCTGGACGGCGGCGACACCGCAGCGCTCGCGTTCGCGCTGGAGCGGCTCGACCGGACGCTGGTCGTGCTGGCCAGCAAGGCGGGCGTGTCGCTCGAAGGCGACGCCTACCGCCGGATCTTCGCGGCCGCGTTCCGCGAGCGGGGCCTGTCGGAGCGGGAGATCGCGAGCCGGTTCCTCGTCGTCACCGACCACGGGAGCCCGCTGCACGACTTCGCCCGGCAGTGCGGCTACCGGATCGGGCTGACCGACCCGTACCTGCCCGGGCATTTCGGGGCGCTGTCGGCGTACGGGCTGGTCCCGGCGGTGCTGGCGGGCGCGGACGCGGAGCGGCTGCTGGAGGAGGCGGCGTCGCTGGCGCCGTCGCTCGGCAAGGACGAGGACAACCCGGGCCTGCTGCTCGGCGCGGTCCTCGGCGGCTGCGCGCAGCAGGGCCAGGGCGGGCTGTCCCGCGACAAGGTGCTGCTGCGCGAGCCCGGCGGGTCCGGCGCGCTGAGCGCCTGGATCTCCCAGCTCCTCGCCGTCGGCACCGGCAAGCGCGGCAAGGGCGTGCTGGCGTTCGAGCCGCCCGGCGGGCGCGGCGCGTTCCCCGACGTGCACGGCGTGTCGATCAACCCGGCGTCGGCGGCCGACGACGAGTCCGACACCTCGGTGTGGGCGCCGCTCGGCGCGCAGTTCCTGCTGTGGGAGTACGCGACGGCGGTCGCCGGGTGGCTGCTCGGGGTGAACCCGTTCGAGGCGGGCGGCACGGCCGTCCAGGAGGCGGAGGACGACGCGGCGACGCTGCTGCGCACGGCGGGCGACGGTCCGCCGGGCGCGGAGCGGCCGGTCTACGTCGAGGACGGCATCGAGGTGCACGCCGACTTCCCGTGGCCGCCGGGCGCGGAGCTGCAGACCGTCCTCGGGGGGCTGGTCGCGTCCGTGCCGTCCGACGGGTACCTGTCGGTCATGACGTATCTGTCGGGCGACTTCTCCGGGCGGTATCTCGCGCCGTCGCTCGCGCGCGCGTCCGAGCGTCCCGTGGCCTACGGGCCGGGGCCCGCCTACCCGCACGCGACGGGGCCGGTGCACAAGGACGGCCCGGGCAACGGCGCGTTCCTGATCGTCACCGGCGATCCGGCTCCCGGCGACGCGCTCGCCGGGCATCCCGTCCCCGGCCGCCCCTACAGCCTGGCGAAGCTGCAGGAGGCGCGGGCGGTCGGCGAGCTGCGGGCGCTGCGCAGGCGGCGGCTCCCGGTGATCCGGCTGCACCTGCGCGACCCGGTGGACGGCGCGGGCAGGCTCACCGAGGCGGTGCGGGCGGTGGCGGGGGCGCGCAGGCCGTGACCTTCACCGCCGTCGTCTCGGGGGAGACGGCCATCACCGCCCGAGGGCCGCTGAAGGAGGCCGCCGAGCGGGTGCTCGGCCGCCTCTGGATCGACGAGGTGCCCGTCCGGCTCGCCTCCGAGGACCCGTCGCTGTGGCCGTCCGCCGCGGCCGCGGGGGCGGAGGGCCGCGCGCTGTGCTGGCCCGGCCAGCCCGGCCCGGGGCGCGCCGCCCTGGACCGCGCCGAGGAGCTGCGCCGGCGGGCCCGCGCGGACGGGCTGACCGAGGTCGCGCTGCTCGGCCGCGGCGCCCCGGCCCGCGCCGCCGAACTGATCGTCGCCGCGCACCGCCACGCCGCGGACGACGCCCACGACGACGCGGACGAAGACGCGGACGACCCCCGCTCCCCCGTGGTGCCGCTCACGGTGTTCGACGGCCCGGAGCCGGGCCCGCTGCTGCGCCTCGCCGACGACCCCGAGCGCCTCGGCCGGACGCTGATCGTCGTGACGGGCGACGACCCCGGCACCGACGCGCTCCGCCAGGTCCTCGACGGGCTGCTCCGGGACGGCCTCGGCCTGTCGCCCGCCGAGATCGCGCGGCGGTTCGTCACGGTCGCCGAGCCGCGCGCCGCCGCGGCCAAGCTCGCGACGGAGGCGGGCCATCCGCTGATCGAGGCGCCCGCACCGACCGCGTTCGGCGCCCTGTCCCCCTACACGCTGGTGCCCGCGGCCCTCGCCGGCGCCGACGTCCCCGCGCTCCTCGACGACGCCACCGCCGTCCTGCCGTCGCTGACCCGGCCTGAGCAGAACCCGGGGCTCGTCCTCGGCGCGATCCTCGGCGGCGCGGTCCGCGCCGGGCGCCGCACGGCCGTGCTCGGCGGCTACCCGGCGGCGCTGCCGGGCATCGCGCGCTGGGTCGCGCTCCTGCTGGTGGAGACGGCGTGCGGACGGCTGACGCCGGTCGTCCAGGACGGCGGCCTCCCGCTGCGCCCCGCCGCCGACCTGTTCCTCGTGACGTTCGACGGCCGCCCCCGCCAGGACGACGCCACCGTCACCGGCCCGCTCGCCGCGCAGCTCGTCGTGTGGGAGTACGCCGCGGCCGTCGCGTCCTACCTGCTGGAGCTCGACCCGCTCGCGCCGCGGCACGGCGCGGCCCCGATGACGCTCGACGACGGCACCGGCGAGCCGCTGTTCGCCGACGGCGCCCCGGGCCGGGCCGTCGAGGTGCACACGACCGTCCCGGAGCTGATGGCGGCGCCCGGCCTGCCCGCGCTCATGGACGCGCTCGCCGCCCGGATCGGCGCCGACGAGCACCTCGCGATCGTCGCCTACCTCGACCCGGACGAGGCGCGCGGGCAGGGCGGGCAGGTCCGCCGGCTGGCCGCGCTGCTCGCCGCCCGCTCGGGCCGCCCGGTCACGGTCGACTGGGGCGCGGGTCACCCCGCGATCTGGAATGATCACCGGGACGGAGGCGTATACCTGATGATGACCGGGAACGTCGTCCGCGACGTGCCCGTCCCGGGCCGCCACCACCGGCTCGGCATGCTGCAGCTCGCCCGGGCGCTCGGGGACGCCCGCGACGCGCGCGCGGCCGGCCGCCCGGTGGTGCGGCTGCACCTGCAGGACCGCTGGGCGGGACTCGCCCGGCTGCTCGACTCCGCCAGAGAAGGGGAATGAGCACGCAGTGCGATCTCAAACTGCGCGACCAGAAGCAGTGCGATCACAAGCAGGGCGACCAAGAGCAGGGCGACCTCAGGCAGTGCGACCAAAGGCAGGGCGACCTGAAGCAGTGCGATCAGAGCGAGCGTCGACGAAGGGGACCACGTGACCGACCCACTGATCAGCCCGGCCAACCCGCTCCGCGACCCGCGTGACAAGCGCCTCCCGCGCGTGGCCGGACCGTGCGTGCTCGTGCTGTTCGGCGTCACCGGGGACCTGTCGCGCAAGAAGCTGCTCCCGGCGATCTACGACCTGGCGAACCGAGGGCTGCTGCCGCCTGGCTTCTCCCTGGTCGGCTTCGCCCGCCGCGACTGGGAGCACGAAGACTTCCGGCAGATCGCGTACGAGTCCGTCAAGGCGCACGCCCGCACCCCGTTCCGCGAGGACGTGTGGACGCACCTGTCGGAGGGCATGCACTTCGTCCCCGGAACGTTCGACGACCCGGGCGCGTTCGACGCGCTGTCGATGGCCGTCAAGGAGCTGGACGACACCCGCGGCACGGGCGGCAACTACGCCTTCTACCTGTCGATCCCGCCGAAGTTCTTCCCGAAGGTCGTCGAACAGCTGCGGCGCAGCGGCCTCGCCGACCGCGAGGACGGGTCGTGGCGGCGGGTCGTCATCGAGAAGCCGTTCGGCCGCGACCTCAAGACCGCGCAGGAGCTGAACGACACCGTCCATCGCGTCTTCCCCGAGGAGTCGATCTTCCGGATCGACCACTACCTCGGCAAGGAGACCGTGCAGAACATCCTGGCGCTGCGGTTCGCCAACACGATGTTCGAGCCGATCTGGAACCGCTCGTTCGTCGACCACGTGCAGATCACGATGGCCGAGGACATCGGCATCGGCGGCCGCGCCGGGTACTACGACGGCATCGGCGCGGCCCGCGACGTCATCCAGAACCACCTGCTGCAGCTGCTGGCGCTGACGGCGATGGAGGAGCCGACGTCGTTCAGCGCGGAGGCCGTCCGCGCCGAGAAGGCCAAGATCCTGTCGTCGGTGCGGGTGCCGGGCGACCTGGACGGGTCCACGGCGCGCGGGCAGTACGCGGCGGGCTGGCAGGGCGGCGTGAACGTCCGCGGCTACCTGGAGGAGGACGGCATCCCCGCCGACTCCCGCACCGAGACCTACGCCGCGGTCAAGCTGGAGATCGACAACCGGCGCTGGGCGGGCGTCCCGTTCTACCTGCGCACCGGCAAGCGGCTCAGCCGCCGGGTGACGGAGGTCGCGATGGTGTTCCAGCAGGCGCCGCACCTGCCGTTCTCGGAGACCGACACCGAGGAGCTCGGGCAGAACGCCCTGGTCATGCGGGTGCAGCCGGACGAGGGCATCACGGTCAGGTTCGGCTCGAAGGTGCCGGGCACCTCGATGGAGATCCGCGACGTCAACATGGACTTCGCGTACGGCGAGTCGTTCACCGAGACGTCGCCCGAGGCGTACGAGCGGCTGCTGCTGGACGTGCTGATCGGCGACCCGCCGCTGTTCCCGCGCCAGGAGGAGGTCGAGCTGTCCTGGCGGATCCTCGATCCGATCGAGGAGTTCTGGGCGAGCCGGGGCGGTCTCGACCAGTACAAGTCCGGCGGCTACGGGCCCGACAGCGCCGACGACCTGATGGCGCGGGACGGGCGCACTTGGAGGCGGCTCTAGATGAACATCGACCTCACCGGCACCACCACCCGGCAGATCCAGGACGCGCTGACGCAGTCCCGGCATCTGATGGGCGGCCCCGCCGTCGGCATGGTGCTGACCCTGATCATCGTGACGGACGAGTCGGCGCAGTACGACGCGGTGCGCGCGGCGACGGAGGCGGCGCGCGAGCATCCGTGCAGGGTGCTGACCGTGATCTCCCGCGATCCGCGCGGCAGCTCGTCCCGGCTGGACGCCGAGATCCGCATGGGCGAGACCGGCCCGGGCGAGACGGTGCTGCTGCGCATGTACGGGCCGCTCGCCGAGCACGCCGACTCGGTCGTCGTGCCGCTGCTGATGCCCGACACGCCGGTGGTGACGTGGTGGCCGGGCGGCAAGGTGCCGAAGGCGCCGGCCAAGGACCCGCTCGGCCGGCTGGCGCAGCGGCGGGTGACCGACTCCTACGCGGCCCGCGACCGGCTCGGCACCCTGGCGCAGCTCGCCGGCGGCTACCGGCCGGGCGACACCGACTTCACCTGGACGCGGCTGACCTCGTGGCGGTCGCTGCTGGCGGCGGCGCTCGACCAGGACCACGACGAGATCACGTCCGGCGAGGTGATGGCGGAGCCGGACAGCCCGAGCGCGGAACTGCTGGCGGCGTGGCTGTCGATCCGGCTCGGCGTGCCAATGGACCGGACGGTCTCGGAGGGCCCCGGCATCACGGGCGTCCGGCTGCGCACGACCGGCGGCGACATCGTGATCCACCGTCCGGACGGGCGGGTCGCGACGCTGTGCCGTCCGGGGCAGCCCGACCGGCAGGTGGCGCTGATGCGCCGCCCGATGTCGGAGCTGCTGGCCGAGGAGCTGCGCCGCCTCGACCCCGACGAGGTGTACCGCGACGCCGCGGCCCGGTTCGCCAAGGACCTCGCGGGCGGGACGACACGCGAAGGCACGGCGAGCGAGCCGCTGTCGGCGACGGCGGAGGCCGCGCAGACCGAGCAGGCCAAAGAGGAGGCCGAGGAGCGGGGGCGCGGCGAGGCGGAGGAGCAGCAGCGCGACCGTGCGGAGGACGCGTGATCCCCCTGTCGGTCCTGCTGCACCGCGACCAGGACGTCCTCGCCGAGGCGGCGGCCGCGCGGCTGGTGACGCGGATCGTGGACGCGCAGGCGGCCCGCGGCTCGGCGTCGGTCGTGCTGACGGGCGGCGGCGTCGGCACGGCGGTGCTCTCCGCGCTGTACGCGTCCGGGGCCCGCGACGCGATCGACTGGGGCCGCGTCGACGTGTGGTGGGGCGACGAGCGGTTCCTGCCCACCGGGGACCCGGAGCGCAACGAGACCGGCGCCCGCGCGGCGCTGCTGGACCACGTCCCGGTCGACCCGGCGCGGGTGCATCCGATGCCCGCGCCGGACGGCCCGGACGGCGACGACCCGGACGCCGCCGCCGAACGCTACGCCGCCGAGCTGCGGGCCGAGGCGCGTCCTGAAGACGGCGAGCAGGTCCCGGCGTTCGACGTGCTGATGCTCGGCGTGGGCCCGGACGCGCACGTCGCGTCGCTGTTCCCCGGGACGCCGGCGCTGCGCGACGAGCGTCCCGTGGTGGCGGTGCGGGACGCGCCGAAGCCGCCGCCGACCCGGATCTCGCTGACGTTCCCGTCGCTGCAGGCGGCGGAGGAGGTGTGGGTGCTGGCGGCGGGCGAGTCCAAGGCGGAGGCCGTCCGGCTCGGGCTGACGGAGCCGACGCCCGACCGGGCGCCGGTCGCGGGGGCGCGGGGCCGCCGGGGGACGCTGTTCCTCCTGGACAGCGCGGCCGCCGCCCGGCTCCCGCACGGCGCGGGCGGTCTCTCGGCGCCTTGACCCCAACCTGGAAGAACTCCACCATTCTTCGCGCTTTTGCATGCCTTGCGCAAAACCGTGCATACCCTGACGAAGGGACGCGTCGAGCGTAAGGAGTTCTCTGGTGCTCAAGGGTCGGACCGGGACGGCGATCGCGGCGATCGCGGGCGCGGCGGCCATCGCCGCCGCAGGCTGCTCGTCCGGGGGCGACGGCGGCTCCGGGGGCGGCGAAGGCGGCAAGGCCGAGGACGCGGTGAAGCTGGCCATCGCGCCCGCGACCGGCGCCCAGCAGATCGCGCCCGACCAGCCCGTCACCGTCACCGCGAGCAAGGGCAGGCTGACGAGCGTCACCCTCACCTACGGCAAGAAGAACGCCAAGGCCGAGGGGAAGCTCGCCGCGGACGGCGCCTCGTGGAAGTCGTCGTGGACGCTGCGTCCGTCCACGACGTACACGGTGACCGCGAAGGGTTCGGGCGAGGGCGGCAAGGAAAGCGCGGCGACGTCCACGTTCACGACGCTGACGCCGCGGAAGAAGCTGGAGAGCGGCATGTCGCCGCTGGACGGCGAGAACGTCGGCGTCGGCATGCCGGTGCAGCTGCTGCTGTCCAGGCCGGTGACCACGAAGGCCGGGAAGGTCGCCGTGGAGAAGGCCCTCGAGGTCCGGATGTCCAAGCCGGTGGAGGGCGCCTGGTACTGGGTCGGCGACAAGGAGGTCGACTTCCGGCCCCGCGAGTACTGGCCGTCCGGGCAGAAGGTGAAGGTCATCGCGCACCTGGCGGGCCTGAAGGCCGGCGAGGGCCTGTACGGGATGAAGGACCGCAGCGTCTCCTTCACCGTCGGCGCGCGGCACATCACCACCATCGACGCCAAGCAGCACCGCGCGACCGTCACCGACGGCGGCAGGACGGCGCGGACGATGAAGGTCAGCATGGGCAAGCCCGGCCACGAGAGCTACAGCGGCACGATGATCGTGCAGGAGAAGGCGGGCCGCATGGTCATGGACTCCGCGACCACCGGCAACCCCGGCGAGTACCGGATCAAGACGAACTACAACGTCCGCCTCACCTACAGCGGGACGTTCGTGCACTCGGCGCCGTGGTCGACCGACTCCCAGGGCAACGCCAACGTCAGCCACGGCTGCGTGAACGCGTCCCCCGGGGACGCCAAATGGTTCTACGACTTCTCCAACCGCGGCGACGTCGTGAAGGTGACCGGCACCACGCGGCAGCTCCAGTTCGGCAACGGCCCGACGCCGTGGGCGAAGTCCTGGCAGGACTGGCTCGCGGGCAGCGCCACCGGCAAGCCCGTCACGGCCGCACCGCTGAACTGACCCGCCGCGCGTCCTTTCCGCGGAGCCGGGCACACTGGTGGCCATGCAGAAGCTCTCGCTGGACGCACAGGTACGGGACCATCTGAAACGCGCCGCGGACGGCTCCACCGGGCGCAGCGCCTCGACCGTCTACGGCGGGCACGAGCGCGTCCTGCGGCAGACGCTGATCGCGCTGACGGCGGGCACGACGCTGGCCGAGCACGAGAACCCGGGCGAGGCGACGGTCATGGTCCTGCACGGCCGGGTGCGGCTGGCGAGCGGCGAGCACGCCTGGGACGGCATCTCCGGCGACCTCCTCATCGTCCCGGACGCGCGGCACAGCCTGGAGGCCCTGGAGGACGCCGCCGTCCTGCTCACCGTCGCCAAGCTCGGCTGACGGCCAAGGCCCGCCCGGGGCCGATACCAAAGTCGATGGGAAGCCGACCTGCGGCCACTGCAGGGCGGGCCGGGGGCGGTTAGCGTGGTCGGCGTGACTCTCCGCAGGTCCGCGCGCGAATGGGTGCGCGACGCCACCGTCGCGGCGGTCGCCCTGATGATCGGGCTGCTGGTGCTGGCGGGCGCCCGGGAGGACTACCCGCCGCCGCCCGGCTGGACCGACGACGTCCGGGAGGCCGTGCTCGGCGGCGCCGGCCTCCTGGTGCTGGTGCTGTTCCGGCGCCGGTGGCCGGTCTGGGTCGCGCTGTTCCTGACGTTCTACGAGGTCACCAACTCCGTCTCGTGGGGCGCCACGGCGATGAGCCTGTTCACCGTCGCCGTGCACCGCCGCTGGCTGCCCGCCGTGGCCCTCACCGCGCTGAACTCGGCGATCGTCCTGGTCCTGTTCCAGCTGACGGATTCGATGACGACCCAGCGGGAGCGCTGGGAGTCGTCCCTGGTGTTCGTCCTCGGCTACGCGGTGCTGGCCGCCGTCGGGATGCTCGTCCGGTCGCGGCGGCAGCTGATCGAGTCGCTGAAGGAGCGGGCCAGGTCCGCGGAGTCGGAGCAGCGGCTGCGGGTCGAGGAGGCGCGGCTGCTGGAGCGCGAGCGGATCGCCCGCGAGATGCACGACGTGCTCGCGCACCGCATCTCGCTCCTGGCCGTGCACGCCGGGGCGCTGGAGTTCCGCCCGGACGCGCCCGCCGAGCAGCGCGAGGCCGCCGGGATCATCCGGCAGAGCGCCTACGAGGCCATGGAGGACCTGCGCGAGGTGATCGGCGTGCTGCGGCGCGACGACACGCCCGGCGCCGGCGCGGACGCCGTCCCGGAGCGGCCGCAGCCGACGCTCGCGGACGTGTCCGGGCTCGTCCAGGAGTCGCGGCGCGCCGGAAGCCGCGTCACGCTGGACGAGAACGTCCCCGACCCGGGCCGGGTCCCGTCCCGGGTGGGGCGGCACGCGTTCCGGATCGTGCAGGAGGGGCTGACGAACGCCCGCAAGCACGCGCCGGGCGCCGCCGTCCGGATCACCCTCGACGCCGGTGAGGACCTGGACATCGAGGTCGTCAACGCGGTCCCGCCCGGCCCGTCCGCGCTCGCCATGCCCGGCGCGGGCGCGGGGCTCGTCGGCCTCGCCGAACGGGTCGCGCTGCTCGGCGGCACGCTGGAGCACGGCCGCACCGGCGACGGCCGGTTCCGGCTGCACGCCCGCCTCCCGCTCTAGATCCGAATGCCGCGCCGCGAGCCGGGAAGGGTCACCCCATGGCAGCGAACTCCTCCGACCGGCCCGTTCTCGAAGAGCTCGACCGCGCCGAGTGCCTGCGGCTCATCGCCGGCGGCTCCGTCGGACGCGTCGCGTTCGACGACGGCGAGGGGCCCACGGTCGTCCCCGTGAACTACTCCGTCGACGGCGACGCGGTGATCTTCCGCACGTCCGTCGCGGGACGGCTGAACCGCAGCCTGCTGACCGTCGTGGCGGGCGGGGAGGTCCGGGCGGCCTTCGAGGTCGACCGGTTCGACGAGTCGAGCCGCCAGGGGTGGAGCGTGCTGCTGCGCGGCGGCGCGCATCCCCTGACGGAGGCGGAGATCGGGCGGGTCGCGCAGGTCGAGCCGTGGCCGGGCGGGGAGCGCGACGCCTGGTTCCGACTGGCGGCGCGGGAGGTCAGCGGACGGCGCGTGCACCGGCCGTGAGCCGCCGGGGGGCCATAGGGTGGCGGGATGGACTCCCCACCCATCCGCGTCCTGATCGTGGACGACGACGCGCTCGTCCGGGCCGGCCTGTCGATGATGCTGTCGAACGCCGCCGACCTCGACGTGGTGGGGGACGTCGCCGACGGCGCGGAGGTCGTCGGGGCCGTCAACCAGCACCGGCCCGACGTCGTCCTGATGGACATCCGGATGCCCAGGCTCGACGGCCTCGCCGCGACCGAGCTGCTCCGCGCCCGCCGCGAGCCCCCGGAGATCATCATCCTGACGACGTTCGACACCGACGACCACATCATGCGGGCGATGCGGGCGGGCGCGAGCGGGTTCCTGCTGAAGCACACCCCGCCGCCGGAGATCGTCCGGGCGATCCGGCAGGTCGCCGCGGGCGAGCCGATGATGTCGCCGGCGGTGCTGCGCAAGATGATGTCCTACGTCGCCGGCTCCGGCGCCGACCCGCGCCAGGCCCGCGCCCGGGACCTGCTGGACCGGCTGAGCGACGGCGAGCGCGCCGTCGCCGCCCTCGTCGGACGCGGCCGCACCAACAGCGAGATCGGCGCGGAGCTGTCGCTCAGCGTCGCGACCGTGAAGGCGTACGTGTCGCGGCTGCTGACGAAGCTGGAGCTGAACAACCGGGTGCAGATCGCGCTCCTCGTCCACGACGCCGCCCTCGACGACTAGCCCGTGTCCGACAAAACACCGCCGCTGTGCGGCGGTGTTTTGTTTTGATGGGGTGTGTGGTCGGTGGACTCCGGTTTCTCGGTCTGCCGGGATTCGCAGCGACCAGGCCAAGATCGTAAAGCGCTCCCGGCTCACCTGCCGATCCGCTCCTTTGACACCAGGGCGTTTCGCCGGCGCGCGGCGACGGCCAGTTGTTCCAGCAGCGGCGCGGTCCGGGCCCAGCCGAGGCACGCGTCGGTGATGCTCAGGTCGGGGCGCAGCGGTCGCGCGTCTGGGCGCTGCCTGCCGTCGGCGAGGTAGGACTCCAGCATCACCCCGGCGAGCGCCTGGTCGCCGCGCCCGATCCGGTCGGCGAGATCGGCGAGCACTACCGGCTGGCGGTCGTGGTCTTTGCCGCTGTTACCGTGCGAGCAGTCCACCACGACCCGGCTGTGCAGCCCCGCCTCGGCGAGCGCGCTGACCGCCGCGGCGACCGACGCGGCGTCATGGTTGGGCACCGTGCCACCGCGCAGCACCAGGTGCACGGCCGGGTTCCCGTCGCTGCGCAGCGCGGTGACCCGGCCGTCCGTGCCGGTGCCGGGGAACACGTGCGGCAGCCCGGCGGCGCGGATGGCGTCGATCGCCAGGTCGATCCGGCCGCCCAGGGTGTTCTTCATCCCCACCGGCATCGGCAGCCACGACGCGAGCTGGCGGTGCGGCGGGCTGGTCACCGTGCGCGCGCCGATCGCGGCCCAGCTGACCGTGTCCGCCACATGCGGCGCGAGAACCGGGTCGACGAACTCATAGGCGAGCGGCAGCCCCGTACGGGCGGCGTCGACCAGGAAGGCGCGTCCTGCCCGGATGCCGCCGGCGATGTCGCCCGCGCCGTCCAGCGTGGGATCGCGCAGCAGCCCCACCCAGCCCGCGACGGTGCGCGGTTTCTCCAGATACGCGCGCAGGACCACGACGAGGTCGTCGGCGAACCGTGTGGCGGCGTCGGCGAGCCGGCGCGCGTAGTCCAGCGCGGCCACCGGGTCATGCACCGAACAAGGCCCGACGATCACCAGTAGGCGCGGGTCGCGCCGGTCGAGCACGTCGGCGATGGTCTCGCGGTGCGCGGACACCGCCGCCCGCATCGCCGGGTCGAGCGGTGTGTCGGCGGTGACGTCGGCAGGCGTGGGGAACGAGTCGTGGTCAAGCATCCGTGGTGGTCCTTTTCTGTTCGTGATCCGCGTCACCGGCGCTCACCTGGCGCGGCAACCCGGACGCGGCGATGGCAGCGAGAGCGACGAGAGCCAGCACCCAGCAGAAGGCGTCGCCGAACGCCGCCGCCTGGTCCGCGCGGGCGGTGATCCTCGCTTGCAGGACGACGGCGAGCACCGCCGTACCGATCGAGCCGCCGAGCGTGCCGAGCAGGTTCAGCGCGACCGCCGCCCGCGGCAGCCGCGGCCGGCTCACCCGGCGGTAGACGATCGTCATGATCGGGGTGCTGATCATGGCCGCGCCCACCCCGCGCAGGAAGAGGGAACCGGCGACCACCACGTCCGGCACCCCGTGCCCGAGCTGGGTGAACGCGACCGTGCCAGCCGCGACCAGCGCCATCCCGCCGAGGACCAGCGTGCGCGGAGCCGTCGTGTCCACGACCCGGGTCACCAGCACGGTCCCGGCGGCCGCCCCGACCCCCTGCGGGGCGAGCAGTATCCCGGTCTGCCAGGCCGACAGTTCGCCGGGTCCCTGTAAATACAGCGGAAGCAGGAACATCGTGCCGAACACCGAAGCGCCCAACGCCAGCAGCGCCAGTGCCGCGACGCCGAACGGCGGCCGGATGAACAGGAGCGGGTCCACCAGGGGGGTGCCCTTGGCCCGGACGCCGTGCAGAGTGAATCCGGCGAGCATCGCCACGCCGGCCACCAGCGCCGCGACCACCTGCCATGCCGGGCTTCCGTGCGCGACCCTGGTCAATCCGAACACCAGCACGGCAAGGCCGGGAGACAGCAGCGCGGCGCCCCGCCAGTCGAACCGGGCACCGGTCGCGGTCGGCGGCACGGCGGGCACCAGCCGGGTCGCGAGCGCGAGCGCGATCACCCCGATCGGGACGTTGATCAGGAACATCCAGCGCCACCCCGCCGCGTGCAGCACCGCGCCGCCGACCAGCGGCCCGAGCACCGGGGACAGCAACGGCAGCACCCCGACCACCGCGATCACCCGGCCGATCCGCTCGCGGCCGGCGATACCGGCCAGCAGCGCCTGCCCGGTCGGCGGCAACAAGCCGCCCGCGAGCCCTTGCAGGACGCGGAAGACGACCAGGCTGGGCAGCGACCATGCCAGCCCGCACAGCAGCGACGCCACCAGGAACGCGGCGACCGCGGCGAGCCAGGTGCGGCGTCCGCCGAACCGGTCGGCCAGCCAGCCGGACGCGGGCACCGCGGTGACCACGGCCAGCAGGTAGGCGGTGGTCACCCATTGGACGTCGGCGACCGACGCGCTGAACCGGTCGGCGAACGCGGCGACCGCGACCGACACGATCGTGCTGTCCAGGGTGGCCATCAAGGTGCCGAGCACCAGCACGAACGCGATCCGCCACAGCTTCGCGTCGATCTCGCTCATCGGAGAAGTTCTTTTGCGTCGTCGTCGAACCGGTCAGGCAGGGTGCGCAGCACCGCCACGAGCCGGTCGGCGACCTCCCGCGCCTGCGCGCGGGTCAGCACGCCGCGCTGGTGGCCGAGCACACCGGACCACCCGCCGTCCCCACGGGGCACTATGGTGACGGTCACCGGGTGGTGGGTTCGCTCGCGCACCGTGACGTCCGTGATGGTGAGCCCGGGCGCGGGTTCGCGCGACCATTCGGGGACCGGCGGGGAGTTCTCGAACACCACCAGGCTGTCCACCACCGGGGCGATCCCGGTCAGTTCCGCCAGTTCGGTGAGTCCGATGTGCTGGTGCTCAAGCATGGCCTGCCGGCGGGCCTGCAGATCGGCGAGCATGGCGGCGACCGTTCCGGTCAGCCGGACGCGCACCGGGACCGTGTTGGCCAACGGACCGATGATCTCCTCGACCCCGGGCAGGTCGGCGCCGCGCCCGGACACCATGACGCCGAACCGGACGTCCTCGCGCCCGGACCGGTTGGCCAGCACGGCGGCCCATGCGCCCTGCAGAGCGGTGTCCGCGGTGACGCCGTCGCGGGCGGCGGTCTCGGTCAGCCGGGCCACGGCGGCGGCGTCGAGGTCGAACAGCACCGGCTCGGCCGGGTCCACCCCGGTGACCTGGAAGTGCCCGCCGTCTGGCAGGGCGGCCAGTTCGGCCCGCCATGCCCGCAGGTCGCGCCCGTGGTCGCGGGTGGCGAGCCACTGCGAGTAGCGGGTGAACGGCACCGGCTCGGGCAGTGGCCTGCCGGCGTACAGCGCGAACAACTCGGTGGCGACACGCGGCGCGGACCAAGCGTCACAGAGCAGGCGGTGGATGGTCAGCACCACTTGGTGCCGCTCCGGTCCTTCGGGCACCACCGTGAGCCGCCACAGCGGGCCCGTCGGCAGATCGAACCTGTCCGCGGTGAACTCGGCGCGGATGTCCGGGCGCGGGTCGGCCGGAATGACCTGGAAGTCGTGCTCGGCGGGGAACACCGCGCCCAGGTTGGGGTGCCTGCGCAGCAGCGCGCCCGCGGCGGCCCGCAGAGCGGGCACGTCCAGCGGTCCGGCCACGGTGAACGCCACCCGCACCGGGTACGGGTCGGCCGCGCCGCGGGCCGGGCCCAGGATCAGCTCCTGCGCTGGGGCCAGCGGCACGATCTCCCGGGCCTCGGGCAGGTCCCGGACCGCGGAGTCCATCTCCGCGCGCAGGTGGTCGCCCAGTTCGGCGATCTCGGTGTCGGTGAAAACCGCGGCGGGCCAGGTGAATCGGATCCGAAGCCGGTCGTCGACCATCGCACTGACCATCAACCGGTACGGCAGCGGCATGCCGTCGGCGCCCCCGGTCGCCGACCCCGGCGGCCCCGCGTGCGGCGGGCTTTGCCACGGCCCGCCGGTGGAAGGGCCGGACCGGCCGAGGTAGTTCCACCTGATCTCGGGGCGGCGGACCAGGCCGTCGGGCACACCGAGGCCGTCGCCCGCGGCCCGCAGATGTTCGCGGACCCGGCGCAGCGCGTCGGCCGCCGACTTCCCGGCCGCGGTGATCCGGGCCGGATAGACCGCGGTGAACCAGCCGACCGTCTGCGCGAGGTCGGCCTCCGCCGGGCGGCCGTGGCCTTCCAGCGCCACCAGCAGGTCCGGCTCGCCGCCGCGCCAAGCGGCCACCGCGCGGGCCAGCGCGGTGAGCAGGACAGTGTCCGGCGTCGTGCGGTAGGCGGCGGGCAGTGTGGTCAGCAGCGCGTGGCTGGTGGCCGGGTCCATGGCCAGTGTGTGATGGCGGGCCGTGGCCGCGGTGTCGCGCCCAGGGTCGGCGGGAACCGCCGACAGCGGCGTGACGGGCGCCTGTGCGACCCGCCGCCAGTGCGGCAGTTCGCCGGCATGGTCGGCGGCCCGCAACGCGTGCGCCCAGCTGAGGAACGACTGCCCGTGCGGGACCAGTCGCCGCCCGGTGTCGTACGCCTGGCGCAGATCGTCGAGCAGGATCCGCCACGACACCGCGTCCACCACGAGGTGGTGCGCGACCAGCAGCAACGTGGCCGGCCGGTCCGGGCCGGCATCGAACACGACCGCGCGCAGCAGGGGACTGGTGTACGGGTCGATCGCCGCCCGCGCGGTGGCCAGCCGGTCGCCGACCGCCGCCGCCGGATCGTCGGTGCGCACCACGGTCAGTACGTCGGCGCCGGTGACCGTGCCGGGCTCGGGGATGCGCAACACATCGTCGGCCAGGTACGCCCTCAGTACGTCGTGGCGGGCCAGCACCGCGTCCAGCGCGGCGCGCCAGCGAGCTTCGTCGCCGCCCGGCGGTACCGACACCTGCACCCACTGGCAGAACTGGGCGGCGGTGGCCCCCGCCATGCGCAGCAGGTCCCGCATGACCGGGGTCAGCGGCGCGTCGCCGACCGCCGGCGCGGCGGGCTCTTCCGCGGGGTCCGCGCGGTCCGCCCGGGCGGCGATCCCGGCGGCCGTCGCACCCTCGACCACGTCGCGGACGGTGACGGTGAAGCCGGTGCGCCGGATCATCGACGCCACCCGGAGGGACGCGATGCTGTCCCCGCCGTGCTCCAGGAACCCGTCGTCCGGGCCGAGGTCATCGGTGCCGAGCACGGTGCGCAACACCCGCAGCACCGCGGCCTCGGTCCCGGTCGCCGGTTCCCTGGCCGGCGCGCGGGTGCGCGGCTCGGGGTCGGGCAGCGCCGCGGCGTCCAGCTTGCCGCTCGGGCCGAGCGGCAGCCGGTCCAGCGGCACGTAGACGGCCGGCACCATGTGATCGGGCAGCGTCGCGGCCAGGTGCGTGCGCAGCGCCACCGGGTCGGGTTCGGCGCTGTCCGCCGGGATCACGTAGGCGACCAGCCGGTCCGCGCGCACCACGACCGCGCAGGCCCGCACCGACGGGTGCCGCCCGAGCACCGTCTCGATCTCGGGCAGCTCGATGCGGAACCCGCGCAGCTTCACCTGGTGGTCCGTGCGGCCGAGGAACACCAGGTTCCCATCGGGTCGCCAGCGCGCCAGATCGCCGGTGCGGTACATGCGTTCCCCCGGGGGGCCGAACGGGTCGGCGACGAACCGCTCGGCGGTGGTCCCGGGGCGGCCGACGTAACCGCGCGCCAGCTTGGGTCCCGCGAGGTACAGCTCGCCGGTCACGCCGACCCCGACCGGTTGCAGGCCGCCGTCCAGCACGTAGGCGCGCACCATCGGATCGGGCCGCCCGATCGGCAGCGGCCCGGGGTCGTCCGGCGCGTAGCGCCAGGTGACCGAGTTGATGGTGACCTCGGTGGGGCCGTACGCGTTGAACAGTGCGCGGCGGGCACCCCAGCGGGCGGCCAGTGCCGGAGCCAGGCGTTCCGCGCCGACGACGAAGAACACGTCCGCGTCGACGGTCGCGTCGTCGGGCATGGCCGCCAGGAACGACGGCAGCAGGTTCAGCCCGGTCACCCGGTGGCGGCGCACGTAGTCGAGCAGCTCGCCGCCGGGCACCCGTACCTCCTCGGGCGCGATCACCGAGGTTCCGCCGGACAGCAACGGGAGCATGAACTGCCAGAACGCCACGTCGAAACTGGTCGAGGCGAAGTGCAGGTAGCGCTCGCCGGAGCCGATGCCGACCACGTCCTCCTGCAACGCCACCAGGCTGGGCACGCCGCGGTGCGGCACCGCGACGCCCTTGGGCCTGCCGGTGGTGCCGGAGGTGTAGATCACGTAGGCCAGCGAGTCGCCGGTGACATCGCGGCGCGCGGCGACCGGGTCCGCGTCCCACGTGGACGGACCGGTGAGGCCGGCCGGATCGACGGTGGGCAGCCCCTCGACCTCCGACCCGGACACCGCGGCGGCCGGCCCGATGTCGGCGATCATGTAGGCCAGCCGGTCCGCCGGGTACTCCGGGTCCATCGGCACGTACACGGCCCCGGCCTTGAGGACGCCGAACAGCGCGACGACCAGCTCGACGTCGCGGTCCAGCAGTACCGCGACGGGGTCCTGCGGCCGCACCCCGGCGGCGAGCAGCGCGTTGGCCAGCCGGTTGGCGGCGCGGTCCAGTCCGGCGTAGCTGAGCGAGCGGTCCCGGCACACCACGGCTTCGGCGTCCGGGGTGCGGCGCACCCACGTGCCGAACTCCTCGAGCGCGCCGCCCGCCGGCCTGCCCGGTTCCGGGCCGACCCCGAACCGCAGCACCTCGGCGCGTTCGCCGGCGTCGAGCATCGGCAGCGCCGCCGCCGGGCGGTCCGGGTCGGCGACCAGCCCGTGCAGGAGCGTCCGCAGCCAGCGGCCGTACCCGCGCACCGTCGCCTCGTCGAACGCGTGCCGCTGGTAGCCGAGCCCGATGGTGAACTCCTCGCCGGGCAGCACCATCACGGTCAGCGGGTAGTGCGTCGCGTCGGCGATGTCCACACCGGTCTGCTCGATGCCCGGTGCGACGGTCTCGCGGTGGCGGCTGGAGAGCGGGAAGTTCTCCATCACCAGCATGGTGTCGAACAGGTCACCGAGCCCGGTCGCGCGCTGTACGTCGGGAAGCCCGACGTGGTGGTGTTCGGTCAGCGCGGTGGATTCCGCGTGCACCCGGTCCAGCACGGCGGCGGCGGTCTCGCCCGGCGCGGCCCGCACCCGCACCACGACCGTGTTGCCGAGCTGGCCGACCATCCGCGCCACCTCGGGCACGTCGGCCGGGCGGCCGGACACCGGGCAGCCGAACACCACGTCCCGCCGGCCGGTCAGCCTGCCGAGCAGCAGCCCCCACACGGTGTTGAACACCGCGGCCGGGGTGACCCCGCGGTCGCGGGCGAACGCGAGCAGCCGGGCGGTGAACTCGGCGCCGAGCGGGACCGCGATCCGCTCCGGTCGCCGCACGGCGGACTTCGCGGCGGCCGGGGCCAGGTGGGTGCCGGACTCCAGCCCGGCCAGCGCGTCCCGCCAGGCCGCGAGACCCGCCTCGTGGTCGCGGGTGGCCAGCACCCGGTGGTAGTCGGCCAGCGGCGGCGCCACCGGGGCGGCAGGGCCGCCGCTCAGCTCGTGGTAGATGGCGAGGAGGGTGCGGCCGACCAGCGGCATCGACCAGCCGTCGAGCAGCGCGTGGTGGATGGTGATCACCAGCCGGTGCTCGTCCGGGCCGAGTGCACACAGCATGAACCGGATCAGGGGCGGCGTTCCCGGGTCGAACGGGCGCCGGTGCTCGGCCCGGCAGTGCTCGGCGAACTTCTCCGGCCGCGCCGTCACGGCCTGGAAGTCCAGCCTCACCTGCGCGGGTATCACCTGGACCACCGCGCCGGACGCGGTGGTCTCCAGGTACGCCCGCAACGCGGGATGGGTGCGCAGCAGCCGCGTGGCGGCCGCCCGCATCCGATCCGGGTCGAGGGTGCCGCGCAGGTGGCTGACCGCCTGGACCACGTAGACGTCGGCGTCGGTGTCGTCGCGGACCGCGGTGTGGAACGCGAGCCCGGCCTGCAACGCGGTGGCGGGCAGCACCTCGGCCGCGGGGCCGTCCCGCTCGACCCGTGCGGCATGCTCGGTGAAGGCGGCCAGCGCGGTGCGCCACGCCTCGACCAGCGCCTCGACCGCGGTCGCGGGCAGCACCCGGCCCGCCGCCGTCCACTCCACCGCGAGCAGCGGGCGGTCGGCCTCGCGTACGAAGCAGTTCACCGCGAGCACCTGCTCCAGTGCTTTGGCCTCGGATTCGCACACCGAGAACGGGTTCTCGCCGGCCGGGCGCCAGCCGGGTACGGGCGCGAACCGGCCCAGGTAGTTGAGCAGCACGTCCGGCGGCGGCCCGGTCAGCTCCACGCCCCGGACCTCGGGGTCGAGGTGGCGCAGGACGCCGTAGCCGAGACCGTCGCCCGGCACGGCGCCGCCGGCGGTCATCGCCGCGCGCAGCAGCCGTCCGGCGGCGGGTCCACCGGCCAGCGCGTCGGTCAGATCCGCGTCGGCGCGGACGGCGTCGGCGGGCACTCGCACCGGGTGCTCCGCGGTGAACCAGCCGACCGTGCGGGCGACGTCGTGCTCGCCCTCGCGCCCGTGCCGTTCCACCGTGACCGTCTCGGCGTCCACGCCGCCCCCGCGCCACAACCGCAGCGCGAGCACGAGCACGGCCAGCAGTACGTCGTCCACCCCCGCGCGGTACGCGGCGGGCAGGGCGGTGAGCAAGGCGGCGGTCGTATCGGCCGAGGCCACGTCGGTGGTCTCGATGGCCGTGGCCACGGTGTCGAGGCGCTGGTCCAGCCCGCGCCCGCCGAGGTGCGCCTGGCGCAGCGCGGTCCGCCAGTGCGGCAGCTCGCCGCGCCGGGTGCCCGCCGTGCCCTGTTCGGCCAGCCGTAGCGCGTGGGCCCGCCACGAGGTGGTGACCCGGGTCGGCGGCTCACCTGCGCACGCCGTGCGAAGGTCCGGCAGCAGCACCCGCCACGAGACGCCGTCGATCGCCAGGTGGTGCACCACGACCAGCAATCGGCCGCGCAGCCTGGCCACCCGGACCAGGTCGCCCGCGACCGGGTCGAGCTCGCCCGCCAGCCGGCGCGCGACGACGTCCGCCGGTTCGCCGGCCGAGGCGGCCTCGGTGACGACCGCGGCGACGGAGCCGGGCGGCGGCACGGTCAGTGGGTCGATCCGCAGGCGAAGCGCGTCATGGTGGTCGAGCAGGGTCTGCACGGCCGCGCGAAGCCGGTCCAGCGGCACGTCCTGGTCCGGCTCGACCACGGTCCACTGCGCGTACCCGGCGATGGCCGCGCGGTCCGGGTTGCCGTCCAGCAGCGCCCGCACGATCGGCGGTGCCGGGACGTCGCCGAGCGGCTCGTCGGGCTCGCCGGTCCCCTGGCCGGCGCGCAGCGGCCGGACCATGGCCGCGAGGGACGCGAAGTCGCGGCGGGCCAGCAGGTCGCGCGGGCGCAGGTCGAAGCCGTGTTCGCGCAGCCTGCCGCTCACCCCGATCGCGGTGATGCTGTCGCCGCCGAGGACGAAGAAGTCGTCGTCCACGCCGACCTCGGGCACGTCCAGCACCTCGCCGATCACCGCGCACAGCACTTTCTCCGGCTCCGTGGCCGGTGACCGGCCGCTGCCGGTGCGGGAAGGCTCGGGCAACGCCCCGCGGTCCAGCTTGCCGTTCGGGGTGACGGGCAGCGACGCCAGCACCGCCACCGCCGAGGGCACCAGGTGCTCGGGCAACCGCTCGGCGAGCCATGACCTCGCCGCGTCGCCGTCGACGTCGCCGACCACGTAACCGACCAACCGGGTGCCGCGCACCGCCGCCGCGGCCGCGCGGGCACCGGGGACCGCGCCGAGTGCCGCCTCCACCTCGCCCAGCTCGATCCGGTGGCCGCGCACCTTCACCTGGTCGTCGCGCCTGCCGAGGTATTCCAGTTCCCGCTGCCAGCGGACCAGGTCGCCGGTGCGGTACATGCGGTCGCCTGGGGCGCCGAACGGGTCCGCGACGAACCGCTCCGCGGTGAGGCCGGTCCGGCCGAGGTAGCCGAGCGCCAGGTGCGGTCCGGCCAGGTAGAGTTCGCCGGTCGCGCCCGGCGGCACCGGGCGCAACGCGTCGTCCAGCACGTAGGCACGGGTGCCGGGCACCGCGGTCCCGATCACCGGCGCCGGTCCCGTGACCGGTGCGCTCGCGGCGTCCACCGTGGCCTCGGTCGGGCCGTACATGTTGACGGCGGGCACCCCCGAGTCGCGCACCCGCCGCCACAGCGCGGGCGGGGTCGCCTCGCCGCCGAGGACCAGCAGGACCGGGCGCCGTGCGCCGTCGAGGAGGCCGCGGTCCGCCAGCGGAGCGGCCATGGACGGCGTGGTGTCCACGACGTCGATGCGGTCCCGCGCGAACGCGGCCAGCAGGGCGTCGGCGTCACGTGCGGTGTCGCTGTCGTAGAGGTGCAGTTCGTGCCCGCACAGCAGCCATGTGAGCTGGTCGAGCGCGGAGTCGAAGGCGAACGGGTACGTGTGCGCGACACGCAGCCGCCGGCCGGCCGCGCGCTCGGCTCCGGCGATCGTGGTCGCCCGCTGCCGGTGGACCAGTTCGGCGAGCGCGTGCGCGGGGACCAGCACCCCTTTGGGCCGCCCGGTCGACCCGGACGTGAAGATCAGGTAACCGCCGTCGCCCGGCCGTCGATCCGGGACGGGTTCCGGAGCCGATCCGGGGCGGTCCTCGGCGAGGTCGTCGGGGGTCAGGACGAGCGCGGCGCCGGACTCGGCCACCAGCTCGCGGGTCCGCCGCGCCGGCTGGACCACGTCCAAGGGCAGGAACACCGCCCCGGCGTCGAGCACCGCGAGCAGCGCCACCACGAACTCCACCGAACGCGGCAGCTCCAGCGCGACCACGTCGCTCGCGCCGACTCCCCGCGCGCGCAGACGCCGCGCCAGCCGATGCACCCGGTCGGCGAGCTCCCCCGCGGTGACCCGCCGCTCCCCGTGCACCAGCACCGTCCGTCCGCCGGGCAGGGCGTCGAGCAGGTCCGGTACCGGAGCCGGCCGCCCGGGGACCGCCGGGGTCGTCCAGCTGCCGAGCAGCGCAGCCCGCGCGTCGGCGGGCACCAGGTCCGCGGTGCCGACGGTCGGCTCGTCCGGCCCGGTCAGCGCGTCGAGCAGCGTCAGCAACCCGGTGAGCCGCGCGTCGACCCCCGCCTGGTCGTGGGTCCGGGCGTCCACCTCGAACCCCAGGGAGAGTCCTCCGCCCGCGGTCGGGAGCACGCTCAGCCCCAGGTCCTCCGGCGGGCCACCGGCGATGTTGCGCATGTCGCCGGAGCTTCCGGCGAAGTCCAGCGTGAGGTCGAACGCCTTCAGGTTGACGCCCCGGCCGTGCAGCAACGCCCCGGCGCCCGGCACCGCGAGGTCCCGCGGCAGGTTCTCGCCCCGGTAGCGCTGGTGCGCCCGCATTTCCCGCAACGCCTCGGCCACCCGCGTGGTCAGCTCCGGGAGCGTGTCGGTCTTGTGCACTCGCACCCGCAGCGGCAGCACGTTCACTGTCATGGCCGGGGTGCGCAGTGCCCTGCCGAACCGGCACATCAACGGCATCGCGAGCACCATGTCGTCGTGGCCGAGCACCCGGTGCAGGAACGCGGTGTAACCCGCGATCAGCACTTCACCCCAGGTCGACCCGATCCGCTCGGCGTAGGTCTTCAGCTCGGCCAGCCGCTCCGCGGGCAGCACCGTGCCGGCCGCCACGGTCCGCTCCGGTGTGCCCGAGGCGTGGCCGGTGTCGCCGAGGTCGGGCAGCGGAGTGAACCGGTCCGTCCAGTACGCCCGGTCCTCGGTGAGCTGGTCGCTCACCTGGTAGTCGGCGTCCGCGGCGACTAAGTCGGCGAACGCGGCGAACGGGCACGGCGGCACCGGTTCACCGCGTACCAGGGCCGTGTAGTGCGCGGCGATACGGCGGTTCAGCATGGCCGCGGTGTAGCCGTCGATCACCAGGTGGTGGCTGAGCTGGACGTACCAGACCTCTGTGTCGGACAGGCGGAGCACGGTGTGGCCGGACAGCCGCCGGTCCACCATCCCCCGGCACTCGTCGGCCGCCTGCCAGCGCAACTCGTCGATGCGCGCCCGCGCCGCGGCGGGTGGGTCCGCCTCGGCGCGCAGGTCCATCACCCGGGGCGCGGGCACCGGATCGGCGGACACCGTCTGGCGCGGACCGTCCGGGGTGTCGCGGACCCGCAGCCGCAGGCTCTCCGCCTCCTCGGTGGTCGCCCGGATCGCCTCGGTCAGCGCGGCCACGTGGACGGGCCCGCGGCCGGTGATCTCCACCACGTCACCGACCACGTAGTACGGCGAGTCCGGTTCCAGCCGCTGAGCGTGCCAGATGCCCAGCTGCGCGCCGGTCAGGGGCAGGTCGGTCATGCGTTGCTCCCTCGATCCACGGTGGGAACGACCATCGGCGTGCCGGTCACCGGGTCCGGCACGACCAGGCACGGCAGGTCGAACACCTCTTTGATCAGCGCGGCGTCCACGATGTCGGCGGGTGCGCCCTCGGCGACCACCGCGCCGTTCCTCATGGCGATCACGTGGTCGGCGAACCGGCACGCCTGGTTGACGTCGTGCAGCACCGCGATCACCGTGCGGCCCTCGTCGCGCAGCCGGCTCAGGAGCGCCAGCAGCTGGTACTGGTGCGTGATGTCCAGGAACGAGGTCGGTTCGTCCAGCAGCAGGTACGGGGTCCGTTGGGCGAGCACCATGGCCACCCAGACGCGCTGCCGCTGCCCACCGGACAGCTCTTGCACGAGCCGCTCGGCGAGGTCGGTGATCCCGGCCGCGGCCATCGCCCCGGTCACCGCCTCCTGGTCCGCCTCGGACCACCCGCTGAACAGCGACTGGTGCGGGAACCGGCCCCGCGCGACGAGCTGGCGCACCCGGATGTCCTCGGGCGCCGAGGGCTCCTGCGGCAGGAACGCCACCGACCGGGCGAACCGCTTGGCCGCGATGGTGCCGATGTCGGTGCCGTCGAAGGTCACCGTGCCCTCCGCGGGCCGCAGCAGCCGCACGAGCGCGCGCAGCATGGTCGACTTTCCGCACGCGTTCGGGCCGACGACCGCGGTGAGCGCGCCGTCCGGGACGTCGACCGAGAGCCGGGTGGACACCACCCGGTCGCCGTAGCGGAGGGCCAGGTCCCGTGCGGTGAGGCGGCTGGTCATCCGCTCCGCACCTCCTTGCTGAGAAGCCAGATCAGATAGCACCCGCCGATGGCGGTGGTGACGACGCCGACCGGCAGTGATACCGGCGAGAGCAGCAGCTGGGCGATCAGGTCGGCCGACTGCAGCAGCACCGCCCCGGTCAGCGCCGCCGGCAGCAGGCCGATGCCGGAGGTGCGGGCGAGGCGCCGCCCGATCTGCGGCGCGGCCAGCGCGACGAACACGATCGGCCCGGCGGCGGCGGTCACGGTGGCCGTGCAGCCGACCCCGATCACCACCAGCTGCACCTGCAGCGACTCCGTCCGCACCCCCGTTCCGACCGCGACCTCGGTGCCCAGCGCCGCCTGGTGCAGCGCCGGCGCCCGGGTCACCAGCGCGGCGAGGAGCACCGCGATGACGCAGAACGGGATGCGCACCTGCTCCCAGCCGAGCCCGTTGAGCGAGCCCGCGCTCCAGCCGACGGCGGCGATCGCCACCTCGAGTTCGGCGCGCAGCACGATCCACGAGTTGACCGCGGTGAGCATGGCGTTGACCGCGATGCCGATCACGATCAGCCGCAGCCCGGAGACCCCGCCGCGCATCGCGAGCAGGTACACCAGGGCCGCGGCGGCGAGGCCGCCCAGCACGGAACCGGCGGTCAGCCGGGCGGGCGTGCCGGACAGGACGGTGATGGCGACCAGCGCGCCCGTGTAGGCGCCCGCGTCGAGGCCGATCACGTCCGGGCTGCCCAGCGGGTTGCGGGTGACGTTCTGGAAGACGGCGCCCGCGGTGCCGAGCGCCGCGCCGAACACCACGGAGGCGAGCACCCTCGGCAGCTGCCACTCGCGGATCATCACGTTCGGGCCGCCGCGCTGCCCGCCCAGCGCGGCGAACACCCGCGCGGGACTGGTCCAGCCGTCGCCGTAGCACAGCGCGGTGAACCCGAGCGCGAGCAGCAGCACCAGCATCACGGCCGTGAACACCAGCGTCCGGCGTTCCACCAGGGCTGAGAAGCGGCCCCGGCGCAGCACCAGGGCGGTTCCGGTCGCGCTCACGGTCGTGCCACCCCATACCGCCGTACCGCCCAGATCAGGGCGGGTCCGCCGAGGAAGGCCGTGATGATGGCCACCGGCACCTCACCGGTGGTCAGCAGCACCCGGGCGGCGGTGTCGGCGGCCAGCAGCAGGACCGGGCCGAGGACGGCGGCGAACCCGATCAGCCACGGCACCGAGCCGTCCGCGGCCCGGCGCACCAGGTGCGGCACGATCAGGCCGACGAACAGGATGGGACCGGCGATCGCGGTCGCCGCCCCCGCCAAGGCGGTGATCAGCACCAACGTGACCAGCCGGACCCGCGTCACGTTCACGCCGAGGGTGTGCGCCACCTCCTCGCCCAGTGCGACGGCGGCCAGCTGACGGCTCAGCAGCAGCGCCGCGGCCACCGCGACCGCGATCACCAGCAGCGGCAACGTGTTCGGCGCCTGCTCCCGGCCGGCCAGCGAACCGATCGACCAGAACCGGTACTTGTCGAACACGGTCGGCGAGATCAGCCGCATGCCCAGCGTGAGACCGGTCAGCACGGAGCTGAGAGCCATTCCGGCCAGCAGCATGCGCAGCGGTGAACCCCGGCCCACCGCGGCGACCACCGCGGCCGCCGCCACCGCGCCGGCCACGGCCGCCAGCAGTTCGCCGAGCGCGTTCACGGTGAGCCCGAGGCCGGACCCGAGGCTGATCGCGAACCCGGCGCCCGAGGTGACGCCCAGCACCCCCGGTTCGCCGAGCGGGTTGCGCGACAGCACCTGCACCAGCACCCCGGACACGGCGAGCGCGGCACCGACCCCGATGGCCAGCACCCCTCTCGGCAGCCGGATGTCGCGGACCAGGGCGACGTCGTTCGGGTCCCCGCTCCCGGACAGCGCGTGCAGTGCCGTGGCCGGCCCGATGAAGCGCGCGCCCACTCCCACGCTGACCACCATGACCGTGGCCAGCGCGACGAGCCCGGCGAGCAGCAGAAGCGGCCGCCGCGCACCCCACGTTGACCCGGTGCTGTCGGCAGCAGTCGCCGTGGCGGTCATTTCAGCAGGGGCGCGAAGGCCTTGTCGGCGGCGTCGAGCGTCATCTCCGCCTCCCTGTAGGTCGCGGCTTCGGTGTATCGCAGCGGGAAGACCTTGCCCGCCTTGACCGCGGGCAGGTTCTTCCACAGCGGCGAGTCCAGGACGGACTGCACCGGGGGCGGCACCGAGCCGTCCGCCTTGAGCGAATAGGTGATCGCGTCGGCCTCCGCGAAAGCGTCGGGCAGCTCCTCGATCGACGGGTACTCGCTGACGGACCTGGAGCCCTTGCCCTCGACCTTGACCGCGCCGTAGTAGCTGGCGCCCATGTCCTGCGCCACGTTGGTGCCCCACGAACCGTGGAACTCGCGCTGGAAGGTGCCCTTGGCGACCTCACCGTAGGCGCCGACGTGCCCGAGCTTCAGCCTGGGCAGTACGGACTTGTACTTCTCGGCCAGCTGCTTGGCCTTCAGCTCGTACGCGGTCCGGGTGGCGTCGAAGCCCTTGAGCGCGCCCGCCGCGTCGGCCTGCCTGCGGGACAGTTCCCGCCACGCCTTGGGCACCGACGGGCCGAGCGTCACCACCGGTGCGATGGACTCCAGGCGCTTCATGTTGATGTCGACGAGCGCCGGCTTCGGCACCCCGATGACGATCAGATCAGGGTCCGCCTTCGCGATCGCGTTGTAGTTGGTCTCCGCGGCGGACTCACCGGCGACCTTGGAGATCTCGTCGTACCGCTCGCGTTCCGCGGCGCCCATCATCGGCAGGCCGCGTTGCCAGGTGGAGATGCCCACCAGCGGGGCGCCCGAGTCGAGCAGCGCGGGCACCGCGTAACCGGTGGCCACCACCCGCTTCGGCTTCGCCGGGATGGTGACGGTGCCGTTGTCGGCGACGAACTTCCTGGTGGGTCCGGCGTCGCCGCCGGTGCCGGCGTCACTGGAGCCGCAACCGGCGGCCAGCGCGGCCGCGAGCGCCAGGGTGCCGACGATACGGAACCGGGCGGAGGGGCTCCGGGTGGAGACGGGCATGGTTTTTCCTTGGTAGTGGGGGGCGGGGTCAATGGCGGGGTTCGTGCTCATGGGTCCTCGTCGAAGTCGGCGACGCCGCGCTTCCAGTAGCCCGTGATGTCGTAGTCGGCCCCGGCCAGCCGCAGTTCGTCGCGGACCCAGCGGCGCAGCGGCTTGAGCACCCCGGCTTCACCGGCGAGCCACACGTACACCCGTTCGCCCGGCGGGACCTCGACCCGCCGCACCGCGTCGGCGAGCAGGCCGGTGGTGCCGGGCGCGGCGGCGCCGCGATGCAGCCAGCACACCTCGACCCCTTCCGGCGGGTCCAGCCCGATCTCCTCCCGGGCGTCGGCGACCTCGATGAACGCCCAGCCGCGGGCCGTACGGGGCAGTTCCTCCACCCGCCGCGCGATCGCGGGCAGCGCGGTGATGTCGCCGCCGAGCAGGTAGCGGTCGTAGGGCGGCACGATCAGGCCGCCGGGCGGGCCCGCGACGTGGATGATCTCACCCGGGCGCACCGACCGCGCCCACGCGGCGCCGAGCCCTCCGGCGCCGTGCAGCGCGATGTCGATGTCGAGTTCCCGGTTGACCGGGTCGTAGCGGCGCACCGTGTACTCGCGCGACGTCGGCACCGGCCGCGGCCAGCGCAGCAGGTCGCCGTCGGGCTCGGGCAGCCGCAGGCTGCCGTCGTCCTCGGGGAAGATCAGCTTGACGTGCTCGTCCGGCGCGTGCGACTCGAACCCGTCGACGCCCGGCCCGCCCAGCGTGACCCGCACCAGGCCCGCACCGACCACGCCGGTGCGAAGCACCTCGGCCGCGCGGACGCGGATCGGGTAGCGGACCTTCGCGGGCACGGCGCCGGCCCGCACCTCGGCGATCCTGGCCAGGTGCCCGGTCACTGCTCCGCCCCCGTCCGGGCGGGTACGGACAGCGCGGAGAGCGCGTCGGCGGTGGTGGTGACCACGCCGCAGCGCTGCGCCACGTACTCGCAGGCCCTGTCGTGCCAGGCGCGGGAGAAGTCGGCGACCGCGTCGGCGACGAAGAAGGGGCGTATGTCGCGCATGAACGCCTCGACGGCCGTGGCCTGGCAGCCGATGTGCGCGTACACGCCGGTGATCAGCAGCTGATCGCACCCCCGCGCGGTGAGCGCTTCGTGGAACGTGCTGCGCTGGAACGCGCTGTAGCGCCACTTCACCAGCACCGTGTCCACGGGTTCCGGTACGAGGTCGGTCACGATGTCGGCGGCGCGCGGGTCGTCGTCGATGACGGCGCCGATGCCCGGTCCCCAGAACTCGGTGAGCAGCCCGCGGTCGGCGTCGGCCTGGCGGCCCGGCTGCGCGGTGTAGAACACCGGCACCCCGGCCGTGCGCGCCGCGGCGAGCAGCAGTGCGGTATTGGCCGTCAGTTCGGGGATCGGCGACCCGGCATAGGGGGCGAGGAAGTAGCGCTGGGCGTCGTGGACCAGTAGAGCCGCCCGCGCCGGTTCAAGTGGCCAGCGCACCCGGCCGTCGGGCAGTTCGGCCGCCGCCGGCAGCGGGTACGGCGCGATCTTCGGCAAGGACATCGGTCACCCTTCCTTCTCCTGGGCGGCCAGCGCCGCCCGCAGTTCCCGCTTGCTGGTCTTGCCGACCCCGGTGACCGGGAACGCGTCCACCACGCGCACCAGGTCGGGCACCTTGAACGCGGCCACCCCGCGCTCGCGCACGAACCTGCGCAGCTGAACCCCGGTCGGCGCCGCACCGTCCGCAGGCACCACGTAGGCGCAGGTGCGCTCACCGAGGTAGGCGTCGGGGACCGCGACGACGGCCGCGTCGAGCACGTCCGGATGCGCCATCAGGTGGTTCTCCACCTCTTCGGCGGCGACCTTCTCACCGCCCCGGTTGATCTGCTCCTTGACCCGGCCGACCACTTCCAGGTGCCCGGTCGCGGTGCGCCGCACCAGGTCCCCGGTGCGGTAGAAGCCGTCCGGGGTGAACGCGACCTCGTTGTGCCCGCCCGCGCGGTAGTAGCCGCGGATGGTGTAGGGGCCCCTGGTGAGCAGCGCGCCGACCGCGCCGTCGGGCACCACGTCGGTGGACGCGGCCAGCGGGTCGTCCGGGTCGACCACGCGGATCTCGTCGTCCGGCGATATCGGCCGGCCCTGGGTGCCCAGCACGATCTCGTCCGGGTCGTCCAGGCGGGTGTAGCAGACCAGCCCTTCGGCCATGCCGAACACCTGCTGCAACCGGCAGCCCAGCGCGGGCCCGATCCGTTCGGCCAGCTCCCGCCCGCACTTGGCGCCGCCGACCAGCAGCACGTCCAAGGAGGACAGGTCGCGGCCGGTGCGTCCCGCCGCCTGCACCCAGGCCGCGGCCAGCGGCGGCACCACGCCGGTGATCGTCACCCGTTCCGCCTCGATCAACGGGAACACGGTGTCGGCGTCCGGACGCGGTGCCAGCACGACCTTGGCGCCGGCGTGCAGCGCGCCGAGCACCCCCGGCGAGCTGAGCGGGTAGTTGTGCGCGGCCGGCAACGCGGCGAGGTACACGCTGTCCGGGGCCAGCGCGCAGATCCGCATGCTTTCCCGCACGCTGTAGAGGTAGTCGTCGTGAGTGCGCGGGATCAGCTTCGGCAGGCCGGTGGTGCCCCCGGACAGTTGCAGGAACGCCACTCCGGCCGGGTCCGGGTCGGGCAGCTCGCGGGGCCGCGCGGCGGACAGGTCGCCGAACTCCGCCGAGCCGACCACGTGAACCGCCCGCAACGACGGCACCGCTCCGGCCACCGCGCGCGCGGTGGCCGCGTGGTCGTGCCGCTCGTGCTCGCCGACCGTGATCATCGCGACCGCCTCCGCCTGTCCGGCGATGTGCCGCAGTTCGCTGTCGCGGTGCGCGGGTAACGCGAACACCGGCCATGCGCCCAGCCGCCACAGCCCGAACACCACGGGCAGGAATTCCGGCACATTCGGCAGTTGCACCAGGACGCGGTCCCCTGCCCGGACCCCGGACTCGGCGAGGCCGGCGGCGATGCGGTGTGCGCGTTCGTCCAGTTCGGCGTAGGTCCACCGGGTCTCGCCGCCGACCACCGCCGTCCGCTCGGCATGGGCCGCCGCCAGCGCGGTGAGCAGCGCTCCGAAGGTCTGGCCGCGCCAGTGGCCGGCCGCGCGGTAGCGGGCGGCGGTCTCCGGAGGCCACGCGACGACGTCCGCGCTCACGACCGCGTCCCCTCTCCGAGCGCCCGCAGCAGGGTCTGGAACTTCGCCGTCGTCTCGTCGAGCTCCCTTTCCGGGTCGGAGCCGGAGACGATGCCCGCGCCCGCGTGCAGCCGCACGATCCGCTCGGACACCTCGGCGCTGCGGATGGTGACGACCCACTCCCCGTCCCCGGAGACGTCGGTCCAGCCGGCCAGTCCCGCGTAGTAGCCGCGGTCCGCCGGTTCCAGCGCCGCGATGGCGTCCCGCGCCGCGGCCGGCGGCACCCCGCAGACCGCGGGGGTCGGATGCAGCGCCTCGGCCAGGCCCAGCGCGGAGGAGGTGGGGGCGGCGGGGGCCGCGAGCGTACCGGTGATCTTCGTGGACAGATGCCACATGGTCGGTGTCCCGATGACCGACGGCTCGGCGGGCACGTCCAGGTCCACGCAGAACCGGCCGAGCACGTCGGCGACCCCGGCCGCCGTGTGCGCGTGTTCCGCTCTTTCCTTCTCGGACGCCAGCAGGGCGGCGACGCGGCGCCGGTTCTCCGCGTCGTCGGCGCACCGGGGCAGCGACCCGGCGAGCGGGTTGGCCACGACCTGGTCACCGCGACGGGACACCAGCAGTTCGGGGCTCGCGCCGACCAGGGTGCGCGGCGCGGGGTCGCCGGGTGCGCTGACGTCGATGGCGAACGCGTGCGCGGCGGGGTCCGCGCGCACCAGGCGGGTCAGCAGCGCGGGCACCGAGACCGGTCCGTCCGCGGCCAGTTCGAGGCCGCGGGCCAGCACCACCTTGCTCAGCTCGCCGCCGTCTATCAACGCCAGCGCACGGCGCACGGCGTCGGTGTAGCAGCCGGGCTCCGGCCGGGGCTTGATCGACCAGCGCCGCGCGGGCGCGTCGGGCACCGGAGCGTCGACGGGCGCGCCCGCGCGCCGGACCACTGACGGGACGACCAGTGTGGCCGACGCCTCCGGGCGGAACCCGAGCGCGCCGATCACCACCGGACCCGCCGCCCCGCCGGCGGTCGCCACCTCGGCGAGCGCCGCCGCGGCCGCGGTCGCCCGGTTCCCGGGGGTGCCGCCGACCACGGCGTCCACCCCGTCGGCGAGCAGGGTGCCACGAGTCGAGGAGAAGTAGTACGAGCCGGGCAGATACGCGGCCAGCAGGTCGGCGGCGCGGTACACGGGGCGGGGGCGCGTCAGCGCGGGTACTGACACAGGAGGTTCCTTTCCGTTAATTTCAGGTTGGCTGACCTGAAATCGACGATTGGCGGGGATTCCGGTCACGCCCGCAGAGTGGCGCCACCGTCGACGTAGATGTTCTGCATGGTGATGTGCCGGGCGTGGTCGGAGGCCAGGAACAGCACCGCGTCCGCGATGTCCGCCGGTTCGGCGACCCGACCGAGCGGGATGCCCACCCGGAAACTGTCCGGGTCGCCGTGCAGCACCCGGCTCTCCGCGTCCTCGTCCGTCCACAGCAGGCGCAGCATGGCGGTGTCGGTGGATCCTGGGGAGACCGCGTTGCAGCGCACACCCGCACCCGCCACTTCGAGCCCCAGGCACCGGGTCAGCATGGTCGCCGCCGCCTTGGACGCGGCGTAGGCGGCCATCCCGGTACGGGGTACGCCCGCCGCGTTGGAGCCGACGGTGACCAGCGCGCCGCGCCGTCGCCCGGTCATCCGCCGGGCCAGTTCCCGCAGCACCGTGAACACGCCGGTGACGTTCACCGCGAAGGTCGCCGCCCAGTCCTCGTCAGAGGTCTCGCAGACCGTTGCCGGGCGCAGGATCCCGGCGACCGACACACCGATGTCCACCGGGCCCAGCCGATCCTCGGCCGCTGCGATCGTCGCGTCGACCGCCGCCACATCCGTTACGTCGGCGGGGAACGGCATCACCCGATCGGCGCACCGGGCGGCCAGCCGGGTCAAGCCCTCGGTGTCGACGTCGACGGCGGCCACGGTGGCACCCGCGTCGGCTAACGCACTTGCCACGGCCGCGCCGATGCCACGGCCCGCACCCGTGACCAGCGCGTTCTTCCCGGCCACGCCTGGCCAGCTCTCCGGCAGCGCCACTCGATTCTCCTCTAGATTAGGTTAGGCTCGCCTAAGGTAGCGAGACCTCAAGCGGGCGTACAGACCTAATTGGGCCCAATCGAGCGATGTGCCCCAAACCGCACCATGTTCGCCCTGATGCGAAGGCGGCCACGGTGGATGGGCGCAGTGGCGCCCGAGTTGGGAGTCATCAGAGCTCAGCCAGTTCGGGGAGCCGGCGCCCAGATCGAGGCCTTCGCTGCCGAGATCATGCGGATCGCCCTAGTCGACAGAACGGCAAGGGCGGTGACCACTTTGCCCTCTTGATAGAAAGGTTAGGCTAACCTAACATCATCTCATGTCACAGCTCGCCACCAAATCGGCATAGATGGCAAATCCGTTGCCGTGCACGCGTCGAAGACGACTGAAGAGATGGCATCAAGGCACCGAGCCGATGATGAACCCGGCCGAGCACGTGAAATCGGAGAAACCCGGCATGGGCTCGGACATGTTCGTCGAGCGCTCCGCCGCACACGGCTTTCGCGGTCGGCGGTAGAGCACCGGCCGCCGCATTGTCCACATCAGACTGATTGGGAGGCCGGCATGGCCGAGGAGAAGGCAGGATCGGCATTGGACGCGGATCGGCTGCGCGCAGACGTCGCGAAACTGCTCGGCGAAGCGCCCGAGAACATCGATTCCTCGGCCAACCTGCTGGACCACGGCCTGGACTCGATCCGCATCATGAGCCTGGTCGAGCGGTGGCGTGAAGAGGGCGCCGAGATCACGCCCCTGGAGCTCGCCGAAGCGCCGACGCTGGCCAGCTGGATCGAGCTGATCGGGCGGAATTCGGCGGCGGGATGAGTGCCCAGACCATGGCGTGGTGGTCGTCGGCGGAGGTCCAGGCGGCTCGACCACGGCCACGCGGGCCGCTTGCCGAGGCCACCGGGTGGTGCTGCTCGTAACCGGGTGGTGCTGCTCGTTAAGGAGACCTACGACGGCGCACTGCAAGACCCGTGCGATATGGCCAAAGCTGAATTGCCTGAATCCTGATCCCCAGCGAGGATGTACCAGCCGTCCCGCCACCGCCGCGGTCAGACCTCCGTCGCCTAGGCTCTCAATTCATTTGTTCAGGTCGATGCCAAGGGCGTGCAGCATGGTGGGGAACTTGGCGGAGGTCTCCGCGAGCTCGCCGTCCGCGGTGGAGTCGGCGACGACATCGGCTCCGGCGTAGATGCGGATCGCCGATGGCGTGACCTCGGCACACCTGAATGTGATGGCCCATTCGCCGTCGCCTGAGACATCGCACCAGCCGACGGCTCCGCTGTAGAAGCCGCGGTTGAGCTTCTCGATCCGCCCTATCAGAGCGTGGGCCTCCGTTGTCGGAGTGCCGCAGACGGCCGGGCTCGGATGCAGCGCAGCGAACAGGTGCAAGGAGGAGATCTCGGGGGAGGCGAGCCTTCCGGTTATCTGTGTGCCGAGGTGCCACCTCGTGGCGGTCTTCACCAATGCAGGCCTGTCCTGAATCGTCAGCTCCGCGCAGTAGGGACTCAGCTCGCCCGCGACCGCATCGACCACTCCGGCGTGTTCGCGCAGATCCTTGTGTGAGACGAGCAGTGCCTGGCCGGACTCGGTGTCCCGGACCGGATCCGAATGGCGGGGCGCCCATCCCGCAAGCGGGCGAGCCGAGACCACCGCGCCGGACCGCCGGACGAGCAGTTCGGGGCCGCCCCCGATCAGCACCCGCCCGGCCGGTAGGTCCACGGCGAAGACATAGGCGTCGGGATCGTTGTGCGCTAGATGCCGCAGTAGCGTTCCGGGGTCAGCGCCGATCACGTTGTTCAGCCGTACCGAGCGTGCCAGCATCACCTTTTCCAGGTGCCCGCTGCGCAGTTCTTCCAAGGCTGCGGTAACAGCCTGCTTGTATTCGTGGGGTGAAGGAATCTGGTCGATGTTGGAGAAGGACGGTGTCACCGGGCGGGTGACCGGCGACACGCTGCCCGATCGCGTCCACTGGACCGCGGAGGGAACGGTCAGCCGTGCCGGGACGTCTGCGCGGAAGGGGATCGCGCCCACCAGAATCGGTCGCGGGTGGTCGTCGGCCACCCGATCCAGCGTGGTGCGCATCCGCATCAGCATGGTTGCGGGGTCGCGGGCGTTGCAGGTCGGTAGTGTCTCCAGCACGCCCTGAGCGAGCAGAGTGTGCCGGGGCGAGCGAAAGTAGAACGAATGGCCCGGCCGGTACCCGTCCAGCGGGTCGATGTCATGAGACGCCTGCGTCACGCTGCTCAAATGCTCGTCCGTTCCGTGAGCGAGTCGGGGTCGCAACGCCGCTGCTGTCGAGACGATCGTGCTTGGCTGCGGCTGGCTATGGCAGCCTGTCAGTTCCACTCTCGACAGTGGGACAGGGCGAGTGCGATGAGGGTCCGGGTGGTGGTGGCGACCTCGGAGAGGGCCACGCACTCGTCGGGGGTGTGCATGCGGGCGATGTCACCTGGGCCGTACTGGACTGTTGCAATACGGCCGAGACCGGTGAGAAGGCGTAGGTCGCTGCCGTATGGGGCGCCCCAGACGGCCGGGGCGGCGCCGGTGACGGTGGCGTGTGCCTCGGTGAGCCGGTTCAGCAGGTCGCCGTCCGCAGCGGGAAGGCGCCCGGAGGCGAACCGGCCGCCCCACCACTCGACCTCCACAGGATGGCGACGCAGCCATTCGTCGGAGGCGCAGACGTTGGCCACCGTTTGCTCCAGCGCTCGCCGTGCGGCCTGCTCGGGCTCGTCCAGGGCGACGCCGATGCGGCCCTCGGCGACCAGGTCCCCGGGGACCGTGGACGACCAGTCGCCCGCGTGGACGGTTCCGATCTCGATCGCGTACGGGAGGTCCCACCGTTCCATCAGAGCGTCGACGCTCGTGTTTCGGCGGCGTTCCAGCGCTCGCAGCGCGGCGAAGACCGGCAAGAATTTCTCTATTGCGCTTACCCCGTCGTAACGCCGGGCGGCGTGGGCTGCGCGACCGCGTATCCGGAGGCGGAACGTCAGCGAGCCCGCGTTGGCGGGGACGACGTCCAGCCCGGTGGGCTCAGGGATGACACAGGCGTCAGCCCGCCAGCCACGCTTGAGGAGGGCATAGGTCCCCATGCCACCGTCCTCCTCACCGGGCACACAGGCGATGAGGACGTCTCCGCGTAGCCGCCGACGGCGCAGCGCGCGCATCGCGAACAGCGAGGCGACCAGGCCACCCTTCATGTCGCAGGCGCCGCGTCCGTACAGCAGGTCGCCGTTGACACGGCCGCTGAAGGGGTCGTCGCTCCAGGCGGACGGGTCACCGGCCGGGACGACATCGACGTGGCAGTTCAGCATGAGGGAGGGGCCGCCACCGGTGCCGGGCAGGCGGCCGACGAGCCCCCAGGCCTGGGTTCTCGCGACCTCCATGCCGGGGAAGTCGGTCTCGGCGGTGACCTGGTTCAGGGGGATGGGCCAGTGGTCGACTTCCAGGCCCTCGGCCCGCAGCCACGTGGCGAGTCGGTCCTGGATCTGTGCTTCGGCGGCTGAGCCGCCGATGCTGGGGATGCGGACCAACTCTGCGAGAAGTTCGGCCATGCCCGCGGCATCATCTCGCGTGACGCCGGTGGCGATGGTCACGGGCGGTCAGTGAGGTAGCCGCCCATGGTCTGGAAGAACTCGGTGGCGGGCAGGTCGATGTCGTCGTCGGTGCGGACTCTCTCGATGACGAGGCCGTGGTTGCGTCCGCGGTGAGCGTCCGCTCCGGCGACGATCACCACGCCGTCGCCTTCGCGAATGAAGACACGTCCCGGCGTGCCTCCGTAGACGCCCTTGGAGACCGATGCCTTCAGCACTCGGACGCGCTGCCCCTTGTAGTGGGTGAAGGCGTTGGGGTAGGGGTCGGACTGCGCGCGGACCAGGCGTTCGGTGTCTTCGGCGGGCCAGGCCCAGTCGATGCGGCTGTCCTCGATCGAGCGTTTGTGGAAGAAGCTGGCCCTGGTTCGGTCCTGCGGGGTGAAGTCGGTACGACCGGAGGCGAGCAGGTCGAGCGCTTCGGTGACGATCGGGCCGAGCAGGTCGACGGTGCGGTGGAACAGGTCGGTGGCGGTGTCGGCGGGGCCGACCGGGACCGCGCGCTGGACGACGATGTCGCCGGCGTCCAGTTCGTCGTTCATCATGTGCGCTGTGACCCCGACCTGCTTCTCGCCGTTGATGAGCGCCCAGACGATCGGGGAGAAGCCTGCATAGGCGGGGAGCAGCGAGTCGTGGATGTTGAGGGTCCCGCGCGCTGGAAGGTTGAAGATCTGCGGCGGGATCCAGGTCCGCCAGTTGTTGGCGACGATGAGGTCGGGGGCGGCGGCTTTGAGCCGGCCCATCAGTTCTTCGTCGTCGGGACGGTTGCGCAGCAGTGTCGGCACGCCGTGCTCGGCGGCCAGGTCGGCGACCGAGTCGTCCCAGATCTTCTCGTAGGCGTGGTCGCTCTTCGGGTGCGTCACGACAAGTAAGACCTCGTGTCCGGACTCCAGCAGCGCCTGGAGCGTCCGGTGTCCCCATGTCTGGTAGCCGAACATCACGACCCGCATGCGGCCTCCTTGTGCGGACATTCCGAGGAGGTTAGTCTCACCTCCGTTAGGTGAGCCTAACCTAATCGAAATGTAGCACTGTGGGAAGCCTGTAGATGTGCGCGATGGGCCCAGGACGCGTCGCTTATACCGGTCTCGCCCTGCCCGGAACCCATGACTCCCGAAAAGCTGTCCGCCCCCTGGAAAGGCTCTTCCATGCCCCCCTCGGACATGCACGTTTACGATCTCATCGGCATCGGCTTCGGACCGTCCAACCTCGCCCTGGCCATCGCGCTGCGGGAACGGCGGGCGCAGACCGGCGATGCGGTGGACGCGGTGTTCCTCGAGAAGCAACCGGCGTTCGGCTGGCACCGCGGAATGCTCATCGAGGGCACGACCATGCAGGTGTCCTTCCTGAAGGATCTGGTCACGATGCGCAACCCAGCGAGTGGCTTCGGTTTTCTCAGCTACCTGCACGACCGTGGTCGGATGGCCGACTTCATCAACCACAAGACGATGTTCCCCTCGCGGGCGGAGTTCCACGATTACCTGGAATGGGCCGCGGTCGCGTTCGACGAGCAGGTCGAGTACGGCTCGGAGGTCGTCGGCGTGACCCCGGTCGTCGTCGACGGCGTCGTCGAGTACGTCGACGTCGTGGTGCGGCAGGGCGGCTGCTCCGACGAGCTGACCACGCGGCGCGCTCGGAACCTGGTGATCGCCGCGGGGCTGGAGCCGGTCCTGCCCGACGGGATCGCCGAGAGCGAGCGGATCTGGCACACCGAGGAACTGCTCGACCGCGTGACCGGCCTGCGCGACCCGCGGCGGCTGCTGGTGGTGGGTGCCGGTCAGAGCGCCGCCGAGGCCACCGACTACCTGCACCGCACTTACACCGACGCCGAGGTCTGCGCGGTCTTCACCAAGTACGGCTACACGCCCGCCGACGACAGCTCGTTCGCCAACCGTGTCTTCGACCCGGAGGCGGTCGACCACTTCTACACGGCGTCCGACGAGGTAAAACGGATGCTGATGGACTACCACCGATCCACCAACTACTCGGTGGTCGATCTGGAGCTCATCGACGAGCTCTACCGGCGGCACTACCAGGAGAAGGTGGCGGGCGAGGAGCGGCTGCGCATCCTCAACGCCTCGCGCATCGTCGACGTCGCGTCCGATGGCGCGGGGGTGCGGTCCACGGTGGAGTTCCTGCCGACCGGCGAACGCACCACGCTGGACGCCGACGTCCTCGTCTACGCGACCGGCTACCGGCCGTGCAACCCGCTGAACCTTCTCGGCGGGGTGGGAGAGTACTGCTTGCGGCACACCGACGGCGCCGTGCGCGTGGAGCGTGACTACCGCATCGCCACCAGCGGGGCGATGAGCTGCGGCATCTACCTTCAGGGCGCCACCGAGCACACGCACGGCATCGGCTCCACGCTGCTGTCCAACACCGCCGTCCGCGCCGGTGAGATCGCCGATTCGATCGGCGAACGCCTCGGTTCCCTCGACCGGAACCCGTACGCCGTCCGCTGACCTGTCGGCGAACCTCCGCCGTCCGGGCCAGGCGTTTTTCCTGCAGAGCCCGGCCCCGCGCCGGGCTTCGCGGCGCGGGGCGGTGCGGCGGGATGCCCCGGGGTTAAGGGGCGGTGCCTTTGTCGTGCGGCCGTCCGTGGTGGCGTCCCGGGGCCCCTCGGCCACGATCGCGCCCGACTTCATCACGATGACGTGGTCGGCGTACCAGCACGCCTGGTTCACGGTTCAATCGCCGCCCACGCAGCCTCGGTCAACTCACCACGACCGACCACACACCCCATCAAAACAAAACACCGCCGCACAGCGGCGGTGTTTTGTCAGACACGGCCTAGCCCTCCTTCCCCGGGCCGCCGCGCGGGGTGAGCGGGGCGTTCGGCAGCAGCAGCGCCGCCGCGAGGCCCACCGAGAGGACGGGCAGCCCGGTGAGGAACAGGTCGGAGAAGGCGGCCGCGAAGGCCTCGGCTACCCCGTCCCGCACCGGCCCGGGGAGGGTGCCGAGGACGTCGGGACGGACGGCGTCGCCGAACGCGGGGACGTGCCCGTCCGGGACGCGCCGCCCGACCTCCTCGGCGAACCGGCTCGACACGATCGCGCCGAACACCGCCATCCCGGCGGCGGTGCCGAGCATCCGGGTCGCGAACACGCCTGAGCTGGCCGCGCCGAGGTCGCGGCGCGGCGCGGCGTTCTGCGCGATGAGCATGACGACCTGCTGGGACAGCCCGGCGCCGAACCCGAGGACCGCCATGTAGCAGCAGGCGGCGACCAGGCCGGTGCCGGTGTCCATGGTCGCCAGCAGCGCGACGCCGAGCGCGCTGACCGCCATGCTCGCGGCGGGCAGCCGGTGGTAGCGGCCGGTGCGGGCGATGTACCGTCCGGCGCCCATGGACGCGACGAGCAGGCCGAGCATCATCGGCAGCAGCAACAGCCCCGATTCCGTGGCCCCCGCTCCCCCGACGACCTGGAAGAACATCGGCAGGTAGACGGCGAGCCCGAACCCGGTCGCGCCGCCCACGGCCGCGACGGCGCAGGCCACGGCGAACGACCGGTCGCGGAACAGCCGAGGCGGGATCACCGGTTCGGCGGCCGTCCGCTCGGCGAGGAGCCACACCGCGAACAGCGCCGCCGAGCCCGCGGCCAGCGCGAGGACGACGGGCGAGTCCCAGGCGTGGCGCGTCCCGGCCCAGCTGGTGAACAGCGTGAAGCAGGTGACCGCCGCGCCGAGCAGGACGATCCCGAGGTAGTCGACCCGCGGCCTGCCCTCCGGCTTCGGCAGCCGCAGGAACAGCGCCGTGGTGGCGACGGCGGCGAGGCCGAGCGGCAGGTTGACGTAGAACACCCACCGCCAGGACGCGTGGTCGGTGAGGAACCCGCCGAGCAGCGGCCCGGCGACGCTGGACACCGCGAAGATCAGCGCCGAGTAGCCCTGGTACTTCGCGCGCTCCCGCGGCTCGAACAGGTCGCCGGTCAGCGCGAACATCGAGCTCATCAGGCAGCCGGCGGCGGCGCCCTGCACGACGCGGAACGCGATCAGCCAGTCCATGGACGGCGCCGCCCCGCACGCCGCCGACCCGGCCAGGAACCCGGCGAGCCCGATCAGCAGGATCGGGCGGCGGCCGAACAGGTCGCCGAGGCGTCCCGACAGCGGCACGGTGACGCTGGAGGCCAGCACGTACGCGGTGGACACCCAGGCCAGCCGGTCGAGCCCGCCGAGGTCCCCGACAATCGTCGGCAGCGCGGTGCCGAGCACCGTCGCGTCCAGGGAGGACATGAGCCCGGCGAGCATCAGCCCCCCGAACACCAGCAGCCGGTGCCGGCGGCTCATCTCCGTCATCGTCGCAACCATGTGCACCTCTCATTCGTATGCTTTAAGCAACTAGATGCTATTCACACGCATATGAGCTGCGCAACCTAGCTAGACTGGGCCGCATGAGCGAGGAGGCACTGGACGCCGTCGAGCGGAGCATGGTCAAGCTGCGGCGCGGCATGTCGCGGCAGCGGCTGGGCAGGGCCGCGATCCGGGAGCACAACCTCCCCGTGGACGTCCAGGTCCTGCACGTCGTGGACGCCGTCGACGAGGGCCCCGACCACCCGGGCGAGGAGATGAGCGTCGGCCTGGTCGCCGCCCGCCTCGGCGTCGACGCCTCGCGCGGCAGCCGCATCGTCGCCGAGGCCGTCAAGTCCGGCTACGTCCGCCGCGTCGCGTCCCAGGAGGACGGCCGCCGCATCCACCTGGAGCTGACCCCCGAGGGCCGGAAGGTCGTCGACGCCACCCGCCGCACCCGCCAGGAGCACTTCGCCAAGGCCATGGGCGACTGGACCGGCGAGGAGCGCGCCGAGTTCGCCCGCCTCCTCGCCCGCTTCGTCAACGGCTACGACGGCTGACTCCGCCGCCCGGCGCGGCCGCCGCGACCGGCTAGGCTCCGTGTGTGGACGAGTCCGAGCTCCTGACCAGGGCACGCGCCGGCGACACGGCCGCGTTCGACGGCCTGGTGGCCCGCTACCGGGGCGAGCTGAAGGCGCACTGCTACCGCATGCTCGGCTCCCCGCAGGACGCCGAGGACGGGCTGCAGGAGACGCTGCTCGCCGCCTGGCGCGGCCTCCCCGGCTTCGAGGGACGCAGTTCCCTGCGGACCTGGCTCTACCGGATCAGCACCAACGCCTGCCTGCGGCTCGCGTCGAAGCGTCCGCGGCGCGTGCTGTCCCCCGACCACGGGCCGCCGCGCGGCGACGTCCACGACCTCGGCGACTGGGTCCGGGGCCCGGTCTTCCTGGAGCCGTGGCCGGACGACGCCGCCGCCGGCCCCTCCGCGAGCGAGGCCGACCCGGCCGCGTCGTTCGCCCGCCGCGAGAACGTGGAGCTGGCGTTCGTCGCCGCGCTGCAGCACCTGCCCGCGACGCAGCGCGCGGTGCTGATCCTGCGGGAGGTGCTGGAGTTCTCCGCCGCCGAGGTGGCCTCGTTCCTGGACCTCACACCGGTCGCCGTGAACAGCGCCCTGCAGCGCGCGCGGAAGGCCGTCCAGGAGCGCGTGCCGCCGGCCACCCAGCAGACCGAGCTCTCGGCCCTGGGCCCGGACGGCCGGCGCGACCTGATCGACGCCTTCGTCGCCGCCTGGGAACGGTCCGACGTGGACGCCCTGGTCACGCTCCTCGCCGACGACGTCCGGTTCACCATGCCGCCGCTGCCCGCCTGGTTCGACGGCCGCGACGACGTCGTCCGGTTCCTCACCAAGCGGGTCTTCCAGACGCCGTGGCGGCTCAGGCCCGTCCAGGCCAACGGGCAGCCCGCGTTCGCCTGCTACCAGCGGAACCCCGACGGGCGCTTCCTGATCGGCTCGATCACCGTGCTCAGCGTCCGCGACGGCCGGATCACCCGGCTGTCCTCGTTCCTCGACCCCGCGCTGTACCCGCTGTTCGGCCTGCCGGAGGAATTCCCGCCTGACCGATGAGTCGGCGGCCCGCCGTGTCTCTCCCCCTGTGAACCGCGAAAACACGAGGAGAAACCGATGCGCAAGCTGATCGTCGCCAACATCATTTCGCTGGACGGCTACTACGAGGGCCCCGGCAACGACGTCATGGCCCTTCCGTACCACGACGCGTTCGACGATTACAACGCCGGACGCCTCCGCGCCGCCGGCACCCTCCTGCTGGGACGCGGCACCTACGAGCTCTTCCAGGGCTACTGGCCGTCCATCGCCGACGACCCGTCCAAGGCGCCCGTCGAGCGCGAGATCTCCCGGCTCCTCAACGCCATCGACAAGGTCGTCGTGTCCGACACGCTCACCCAGGCCCGGACGGCGCCCTGGCCCAACACCGAGATCGTCAGCCGGGCCGACGCCCACGCCCGCGTCGCCAAGCTCAAGGACGCCCCGGGCAAGGAGATCCTGACGTTCGGCAGCCGCACGCTGTGGCACGATCTGCTGTCCGCCGGGCTGGTCGACGAGCTGCACCTCATGATCGGCCCGGCCTTCCTCGCCGGCGGGACCCCGGTGTCCGCGGACGGGTCGCCCGTCCGGCTCCGGCTTCTGGAGTCGCGTCCGCTGCCCGGCCGGCATCTCGTCCTCACCCGCTACGCCCCGGCCTGATCGCCGGGACGGCCCGCCGACCGCCCGGGGACGAGAGCGCCGGCGGCGATCGCGGCGACGCCCAGCACCGCGAAGACCGTGAACCCGAGCGTGTAGCCGGACTCGTCCGGCAGCGGGCCGCCCGCGGGCGTCCGCGCCTCCAGCAGGACGGCCGCGAGCTGCGCGCCGATCGCCGCGGCCACGGTGCGCACGATCGTGTTGATCCCGGTGGCGACGCCGGTCTGGTGCGCCGGGGCGCTCTGCACGATGAGGAGGCCCATCGCGGCGAACGCCAGGCCGTACCCGGCGCCGATCAGCAGCCCGACGAGGTAGAAGTTCACCAGGTGGCCGTGGGCGGCGGCGAGGACGGCGAGGGACACGGCGGCGCACACCGCCCCGGCCAGCAGCGGCGTGCGCCCGCCCCGCCGGTCCCCGAGCCGCGCCGCCGCCGGGCCGGCGACCAGCATGACCAGCGCCATCGGCAGCATGATGAGCCCGGCCTCCGACGGCGAGGAGCCGAACCCGTAGCCGGCGGCGGGCGCCTGCACGAACCGCGGGACGAGCGTGATCGCCCCGAACATCGCCATGGCGACGACGAACGTGGCGAGGTTGGTGGTCGCCTGCCCCCGGCGGCCCATCAGGCGCAGGTCGACCAGCGGGTCGGCGATCCGCGACTCCAGGACGCCGAACGCGGCCAGCAGGACGGCCCCGCCCGCGAACAGCCCGGCGACGGCGGCCGAGCCCCACCCCCAGGGCCTGCCCTGGCTGATCGCCAGCAGCAGGCACACCAGCGCCCCGGACAGCAGGACGGCCCCGCCCAGGTCGAGCCGCCCGCCCCGGGACGGCCGGACGCGGGGCAGCGCGGGCACGGCGGCGAGCGCGGCCCCGCCGAGGACGAGCGTGCCCCAGAACAGCGAGGACGTTCCGAGGACGTCCACGAGCGGCCCCGCCACCACCATCCCGGCCGAGCCGCCGATCCCGAACATGGCGCTGAGCAGCGCGATGATCCCGGGGAGCCGGGCGGGCGGGACGGCGGTCCGCGCGATGCCGAAGGACAGCGGGAACACGCCTCCGGCGACGCCCTGCAGCGCCCGTCCGGCGATCAGCACGCCCAGGGAGCCGCCCGCCAGCGCGCAGACGAGGCTGCCGGCGGTGAAGCAGCACAGGCACCCGACGAGGACCCGGCGGTAGCCGGCGAGGTCGCCCAGCCGTCCGGCGATCGGCGTCGCCACCGCGCTGGACAGCATGAACGCCGTCAGTACCCAGGTCACCTCGGTCGTGGACGCGTCCAGCCCGGCGGCGAACCGCGGCAGCACGGCGAGCACGATCGTCTGCGCGAGGCTGGCTGCCAGCACCGCCATGACCAGCGCGACGACCACCGGTCCCGGCGTCCGGCCCGCGGGCCGCGCCCGCGCCGCCATGAGTCGCTCCTGCGAAGCCACGAAGGCCCCCTCCCACGTCATCGAATTGAGGTTAGGCAAACCTAAGTCTTGCGGACATACGTCCGCAAGTGGGTGGGCTACGGTTTCCCCCTGTGAGCACTTCTTCCGGCCGGACGTCCCGCCGCGCGTGGGGCACCCTCAGCCGCGCGCGGATCGTGGACGCCGCGCTGCGGATCGCCCGCGACGAGGGGATGCGGGCGCTCACGATCCGGCGGCTCGCGTCCGACCTGGGCGCGTCCCGCATGGCGCTGTACCGGCACGTCGCCGACAAGGACGAGCTGGTCGCCCTCGTCCTGGACGCCATCGCCGAGCACGAGGTGGTGCCCCCCGGCATCGGCGAGGGCCCCTGGGACCGGCGGCTGCGCCTCCTCGCGGCCACCATCCGCCGGGAGCTCGCGGCCTTCCCCGGCCTGGCGGAGATCGTCACGACCCGCACCCACCACGGGCCCGGCGCGCTGCGCACGGTCGAGCTGATCCTGGAGGCCCTCGCCGAGGCGGGCCTGGACGACCGCCAGACCGCCCGGTACTACCTGGTCTTCCTCGACCTCGTCCTAGGACGCGTCCAGCGCGAGCTGCACGGCGACGTCGCCGGCATCCACCGGGACGCCAGCCTGGACGCGACCGACCGCCAACCCGGCGACCACCCCCGGCTGGACGCCGCCGAGCCACACCTCCGCGCGATCACCGCCGACGAGATCTTCGACACCGAACTCGACATGCTCGTCCACGCCATAGCCCACGCCGCCCACCGCTGACCCGCCCCTACCCGCCGCGACCAGCGGCGACCAGCGCCTGCCGGACGATCAGCCGAGGCGGGCCCGCAGCAGGCAGAACTCGTTGCCCTCGGGGTCGGCGAGGACGTACCAGCTCTCCTCGCCGGTCTGGCCGACGTCGGCGTGCCGCGCGCCCAGGGCCAGGAGGCGTTCCAGCTCGGCGTCCTGGTCCCGGTCGGTGGCGTTGACGTCGAAGTGCAGCGGCAGCTTGCCGGGCCTGGGATCGTCGCTGCGGCTGAGGACCAGCGTCGGCTGGAGGCCGCCGAAGCCGTCCCGGGGGCCGATCTCGACGTCGCCGTCCTCCCGGACCAGCACCACGAACCCGAGCACCTCGCACCAGAACTCCGCCAGCGCCTCCGGGTCGCGGCAGTCCAGCACCAGCTCACTGATCCGACACGCCACCGCGGGCCTCCCGCTCCGTCACGCAAGATCGACTGTACGGCGCACGCTAACACGCGACGGGATCGTCGGTGGCGGCGTCTAGGGTCGTGATCCATGGATCTTGAGCTTGGAGGGCGGAAGGCGCTGGTCACGGCGAGCAGCGGCGGCATAGGCGCGGCGGTGGCCGCACGGCTGGCCGCCGAGGGCTGCGCGGTGCTGGTGCACGGCCGGGACGCGGAGCGCGCGGGCGCGGTCGCCGCACAGGTGCGGTCGGCGGGCGGCACGGCGGAGGTCGTCCTCGGCGACCTCACCGACGACGACGCGGCCGCCGAGGTCGCCGGGCGAGCCGCCGCGTGGGGCGTGGACGTCCTGGTCAACAACGCGGGACCGGTCGCCGAGCACGACTGGGACGACGCCGGCCCCGACGCGTGGCTGACGGCGATGGACGGCAACGTCCTGTCGGCCGTCCGCGTGATCCGGGCCGTGCTGCCGGGCATGCGCGAGCGCGGCTGGGGCCGGGTGATCAACCTGGGCAGCCGGGCCGCGACCACTCCCCTGCCCAACCTGGTCGAGTACTCGGCGGCCAAGGCGGCGGTCGTCAACCTGACCACGAGCCTGGCCCGGCACCTCGCGGGCACCGGCGTCACCGCCAACACGGTCAGCCCCGGCGTGATCGTCACCACGGGGATGCGCAAGCTGTTCGAGGACGGCGCGGCCCGGCGCGGCTGGCCCCAGGACTGGAAGGACCTGGAGCCCCTGGTGGCGGCCGAGTACGCGCCCAACCCGACCGGCCGCCTCGGCACGCCCGGCGACATCGCCGCCACGGTGGCCTTCCTGGCCAGCCCGCTGGCCGGCTACATCAACGGGATCGACCTGCGCGTGGACGGCGGGCTCGTCCCCGTCCCCTGAACCGGCCGAGTGGGCACTTGCCCACTATGGTGGGCGCATGCCCACCACACCATCGCAGCACGCGCCCGAAAACGAGCCCCACCGGCACCGGCAGGTCGCGGAGTCGTTCGGCGCGGACGCCGAGCGCTACGACCGCGCCCGCCCCCGCTACCCCGCCGAGCTGATCGAGCGGATCGTCGCCGCCGCCCCCGGCCGGGACGTCCTCGACGTCGGCTGCGGCACCGGGATCGCCGCCCGCCAGCTCCGGGACGCCGGGGCCGCGGTGCTCGGCGTGGAGCCCGACGCGCGGATGGCCGGCCTGGCACGCCGCCACGGGGTCGAGGTCGAGGTGGCGACGTTCGAGGACTGGGACCCGGCGGGCCGGGCGTTCGACGCCGCCGTCGCCGCCCAGGCCTGGCACTGGATCGATCCGGTCGCCGGGGCGGCCAAGGCGGCGCGGGTCCTGCGGCCCGGCGGCCCGCTGTCGGTGTTCTGGAACGCGCACCAGCTCCCGTCCGAGATCGCGGAGGCCCTCGGCGCGGCCTGCCGGCGGGTGATCCCCGACTCGCCGATCGACTTCGGCGCGTTCACGAAGTCCGCTGTGGACGTCTACACCCCCGGCCTGGACAAGGCCGCAGACGGGATGCGCCAGGCGGGCGCCTTCGGCGAACCGGACCGATGGCGCTTCGACTGGGACCGGACCTACACCCGCGACGCGTGGCTCGACCAGCTGCCCACCTTCGGCGTCCTCACCCGGCTCACCCCGGACGAGCTGGCCGAGGTGACGGACATCGTCGGCCCCGCCATCGACCGGCTGGGCGGCGCCTTCACGATGACCTACACCACCCTGGCGATCACCGCGCCCCGGCGCCGTCGAACGTGATCGAGTTCCCCGTCGCGAGCGTCCGCTCCCGGCCGCGCGGCCTGCGCTAGAGGACGCTGCAGAGGGCGTCCAGTGCGGGCCGGTAGGCGGCGGCCAGGGGGGTGCTGTAGCCGATGACGAAGCCCTGAGGACGTCCGGACGGGTTCTGCCAGTGGTCGCGGAGCGGCATCAGGGCGAGGCCGCGGGTCGCGGCGCGTTCCAGGATCGCGGCCTCGCCTGGGCCGCCGTCCGGCAGGAGGACGAGGGCGTGCAGCCCGGCGGCGATGCCCTGCACGCGGACGTGCGGGACGCGGTCGCGCAGCGTCCCGGCCAGGAGGTCGCGGCGGCGGCGGTAGCGGAGCCGGGACGCGCGGACGTGCCGGTCGTAGGCGTGGGTGCCGATGAGGTCGGCGAGGACGAGCTGTCCGAGCGACTGGGTGTGGGCGTCGGCGAGGCGTTTGGCCTCCGCGACGGGTTCGACCAGGTGCGCGGGCAGGACCAGCCAGGCGAGGCGCAGCGCCGGGGCGAGCGTCTTGGACGCGGTCCCGGCGTAGACGACGTGGCCGGGCGCCGTGCCCTGGAGGGCGCCGACCGGGTGGCGGTCGTAGCGGAACTCGCCGTCGTAGTCGTCCTCGATGATCGTCGCGCCGGTGGCGCGGGCCCGGGCGGTGAGGGCGCGGCGGCGGTCCGGGTGGAGGGTCGCGCCGGTCGGGTACTGGTGCGCCGGGGTGAGGACGGCCGCGCCCGCCCGGCCGAGCGGCCCGGCGCGGGCGCCGAGGTCGTCCACGGGCAGCGGGACGATCTTCAGGCAGTGGCGGCGGACGACCTCCCGGTGGAACGGGTGGCCCGGTTCCTCCATCGCGATCGCCGTCGTCCCGGAGCCGGCGAGGACTTCGGCGAGCAGGCCGAGGGACTGCGCGTACCCGGAGGTGATGACGATCCGGTCCGGGTCGGCGTGGACGCCGCGGGCCCGTCCGAGATAGCCGGCCAGCGCCGCGCGCAGTTCGGGACGGCCGCGCGGGTCGCCGAGCGCGTACGCCTCGGGCGGCGCGGCGGCCAGGACGCGGCGGGTGGAGCGCAGCCACGCCCGTGCGGGGAAGGCGCTCAGGTCGGGCCGTCCGGGCAGGAGGTCGTGGACGGGTTCGCCGGTGCCCGGCGGGCTGGGCGGGCCGGTGGGCGCGGGCTGGGCGGTCTCCGCGACGCGCGTGCCCGAGCCGGGGACGGTCGTGAGGTAGCCCTCGGCCGCCAGCTGGTCGTAGGCGGCGGTGACCGTGCCGCGCGAGAGGCGGAGCTGGGCGGCCAGGGCGCGCGTCGAGGGGACGGTGTCGCCGGGGGCGAGCCGTCCGGTCCGGATGGCGGCGCGGAGGGCGCGTTCGAGGCCCGTCCGGCGGCCACCGGCCGTGTCGGGGTCCAGGTGCAGGTCGACTCCGGAACCGGACCAGTCTTTCGGCATGAAACCGGATCTTAACCGTGGTCCGGTGACGGGCTAGATTCGCGGCATGCTCGTTTTCGCCCAGCTCAGCGACACGCATCTGGACGGCGGCAACCGCGCCTTCGAACGGGCGGCGCGGGTGATGGAGCGCGTGAACGCCGTGCCGCTCGACGCCGTCCTCGTCACCGGTGACATCGCCGACCACGGCGCGCCCGCCGAGTACGGGCAGGCGCGCGAGGTGCTGCGATCCCCGCATCCGGTGCTGATGTGCCCTGGCAACCACGACGTACGGGGCCCGTACAGGGACGTCCTCCTGGACGAGCCGCCGACCGACGGGCCGATCAACCGGATGCACAAGGTGGGGGACGCGGTGTTCGCGATGTGCGACTCCACCGTTCCCGGCAAGGACCACGGATTCCTTGACGACGAGACGATCGACTGGCTCGATCGGCGGCTCGCAGCGGAGCCCGACGCTCCGGCGTTCGTCTGCTTCCACCATCCGCCCGTGACGCTGGGCGTCCCGGCCGTGGACGGCATCAGGCAGTTCGGCGAGGAGCGGCTGGCCGAGGTCGTCGCGCGGCGTCCGCAGGTCGTGGCCCTGCTGTGCGGGCACGCGCACACGGCGGCGGCCACGACGTTCGCGGGACGGCCGCTGCTCGTCGCGCCGGGCGTCGTGTCCACGCTGAGGCTGCCGGGCGAGGAGGGCGGCGACGCCGACCACGACGCTCCCCCGGGTCTGGCGTTCCACGTCCTGGACGACGAGGGGCGCCTGAGCACGCACTACCGCACCGTCTAGACGTGCTCCATGAGGAAGATCGCGGACGTGCCGGGCGCCAGGGCCTCGAACACGTGGGGCGCGTCGCCGGGGTAGGTGACGTAGTCGCCGGGGGCGAGTTCGGCCGGGTCGTCCGGCGGGCCGACGAGCGCGCGGCCGGTGGCGAGGACGGCGTGCTCGACGGTGCCCGGCGGATGCGGCTCGGAGACGCGGGGCGGGCCGGGCCCGGCGGTGACGCGGTAGAGGTCGCGGCGGGCGTTCGGCGGGCAGGACGCGAGCAGCGTGGTCGTGTAGTCGGCCAGGTCGGAGCGGGCGGCCGGGCCCTCGCCCGCGCGGATCACCCGGACGCTCGCGCGCGGCGGGTCGACGAGGCGGCTGAACGGGACGTCCAGGGCCGTGCCGAGCGCCCACAGCGTCTCGACGCTCGGGTTGCCCGCGCCCGCCTCCAGCTGCGAGAGCGTCGACTTGGCGAGCCCGGCGCGGCGGGCCAGCTCCGTCTGCGACAGCCCGGCGCGCTCCCGCTCCCGCCGGAGGGACGCGGCGATCAGCCCTTTCAGGTCGGCCTTCCCCATGTGTTCGCTCCAGACGTCCGGGTGTTCGGCTTGACGAACAACCTCCTGCTTGTTCATGCTAATGGACGAATGTTCGCCACACCGAACGGACCGGAGCATGAAGCACCTCGGCATCCTCGCCCACAGCGTGGAAGGCGCCGCGCTGTGCCTGCGCGCCTTCTGCCAGGAGGGTTTCCGCGAACTCGGCCCCGACGACCACCCGGACGTGACGCTCGACCTCATCGCGATGGCGCGGAGCATGCCCGCGTGGGACGCCGGAGATCACGACGCGATCCGGGCGACGCTGGGCGAGAGCGTCCGGCGGCTCGCGGCGGCGGGCGCCGACTTCTTCGCCTGCCCGGACAACACGGCGCACCTGGCGCTCGAACGTCCCGGCGGCGACCTGCCGCTGCCCGGCCTGCACATCGCGCAGGTCGTCGCGGAACAGGCCGCCCGGGACGGACGCGGACGCGTCGGCGTCCTCGGCACCGGCTACACCATGGACGGCCCCGTCTACCCGCGTGAGCTGGCGGCGCGCGGCATCGCCGCCGAGCTCCCGGACGCCGCCGACCGGGAGACCGTGCACAGGATCATCTTCGACGAGCTGGTCAACGGCGTCTTCACCGAGGACTCGCGGCGCGCGTACGCCGGCGTCATCGCGCGGCTCGCCGAACGCGGCTGCGACGCCGTCGCGCTGGTCTGCACCGAGATCCCGCTCCTGGTCACGCCCGAGGCGTCGCCGCTGCCGACGCTCGACTCCACCCGCCTGCTCGCCCGCGCCGCCTTCGAGGTGGCCGTCGGCCGCCGCCCGCTCCCGGCATGGCGCGGCGGCCCCGCGCACACCTCCCCCGGGCCCGCGCACACTTCGCCCGGCCCTTCGAACGCTTCGTCCGGCGGCGAAGCGAACCGATCCTAGATTCGGGGTGGGGAGAGCCCGCCCGGATCGTTTCGATCCCGACCGGCGGGAACGTCCCCACCTGACGTTCGGGAGGAGGTCCGCCGGTGAGCTTCCACGATCTGCACCACGGTGATCGTCCGCTGCTGCTGCCGAACGCGTGGGACTTCGCGAGCGGCGCGGCGCTGGTCAAGGCCGGGTTCCCCGCGATCGGGACGACGAGCCTCGGCGTCGCCGCCGCGGCCGGGAAGACCGACGCGGCGGGCGACACCCGCGACGAGACCATCGCGCTCGCCAGCGTCCTCGCCCGCCTTCCCGTGCCGGTCACCGTCGACATCGAGGGCGGCTTCTCCGCCCGGTCCACCGACGTCGCCGAACTCGTCACCGAGCTGGCCTCGTTCGGGATCGCCGGGATCAACCTGGAGGACGGCCGCGCCGACGGGACGCTCGCGCCGCTCGACCACCAGACCGCCGTCATCGCCGCGGTGAAGCAGGCCGCGCCGCACATGTTCCTCAACGCCCGCACCGACACGTTCTGGCTGGGCGACCCCGACCGGGACGAGACCCTGCGGCGGGCGGGCGCGTACGCGGCGGCGGGCGCGGACGGGATCTTCGTGCCCGGGATCGTGGACGACGCCGACATCCGCGCCGTCCTCGACGTCGCCGACCTGCCGCTGAACGTGCTGTTCATGCCGGGCAAGACCGAATACGAGCGCCTGGCCCGCCTCGGCGTGCACCGGGTGAGCACGGGTTCGCTGCTGTTCCGCAAGGCGCTGCAGGCCGCGGTGTCAGCCGCCCTCGGCGTCACTGGAGACGACCGCGACCATCCCGCGCTGTCGTACGGGGACGTCCAGGAACTCGTCCGGGGCTAGCGCGGCCCTACGGGACGGCGTCGACGATGCGGCGGGACCCGATCCAGCGGGAGCGGTCCGCGGCGTAGTAGGCGGCGCCGTCGGGCCCGGCGGGACCGTCCGGACGGCGGCGCATCCCGAGCTGGAGCGCGATCTCCGCCGACGCGGGATTCGCCATGTCGATCTCGGCCGTGACCCGGTGCACGCCGACCACCCCGAACGCGTAGTCGAGCACCGCGCGGGACGCCTCGGCTGCGAGGCCCTGCCCCCACCGGTCCGGTTCCAGGCTGTAGAGGATCTCCACGTCCACGCCGTGGCCGAGCGGTCCGTCGTGGTGGCTGAGCCCGGCCACGCCGATCAGCGGGTCCCCGGGCGCCGCCTCCGCGCCGCCCATCCCGTCGATCCCGTCGATCCCGCCGGACCAGCGGGCGGGGCGCAGCGCCCACAGCCCGTAGCCCTCGGTGGCGAAGTCCCGCTCGCTGGAGTCGATGATCTCCGAGACCTGGACGGCGGAGATCAGCCGGTCGTGGAAGAGGTGGCGCCGGACGAGCGGGCCCGTCCAGTGCGTCAGCAGCGCGCCGTGGTCGCTCATCGACACCGGGTGCAGGACGAGCCGCACCGTCCGCAGGACCTCACTCATGGCCCGTCCCCCCGGACGGATCGCCACCGGCGGGCCATTCGGGCGCGGGCTCGCCGTCCGGGACGCCGACCCGGAACACGCGCAGCTGCAGCGCCAGCGTCCGGTAGTACCCGACGAGCGTGACCAGCTCGACGAGGGCGGCGCGGCCGAGCGTGGTCGCCGCCTCGGTGAACACGGCGTCGGCGAGGTCGTCCTCGGCGACGAGCTGCCGGGTCGCCTCGTACACGACGCGTTCGCGGACGTCGGCGAGCATCGGCGCGCGGCCAACGCGGAGCGCGTCCGTCTCGCCGTCGGAGAGCCCGGCGCGGCGGCCGAGCCGCTCGTGCGCGTACCACTCGAAGTCGGACCGCAGGTGCGCGGCGACGACCAGCGTCGCGATCTCCCGCTCCCGCTTGGTGAACGCGGTCCGGAACCGCAGCGCGGCGCCGAGATCCTGCAGCGGCAGCCCCACGGACGGGCTGTACAGCATCGCGTTGAACGGCCCGAGGAGGCGTCCGGACTCGTCGACCAGCTCGAACGGCGGGTTCCGGCCGGAGTCGCGCGGGCCGCCGGTCACCGCCTCGTAGACGGTCAGCTGCTCGTCGCTGAGCGAGCCGGGCAGCAGCAGCGGCAGCCGGGTCGTGGACGGACCGCGCGCAGGTCGGTCGTTGACGTGCTCACCGCTCACGGGGTCGATCACTTACCGCACGCTAGGCGGTCGGACCTGGCGGCTCAAGTCCCGTCCGGAATGTGAAACCCCTGCCGCACGATGACATGGCCGTCGCGTGACACCGCGCCGGTACCGGCCGTCCGGGCTGGCAGGATGGCCGGGTGAGCGGCATCTACGACGACCCGTGGGCGTACGAGCTGGCGTGCTCGTTCCGCGACGTTCCCGCCGAGGTGGACGCGCTGCTCGGCTGGTGCGCCGAGCGCGGCGCGAAGCCCGCGTCCGTGCTGGAGCTGGCGGCCGGTCCCGCCGAGCACGCGCGGGAGTTCGCCCGCCGCGGCGTCGCCGCCACGGCGCTCGATCTGAACGCGGAGATGTGCGCCTACGCGGCCCGCGCGGCCGCGCGCGAGGGCGTCGAGGTGACGGTCGTCCACGACGACATGACCCGGTTCGAGCTGGGCCGCCGGTTCGACCTGATCGTGACCATGCTCGACTCGACGTCCCACCTGATGACCCTCGACGCGCTGGTCGCGCACCTGCGCCGGGTCGCCGCGCACCTGTCCCCCGGCGGCCTGTACATCGTGGAGATGTCGCATCCGCGCGACCGCCTCTCCGACGACCCGACCGTCAGCACGGGCTGGACGGTCGAGCGCGGCGGCGTCCGCGCCGGCGTGCGGTGGGGCGAGCCCGGCGACCGGCTCGACCCCGTCACCCAGATCGCCGACGACCACGTCACGATGACCATCACCGGGGACGGCGGCACGCGGGTGCTGCGCGACGTCGTCCCCTACCGCTTCTGGACGGCCACCGAGCTCGACGCCGCGATCCGCCTCGCCGCCGGCCTGGACGTGCTCGCCCAGTACGGCGACTTCGGGGCCGGTCAGGACGCGGTCGCCCTCACCGACCCCGCCGCCTGGCGCATGATCACGATCCTCCGCCGCGCTTAGGCGGCTACGGCGCGGACGTCCAGCCGGGCATCGGGTAGGACGCGAGCAGCTCGCGGATCTGCCCCGCGACCCGCTCCACGACGCTCTCGTCCTGCTTGGACGCGGCCTGCACGACCTCGTCCATCCAGGCCGCGACCTGCGGCATCCGTTCCTCGCCGAGCCCGCGGGTGGTGATCGCGGCGGTGCCGACGCGCAGCCCGGACGGGTCGAACGGCTTGCGCGGGTCGAACGGGACGGCGTTGTAGTTCAGCTCGATCCCGGCGCGGTCGAGGGCCTGCGCGGCGGGCTTGCCGCCGATGCCCTTGTTCGTCAGGTCGATCAGGATGAGGTGGTTGTCGGTGCCGCCGGACGTCAGGTCGTAGCCGCGGTCCAGCAGCGCGGCGGCGAGGGCCTTGGCGTTCGCGACGACCTGCCGCGCGTACACCGCGAACCCGGGCTGCGACGCCTCCTTCAGCGCGACGGCGATGGCCGCGGTCGTGTGGTTGTGCGGGCCGCCCTGCAGCCCGGGGAACACGGCCTTGTCGACCGCCTTCGCGTGCTCCGCCGTCGACATGATCATCGCGCCGCGGGGGCCGCGCAGCGTCTTGTGCGTGGTCGTGGTGATCACGTCGGCGTGCCCGACCGGCGACGGGTGCGCGCCGCCCGCGATCAGGCCCGCGATGTGCGCGATGTCGGCGGCCAGCACCGCGCCCGCCTCGCGGGCGATCTCGGCGAACGCCGGGAAGTCGATCGTCCGCGGGATCGCGGTCCCGCCGCACCAGATCAGCTTCGGCCGCTCCTTCAGCGCCAGGTCGCGCACCTGGTCCAGGTCGACGCGCCCGGTGTCGGCGCGCACCTCGTACCGGACGGGCCGGAACCACTTGCCGGTCGCCGACACCGACCAGCCGTGCGTGAGGTGCCCGCCCATCGGCAGCGACAGCCCCATCACCGGGTCGCCAGGCTCCAGGAACGCCATGTAGACGGCCAGGTTCGCGGGCGACCCCGAATACGGCTGGACGTTGGCGTGCTCGACGCCGAACAGCTCCTTCGCCCGGTCGGCGGCGAGCGTCTCGATCGGGTCGACGAACTGCTGGCCCTCGTAGTACCGCCTGCCCGCGTACCCCTCGGAGTACTTGTTGGTGAGGACGGTCCCGGCGGCCTCCAGGACGGCGGGCGACACGTAGTTCTCCGAGGCGATGAGCCGCAGCTTCTCGTACTGGCGGCGCGCCTCGTCCTCGACCAGCCCGGCGAGCTCCGGGTCCTCGGCGTGCAGGTGGGGAACGGACGGTTCGTGCATGGGATGCCTCCGCGCTGTCCGCGCCGGGGCTCGGGCGCCCCGGCGGATGGGGACCCGTACACCCAGGCGCGCGGTGTGCGGACTACTTTCGCTCCCCGGTGGTCATCTCCACCTTGACTGCGCCAGTCGCGTGCGCGCCATCATACCGAGCCGCGTCCCGGCCGCGCGGCGACCGCGCCGGGACGGACACGACGAACAGCCCGCCGAGCAGCAGCAGCGACCCGGCCGCGACGGGCACGGACATGCGCTCGCCGAGCACGAGGATCGCGAGCGCCGCCGCGACGAGCGGCTCGACGAGGCTGAGCGTCCCCGCGGCCGCCGCCGTCACCCGCCGCAGGCCGGTGACGAAGAACATGTACGCGGCGGCCGTCGCGGCGATCCCGAGCCAGCCGACGAGCAGCGCCGGCCGCGGCGCGGCGAGGGCCGGGAGCCCCGCCAGCGTCCACGGCAGCAGGGCCGACCCGCCGGCGAGGAGGGTCACCGACACGGCCGCGGCCATGCCCACGTCCCGGCCGGACAGGATCTTGGCCGAGACGGTGTAGACGCCGAAGCACGTCCCGCCGAGGAGGCTCAGCGCGATCCCGGCCGGGTCGACGTGGACGGCGGAGCCGAGCACCATCAGCAGCGCGACGCCGCCGATCGCGCAGGCGGTGCCCGTCCACCAGCGGCGGCTCAGCCGGGACCCCAGGACGATCCGCTCGCACAGCCCCGTGGAGACCGGGGCGAGACCGAACACGACGGCGGTCGCGACGGCGGCGCCGGTGAGGTCCACCGCGCTGAAGAACGACGCCTGGAACGTCCCGGTGGCGGCCGACGCCGCCAGCAGCGGCGGCCACGCCCGCCGCGACAGCGTGCCGTAGGCCCGCCGGTTCGTCACCAGCACCAGCGCCGCGAGGAGCACGCCGCCGAAGAGGATCCGGGCGCCGCCGATCGCCACCGGGCTCGCGGACGACCCGGCCAGCACCTGCGCCGGGCCGACCGTCCCCCACAGGACGCCCGCGGCGAGGATCAGCAGCGTCCCGGATGAGTTGTTTCGTCGGTCCATGCGTCCGACGCTAGGAGAAAGCGCGGATTTTCGACCGGTTAGCCGCAGTTCGTTCGGACGGGCTCGCCCAGCCCGTCAATCGTTCGCCGCCACGGCACCGGCCCGGCGATCAGCTGTAGGACGTTCGCTTCTCGCGCCGTTCGGACGACGGAAGTTCGGCCTGCTCCACCGGCTGGACGTAGTCGAACACGACGAGGGTGCGGACGTCCACGAACTCCTTGCGGCGCGCCACCCGGTCCAGGACGAAGTCGCGCAGGTAGGCGGTACTTGGCACGGCCACGTGGACGAACAGGTCCTCGTTGCCCGTCACCACGAAGACCCCCACGGACTCGGGCATCGCGGCCATGCTGTCGCGCGCCGACTCGATCGCCTCGCGGGACTGCGGCCGGATCCGGATCGAGATCAGCGCCTGCACGCCGCGGTCGAGCCGCTCCAGGTCGACCGCCGCGTGGAACCCGGTGATGACGCCGCGGGACCGCAGCGCCCGCGTCCGCTCCAGCGCCGTGGACGGGGCGATCCCGACCGCGTCCGCCAGCTCCCGGTTCGTCTGCCGCCCGTCCCGCTGCAACCGCCGCAGGATCGCCTGATCGACCGCGTCCATGCGCACCCCTCCCGAACCGTCCCCGGACCCGGACGCCGAACTCCCGCGCCCGAAACGCGGCCGCACGCCCGATTCCCCGAAGGATATTCGACCGTGCCCGGAACGGCGCATGCCCGTGCCCCTCGCGGGGCCGGGCCATGCGATGGCGTGCGGGCGCGCTCGATCAGCGCGCGGCAGACTCCAGAGCCTGCTTCACCGCGGCGCGCTTCTGGCGGAGCTTGGCCAGCGCCTCTTCGAGGATGGCCTCGCCGTCCTCGTCGCTGCGGCGCTCCTTCACGTACGCCAGGTGCGTCTTGTACGGCTCGGTCTTCGGCGGTGCCGGCGGGTTCTCCGAGTCCTGCCCGGCGGGGAACCCGCAGCGCGGACAATCCCAGGTCTCGGGGACCGCGACGTCCGTCGCGAAGCTGGGGCGGGTCTCGTGCCGGTTGGCGCAGTAGAAGGTCACCCACACGCGGGGGGCGGCGTCACCGCGTTCCGCCTCTCCCATCGGACCGGCCCCGACACGGCTGCCCCGAATCGCGTTGCCACTACCCACGGAGTACTCCTCGCTTGGTCTTCCGGCGCCGCCCGTGACCTCCTGGGGCGGCGCGGCGCTCGCTTTGGTCGGAACGGGATGCTCAGGCGTCGCCCTTGAACAGGAGCCCCAGGGCCACGATCGAGGCGAACCACAGGACGCCGACGGCGATCGTCAGCCGGTCGAGGTTGCGCTCCACCACGGACGACCCGCCCAGGGACGACGAGATGCCGCCGCCGAACATGTCGGACAGTCCGCCGCCCTTGCCCTTGTGCATGAGGACGAGGACGACCATCAGCAGGCTCGTGACGATGAGCACGATGGACGATGCGATGATCACGATTCTTCAGCGCCTTGTCTGTAGTTCAGGACGGTCTGTAGTTCAGACGTAGGGTCCGGCCGGGCGGTTTACCCGTCAGCTACGAAGGGTACGACGAACATCCCGCTGGTTCGGCAAGAACCCCCAGTTCACGCGGAATTGATCAGTTTTCATCAGACGGGGAGATCCCGGTACCGGCAGATTTTGACGAACTCTCCCGGGTCCAGGCTGGCACCACCGACCAAGGCGCCGTCCACGTCGGCCTGCGCCATGAGCTTGGCGATGTTGCCGCCCTTCACCGAACCGCCGTACAGGATACGCACCTCGTCGGCCACTCCGCCGTCGTACAGCTCGGCGAGCCGCGTCCGGATCGCCGCGCAGACCTCCTGCGCGTCCTGCGGGGTGGCGACCTCGCCGGTGCCGATCGCCCACACGGGCTCGTAGGCGATCACGGTGCGCCGCACCTGGTCGGCGGGGATCTTCTCCAGGCCGCCGTCCAGCTGCTCGACGACGTGCGGGACGTGCCCGCCCGCCTTGCGGATCTCCAGGCCCTCCCCGACGCACATGATCGGGGCGAGGTCGGCGGAGAGCGCGGCCTTGGCCTTGGCGTTGACGAGAGCGTCGTCCTCGCCGTGGTACTGGCGGCGCTCGGAGTGCCCGACGAGCGCGTACGTGCAGCGCAGCCTGGCGAGCATCGCCGCGGAGATGTCGCCGGTGTACGCGCCTGAGGCGTGCGGCGAGACGTCCTGCGCGCCGTACTGGATCGGGTACTTGTCGGCGTCGACGAGGGTCTGCACCGAGCGGATCGCGGTGAACGGCGGGATCACGGCGACGTCGACGGCGTCGTAGTCGGCGTCCTTGAGCGCGAACGCCATCTTCTGGACGAGCGCGATCGCCTCAAGGTGGTTGTTGTTCATCTTCCAGTTGCCCGCCATCAGCGGCTTGCGGGCGTCGTGCTTGCCGGAAGAGGGTGTCGCGGGGGCCATCGTCAGTCCTCCAGGGCCTGCAGGCCGGGCAGCGCCTTGCCTTCGAGGTATTCGAGGCTGGCGCCGCCGCCGGTCGAGATGTGCGAGAAGGCGGCCTCGTCGAAGCCGAGCCGCCGGACGGCCGCGGCGGAGTCGCCGCCGCCGACCACGGTGAACGCGCCGGAGTCGATGAGGCCCTGCGCGACGGCGCGGGTGCCGTTCGCGTAGGGCTCCATCTCGAACACGCCCATGGGGCCGTTCCAGAAGATCGTGCGGGCGTCGGCGAGGCGCGCGGCGAACAGCTTGCCGGACTCCGGGCCGATGTCCAGGCCGATCCGGTCGGACGGGATCGCGTCGGCGGCCACCGCATCGTGGTCGGCGTCGGCGGCGAACGCGGTGGCGGCGACGATGTCGACCGGGAGCACGAACTCCACACCGGCCTCCTCGGCGCGCCGCAGATACTCGCGGACGGTCCCCAGCTGGTCCTCTTCGAGGAGGCTCGCGCCGACCTCGTGGCCCTGGGCCCTGAGGAACGTGAAGACCATGCCGCCGCCGATCAGGATGCGGTCGGCCTTGCCGAGCAGGTTGTCGATCACGCCGAGCTTGTCGGACACCTTGGAGCCGCCGAGGGCCACCGCGTAGGGGCGCTCGACGTCCTCGGTGAGCCGCTTCAGCACCTCGACCTCGGCGGCGATCAGCCCGCCCGCGGCGTGCGGGAGCCGCTTCGGCACGTCGTACACGGACGCGTGCCTGCGGTGCACGGCGCCGAACCCGTCGCCGACGTAGAGCTCGGCGAGGGCGGCGAGGCGGTCGGCGAACGCGCCGCGCTCGGCGTCGTCCTTGCTGGTCTCGCCCGGCTCGAAGCGCAGGTTCTCCAGCAGCGCTACGCCGCCGTCCGCGAGGCCGTCGACGGTGGCGCGGGCGGAGTCGCCGACGACGTCGGACGCGAACGCCACGTCCGCGCCGAGCAGCCCGCCGAGCCGCGCCGCGACGGGGGCCAGCGAGAACTCCGGCTTGACCTCGCCCTTGGGACGGCCGAGGTGGGCGCAGACGACGACCTTGGCGCCCCTCGTCCGCAGCGCCTCGATCGTCGGCAGGCTCGCCCGGATCCGCCCGTCGTCGGTGATCGCGCGCGTCACTGTGGAGGGGCGACCTCCCGGCTCGCCGGGGTCCTCCAGCGGGACGTTCAGGTCGGCCCGGACGAGGACGCGGCGGCCCGCGACGTCGAGGTCGTCAATGGTGCGCATCGGGTGCGATGTCCTTCCCTGCATGACCGCGCCGTGGCCGCACGGTCCGTCGTGCGCGGCCACGGCGCGAAGGGCCCGGGTTACAGCTGCGAGCCGACGAGCTTGACGAGGTCGACGAGCCGGTTGGAGTAGCCCCACTCGTTGTCGTACCAGCCGACGACCTTGACCTGGTCGCCGATGACCTTGGTCAGCCCGGAGTCGAAGATGCAGGACGCCGGGTCGGTGACGATGTCGCTGGACACGATCGGGTCGGCGGTGTAGGTGAGGTAGCCCTTCAGCGGGCCGTCCGCGGCGGCCTTGAACGCCTCGTTGACCTCCTCCACCGTGACCTCGCGGGACAGCGTGACGGTCAGGTCGGTGGCGGAGCCGGTCGGCACCGGGACGCGCAGGGCGTAGCCGTCCAGCCTGCCCTTCAGCTCGGGCAGCACCAGGCCGATGGCCTTGGCGGCGCCGGTCGAGGTCGGGACGACGTTCAGCGCGGCGGCGCGGGCGCGGCGCAGGTCCTTGTGGGGGGCGTCCTGGAGGTTCTGGTCCTGCGTGTAGGCGTGGATCGTCGTCATCAGGCCCTTCTCGATGACGAAGGCGTCGTGCAGGACCTTGGCCAGCGGGGCCAGGCAGTTGGTGGTGCAGGACGCGTTGGAGATCACCGTGTGGTTCGCCGGGTCGTACGCGTCGTCGTTCACGCCGAGCACGAGGGTGACGTCCTCGTTCTTCGCCGGCGCGGAGATGATCACCTTCTTGGCGCCGTTGTCGGCGTGCACCTTGGCCTTGGTGGCGTCGGTGAAGAAGCCGGTCGACTCGACCACGACGTCGGCGCCGACGTCGCTCCACTTCAGGTTCGCCGGGTCGCGCTCCTCGAACGCCTTGATGGCCTTGCCGCCCACGACGATCTCGTTCTCGGTGGCGCGCACCTCCTCGGGGAGGCGGCCGAGGATGCTGTCGTACTTGAGCAACTGGGCGAGCGTGGCGTTGTCGGTCAGGTCGTTGACCGCCACGATCTCGATGTCGGCCCCGGACGCCTTCACGGCCCGGTAGAAGTTCCGGCCGATCCGGCCGAACCCGTTGATGCCTACTCGGATGGTCACGGAACGGCTCCTCGCACATCGAATCGCCCGGAGTCAGCCGGGCTGTCAGCTACGTCGATCCGGGGTTCTCCCCCAGCCCCGACCCTATCCAATGACCCGCGGGTATCCGGACACCGGTCGCGTGGCGGATCGACGGGCGGATCGACGGGCGGATCGACGGGCGGACCGGCGGAACGGGCGCGCTACTCGGTGCTGAACGGGAGGCGTTCGAGCACCTTCCCTTCCGTGTCGAGGACGGTGAACTCACCGTGGACCGGGGCTCCGGCCTTGGGCGGGGTGTACATGCGCGGCTTGGTCGTGAACACCGTGACGCGGCCTTCGACCGTGGCGCGCCGCACGCAGCCGGCCGTCTCGCCGCCGCAGGCGAACCGCATCCGGGTGCCGTCCCTGTAGCGGGCCTCGAAGGCGGCGGCCCCGGGCGCCGTGACGCCGGTCCAGGAGACCTCTCCGCGGCCGCGCTCCCCGCCGTAGTCGACGAACCTCCGGCCGCCGCCCGGGGCGGCCGTGTTCGCCCGGCAGACGAGCCGTCCCTCGACGACCGTGACGGCGACGAGGCGCACGCCGCCCGCGCCGTCGCCGACGGCGACGAGCCAGCCCCCGCCGCCGAACGTCGGCAGCGCACCGGCGCGCGGCAGCAGTCCCAGACGCTCGCGGACGGGCCGGTCTCGGGCGCACAGGCGCGGGAGGGTCTCCGCGACCTGGGCGTCGCCTGGCTCCGCCGTCGCCGCGGCCGCCGCGGCCCGGGGGCGGGCGTCGTCGCCGGTGAACAGGCCGGGGGCCAGGAAGGACGCGGCGATGCCGATCGCCGCTGCCGCCGCGGCAACGGGCACGGCGGCGATGCGCACGGCCCGGCGGCGCGCTCGCCGGGCGGCGGCGCGGGATTGGACGCGGGCCCAGGCGTCCGGGCTCACCGGGTACGCCTCGCCCCGCGCGCGCAGGGCGTCCCGCAGGGCCTTCTCGGTCTCGGTCATTCCGGTGCACCTCCCAGGGCGCGCTGCAGGGCGATCAGGCCGCGCCGGATGTGGGTCTTGGCCGAGCCGGGCGCGATGCCCATCGCCTCGGCCACCTCATGGTCGGACAGGTCGAGCCAGTACCGCAGGACGATCGCCTCGCGCTGGCGGCGGGACAGCCCGTCCAGCGCGGCGATCAGCTCGTGGTCGCCCTCCCGGTCGAGGACGACCGTCTCGGCGGCGCTGGCCGGCTCGGGCGGCGGCGGCTGCCGGAGCCGGACGATCCGCAGGTGGCGGCGCCGGTTCCGGACGAGGTTGCAGACGGTGGCGCGCAGGTAGGCCGCGGCGGTCTCGGGGCGCCGCAGCGTCCTGCCGCGGTCCTGCAGCCGGGCGAACGCCTCCTGGGCGATGTCCTCGGGGTCGTCCGAGCCCAGCAGGCCGGCGAGCCCGACCAGCCGCCGGTAGTGCGCGGCGAACAGGCCCTCCAGGACGTCGCCGGCGAGCGCCGGGGGCTCGCGCGAGCCGAGTTCTTCGACGGAGATCACGTCGTTTAGACACTCGCGGGGCGTTTTCGATGACATCGGGCGGGCCGCTCGCCCCGTCGTCGCCCAGTGTTCACCGTCCCGTCACCCGGGGCCGTCAGCCGGAACGGCGCGTGGCGTGTCTCTGAATACGTGATCACTCGATCTTGGAAAGGCGCCCGCCGGGCGGGGAGCGCAGTCCTGGTGCTGTCGCTGGCGGCGGGCTGCGAGCGGGCCGCCGCGCCGGCCGAGCCGCCGACGGTCCAGCTGACGGCGAAGGCGGCCGCGGACAGGTCCGTCTGCCTCGGCTACAACGGGCTCGACAGGCTGAACCCGGCGGCGGAGGTCCGCGCGGGCCGGTTCAGGGTGCCGGGCGCCGCCCCGGTGCACGTCGCCACCGGGACGGACGTCGACTGGGGCCTCGACCCCTACGACAACCGGACCTGGGAGCTCTGGCTCCACTCCCTCGAATGGCTCGGCGGCCCGATCAAGGAGTACGCGCGGACGGGCGACCGCGCCGCGCTCGGCACGGCCGCCGGGATCGCCCGCGACTGGCTCGCCGACAACGACGATCCCGGGCGGTTCGGCGACCACCGGCGGGAGGCGATCGCCGAAGGCACCAAGTTCCGCCTCGCCACCCTGGTCTGCCTGCGGCAGCACCAGACCGGACGCTGGCTGGACGACGCGATCGCCGAGCACGCGCGGTGGCTCGCCGACCCGAAGCACTACTCGGGGCCCTGGAACCACGGCACCGACGAGTCGATGATCCTGATGACGGCGGGCTGCGGCATCGGCCGCGACGACCTCGCCGAACTCGGCCACCGGCGGCTGCGCGACGCGATCCTCGACCCGCCCGGCGGCGCGCGGCCCGCCATCGACGCCGAAGGCGCCGACAACGAGCAGTCGACGTACTACTCCGTCTACAACCGGAGCCGGTGGCGGCTCGCGTTCGACGTGATGCGCAAATGCGGGCGTCCCGTCCCTGCCGAGTTCGTCCGGCGGCACCGGCTGATGGACGAGTTCATCGCGTTCCAGACGACGCCCGGCGGGGACCTCGTCCAGATCGGCGAGTCGCAGGCGGCCAGGACGTCCGAGATCGGCTCCGCCGGGAACGGCCCGGTCAGGTACGTGGCGACGCGGGGCCGCCAGGGCGCGCCGCCCGCGCGGCGGGCCCGCGTCTACCAGGCCGGATACGTGCTGGGACGCTCCGGATGGGGCCGCGACGGCCGCGCGTTCGCCGCCGAGACGTCCTACACGGCGCGCTTCGGGCCGTCCCGGTTCGCGCACGGCCAGAACGACCACATGGCGCTGACGTTCCACGCGCTCGGCCGCGACGTCCTCGTCCCGAGCGGCCACATCGGCTACAGCGACGACGACTGGCAGGCGTGGCTGCGCTCGCCCGACGCCCACAACACGGTCGTGGTGCGGGGCGTCCCGTTCCGCCAGGGCGCGGCGACGGCGCTGACCGGGCACCGGTTCAGCCCGGGCGCGGACACGTTCCGGTTCACCGACTCCGCCTTCGCCGGGACGACCCGGTCGCGTTCGGTGCTCGCCGCGTCCGATCCCGACGCCCTCGTGGTGCTGGACGACGTGCGCTCGCCCGTCCCGCGTCTCGTGGAGCAGCTCTGGCACCTGCCCGCCGCGTTCAGCGCCGTCCCGCAGGGGACGGGCGCCGTCGCCGGCGCCGGGCGGGTCCGCGTCCACTTCCTGCGGATTCCGCTGCCCGGCGTCGCGGCGTCACCGGCCCGTGTCGTCCGCGGGTCGCTGAACCCACGGCAGGGGTGGATCGCGCCAGGTCATCGCAGGAAGACGCCCGCGCCGGTCGTCTCGCTCCCGGCCCGGGGTTCGCAGGTGCGGACGCTGACGCTGATCGCCCCCGTCCGCGGCGCGGAGCGCCCCGACGTGCGCACCCGCCCGCTGCCGGGCGGCGGCGTCCGCGTGGACGCGTCGTTCTCCGGTCACCGGCTGGCGTTCGTGGCCGGGGCCGACGGCGCCCTCCGCCGCGTCCGCTGATCCGCCGCGTCCGCTGATCCGCCGGATCGCGTGGGTCCGGCGGGTCCGGCGGGAGGTCAGGGGGCGAGCATGTCGGCGGTCAGGTTGGCCTCCGTGCCGGGGATGCCCTGGTCCCCGGCGCGCTTGTCGGCCATGGCGAGCAGGCGGCGGATGCGGCCCGCGATGGCGTCCTTGGTGAGCGGCGGGTCGGCGAGCTGGCCGAGCTCCTCCAGGGACGCCTGCTTGTGCTCAAGCCGCAGCTGCCCGGCCTTGACCAGGTGCTCGGGCGCGTCGTCGCCGAGGATCTCCAGCGCGCGGGCGACGCGGGCGCCCGCGGCGACGGCGGCGCGGGCGGAGCGGCGCAGGTTCGCGTCGTCGAAGTTCGCGAACCGGCTCGCGGTGGCGCGGACCTCGCGGCGCATCCGCCGCTCCTCCCAGGACAGGACGCTGTCGTGCGCGCCGAGCCGGGTGAGCAGCGCGCTGATCGCGTCGCCGTCGCGGACGACGACCCGGTCGACGCCGCGGACCTCCCGCGCCTTCGCGTGGATCTTCAGGCGGCGGGCCGCGCCGACCAGCGCGAGCGCCGCCTCCGGGCCCGGGCACGTCACCTCCAGCGACATCGACCGGCCCGGCTCGGTCAGCGAGCCGTGCGCGAGGAACGCGCCCCGCCACGCCGACTCCGCGTCGCAGGCCGCGCCCGCGACGACGTGCCGCGGCAGGCCCCGGACGGGCCGCCCGTTGTTGTCGATCAGCCCGGTCTGCCGGGCGAGCGACTCGCCGTCCCGGAACACGCGGACGACGTAGCGGTTGCCTTTACGGAGCCCGCTGGGCGCGAGCACGACGACCTCGGAGGTGTGCCCGAACACCTCCGCGATGTCCTTGATCAGGCGCCGTGCCGCGACTCCGGTGTCGATCTCGGCCTCGATCACGATACGGCCGCTGACCAGGTGCAAGCCGCCCGCGAAGCGCAGCAGCGTCGAGACCTCGGCCTTGCGGCAGCACGGCTTCATGATCGTCAGCCGGCTCAGCTCGTCCTTGACCACACCGGTCATCGCCATGAGTTGGACCCCTCCCCCTATCGGACTCCCAGCAGTCTCGCCGATCGCGGCGGCACCGGGCGTCACTCACTGAATATCTGTACGAAGGCTTGGGCCAGACGGGCAGGTTCATGGCGCGGGGATCCGTCGTCGGCGGCGACGTCGGCGAGGACGAGCCGCCCGCCGATCTCCTGGACGGCCTTGTCGAGCGCCGCGGGATCGTCCACCACCCCGCGGTCGGCGAGGACGACGTCCACGCTCAGGCCGGGCGCGTGCGCCCGCAGGACCTCCAGGTGGGTCTGCGGGGAGAAGTCGTCGGTCTCGCCGGGCTGCGGCGCGAGGTTCAGCGCGACGGCGCGGCGGGCGCGGGAGGCGGCCAGGGCGCGGGCCAGCGCCGGGACCTTGAGGTGCGGCAGGACGCTCGTGAACCAGGAGCCGGGGCCGAACACGATCCAGTCGGCGTCGTCGACGGCGGCGAGCGCCTCCGGGCAGGCGGGCGGGTCGGCGGGGACGAGCGAGACGCCGAGCACGCTGCCCGGCGTCCTCGCGCACGCCACCTGCCCTTTGACGTGGGTGATCTCGTCGGGCCTCGACGGGTCGGCGCCGCGCACCTCCGCGACGATGTCCATCGGGACGGCCGCCATCGGCAGCACCCGGCCGTGCGCGCCGAGCAGCCGGCCGACCCAGTCGAGCCCGTCGACCGCGCCCTCCTGCCCGAGCAGCTCCCACAGCGCGACGATGAGGAGGTTGCCGACGGCGTGGCCCTGCAGGTCGCCCTCGCTGCGGAAACGGTGCTGGACGACGTCGCGCCACGTCTGCCCCCACTCGTCGTCGCCGCACAGCGCCGCGAGCGCCATCCGCAGGTCGCCGGGCGGCAGCACGCCCAGCTCGCGGCGGAGCCGCCCGCTGGACCCGCCGTCGTCGGCGACCGTCACGATCGCGGTCAGCCGGTCGGTGACGCGGCGCAGCGCCGACAGGGAGGCGTAGAGGCCGTGGCCGCCGCCGAGCGCGACGACCTTCGGGCCGTGGGACTTCACCGTGCCGTTAACCTGCTACTCCTCGTCCGGGACACCGCCGAGTGCCGGTCCGTGCCGGGGGGTGTGGGGGTCGTCCTCCCACAAGGGGCCGGACCGGGAATCCTACTCGCGGCCGAGGTCCCGATGGGCGACCTGCACGTCGATGCCCTCGTCCCGCAGCCGGGCGGCGATCTGTTCCGCCATGGCCACACTACGGTGTTTGCCGCCGGTACATCCCACGGCCAGGGTCACGTAGTGTTTCCCCTCGCGCTCGTAGCCGTCGGCGAGGAGCCGCAGCACCTCCGCGTACGCGTACAGGAACTCCTTGGCGCCCCGCTGCCCGAGGACGTAGTCGCGGACGGCGGCGTCGCGGCCCGTCTTCGGCCGCAGCTCCGGCACCCAGTGCGGGTTCGGCAGGAACCGGCAGTCGACGACGAGGTCGGCGTCGACGGGCAGCCCGTACTTGTATCCGAACGACACCACGGTCGCGCGCAGGCTCGTCTCGCCCGTGTCGTTGCCGAAGAACCCGATGATCTTGTTGCGCAGCTCGTGCACGTTGAGGCCGCTGGTGTCGATCACCAGGTCGGCCTCGGCGCGGACCTCCCGGACCAGCTCCCGCTCGCGGGCGATGCCGTCGACGAGGCGGCCGTCGTCCTGCAGCGGGTGCGGGCGCCGGACGCTCTCGAACCGGCGCACCAGGTCGTCGTCGTTCGCCTCCAGGAACACCACCCGCGGGTGGACGCCGCGCGCCTCCAGCTCGGCGATGGAGGAGTGCAGGTCCTCGGTGAAGGCGCGGCTGCGGACGTCCACGACGACGGCGATGCGGGGCACGGCGTCCTTCACCCGGCCGCCGAGGTCGGCCATCGTGGCCAGCAGGCCAGGCGGCAGGTTGTCGACCACGAACCAGTCGAGGTCCTCCAGGGACTTGGCCGCCGTGCTGCGGCCCGCCCCGGACATGCCGGTGACGATCACGATGTCCGGGATCTTCGTCTCGCTGGTCATGACCCTCTCCCCGTGTGCTCCCCGTCGTTGCCGCCCGGCGCGCCGCCGCCCGTCCCGTCGCCCCCGCGGGGGACCGCGGCGCCGTGCAGCGCCGCGACGATGCCCTCGGCGCTGCGCAGGCCGATCCCCGGTACCTCGGCGACCTGCTCGGGCGTCGCGTCCTTCAACCGTTTCAGCGAGCCGAAGTGTTTCAGGAGCGCCGCCCGCCGCGCCGGGCCCAGACCCGGAACGTTATCGAGTTCGCTCACCGTCATGGACTTGGACCGCCGCTGCCGGTGGAACGTGATGGCGAACCGGTGCGCCTCGTCGCGGACCCGCTGGACGAGGAACATGCCCTCGCTGTTGCGCGGCAGGATGACCGGGTCGTCCTCGCCCGGCAGCCAGATCTCCTCCAGCCGCTTGGCGATGCCGCAGACCGCGATGCCGTCGACGCCGAGCTCGTCCAGCGACCGCTGCGCGGCGGCGACCTGCGGCGGGCCGCCGTCGACGATGACGAGGTTGGGCGGATAGGCGAACTTGCGCGGCCTGCCCGTCTCCGGATCGAGCGGCTGGTGGGCGCCTTCCTCCACGTCATTCCGGGGAGACGCCCCCCTAGGCCCGCCAGGCCCCTCGGCGACCCCATCGTCAGGGTCGCCCAGGTGGTCGAGCTCGCCCATCTTCTCGCTCTCGGCGAGGTACCGCTTGAACCTGCGGGTGATCACCTCGTGGATGGAGCGGACGTCGTCCTGCCCCTCGACGGCCTTGATCGTGAACCGGCGGTACTCGCTCTTGCGGGCCAGGCCGTCCTCGAACACGACCATCGATGCGACCACGTTGGTGCCCTGGAGGTTGGACACGTCGTAGCACTCGATGCGCAGCGGGGCGTCGTCGAGCTCCAGCGCGTCCTGGATCTCCTGGAGCGCGCGGCTGCGGGTCGTCAGGTCGGACGCGCGGCGCGTCTTGTGCTGCTTGAGCGCCTCGTGCGCGTTGCGCGCGACCGTCTCCAGCAGGGACTTCTTGTCGCCGCGCTGCGGAACGCGCAGCCCGACGGGCCCGCCGCGCTGCTCCGACAGCAGCTCGGTCATCGCCTCCTCCTCCGGCGGCAGGGCCGGGACGAGCACCTCCCGCGGCACCGATTCGCTTTCGCTGTAGATCTGGATGAGGAAGTGCTCGACCAGGTCGGCGGTGGTGACGTCCTCGACCTTGTCGACGACCCAGCCGCGCTGCCCGCGGATCCGGCCGCCGCGCACGTAGAAGAGCTGGACGGCGGCCTCGAGCTCGTCCTCCGCGAAGGCGATCATGTCGCAGTCGGTGCGGTCGGGCAGGACGACGGCCTGCTTCTCCAGCGCGCGTTCGAGGGCGCGGACGTCGTCGCGGAGCCGCGCGGCGCGCTCGTACTCCTGGGACGCGGCGGCCTCGCGCATGTCGCGTTCGAGACGCTTGATGAACCGGGCGGTGTGCCCGGCCATGAAGTCGCAGAAGTCCTCGGCGAGGAGGCGGTGCTCGTCCGGCGTGACGCGTCCGACGCACGGCGCCGAGCACTTGCCGATGTAGCCGAGCAGGCAGGGGCGGTCGAGCTGGTGCTGCCGCTTGAACACCCCGGCGCTGCACGTCCGGACGGGGAACACGCGCAGCAGCTGGTCGACCGTCTCCCGGATCGCCCACGCGTGGGAGTACGGCCCGAAGTAGCGCACGCCCTTCCGCTTGGCACCGCGCATCACCATCACCCTCGGGAACTCCTCGTTCAGGGTGACGGCGAGGTAGGGATACGACTTGTCGTCGCGGTAACGGACGTTGAACCGCGGATCGAACTCCTTGATCCAGGAGTACTCGAGCTGGAGGGCCTCGACCTCGGTGGCGACGACCGTCCAGTCGACCTTCGCGGCGGTCCGCACCATCGTCTGCGTGCGCGGATGCAGGGCGGAGAAGTCGGCGAAGTAGGAGTTGAGCCGCTGGCGCAGGCTCTTGGCCTTGCCCACGTAGATGACCCGGCCGTGCTCGTCGCGGAATCTGTACACCCCGGGTGACTCGGGGATCGAGCCGGATGCGGGTCGGTAGGTCGCCGGGTCTGCCACGCTCAAAAGCCTAGTGGGCGGCTCCGACACGCCGTGCTCCCGCGCACGCCGTCGTCCGCGGTCGCGGCCGCGGAGGGCTCCGGGGAGTGCGCCGCGGGTGACGGAGATCTCGCCGTCCCGGTCACATGACCGCAAAACCCTGGGAAAGGGAAGGTCGGAGGATTGTGCTCCGTGCGGCGTGAGGAGGTCGGTGCGAGCGTGTCGGCGTTCTGGGCCTGGGTCGTCCTGGCGGCGGTGGTCGCCGCGTCCGTGATCGTCGTGGAGGCGGGCCGGCGGCTGCTGGCGGGACGGCTGTCGGTGCGCTGGCCGGGCGCCGGACTGGCCGCCAGGCGCGTCGCCGCGCCGTCGTTCGCGTTCGCGGCGGTCGTGGGCTGCGGCGCTGCGATGCCGTACCGGCTGCTCGGCGACCCGGCGGAGGGCGCGGTCAGGCAGGCGGTGCGGATCGCGGCGATCTGCGCGACGACGTGGCTGGTCCTGCGGATCGGGTACGCGCTGAGCGACCCGCCGCTGGAACGGCTGATGCGGATCGAGGGCGACCGCAACCGGCGGGCGCGCCGGGCCCGCACGCAGATGCTGCTGCTGCGCCGCATCGCGGCCGTGCTGATCGTGGTGCTGGCGGCGGGGGCCGCGCTGTTCACCTTCCCCGGCGTGCGGGCGGTCGGCGCCGGGCTGCTGGCCTCGGCGGGCGTCGCCGGGCTGGTCGTCGGGATCGCGGCGCGGCCGACGCTGGGCAACCTGCTCGCCGGGCTGCAGCTGGCGTTCAGCGACGCGCTGCGGCTGGACGACGTCGTCGTCGTGCAGGGCGAGTGGGGACGGGTCGAGGAGCTGACCCTGTCCTACGTGGCGCTGCGGCTCTGGGACGACCGGCGGATGATCTTCCCGGTGTCGTACTTCACCGAGCAGCCGTTCGAGAACTGGACCCGGCACTCGTCCCGGCTGCTCGGCTCGGTGGACCTGCACGTCGACTGGTCGGTGCCGATCGAGGAGCTGCGCGCCGAGCTGTACTCGGCGCTCCGCGACAACCCGCTGTGGGACCGGCGCGAATGGATCCTGCAGGCGGTGGGCGTCCAGCCGAACGGGCTGGTCACGATCCGCGCCATGATGAGCGCGGCGGACTCGGCGAGCACCTGGGACCTGCGCTGCGACGTGCGCGAGCATCTCATCTCCCACATCCGCGACCGCTACCCCGAGGCGCTCCCCCGCCTCCGCGTCGAACCGGCCGAGGCGGCCTCCGACGGCGCCCGGGCCGTGCCCGGCGGCACCGCGACCGGCGGCGGCGCGCCTGACGGCGGTGCGTCCGGCGGCGGCGCGCCCGGCGGCGGTGCGTCCGGCGGCGGCCGGGCCGTCTCCGAGGAGGGCGGCCCGGCGCGCTCGGACACGGTCAGGCGAGCGTGATCTGACCGCCCTGGACGTTGATCTTCTTCTCCTCCAGCGGCTTGTCCGCGGGCGGGCTCGCCACCGAACCGTCCGTGATCTTGAACTTGCTGCCGTGGCAGTGGCAGTTGATCGTGCCGCCGGACACCGAGCCCACGGCGCAGCCGCGGTGCGTGCAGGTGGCCGAGAACGCCTTGAACTCGCCCTGCGCCGGCTGGCAGACCACGACCTTGGCGTCCTCGAAGACCTTGCCGCCGCCGACCGGGATGTCGGCCGCCGCAGCGAGGGCCGTGCCCCCGCCGCCCCCGGCGCCGGTGCTCTGGCCGCCGCCGGAGCCGCCGCCGCCCGTGTCCGTGGAGCCGCCCGCGTCGTCGTCGCCGGAGCCGCCGCAGGCCGCCGCCAGCCCGGCGATGCCCGCGAGCCCCGCTCCGATGAGCAGTCCTCTGCGGGAGCCGCCCCCGGCCGTGCCGCCCTCGGCGGGTGTTCCGCCTGGCGCCTGCTCCGTCCCGTCCAGTCGCGTCTCGGACCCCTCTGGCATGCTCGCCCTCCGGTGACATCTCGATTCCCGTACGTCACCAGGGAGCACGTACGCGCGGCCCAGGTGGTTCAATTCCGAACCAGTTCGCCGGGCGGCCGGCGGTCAGGTGACGACGATCGCACCGCCCTTGACCTGCACCGGATACTCCTTCAGCGGCTTCTTGGCCGGGCCCCGCCGCACCGTCCCGTCCGCGATCTCGAACTCGCTGCCGTGGCAGTCGCACTTGATCAGCCCGCCGGACACCGCGCCGACGGTGCAGCCCTGGTGCGTGCACACCGCCGTGAACGCCTTGAAGACGCCCTGGGTCGGCTGCGTCACCACGACCTTGTCCGTCCCGTTGATCCTCCCGCCGCCGACCGGGACGTCGGCGGCCTTCGCGACCTCCCTGCCCTTGAGCTCCTCGGCGGACTTCCCCTCGTCGCCGCCGCACCCGGCGAGCACGGCGGCGCCCACGACTCCGGCTCCGCACAGCACCGTGCGGCGGCCGATCCCCTCTGCGTCAGTCATGCGTCCATGATCGTGGACGGCGGCGCGGGGGCCCGCGACGACCCGCCCATAGGCGTCACTCAGAGGTATTCGGTCATCGCGTCGAGGAGCCAGCGGACGAGGTAGTCGGCGTAGGACGTCCGCACCAGGATGCTGTAGGCGTCCGGGGCCGTCTGGTGGAGGACCGCCTGCGCCTGAGCCAGCACGGTCTGCGCGCAGCGGCCGGGCCCGAACGCCCTCGGGTGCAGGTCGAGCGGGCACCCGTGGGCGAGCACCGTGCGGGCGTCCGGGCCGGACAGCTCCAGGACGGTCCGCGCCGCGGAAACGTCCACGGCGGAGCCTAGGGCGGTGTCCAGGGCGTCCTCGAGCCCGGTCAGGAGGCCGCGCCCGCCGCCTGGACGGCCCATGACCAGGTACCAGCCGGGTCCCAGCCACAGGACGTACAGGTCGCCCCTGCCGGTCGCATGACCAGGTCGCGGCAGCTCGCAGCGGAGGAGGCGGCCGACGTCGGGCGAGAGCGAGTCGGCGGCTTCGTCGTCCAAGCGCAGTTCGACCTGGGCGTGCAACGGGGCCTCTCGGAGCCGCACCGCGCCGCCGGGACGGTCGGGAAGGCCGGGCGCAAGATGGACGATCGCGCTACGCGGGGCCTGTCGGTGAGCGGAAGCCGTCACGGCGGGCTCCTTCCGGGTCGTAGTGGACGGGGCTTGTCACCGTGACGGCGTGGACACGCCCGGAATCGACGGCGTAGAGGGTCTCGCTCTCCCGCGCGTCGCCGCCCTGGACGAGGGCGAGCGCGAACGACCCGACCGTGCCCCTGTAGGACGAGGTGACGTACCCGAGCATCGGCACCGGGTCCGCGGGCTCGGCGGGCGGCGGCACGGCGACGAGCTGCGCGCCCTCGGGGATGACGACCGCCTGGTCGTGCGGGCGCAGGCCGACGAGGCGCTTGCGGTCGGCCCGGGACGTGTCGGCACGCCGCAGCGACCGGCGCCCGATCCAGTCGCCGCCGGACGCGACCGCCCAGCCGAGACCGGCGTCGTGCGGAGTGACAGTGCCGTCAGTGTCCTGACCTGCGACGATGTAGCCCTTCTCGGCGCGTAGCACGTGCATGGCCTCGGTTCCGTAGGGCGCGATCCCGTGCGGTTCGCCCGCCGCCATCACCGCCTCCCAGACCGCGAGACCGTGCCAGGCGGCGACGTTGATCTCGTAGGCCAGCTCGCCGCTGTAGCTGATCCGGAAGATCCGCGCCGGGACGCCCGCGACCTCGGCCTCGCGCATCGCCATGAACGGGAACGTTCCGGCGTCCAGGCCGGGCGCGAGGGCCGACAGGACGTCCCGCGACCGCGGCCCGGCGAGCGCGACGACCGCCCACTGGTCGGTGACGGACGTGCACCGCACGCGCAGCCCGGGCCACTCCGTCTGCAGCCATTCCTCCAGCCAGTCCAGGACGCGGGCCGCGTTGCCGGTGGTCGTGGTGAGGTGGAACCGGCCGGGCCCGAGCCGCGCCGCGACGCCGTCGTCGAAGACCATGCCGTCGACGCCGCACATCACGCCGTAGCGGCAGCGTCCGGGCGCGAGCGACGAGACGGCGCCCGCGTAGATCCGGTCGAGGAACGCGGCGGCGCCGGGGCCCTGAACGTCGATCTTGCCGAGGGTGGACGCGTCCAGCGCGGCGACGGCGGAGCGGACCGTCCGGCATTCGCGCAGGACCGCGTCCTCCATCGGCTCGCCGGGACGCGGGTAGTAGCGGGGGCGTCTCCAGCCGCCGGCGTCCTCGAAGACGGCTCCGTGCTCCTCGTGCCAGCCGTGCATGGGCGTGCGGCGCACGGACGCCAGCAGGTCGCCGCGGTCGCGTCCGGCGAGCACGGCGAACGGGATCGGCTCGACGGGCGGGCGCTGCGTCGTCGTGCCGATCTCGCCCGGCGCGCGGCCGAGGATTTGCGCTAGCGCTCCCGACGCCGGGACGCCGGACGTGCGCCCCTGGTCGGCGCCGGTGCCGATGGTCGTGTACCGCTTGACGTGCTCGCCGGACGTCATCCCGGCGTCCAGCGCACCGCGCAGGTCCGCGAGGGTGGCGTCGCGGTGCAGGTCGACGAAGACCCGGTCGCCGCCGACATCGGGGACGTGCTCGGCCGCCTCGCCGCGGACGCCGCGCGCCGGGCCGGCGACGTCCATGCGGGTGCGGGGCGTCCCGTCCGGGACGAAGGCGGAGTGCTCGGCGGACCAGCGCGTCCGGCCGCCCGCCTGCGTGAACAGGTGCAGGTCCGGGTTCCAGCCGCCGGACACGGCGAGGAGGTCGCACGGCACCCGATCGTCCCCGACGACGGCCGCGGTGAGGACTCCGGCGCCGTCGGCGTCCGTGCCGGTGACGGCGCGCCCTTCGAGGACGGTCACGCCGCGCTCCCGGAGCCGCTCGCCCAGACGGCCCGCCGACGCGCGGAGGTCGGCGACGCACGCGATCTCCACGCCCGCGTCCAGGAGGTCGAGCGCGGCCCGCAGCGCCCCGTCGTGGGCGCCGAAGACGACGGCGCGGCGACCCGGCAGCACGCCGTAGCGCCCGATGTACGTCGCGGCCGCCGCGGCGAGCATGACGCCCGGCCGGTCGTTGTCCGGGAACAGGATCGGCCGTTCGAGGACGCCGGTCGCCAGGACGGCGCGGCGGGCGCGGATGTGCCAGAGCCGCCGCCGGGCCATCCGGACGGGCGCGGCGCCGCCGAGGTGATCGGTGCGGCGCTCGACGGCGACGAAGAACCCATGGTCGTAATAGCCGGTCACGATGGTGCGCGGCAGGACGGTCAACTCCCCGGACGCCTCGATCGCGATTCCGGGACGGTCGTCGGCGACGATGACGCGGTCGCCCGCCTCCGCCGCCTCGCGGGCCGCCGCGCGTCCCGACGCCCCGCCGCCGACGACGAGGACGTCGCAGTGCGCGTACGTCTTGTCGTAGCGGCTCGGGTCGGGAGCGGTCGCCAGACGCCCGCGCCCGGCGAGGGACGAGACGCGGAGCCCGTCATGCGCCTCCAGGCGCGTCGCCCGCACCATGGGCTCCCCCGGCCCGGACTCGACCTGGACGAACGCGTTCGGCTCCTCCGCCCCGGCGCTGTAGACGCCGCGCGGCCGTCCCGTGTACGGCCCGTGCGCCACGATGCGCACACCATGCGCGAGCAGCGCGGACGCCAGCGTGTCACCCGGATGCGCGGTGTAGGACGCGCCGTCGAAGGTGAACGTGACCGTGCGCGAACGGTCGATGCGCGAACCACCCAGCGCGGTGCGGAATGGTCCGGTCATGGAGCGACCTCCGGCGGAACGTCCCCAGGACGGTACGACCCCGCGATCTCGTACGTGACAGTGTGGCGGACGACGTTGAACCAGCGACGGCACCCCGCAGTGTGCACCCACCGTTCGCGGAACCAGCCCATCGGGTTGTCGCGTACGAACACGTACTCGGCCCAGGCGGCATCGTCCAGCGCCTCCGGAGCGGACGGAAACGCCACGTGCGCCTGACCGCCGTACCGGAACTCGATCTCGTCGCGGTCACCGCACCATGGGCAGGGAATGAGCAGCATGGATGTCCCCCTAGTGCGCGACGGCGGCGGCACCGTGCTCGTCGATGAGCGCGCCGGTCGTGAAGCGTTCCAGCCCGAACGGCTCGGCGAGCGGGTGCGGACGCCCGTGCGCGATGGTGTCGGCGTAGACGTGTCCCGCCCCGGGAGTGGCCTTGAAGCCGCCGGTGCCCCAGCCGCAGTTGATGAACACGTTCTCCACGGCGCTCGGGCCGATGATGGGCGAGGCGTCCGGGGTGACGTCCACGATGCCGCCCCACGTGCGCAGGACGTGCGCCCGCGCGAAGACGGGGAACAGCTCGACGGCCGCCGCGATCTGCTGCTCGACGACGTGGAACGAGCCGCGCTGCCCGTACCCGTTGAACGCGTCGATGCCCGCGCCCATGACCAGCTCGCCCTTGTGGGCCTGGCTGACGTACACGTGCACGGCGTTCGACATGACCACCGTGTCCAGGACCGGTTCCAGCAGTTCCGACACCAGCGCCTGAAGCGGATGGCTCTGCAACGGCAGCCGGATGCCGAGCATGTCGGCGAGGACCGAGGTGTGCCCGGCCGCGCACAGGGCGACCCGTCCGGCGCCGATGGGTCCGCGTGAGGTCTCCACGCCCGTCACCGCGCCGCCCGGCGCCCGCCGGAATCCGGTGACCTCGCAGTTCTGGACGAGATGGACGCCGCGCTCATGCGCCGCCCTCGCGAGGCCCCACGCCACCTGGTCGTGGCGCGCGATGCCGCCGCGCGGCTGGAACGTCCCGCCGAGGACGGGGAACCGCACGTCCGGGCTCGTGTCCAGGATGGGGACGAGCTCCCTGACGTCGCCGGGCTCCAGCCACTCGGCGTCGACGCCGTTCAACCGGTTGGCGTTGACGCGCCGGACGCCCTCACGCACGTCAGCGGGGCTGTGCGCCAGGTTCAGGACGCCGCGGCGGCTGAACTTCAGGTCGCGGCCGAGGTCGTCCTCCAGTCCCTCCCAGAGCCGCAGGGAGTGCTCGTAGACGGCCGCGCTCTCGTCCCAGAGGTAGTTGGAGCGGATGATCGTGGTGTTGCGGGCCAGGTTGCCGCCGGCGAGCCAGCCGCGTTCGAGGACGGCCACATCGGTGATCCCGTGGTTTCGGGCCAGGTAGTGGGCGGTGGCGAGGCCGTGCCCGCCCGCGCCGACGATGACGACGTCGTACGCGCTTCGGGGGTCGGGGTCGTCCCAGAGCTTCGCGTCAGGCATTCCGGATATTTCCCCGGGTCGCACCCGTCACAAGCCCGCCTCACACGCCCGGCGAGGCCCTTTCCCTCGACCCGGAATGGGCACCGCACAGCGGACCGGACCGGACCGGCGGCGTCCCTGCCCGCGGGGCTCTCCCCGCACGCCGCCGGGTCCGGCCGGTCCCGCGGTCGGAAGGAGCTCGCGCCGCGGATCCCCGGTTCCGCGGCGGCGAGGTGGATGCCGTGGCCGCCTTCCGGTTCGCCTTCCCGCCCGTCCGGGCGGCCTTCCTCCGACTGCGGGACGCGCCTTTCAGCGCCTCACCCCACAGCACGGACGGGCACACCCGGATGGTTCAGCGAATCCGGACGAATTTTCGCCGTGTCCCGAACCGGTCAGGAGAGGAGCTTGGCGAGGAACTGGCCGGTGTGGCTGGCGTCCACCGCGGCGACGTCCTCGGGGGTGCCGGTCGCGACGATGGTGCCGCCGCGCGAGCCGCCCTCGGGGCCCATGTCGACGATCCAGTCGGCGGTCTTGATGACGTCGAGGTTGTGCTCGATGACGATCACCGTGTTGCCCTTGTCGACGAGGCCGTTCAGGACGCCGAGGAGCCTGCGGATGTCCTCGAAGTGCAGGCCGGTGGTGGGCTCGTCCAGCACGTAGATCGTGCGCCCGGTGGAGCGTTTCTGCAGCTCGGACGCCAGCTTGACGCGCTGCGCCTCGCCGCCCGACAGCGTCGGCGCGGGCTGCCCGAGCCGGACGTACCCGAGCCCCACGTCGTTCAGCGTCTTCAGATGCCGGTGGATCGCCGTGACGGGCTCGAAGAACACGGTGGCCTGCTCGATCGGCATGTCGAGCACCTCGGAGATCGTCTTGCCCTTGTAGTGGACTTCGAGCGTCTCCCGGTTGTAGCGGGCGCCGTGGCACACCTCGCAGGGGACGTAGACGTCCGGCAGGAAGTTCATCTCGATCTTGATGGTGCCGTCGCCTGAGCAGTTCTCGCAGCGCCCGCCCTTGACGTTGAAGGAGAACCGGCCCGGCTGGTAGCCGCGCACCTTCGCCTCGGTCGTCTGCGCGAACAGCTTGCGGATGTGGTCGAACACGCCCGTGTACGTCGCCGGGTTGGAGCGGGGCGTCCGCCCGATCGGCGACTGGTCGACGTGCACGACCTTGTCGAGCTGGTCGACCCCGTTGACACGCTTGTGCTTGCCCGGGACGGTCTTCGCGCCGTTCAGCTTCTTGGCCAGCGCGTTGTAGAGGATGTCGTTGACCAGCGTCGACTTGCCGGAGCCCGACACGCCCGTCACGGCGGTGAGGACGCCGAGCGGGAACGACACGTCCACGTCGCGCAGGTTGTTCTGCTGGGCGCCCTTGACGGAGACCTCGCGCCCCCGCGTCCGCGGGCGGCGGATCTCCGGGACGGCGATCTCGCGGCGCCCGGCCAGGTACGCGCCGGTCAGCGAGCGCTCGGACCTCTTCAGGTCGTCGAGCGTGCCGGACACGACGATCTCGCCGCCGTGCTCCCCGGCGCGGGGGCCGATGTCGACGATCCAGTCGGCGGCCTCGATGGTGTCCTCGTCGTGCTCGACGACGATCAGCGTGTTGCCCATGTCGCGGAGCCGGAGCAGCGTCTCCAGCAGCCGGTGGTTGTCGCGCTGGTGCAGGCCGATGGACGGCTCGTCCAGCACGTACAGGACGCCGACCAGCCCGGACCCGATCTGCGTCGCCAGCCGGATCCGCTGCGCCTCGCCGCCCGCCAGCGTCGCGGACGCCCGGTCGAGGGTGAGGTAGTCGAGGCCGACGTCCAGCAGGAACCCGAGCCGCGCGTTGATCTCCTTGAGGACGCGTTCGGCGATGTGCGTCTCGCGCTCGTTCAGCTCCATCGCGAGCAGGAACTTCGCGGCCTCGCCGATCGGCATCGAGGCGACCTCGGCGATCGACATCCCGCCCATGGTGACGGCGAGCACGACCGGCTTGAGGCGGGCGCCCTCGCACGTCGGGCACGGGATCTCCCGCATGTAGCCTTCGAGCTTCTCGCGGCTGGAGTCGCTCTCGGACTCGGCGTGCCGCCGGTGGATGTACGGGATCACGCCCTCGTAGGCCGTGTAGTACGACCTCGTCCGGCCGTAGCGGTTCTTGTAGCGGACGTGGACCTGGGTCTCGTGCCCGTTCAGGATCGCCTTGCGCGCCTTGGCGGGCAGCCGGTCCCACGGCGTGTTGAGGTCGAAGCCCATCGCGTCGCCGAGCGCGGACAGCAGCCGCAGGAAGTAGTCGCTGACGTGCCCGTTCGACCACGGCTGGATCGCGCCCTCGCCGAGGGTGAGCTCCACGTCCGGGATGATGAGCTCGGGGTCGACCTCCATGCGCGTGCCGAGTCCGGTGCAGTCGGGGCAGGCGCCGTAGGGCGAGTTGAACGAGAACGACCGCGGCTCCAGCTCCTCGAACGACAGGTCGTCGTAGGGGCAGTAGAGGTGCTCGGAGTACATCCGGGTGCGGTGCTCATCGTCTTCGGGCAGGTCGACGAAGTCGAGGACGATCGTGCCGCCCGCGAGGCCCAGCGCGGTCTCCACCGAGTCGGCGAGCCGCTGCCGGGCGGAGTCCTTCACGGAGAGCCGGTCGACCACGACGGAGATGTCGTGTTTCTCTTGCTTCTTCAGCTTGGGGGGCTCGTCGAGCCGGGCCATCTGGCCGTCGACCAGGGCACGCGAGTAGCCCTTCGACTGCAGCTCCCGGAACAGCTCCAGGTATTCGCCCTTGCGCCCGCGGATCACGGGCGCGAGCACCTGGAACCGCGTCCCGGGCTCAAGTTCCAGCACCCGGTCGACGATCTGCTGCGGCGCCTGCCTGCTGATCGGACGGCCGCAGTCGGGACAGTGCGGGTGCCCGATCCGCGCGTAGAGCAGCCGCAGGTAGTCGTACACCTCGGTGATCGTGCCGACCGTCGACCGCGGGTTCTTGCTGGTCGACTTCTGGTCGATCGACACCGCCGGGGACAGGCCCTCGATGAAGTCGACGTCGGGCTTGTCCATCTGCCCGAGGAACTGGCGGGCGTAGGCCGACAGCGACTCCACGTACCGGCGCTGGCCCTCCGCGAAGATCGTGTCGAACGCCAGGCTCGACTTCCCGGAACCCGACAGACCGGTGAACACGATCAGGGAGTCCCGCGGGAGGTCGAGCGAGACGTCCTTCAGGTTGTGCTCGCGTGCTCCACGCACGATGAGTCGGTCATGCACGGCGTTCTTCCGGTTCCTGTTCTGGGGCGCGGCGATGGGGAGAGACACGTCGGTCTCAAGGCTAGCCAGGGGGTACGACAGAATCCCCCGAGGCCATAACAGCAGCGGCCGCCGCGGCATTTCACGGTGCTCCCCGCACGTCCGGGCGGCACTACCGCACCGTACACGTGTTCGAACACCCCCCGCCACCAGAACCCCGGGTGTGAGCTATTCGTCGTCGAGGGCGTAGGCGAGGTAGCGGTCGGCGGAGCGGCGGACGGCCTCCTTCCCGTCGGTGTAGACGATCTTCTTCCACCAGGCGCCGTAGACGCGGTCGAAGTCGTAGGGCTCCAGCAGGCGCAGGGCCCGGCGGACGGTGCGGGGCCGCTCCGGGATGTAGTTCGGATACGAGTACATGAAGCTCACCCAGTCGCGGTCGTTGACGACCTGGAGGATGTCGCCGGAGAACACCGCGCGGGCGTCGCGCCAGTGCAGGACCTGGCCGCCGTCGAAGTGCACGCCCGCGTTGACGAGGGTGAGGCCGTCGGCCAGTTCGTGGGTGTCGCCCGACCAGTGGACGACGGCGTCGTCGGGGCGGGCGACCCAGCGGCGGTCGGCCTCGTGGATGTAGACGGGCGCGTCGAACGCGTGCGCCCACTCGATCATGCTGCCGTAGAAGTGCGGGTGGCTGACCGCGATGGCCGAGACGCCGCCCAGCTCGTTGACCTGGCGGATCAGGTCGTCGTCGATATAGGTGATCGAGTCCCAGAGGACGTTGCCGGACGGCGCGCGCACCAGCAGGGCCCGCTGGCCGATGGCGGTGGACGGCTCGCAGCCGATCCCGACGACGCCCTGGCCTTCTTCGGCGACCTTGCCGCGGTGGTCGGTGCGCAGCTCGTCCAGGGTCGTCCAGCGCTGGCCGTCCCAGCCGACGTACTGGCGCTCGTCCTCGCAGATCGGGCAGTCGGGGCGGGGCCCGGAATACTGGACGCCGCAGGTCAGGCAGATCGGAAGCTCCATGATCGCCATTGTGTGGCACGGGGGCAGGCGCGTGCGACAGGATGGAGGCCCCTTTTCTGGGTTAGGGAGGGTTCATGGCTTGGCGCGAGGTCATCGACGAGCTGGGTCCGGGCGTGGAGCGGATCATCGGGACGCTGTCGAAGCTCGGCGACCAGGATCTGCGCGGCCCGTCGGCGCTGCCCGGGTGGAGCCGCGGCCATGTCGCCACCCACATCGCCCGCAACGCCGACTCGCTGTGGAACCTCCTGGAATCGGCGCGGACGGGCGTGGAGATCCCGCAGTACCCGAGCATGGACGCCCGCAACGCCGACCTGGACGCGGGCGCCGGACGGGGCCGCGACGAGCTCATCGAGGACGTCCGCGCGACGGCGGAGCGGTTCGCCGCGCAGGCGGCGACGATGCCCGACGACGCGTGGAACGTGCCGGTGAAGGCGATGATGGGCTGGCCCCATCCGGCCTGGTACGCGCTGTACCGGCGCTGGCACGAGGTGGAGGCGCACCACGTGGACCTCGCCGCCGGGTACGGGCCCGCCGACTGGCCGGAGCCCTACGTCCGGTGGGCGCTCGGCAGCACGCTGACCGACATCGCCGCGCTGCCGGACAAGCGGCGCGGCGAGCTCGCCGGGCACCGGATCACCGCGACGGACTCCGGCGAGTCCGCCGACCTCGGCTGGGCGCCGGGCGGGCCTGAGGCGTCCGGGTCGGGGCGGGCGCTGCTCGGCTGGCTGAGCGGCCGCTCCGACGGCGCGGGCGTGAGCCTCCGTCCGGACGGCCCGCTGCCTGCGCCGCCGCCGTGGCCGCACGAGCCGTCCGGTTTCTGACCCTCAGCCGGTATCGGTGGCCCGCTAGGCGCTCAGCCGGTATCGGTGGCCCGCCGGGCGCTCAGTCGGTGTCGTGGCCCGCCAGGCGGTGCAGGGCGTCCACGGAGCGGACGACGATCGAGCTCCGGGCCACGGTGAGCCCGCCGCGGACCGGCTCCGCGGCCAGGATCTGCGCGACCTTCCGGCGGCCCATGCCCGCCCAGCGGCCGAGGTCCTGCTGCGAGACGGGGACACGGACCTGGACGCCGCCCTCGTCCACGACGGCGTCGGGCGCGTCGGCGGGCCCGTCCGGGCGTTCCTCCTTGTCCAGGCGTTCCTCCTTGTCCAGGCGTTCCTCCTTGACCGGGGAGCCGAAGCGCGACACCAGGCGCAGCAGCCGGGTCGCGAGGCGCCGTTCGGGGTCGTCGGGGAAGTGCGCGACGCGCATGTCGTTGGAGTCGCGCAGCCGCTCGGACAGCACGGCGGCGACCGCCCACACCGAGCCGGGGTGCGCGTCGAGGACGCCCCGGAACCGCGCGGCGGGCAGCACGAGCGCGTCCACCCGCGTCATCGCCTCGACGTTGGCGTGCCGGACGCCGCCGTCCACGGCCTCCATCTCCCCGGCCAGGTCGCCGGGGCCGAGGACGTCGAGGATGGCCATGTCACCGTCGCGGTCCACCCACACCTTCACGGCGCCGGCGCGCAGCACGAAGACCTGGGACGCGCGGGTGTGCTCGCGCATCAGGAACGCGCCCGGCCTGATCACCACCGGGGCGCCCGCCCGCAGCAGCGCCTCGCGGGCGCGGGCGGGCAGCGCGTCCCAGAACCGGGTGGTCTCCATCTCGCCTCCTCCGCCGAACCCGGGCCGGTCTCCTGTGGGGGCGCCCCACACCCCCCGGCGAGGGCGGTCCGGCACGGTCCCGCGGGTCCGTCACGGTCCAGTGAACGCGGCGCTGCGCCGATGGACTAGGTCTTATGTCACATGTCGAGTGATCGATCCGATTCGAGCCAGCTGTCGAGGGCGCGGACGCGGCGGACGCAGTCGGCCGCCGCGGCCTGGTCGCCGAGCGCGAGGTGGGAGTCGCGGAGCAGTTCCAGCGCCCGCCGCAGGCCGCGCTGGTCGTCCATGTCGCGGCGGATGACGATCTCGGCGTTGACGTGCTCGACGGCGCGGGCGTGCTTGCCGAGCAGCTGCGACGCGCGGGCCATGGTGTGCAGCGCGTACGCCTGCTCGCGGGTGTCGCCGAGCTCGGCGGCCAGGTCGAGGGCGCGCCGCCCGGTCTCCAGGGCCTCGTCGGCGTGGCCGAGGTCGAGGTGGATGACGGCGAGGTGGACCAGCGCGGTCCCCTCGGAGTGCCGGTCGCCGACCTCGCTGAGGTACTGCACCGCCTCCAGCTCCCGCTCCAGGGCCTCCTCGGGACGGCCCGCGCGGCGCAGCACGGCGGCGAGGGTGTCCATGCCGACGCCCAGGCCGTACCAGTCGCCGCCGTCCTCGCGGATCTTCAGCGCCTGCCGCGCGGCGCGCTCGGCGTCCGCGGGCAGGCCGAGGTGGGAGTAGGTGCGGGCGAGGCTGCCGAGCGTCCCGGCGAGCCCGCCCCGCGCGCCGAGCTGGTGCCACAGGTCCAAGGCCTCCAACCCCAGGACGAATGCCTCCTGGTGGCGGCTCAGCCGACGCATCACGACCGACAGGTGCTCCAGGTCATGGGCCTCGCCGTGCTGGTCGCCGATCTCGCGGCGGATCTCCACGGCGCGCAGCAGGTGCTCGCGCGCCTCCCGGTACCGGCCCAGCCGCCAGTGCACGATCCCGATCTGCGCGAGCGCCTCCGCCTCGCCGTGCCGGTCGCTGGTGTCGCGGTGCAGGCGCAGCGCCTGCCCGCAGTAGGTGAACGCCTCGGCGAACCTGGTGGCGTCGCACATCAGCATGCCGAGGGTGGTCAGCGTGCGGGCCTCGCCGTGCCGCGCGCCCAGCGCCCGGTAGGTGCGCAGGGCCTGCTCGGCGTCCTGCTGCGCCATGTCGCGCAGGCCGAGTGCGGCGTTCATCCGCGCCAGCTCCGTCAGCGCCTGCGCGGCGCCGTGCATGTCGGCGAGTTCCTGCCGGATGTAGAGGGCCTCCAGCGCGTGCGACACCGCCTCGTGGACGTTCCCCTGCCGCCGGTGGACCTGCGCCACGGTCAGCAGCGTCTCCGCCACGCCCGGCTGGTCGTCGACCCGGCGCCGCACGCGCAACGCCTTGCCCGCGTGGTCGAGGGCCTTCTCGTAGTCGCCGAGGCCCAGGTGGGCGCGGGCGAGCGTGTCGTGGCCCTTGGCGACTCCGCCGTCCCCCGGGTCTCCCGCCTCGTCGCGCAGCTTCTCGTGGATGGTCAGGGAGCGGCGCGCGTGCTCGATCGCCGTCAGGTAGCGGCCCAGCGCGACGTGCACGTCGGCGAGGGTCGCGAGGGTGACGGCCTCCCCGTACCGGTCGGGCGGGTCGACGGCCCGGAACCCGCGGCGCGCGTCCTCCCCGTACCCGATGGCCTGGACGGACCCGCCCAGCTCGAAGTGCGCCATCGCCAGGTTGTGCAGCATGACGGCCGCGGCCGCCCAGTCCTCCTCCGTACGCGCCGCGTGCAGCCCCGCCTGGTGGACGGTGACGTTGTCCTCGCTGTAGCGCCGGAACTCCTGAAAGTCGAACAGGGCGTCGGCCAGCTCCCAGCACGTCCGGTGCAGGCCGAGCCGGGCGGCCTGGTGGACGGCCGCGACCAGGTTGCGCCGCTCGGACTCGAACCAGGCGAGCCCGGCGGCCCGTTCGGCGGCGGTCGCCGGACGGCTCCGCGCCTCCCCCCGATGCACGGCCGGACGGGGCCGCAGCGCCAGCGCCGCCCCCGCCCCGCGCGCCTCGGCGAGGTACCCGGCCAGCAGCCGCCGCTGCGCCGCCATCAGTTCGCCGTCGGAGTCCTCCCGCAGGCCGCGGTCGCGGGCGAACTCGCGCAGCAGGTCGTGCATCCGGTAGCGGCCCGGCCCGACGTCGTGCACGAGATACGCCTGCCGCAGCCCCTCCAGACACTCGCGGGCCTCCTCGACCGTCCGGTCCTGCAGGGCGGCGAGCGCGGCGGGGGTGAAGTCGGGGCCGGTGATGAGGCCGAGCCTGCGGAACGCCTCCCGCTGGTCGCCGCGCAGGCTGCGGTAGGCGACGTCGAACGTCGGGCTGAGCACGGCCTGCAATCCGGGCCCCGACGCGCCGTGCGACGCGCCCTCGCTCAGCCCGGCCCCCGCCAGGCCCGGCCCGTACGGCGGCGCGTCCTGCGCGTCCCGTTCCGCCAGCTGCCGGACGGTCGCCGCGATGGACTCGCCGGGGTTCTCGGCCAGCCGCCCCGCCATGACGCCGAGCGCCAGCGGCAGGTACCCGCATTCGCGCGCGAGCCGCTCGACCGCCCTGTGCTCGTCCCGGACGCGGGCGTCGCCCGGCCCGAGGGCGTTGGAGATCAGGTCGACGGCCTCCTGCGTGGCCATCTCGCGCAGCTCCAGCGTCCGGATGTCGGCGCCTTCGAGCAGGTCGGGCAGCCGCCGCCGGCTCGTCACGACCACCAGCCCGGACGTCGCCGCCGCCAGCAGCGGCCTGACCTGCTCGGGCCGCGACGCGTTGTCCAGGATCAGCAGCATCCGCCGGTCGGCCAGCAGCGAGCGGCACTGCGCCGCCAGCTCCGCCTCCGTCCGCGGGAGCTGATCGCCCGGCACGCCCGCCGCGCGCAGCACCTGCCCCATCGCCTCCGCCGGGGTGACGGGGTTGCGCCGCGTCCCGCGCAGGTCGGCGAACAGGACACCGTCCGGGAACCGGTCGACGACACGGTGCGCCCAGTGCAGCGCCAGCGTCGTCTTGCCGACCCCGGCCATCCCCTGCACGAGCACGGCGCGCGGCCACTCCGACTGGGCGACCAGCAGGTCGAGCTTCCCGAGGCTGACCGCGCGGCCCGCGAAGAACGGGTTGTCGGCGGGCAGGAGCACCTGCGGCGCCCCGCCGCCCTCCAGGCGCACGGGCTCGCGCGCCGCGATCCCGGCGGCCTCGGCCCCGGGCTCCCGCGCCGGCTCGCGCTCCGCGGCGGGCCACTCGTCGCCCCACGGGCTCGCGGCCCGGCGCAGCCGCTCGGTGTCGAGGACGGTCAGCGGCCGCGGCCTGCGGTCGAGGATCCCCTTGGCCCGCCAGAGCCGGAACCACCGCACCAGCGTCTCGCGCGAGATGCCCGCCCAGTTCGCCAGCTCCGCCTGGCTGAGCTTCAGCGGGATCCGCGTGCCCTGCCCTGGGGCGGGCTCGCCGAACCGGTGGGCCAGCTCCAGCAGGTGGTAGGCGAGCCGCTGCGGATGGTCGGCCGCCCGCACGGCGTGCCGGCGGCCCCCGTAGGTGACGCTCTCGGACACCGCGTGCATCATCGCCTCGGCGACCTGCGGGCTGGCCGCGAGGAGGCTGCGGAACTTGCGGCGGTCCACGCGCAGGGCCGCGACCTGGTCGAGCGCGGCGACCGTGCCGCGCTGCGGATGCCCCCACGGGCCGAGGACGCCGACCAGGTCCCCGGACCCGAACAGATCGATGATCGACTCGTCGCCGTCGCTGGAGTCGACGAACTCCTTGGCCACCGCGTTGCTCGCGGCGCGCGGGGACGCCTTGAACACCACGTACACGGCGGGCGCGACCGACCCCTGGTGGCACAGCATCCCGCCGGGCGGGATGTCGGTGCGGCGGCCCATGGCGCGCAGGGCCTGCCGGTCGGTCGGGGCCAGCCGCTCCCAGAAGCTGCCCGGCCGTACGTCCAGGCTGAAACGCGGGGCCGCGGGCCTCGTCTCCCCGGAGAGGGCGTCGGTCCGCGGGGCCGCCCCGCCGACGGGAACGTCGTCGATCACGCGGTCACCCTCCCGCCATCGCCGCCGCCAGCGTCCAGAACAGGAACAGCACCGAGGTCGTCACCGCCCACACGACGGCCTGCCAGGACAGCTCGCCGCAGCGGTGCGCCGCCGACAGCAGCCGCCGCAGCTGCTCGTCGCGGACGCCGTCGTCGAGCGCGACCGCCGACCCGAACGGCGTCCACGGCACGCGCGGCTCCACCGGCGCGCCGGTGCGGACCCGGATCTCGGCGAGCGCCGACACCATCGTCAGCCGCGACCGGACCGCGTACGAGGCCGAGACCGCGAACGCCACGGCCAGCACCGGCAGCAGCGCGAGCGCCACGGGCCCCGGCAGCCCGGCCGCCAGCCGGGACAGGGCGCCGGCCAGCACCAGGGCGAGGAACACCGCCGCGATGACGGAGTCCCGGGCGCAGAGCCGGACCAGAGTGCAGGCATGGCCGAGGAGGTCCTCCGGCGTCTCCTGGCCGTCCGGTCCGGGACGGAATTCGGTAACCAACCTTCACCGTCCTCACCAGTGGACACGATCTTCCACTGACCATCATGCGGCCGCAAGACGGAAACTTCCGTCCGTGAGCGCACGGTTCGGCTGAGTCTGGCGACTCAATCACACCTCGGCCGGGTTCGGGGAGATCGCGGCGGCCGATGATGGAAGATGGTCACCGCACCCACCCACGGGAGGACCCCATGACCTACTCCGGGAACGTCGACGTCGGCGGCCGTCCCGACGTGCGCGAGCTGCCCGGGCTGACGGTCACGAAGGTGGCGGTCGGCCCGTACGACAACAACGCCTACATCCTGCGCTGCACCGCCACCGGCGAGCAGCTGCTCATCGACGCGGCGAACGAGGCGTCCCGGCTGCTGGAGCTGATCGGCGACGGCCCCCTCGCGCGGATCGTCACCACGCACCGCCACCAGGACCACTGGATGGCGCTGAGCGAGGTGGTGCGCGCCACGAGCGCCCCCGTCGTCGCCCACCCCCGCGACGCCGAGCCGCTGCCCGAGCCCGTCGCCGAGCCCGTCGAGCAGGGCGACACCGTCCGCGTGGGACGCGCGTCGCTCGACGTCATCCACCTGCGCGGCCACACGCCCGGCTCGATCGCGCTGCTGTACGACGCGGGCGGCGAGCTGGCCGAGCGCCCGCACCTGTTCACCGGCGACAGCCTGTTCCCCGGCGGCGTCGGCAACACCTGGGGCGACCCGACGCGGTTCAAGCAGCTGCTGTCCGACGTCGAGGAGCGCGTCTTCGACCGCCTCCCTGACGCCACCTGGTTCTACCCCGGCCACGGCAAGGACTCGACGCTCGGCCGGGAACGTCCATCGCTGTCCGAATGGCGCTCCCGCGGCTGGTGATCCCCGCGCCCACGGCCCCGGACGCGTGATCTCCGGGGCCGGTGATCCCCGTGTACCGCGCGGAACAAGCGGTCACGGGAGTTCGTTGCTCCAACCACACTTCGGGCGACCCCAGGAGACGACCATCCACGAACTCCCAGCGGTGGACCCGGGACCCGTGCTGTGCTATCCGGCGGGCTCCCTGGTGCTCGTCGCCGGCCTTCCGGGAGCCGGCAAGACGACCCTGCTCGACCGCCTGTACGGCCTGCGGGGAGACGAGACGGCCCCCGTCCCCGCCGGCGACGTCCGCGTGATCGACTCCCGCCAGGCCCGCAACTGGTGGGCCCGGTTCCTGCGGCCCCTGCCCGCCCGGCTGCGGACCCCGCTCGTCCAGGCCACCCACGTGTGGCGGATCGGCCGCGCGATCCTCGCGGGCCACGGCGTCGTCGCGCACACGCGCGGCACCTGGCCGCACATCCTGCACCTCTTCGCGTGGCTGGCCCGCAGGCGCGGCCACCGGCTGCATCTCATCCTGCTCGACGTCGACCCCGACACGGCCCGCGCCGGGCAGGTCGCCCGCGGCCGCGTCGTCACCGCCGCCACGTTCGCCCGGCACTGCCGCCGCTGGTACCCCCTCGTCGACCGCGCCCGAGGCGGCGGCCCGCTGCCGCCCGCGACGGGCGTGACCGTCCTCGACCGGGGCACCGCGGACAGGCTCAAGACCATCCACTTCACCTGACGCGCCTCAGGCGACCTCGATGGCCCCGTCCTCCCACTCGATCACCTGAGCGGGCGCTCTATCCTCCGGTCCCGACATCGTCACCCCGGGGAGGTGCTGGTCACGCCGCCGCGCCAGATTGACCGGTCGGTCAGTCAGGGAACGAACAGGGCGAGAGAGAACCACTGACCCGACCCCGCGGAGGTGGCCGAATGCAGAAGTTCGCGTGGCAGGACGGGGTGGCCTTCCTGGCCGGCCTCGTCGCGCTCCTGGCCCCGGAGCTGTGGGGCGACAACGCAGGTCAGCAGCCGCTCATGGTGCTCGGCGCGCTGCTGGCCATGGCCGGTCTCTACGCGCTGCTCGGCAGCGCGGGCCCCACGGCCTGGACGGCGACCGCGTTCGCACTGCTGATCTTCGTCTCGCCCTGGGCGTTCGGCTTCGACGGCGCGGACGCCGCCGCCTGGACGGCGTGGATCGCGGGCGGTGTCGCTACTATCGTCGGCGTGTGGGGAGCCACCCAGGCGCGCGGCGGCGAGGCCGCGGCCTGATCGAGACTCCGGGACGGTCCCGGGCGCGGACGCGCCCGGGACCGCTCGGGCGTGCGGGGGGACGGTGCCGATGAGCGAGCGGGCGGCCGACTCCCGGACCCGCATCCTGGACGCGGCCGAGGCGCTGTTCGCCGACCGCGGCTACGAGGCCAGCTCCACCGCGCGGATCGCCGGGCGCGCGAACGTCCCGAAGGGCCTGGTGTTCCACTACTTCCCGCAGAAGATCGACGTCCTGGTGGCGCTGGTCGACGAGCGGACGTTCGTCGAGGAGCTGCCGGACGGTCCCGACGCCCCGGGCGCGCTGGTCGAGGCCGTCCCCGGCGACCCGGCGGGCACGCTGTCGCGGCTGGCCCGCCGTCTGCCCCTGCACGCCTCCCCCGCGATGCGGCGGATCCTGTTCCGCGAGGCGGACACGCACAAGTCGGTGCGGGAGCGGCTCGGGCGGCTCAACTCCGAGGTGTTCCTGCGGGCCCGCCGCGCGCTGGAGCTGGCGCATCCCGGCGCCCGCGGCGACCAGGCGCGGCTGGAGGCGGCCGCCGCGACGTTCACCGCCGTCCTGATCTACCAGGAGAACCTCGCGGGCCTCACCGGCCAGCACATCGATCCGGACGCCGTCGCCGACCTGATCGCCCGCGCGCTCGGCGCCTAGCCCCGGCCGCGTCCGACGGATCCGGACGCTAGGTGCGGATCGGGTCGAGGAGGCGGTGCGGCGAGCGCAGGATCACGCTGACCGGGTCGGTGCGGCGGCGCACTCCGGGGCCCGCGTGGATCTCCAGGTCTTCGGGCGGGACGTAGCGCTCGCAGGTGGCGCACGTCCCGTCGGGGCCGATGCGGTCGCCGCACGCGACGTGGACGAAGTGGCGGGTCGGCTCGGACGACAGATGGTTCTCGGCCCAGCGGGCGAGCGTGTGGACGACGGGCCACAGGTCCTTGCCCATGTCCGTCAGGACGTAGTCGTGGCCGTCCTTGGCGAGCAGGCCGGTGTCGACGAGCGACTGGAGCCGCGCGGACAGCACGGCGCGCGGGATGTCCAGGTGGACCTGGAAGTCGCTGAAGCGGCGCACGCCGTAGAAGGCGTCGCGGACGATCAGGAGCGTCCAGCGCTCGCCGACGACCTCAAGGGCGCGGGCGAGCGAGCAGTCCTGCGCCGCGTAGTCCTTGCCGAGTGCCATGGGCACCAGACTACCGCTCCCCCGGTTCAATGACCGAACCAAAGCGTGCTACCGTCGCCCCGACTGGTTCATTCACTGAACTGTAGGGGATCGGATGACGACTCTGGCGACCCAGCGGACCGCGCGCCGCGCGCCCGGCTCCACCGCCGCGCTGGCCGTGCCCGCCGCCGCCACACTGCTGGCGCTGATGAACTACACGGCGCCGATGGCCGTGCTGGCGGACACGGCGCGCGGGCTCCACGCGGGCGCGACGGCCCAGATCTGGCTGATCAGCTCGATCAGCCTCGGCCTCGCCGCGGCGCTGCTGGCCGTGGGCAGCCTCGCCGACGACCACGGCCGCAAGCGGGTGTTCCTGATCGGCGCCGGGCTGCTCGCAGCGTCCAGCGTCGCCTGCGCGGTGGCGCCGAACGCGGCCGTCTTCGTCGCCGGACGGATCGTGCAGGGCGCGGCCAGCGCCGCACTGCTGGCGACCGGGCTCGGCATCGTCGCCGCGTCGTTCGCCCCAGGCCCGCGACGTGCGCACGCCACCGGAGTCTGGGGCGCGATGCTCGGCCTCGGCATCGCGCTCGGCCCGATCGCCGCCGCCGGGCTCGCCGAGGCGGCTGACTGGCGGCTGTGGTACTGGGCGTCGGCGGTGGCGTCGGCCCTGCTCGGCGCGGCCGCGCTCGCCCTGGACGAGTCCCGCGCCGCCGAGGCGCGCGGCCTGGACCTGCCCGGCCTCGCCACCATGAGCCTGGGCGTGGGCGCGCTCGTCGCGGCGATCACGTGGGGACGGACGGGCTGGACGCGCCCGGCCGTCCTGGCCCTGTTCGCGGCGGCGGCCGTGCTGCTCGCGGCGTTCACCGCGATCGAGGCGCGGCGGCGTGAGCCGATGCTCGACCTCGGGCTGTTCCGGCGTCCCGCGTTCCTGCTGTCGATCAGCGGGGCGCTCGTCACCGGGCTCGCCGTGATCGGGATCATGAGCTATCTGGCGGCGGTCATGGCGGTGGTGCTGGGGCTGTCGCCGGTCGCGGCGGCGCTGGTGCTGGCGGTGTGGTCGGGGCTGTCTTTCGTCGCCGCGCTGCAGGCCCGCAGGCTCCCCGCCCGGCTGTCCGCCGGACGCCTGCTCGGCGCCGGGCTCGCGTTCAGCGCGGCCGGGGAGCTCGCGATGCTGGGGCTGGCCCCGGACGGCCACTGGTGGCGGCTCGTCCCCGGCCTGGCCGTGGCCGGGATCGGCAGCGGCCTCGCCAACGCGATGCTCGCCCGCCTCGCCGTGGAGAGCGTCCCCGCCGACCGCGCGAGCATGGGCACGGGCGCCAACAACACGGCCCGCTACATCGGCGCGTCGGTGGGCGTGGCGATCGTCGGCGCCATCGCCACCGGGTCGGGTTCCGGCGCGTCCGGCCTGGCCCACGGCACGAACGTCGCGATGCTCGTCTCCGCCGTCGTCGCGCTCGCGGGCGCCGCCCTCGCCATGGCGATCGGGCCTAGGCGAGTTCCTCGATGAAGGCGGCGAGCTGGGTCAGGTTGCGGCACTCGTACATGGGGACGATCTCGCCGTAGCGGGACGCGGCGGAGTCGCCGGTGTCCCAGTGGGCGCGCGGCTCGGGATTGAGCCAGTAGGCGTGCCGGGCGCGGCCGGCCATGGAGCGCAGGACCGGCAGCGCCAGGTCGCCGTAGTTCGAGCGGGCGTCGCCGAGGATCAGCAGGGACGTCCTGGGCGTGATCGCGTCGCGGTACCTCTCGTCGAACACCGTGATCGCGTGGCCGTAGTTGGAGCGGCCGGTGATCCAGACGAGGTCGGCCTCGGCGGCGAGGCGGGTCATCGCGTCCGCGACGTCGGCGCCGGGCGCGAAGAACCGGGTGATCTCGTCGGTGGCGTCGATGAACGCGAACGCGCGGACCTTGCTGAACTGCTCCCGCAGCGCGAACGTCAGCAGCAGCGTGAAGTGCGCGAACGCCGACACCGAGTCGCTCGCGTCGCACAGCACCACCAGCTCGGGACGGTGCGGGCGGCGCGGCCGGTGGTGCGTGGTGAGCGGCACTCCCCCGCTGGCCAGGGACGCGCGGACCGTCCGGCGGAAGTCCAGCCGCCCGCGCCTGCCGTGCCGCTGCCGCTGGACGAGCCGCGACGCCAGCCTGCGCGCCAGCGGATACACCTCGCGGCGCAGCGCGGCCAGCTCGTCCCGCCGGGCGGCGGCGAAGTCGAGCCGCTCCAGCGGCGGCCGGACGGCGAGGCGCGCGGTGCGCTCCGCGCCGGTGTCCTCGGCGATGCGGCGCCGCGCCTCGCCCGCGACGAGGTCCTCGAACCGGGCGATGCGGTCGCGGAACGTCCGGCGGGCGACGCGCTCGGCCATGCCGCCCCGCTCCCGCCCCGCGAGGACGGCGTCGAGCAGGCGCGCCATGAGCGTCTCCGGCGACAGGGCGCGCAGCACGCCGGACGAGAACCACGACTCCTGCCCCGGGGTCCGCCCGTACTCGGCGACGGCCTGGCGCGCGAACCGCCGCAGCCCGGCGTCGTCGCCGGACAGGAGGAGGTCCGCCAGCTCGTCGCGGCGGGCCTGCACCCGGGGGTCGAGGGGCGGCGGAACGGGGCGTCCTTTGTGGTCGAGCGTCCGGGCCGGGCGGTCCGGGTCCGGCGCTCCCCCGGCGCCGTCGCCGACCGCCGCCGGGAACCATAGGTCGAAGAGGGCGTCGAACGTCGCACGGTGCTGCGGCCGCTTGACGACCGTCGCGGCGTACGCGGCGCGCAGCGACTCCCGGTCGAGCAGGTCGACGGCCCGCATGGCGCGGACGGCGTCCAGCCCCTCGGCGACCGACACCGGCAGCCCCGCCCGCCGCAGCTCCGCGACGAACCCGGCGTGCCGGTCGATCAGGGAGGCCATCAGGTCAGGCCGAGTTCCTTGACGGCGCGCTCCTGGTCGGAGACGTGCTTCAGGACGACGCCGAGCGTGCGGGCGACGGCGGCCTCGTCCAGGTCGTCCAGGCCGAGCGCGAGGAGGGTGCGCGCCCAGTCGACCGTCTCGGCGATCGACGGGGCCTTCTTGATCTCCAGGTCGCGCAGCGTCCCGACGGTGCGGACGAGCCGTTCGGCCAGCTCCGCCTCGATCCCCGGCACCCGCGCGAGGACGATGTCGCGCTCCCGCTCCGGCGGCGGATAGTCCAGGTGCAGGTAGAGGCAGCGGCGCTTGAGCGCCTCCGACAGCTCCCGCGCCGCGTTCGAGGTGATCACCACGAACGGGCGGCGGACGGCGCCGACCGTGCCGAGCTCGGGGATCGTGATCTGGAACTCCGACAGGACCTCCAGCAGCAGGCCCTCCACCTCGATGTCGGCCTTGTCCGCCTCGTCGATCAGGAGGACGGTCGGGCCGGTGCGCCGGATCGCCGCCAGCAGCGGCCGCTCCAGCAGGAACTCCTCGGAGAAGATGTCGTCGTGGGTCTCCTGCCAGGCCCGGTCGGCCGGCGCGGCCTGGATCGCCAGGAGCTGCTTCTTGTAGTTGAACTCGTAGAGGGCGCGGGCCTCGTCCAGGCCCTCGTAGCACTGCAGCCGGATCAGCTCGGCGCCCGTCGCCGCCGCGACGGCCTTGCCCAGCTCGGTCTTGCCGACCCCGGCGGGCCCCTCGACGAGCAGCGGCTTGCCGAGCTCCTGCGCGAGGTACACGGTCGTGGCGATCGCGTCGTCCGCGAGGTAGCGGACCCCGGCCAGCCTGCGGCCCGCGTCGGCGGGCGAGGCGAACGTTCCGTCGGTCATTCCCAGCCCTCCAGCGGGTGCTTGCTACCTGCGGGGTACGCGATGTTTCGGTCCGGGGGGTGAGGCAGCGGGGGCCCGCCCTTGCCTATAACCGAATCATGACGATCCCACGACTGCCCCGCGACGACCTGAAGGCGGCGATGGCGGCCCGGCGGGAGCTCGGCCCCGACTACGACGACGCCTTCATCGAGACGGTCGTGGACCGCATCGAGCAGGCCCTCGACGCCCGCCCGCTCGCCGCCGCCGAACCGCGGCCCCGGCCCGGGTTCCGCCCGGCGGCCGACCGGCCGCGCGGCGACCGCGATCACAGCCTGGCCATGGCGGTGCTGTCGCTGCTGGCCGCGATCCCGCTGAGCGCCATAGCCGCCATCAACGCCGGCCTCCCCGGCCTGCTCTTCGCCCTGACCGCGATCGTCCTGATCAACGTCACCTACACCTTCCGGCCGCGTTAGCCCAGGGGGGCGACCCCCTGGAACCCCCGTCGCGAGCCGGTCGATCCTCACGCCACGGTGCAGGTCGCCGTGACCGTGCGGGTTTGTGACGTGGCGCTGCGGTCGCCCGGCTCGTCGGGCCGTGCGACCTCCGGCGCGGGGCGCCTCCGGCCGCACGACCCGTGACTGCGCCGGCCCAGGGGGGCCACCCCCTGGAACCCCCGTCAGCGGGCGGTGAGCCGTTTCCCGAGCCGCTGGCGCGTCTCGTGAAACGGCCCTCCGCCCGGCGGGTCGTGCGACCTCCGGCGCGGGGCGCCTCCGGCCGCACGACCCGTGACTGCGCCGGCCCAGGGGGGCGACCCCCTGAGCCCCGGGCGGCCTTCGGGCGCACGAACCGTGTTTCCGGTTGAGGGGCATGGGCGGCGGGGCTAGTTGCCCGGCTCGGGGTCGCGGGGGAGGCCGAGGAGGCGTTCGCCGATGATGTTGAGCTGGACCTCGGTGGTGCCGCCGTAGATCGTCATCGCGCGGCTGAACAGCATCGCGCGGGCCATGATGCCGCTCTCGGCGAGGGGCGTCTCGGTGGCCGCGGCGGCGCCCTGCGCGGCCCAGCAGTGGTCGGCGACGTCCTGGTTGAACTGGACGCCGAGGAGCTTGCGGACGCTGGCCTCCGCGCCCGGCTCCACGCCGTTCAGCTGCTTGAGGGTGCTGCGCAGGCCCAGCAGGTCGATCGACTGGCCCTGCGCGACGAGCGCGCCGACCTCCGGCGCGGCGACCGCGTCGAGGTCGCGTCCGCGGAAGAAGTCCAGCAGCTCGGGGACGCCCATGCCGAGGCCGCCGCCCGTCGACAGGGAGACGCGCTCGTTGGACAGGGTGTTCCGCGCGACCTGCCAGCCCCGGTTCACCTCGCCGACGACGCGGTCGTCGGGGACGAACACGCCGTCGAGGAACACCTCGCTGAACAGGGCCTCGCCGGTCAGTTCGCGCAGCGGCCGGACGTCCACGCCGTCGGACTTCATGTCCACGAGGAAGTACGTGATGCCGTCGTGCTTGGGCGCGGCGGGGTCGGTGCGGGCGATGCAGAAGCCCCATTCGGCGTGCTGGGCGAGCGACGTCCAGATCTTCTGGCCGGTGAGCCGCCAGCCGCCCTCGACGCGCTCGGCCCGCATCGACAGCGACGCCAGGTCGGAGCCGGCGCCGGGCTCGGAGAACAGCTGGCACCACACGATCCGGCCGTGCAGCGTCGGGCGGAGGAAGCGCTCCTTCTGCTCGTCCGTCCCGTACCGGACGATGGACGGCACCAGCCACGCGCCGATCCCGATGTTCGGGCCCCTGACCTTGGCGGCCCTCAGCTCCTGCTGGATGAGAATCTGCTCGGCGGGCCCGGCCTCGCGGCCCCAGGGCTTCGGGAGGTGCGGAGCGGTCCACCCCTCGTCGCCCAGCCTCGCGTGCAGCTCGGCCTTGTCCGTGACGGCGGCGAGCCCGGCGATCTCTTCGCGGATCCGCTCGCGCAGCGGCTGGGCGTCCGCGTCCAGTTCGAGGACGACCTCGCGGCGGCCGCCGTCCAGCGCGAGCGCCGCGACCTTGGCGGCCCACGTCCTGGACGGCCCGAGCAGCGCCCGCAGGGTCGAGGCGCGGCGCAGGTAGACGTGCGCGTCGTGCTCCCAGGTGAAGCCGATGCCGCCGAGGATCTGGACGGCGTCGCGGGCCGTCCGCACGCCCGCGTCGGCGGCGATGACGGCGGCGACCGCGGCGGCGAACCCGGCGCCGGGGGCGTCCTCGTCCAGGGCGCGGGCGGCGTCCCAGGCGGCGGCGCGGGCCTGTTCCAGCGCGATCAGGGCGCGGGCGGCCTTGTGCTTGACGCCCTGGAACTGGCCGATCGGGCGGCCGAACTGCTCGCGGACCTTCGCGTACTCGGCGGCGGTGGACACCAGCCACCCGGCGAGGCCCGCGGCCTCGGCGCCGAACAGGGCCGCGGCAAGGTCCCTGACGCGGTCGGCGGTGACGCCGTCGAGCACGCGGTCGGCGGCGACGGCGAGGGCGGTGACCTCGACGTCGGCGACGCGGCGGGTCCTGTCGAGGCTGGCGGCGGGCGTGACCGTGACGTCGGCGGCGTCGACGGCGATCCACCGCTCGCCGCCGTCCACCGGGAGGACGAGCACGTCCGCGAGCGCGGCGCCCAGGACCGTCCGGGACGTCCCGGACACGGCGAGCGAATCGCCGTCGCGGCGGCCGGTCAGGGCGCCGTCCAGCGCGACGGCGCCGGTCTTCGACCCGTCGGCGAGGGCGGGCAGCAGCTCGGCGCGCACCTTGGCGTTCCCGGACGCGTCGATCGCGGCGCTCGCGAGGACGGTCGGCAGGAACGGTCCGGGCGCGGCGGCGCGGCCCAGCTCCTCCAGCACGACCGCCAGTTCCAGCAGGCCGTAGCCCTGGCCGCCGTGCTCCTCGCCGAGATGCAGGCCGAGCAGGCCCTGCTCGGCCAGGGGCCGCCAGAACCCGGGCCTGGTCTCGTCGCCGGCGTCCAGCGCGGCCCGGACCGCCGCCGCCGGGATGTTGCGCTCGGCGAAGCCGCGCACCGAATCGGCGAGCGCCTCGTGCTCCTCGGTCAGCCCGATCGCCATGCGACGAACCCTCTCTCCCGCCACTGTTGACTATGATTCTAGAACAGGGTTCGGTCGAGTGGGGTGTCCGCTATGCGTCGCGTGTCGCGGAGGCGTCGGCCTCCCCGGCGGCCAGGGGCCCGCCCGCCTCCTTGCCGGACGTCCCGCGCCCCACGGCGAGGCTGGCGACGGTCGTGGCGGCGAGCGTCCCGGCGATCACCGCGAGGGACAGCCAGATCGGGATCTCCGGCGCCCACGACACGCCGTACTCGTGCATCGCGTGGAAGATCAGCTTCACGCCGATGAAGCCGAGGATGAACGCCAGCCCGTGCCCGAGGTAGACGAGCCGGTCGGTCAGCCCGCCGAGCAGGAAGTACAGCTGGACGAGCCCCATCAGCGCGAACGCGTTGGCGGTGAACACCAGGTACGGCTCGGTCGTCAGCCCGAAGATCGCGGGGATGGAGTCCAGCGCGAACAGCACGTCGGTGGAGCCGATCGCGATCATGACGACGGCCATCGGGGTCAGGTACCGGCGGCCGCCGTGCCGGGTGACGAACCGGGACCCGTCGTACTCGTCGGACGTCGGGATGACCCGCTTCGCCCACCGCAGCAACCTGTTCTCCTCGAACTCGTCGTCGTCCCCGCGGACGAGCCCGATCGCCGTCCAGATGAGGAACGCGCCGAAGATGAAGAACACCCAGGTGAACGTGGAGATCGCCGCGGCGCCGACGGCGATGAAGACGCCCCGCAGCACCAGCGCGATCACGATGCCCGCCATCAGCACGGTGTGCTGGGCGTGCTTCGGCACGGCGAACCGGGTGAGGATCACCATGAACACGAACAGGTTGTCGACGCTGAGGCTCTTCTCGGTGACGAACCCGCCGTAGTACTCGGCCGCGTACCGCCCGCCGGAGAACAGCCAGACGCCGAGGCCGAACAGCACGGCGAGGCCGATGTAGACCACCGACCAGAACGCGGCGCGCCGGGTGGTGAACTCGCGGGTGTCGTTGCGGTGGATCAGGAAGAGGTCGGCGGCGATGACGGCGAGGATCCCCGCGATGGTGAGTCCCCACACCAGGGGTGAGACGGACAAAGGTGAAGCACCTCCAGCGGACACGAACGAGCGCCGGAGGTCTCTCCCGCCCAGGAACAACCGGGTTCTCGGGGCCGCGGAACCCGGGCCGATATGGACCGACCGTATTGACGGGAACCGTGCGCGGGGATACTCCCCTCCACGTCCCCCTACAACGCGACCTCGCGCGCCGGAGTTCCCTCTCTCGTCACATTTGTCTACTTGCGGGCACCCGCAAGTTCCAGATAGAGGGCGGCGAGCTGGTCGACGGCGTCGTCCTCGCCGGGCAGCTTGGCCGAGCGCTGCGCGGCGGCCGAGGCGAGCCGGGCGGCGAGCGCCGGGTCGTCCAGGACGCGGCTCACCGCGCGTTCCAGGGCGTCCGCGTCGCCCGGCGGGACGAGCAGCGCCGCCTCGCTCTCCGGGCCGTGCAGCAGCGGGCCGGCGCCGTCCGCGGGACGCTCACCCGCGCCGACCATGCCGGGGATGCCGCCGACCCGGGTCGCGACGAGCGGCCGTCCCGCCCGCAGGATCTCCTGGACGACCAGCGGCTGCCCCTCCCACACGCTCGGGACGACCGTCACGTCGGACGCGGCGAGCAGGCCCGCGACGTCCGGGCGGCGGCCGAGCAGCCGGACGGGCAGGTCCTCGGCGTCGATCCTGGCGCGCAGCTCGTCCTCCAGCGGGCCGTCCCCGACGATCGCGACGAACGGCGGCGGGGTGCGGCCGGCCCAGGCGCGCGCCGCGTCCAGCAGCGTCGGCAGGCCCTTCTGCTCGGCGAGCCGGGCCACCGTGACGATCAGCGGCCGCTCCCCCACGTCCAGCTCGGCCCGCAGGTCGGCGCGGACCGCCGGGCCCGGCGGCGCCTGCGGCGCGGGCGCGGGGACGATCGCGTGCCCGACCGACCGGGCGCCCAGCGACCGCATCCGCTCCTCCAGGTCGGGCGACACCCCGAGGACGCACGTCGCGCCGCGCGCCACGATCCGCTCCAGCGTCCCGTAGACGGCGGCCGTCCGCCCGCCCGCGATGACGGCGTTGTGGAGCGTGACGACCAGCGGCGGCCCGCCCCGCGAGACGCGCAGCGGGCCCGGCGCGAGCCGCGCGCACGCGCCCACCGCGAGCGCGCCGGCGCGCAGCCCGTGCGCGTGGACGACGTCCGCGCCGCGCAGCAGCGACCGCAGCCGCCGCACGGCCCTGGCGTCGCTCAGCGGGCGCGGCCGGTCCGCGACGTCGATCTCGGCGAAGCGGACGCCGCCGCCCGCGAACCCGAACAGCTCCTCGGTCGACGCGGGCCCGCACACCAGCACGCGCGCGCCGCGCCCCGCCAGGCGCCGGGCGACGGACCGGACGTGCTTCCCGACGCCGCCCGCGGCGGTCCCGAGGACGACGGCGACGCGCAGCCCGTCCAGCTCCCTCGTGTCAGACATGACGGGTGATCCTCCGGCTCAGGACGGCCCGCAGGTCACGGCCGTCGATCACGAATGCGACGATCAGGAAGGCGGCGGCGGCCACGAGCGCGGCGAGCATACCGGTCCCGACGTTGCGGAGTTCGCCGCCCGGGCCGGTTCCGCCCGTCCCGAGCAGCGCGGCGGTCGCGTAACCGGCCGCGCCCCCCGCGGCGGCGCCCGCCAGCCCGGCCGCCAGCGCGCGCGGTATCCCGGCCACGGACGCGGCGCCCCTGGCGCGCAGGAGCGTTCCCAGCAGCAGCGCGCCCGCGACGGTCATCCCGGCCGCGTTGCCCGCGCCGAGCGCCGCCACCACCCACTGCCGGTCGGCCGACAGGACGAGCGCGACGTCCGCGACCATCACCACCAGCCAGCCCGAGACGACCGCCGCCGCGCCCATCCGTCCCCGGTGGCACGCGAACAGGACGCGCCCGAGATGCGCGACGAGCCCGTAGCCGAGAAGGCCCGGCGCGAACGCCAGCACCGCGCGGGACAGCACGTCCTGCTGGTCGGGGTGGCCGGGGTTGAACACCGCGCCGATCGGGACTGCGACGGCCGCCAGCGCCGCCGCCCCCGCGCACGACACCAGGATCACCGCGCGGGTCGTGGACGCGGTGACCTGGTCGAACCGCTCCTGCTCGCCCGCGCTCATCCGCGCCGACAGCATCGGGAACGCGCTCGTCGCGATCGGCACGGCCAGGATCGCCCACGGCAGCAGGTAGATCGCCCACGCGTACTGGTAGTTGGCGAGCGCGCCGCCCGTCCCCTCGTAGCTGAGCCGGACGACGAGCAGCGCCGACAGCTGCTGCGCCGCGACGGTCGCGAGCCCGGCGAGCGCGAGCCGCCGCACGCGCCGCGCGACGCCGTCCGGGAACCGCAGCGTCGGGCGCAGCCCGAGTCGCAGCCGCCACGCCGCGATCCCGGCGGTGACGGCCATCGCGACGCCGCCGAGCGCGGTCCCGATCGACAAGGTCAGCTCCGCGTCCAGCGGGAGACCCGCCAGGTCGTTCTCGTAGCCGCGGCCGAGCGGCGCGTACGCCACGTACGCGGCGATCACCACGAGGCTCGACATCAGCGGCGCCAGCGCGGGCGCGACGAACCGGCGGTGCGACTGCAACAGCCCGTACAGGACGACCGCCATCCCGTACATCACCATCTGCGCCGACATGATCGCGAGCATGGTGGAGCCGACGTCCACGATCTCGCCGCGCGAGCAGCCCTTCAGGTCGTCGCCGACCAGCAGCTCCATGATCGGACCGGAGCCGAGCGCCAGCAGCGCCGACAGCGGCACCATCAGCACGACGATCCAGGTCAGCAGCGCCGACCCGATCCGGCGGACCTGCTCGCGGTCGCCGCGTTCCGCGGGCCCCGCGAGGACCGGCACGACCATGCTGGCCAGCGCGCCGCCCGCGACGATCTCGTAGACGATGCTGGGGAACTGCGTCGAGGTGAAGTACGCCTGGCTGAGGCACGACGTGGTGACCGTCTGCGAGAACGCGTAGGTGCGCCCGAACCCGGCCAGCCGCGACAGGACGGTGATGACGGCGATCACCACGGCCGCGCCGGCGAGCCCGCCGGTCAGGCGGCGCAGCACAGGGGACACGGTCGTCGGAGGCTCACTCGTCGATGTCGGGGGGCGGCGCGGCTAGGCGGGGTCGGCGGTGACGCCGTTCCCGGCCGGCCCGGGCTGGGGCGGGACGGACGCGCGGAACGCGTCGTCCATGTCTGGCTTCTCCGCCTCGCCGGAGGGGGCCGGGGACGGCACGGCGGCGGGCCTGCGGCCGAGCAGGTCGATGCGGTTCAGCACCGGGTTCCCCGCGATGACCTTGGTGAAGCTGACGAACTCGCTGGCCGCGTTCAGCCCGGCGAGCCCGGCCAGGACGGCGAGCCGCGGCCCGCGCCCGAGCCGCGTGGCGGACAGGCCGAGCAGCGCGCCGAGCGCGTTCGCGCCGGTGTCGCCGAGCATCGCGCGCTCGCCGAGGTCCTCGGGCAGGAGCGCGGCGGCGGCGCCGAGCGGCGCGGCCACGACCGCCGACCCGGACTTGGTCAGCGCCAGCGGCGCGCCGGCGATCAGGCCGACCTTGACGGCCCGCCCGGGGCGCAGGTCGAACAGGTTCATCAGGTTCGCGGCCCCGGCGATGATCGCGCCGTTGAGGAGGGCGTCGAAGGCGCGTCCCGTCCGGGACGGGGCGGGCGACCCGGCGATCGCGGCGGCGGCGAGGCCGGTCGCCCCGATGCCGAGGATCTTGACCGCGCCGCTGGTGACCTCGCCGCGGGCGAGCGCGGCCAGATGGCCCTTGAAGCCGCGGGACGACGCGGACCCCGCGAGGTCGTCGTAGCCGCCGAGCAGCGCCGACCCGGTCCCCGCGAGGAGCGCGGCGGCGCGCATCCGGCCGGGGGTGCCGGGCGCGAGGAGCCCGGCCGCGGCGGCGCCCGCGACGAAGGCGGGCCCCTCCAGCAGCGTCACCGGCTCGCCGCGATGGTTCGTGCGGCCCCATACCTCCTCGCCCGGCAGGCCGTTCAGCCCGGGCGGGCGCCGCGTCAGCGCGCCGTAGGCGGCACGCGCGGCGACCGCGCCGAGGCCCGCCCCGGCCAGCAGCCTGGCCGCCCTCGCCGTCCCCGAGGCCCGGCCGGTCGCCCGGCCGCCGGCAATGCGTCGCTTCATCAGGTCACCCGTTCTTCCCCGGCGTGGGCGCGGGCGACGGCGCGTAGCCGCTCGCGCCGGGGCCCGTGCCGTACTGCCCGGACTTGCCGCTCATCTCGTCCTGCAGCGCCAGGATCGTCACGACCTGCCCGGACGCGGTGTCCACCACGTCGACGGCGGAGACCGAGTCCTCGGCGTCGGAGTCACGCAGCGCCGCGATCAGCCCGCCCTCCTGCGCGGAGGTCGGCGGGCCACCGACGACGGTACCGCGCCCGGCGCCGTCGAGTGCGGACGCCAGCGAGATCAGCGCCTTGTTGTGGTCACCGCCGCCGTCGTAGGCGTACGGGGTGGCGGGCCCGACCATGACGGCCATCGTCGCGTGCTGCCCCGGCTTGCCGCTCTCGGTGATGTATCCGGCCTGCTTGAAGGCGTTCATGACGGCGCCGCCCGCGGCGTCCTCCCGGCCCGACTTCGCGGGGTCCTTGGTGACGAGGGCGCTCGCGAGGACGGTGCCCGCCTTCTCGTACGCGGACGCGTTGTCGGGGAACTCGACGCCGTCGGGCTTCAACTGCGTGGCGAGCTCGTCGACCGTGGTGCGCTGGTCGTCGTCCAGGAACTTCTTCTGGACGGTGACGCGCCCGGTGACGGCGGCGCCCGCGCTCTTGGCGAGCTCGCCGATCCGCTCAAGGCCGTCGTCGCCGGCGCCCGGCGCCTCGATGAACACCACGGACTGGCCCCTGAGCCGGTTGACGACGATCTGCGACGACAGCAGCTGGGCGAACTGCTCCTGCCCGTTCACCTGGTGCTGCAGCTGCCGCTGCTGCAGGCGGGCCTGCTGGGCGGTCTTGGCCGCCGAGTTCGCCCGCTGGCGCAGCGTGTCGCTCACCGAGTCCGACAGCGTGGTGGAGCCGAGCACGATGCCGAGCGCCAGCGCGAGGAAGATCGCGACGATGGAGACGAGGTGGTAGCGGAAATCGATCACGTGAAGAGTCCGGTCAGCCAGAAGACGAAGGCGTGCCAGCGGTCGGCGAGCAGGGGGCTGATGACGCCCCCCGCCGGGGACATGGCGACGGCGGTGACGATGGCGACGACCGCGCCGAGGACGAGGAACAGCAGCGACCAGGTGGAGATCCGGCTGCGGTAGAGCCGGCTGACGCCCTTGGCGTCCACCAGCTTGCTGCCGACCCGCAGCCGGGTGAGGAACGTGCTGGCCATGCCGGCGCGGCCCTTGTCGAGGAACTCGACCATGTTGGCGTGCGTGCCGACCGCGACGATGAGCGTGGCGCCCTTGTCGTCGGCGAGCAGCATCGCGATGTCCTCGCTGGTGGCGGTGGCGGGGAACGTCACCGCCTCCTGGCCCAGCTCGTGGACGCGCTTCAGGCCCGGCGCGCGGCCGTCCCGGTAGGCGTGCACGACGATCTCGGCGCCGCAGGTCAGCGCGTCGTCGGAGACCGAGTCCATGTCGCCGACGATCATGTCGGGGCGGTACCCGGCCTCCAGCAGCGCGTCGGCGCCGCCGTCCACCCCGATGAGGACGGGACGGTACTCGCGGATGTACGGCCGCAGGGTCGCGATGTCCTCGCGGTAGTGGTAGCCGCGGACGACGATCAGCGCGTGCCGCCCCGCGAGCTTCGTGCTGACCTCCGGGACGCCGACGCCGTCGATGAGCAGGTCGCGCTCGCGCTTGACGTACTCCATCGTGTTGGCGACGAACGCCTCCAGCTGCGTCGCGAGGCCCGCCTTCGCCTCGACCAGCGCCGTCAGGACGCTCTCGGGCGTCTGCTCGGTGCCCTTGGCGACGACGTCCTCGCCCTTCTGGCCGACACGGTGGACGGCGCAGCCCGCGACGCGGACCTGGTCGCCCTCGTGCAGCTTGCTGAAGATCTCGGGGCCTACGTCGTCCACCAGCGGGATGTCGGCGTCCAGCAGGATCTGCGGGCCGAGGTTCGGGTAGCGTCCCGAGATGCTCGGCGCGACGTTCACGACCGCGCCGGCCCCGCACGCCACCAGCGCCTCGGCGCTGACGCGGTCGAGATCGACGTGGTCGATCACCGCGACCTCGCCGGGCTGCAGGCGCTTGGTCAGGTCCTTGGTGCGGCGGTCGAGCCGCACCGTGGCGCTGACGCCGGGCAGGCCGTCGTCGCGGGCCAGGCCGAGCGTCAGCACGCGCCGCGGCAGCATCTGCGCCAGCCGGACGCGCCGCTCTGTGGTGGGTGACGGCTCGTTCATCAATTGCCATCCTGCCAGAGCACGGAACCGAACACGGGAAACGGCGAGTGTCCAGGCGTGTCCATTCGCGCACCGTCTGTAGTTTTTCGGGAGGGGTGGGCGGTCGTCCCCCTCAATGACGCGCGGTTTTCGGGGAGTTGTTGCCGGATACCGGTTACCGTTCGGCGGACGCCATTTCGAGGAGTTCCTCGGCGTGGGCGCGGCCGAGTTCGGAGTCCTCAAGCCCGGCGAGCATCCGCGACAGTTCCCGCACGCGGCCCTCCTGGTCCAGGGCGGTGACGCCGCTGCTGGTGACCGTGCCGTCGTCGGACTTCTCCACCAGCAGGTGCCGGTCGGCGAACGCCGCGACCTGCGGCAGGTGCGTGACGACGATCACCTGCGCGTTGCGGGCCAGCCGCGCCAGCCGCCGCCCGATCTCCACCGCCGCCTTGCCGCCGACGCCCGCGTCGACCTCGTCGAACACGAACGTCGGCACCGGGTCGGCGCCGGCGAACACGACCTCGATGGCCAGCATCACGCGCGACAGCTCGCCGCCGGACGCGCCCTTGTGCAGCGGCAGCGGCTTCGACCCGGGATGCGGCGCGAGCCGCACCTCGACCTCGTCGACGCCGTGCGGGCCGTACTCCCCGGTCGGGGCGACGGTGACGCTGACGCGGGCGTGCGGCATCGCCAGCGCGGTCAGCTCCCCGGTGACCGCGTCGGAGAACCGCTCGGCGGCGCGGGTGCGGACCTCGGTCAGCTCGCCCGCCTCCGCCGCGAGCCGCTCGGTCAGCTCGGCGTGCTCGGCCCGGAGCTCCTCGATGCGGTCGTCGTCGCCCTCCAGCTCGGTGAGCCGCGCCGCCGACCGCCGCGCCCACTCCAGGACCTCCGTCGTGGTCGCCTCTGCGCCGCCGTACTTGCGGATCAGCGCGGTCACGTCGGCGCGCCTCTCCTGGACGACCGCGAGCCGCGCCGGGTCGGCGTCCACCGACTCGGCGTAGGCGGCGAGGTCGGTGCCGACGTCGTTGACGAGGTACCCGGCCTCGGCGAGCCGGTCGGCGAGCCCGGCCAGCTCGGCATCGTGGTCGCGGACGGCGTCCAGCGCGTTGCGGGCCTGGCCGAGCAGGCTCGTCACGTTCGCGGCCTCGATCGCGGCGGACGGGTCGCCGAGCAGCGCCTCATGGGCCGTGTCCGCGGCGCCGCGCAGCGCGTCGGCGTGCCCGAGCCGCTCCTCCTCGGCGGCGAGGTCGGCGTCCTCGCCGTCCTTCGGGTCGACCTTCTCGATCTCCTCCAGGCCGAAGCGGAGCATCTCCGCCTCCTGGGCGCGCTCTCGGGCGCGGGTGGTCAGCTCGTCCAGCAGCGCGGTGACCTGCCGGTGCCGCTGGTACGCCGCCGTGTAGGCGCGCATCGGCTTGGTCAGCGCGGCGCCCGCGTACCGGTCGAGCGCGCCGCGCTGCCGGGACGCCTGCAACAGCCGCTGCTGGTCGGACTGCCCGTGCACGGCGACGAGATCGTCCGCCAAATTGATCAGCACGTTCACCGGGACGGACCGGCCGCCGAGGAACGCGCGGGAGCGGCCCTCCGCCGACACCGACCGGGTCACGATCAGCGCGCCGTCGTCCAGCTCGCCGCCGGCCTCCTCCACGCGCTCGACGACGCGTCCGCCGGGGTCGACGACGATCCGGCCCTCGACGGTGGCGCGGTCGGCGCCGGGCCTGACCCGCTGCGGGTCCGCGCGCCCGCCGAACATCAGCCCGAGGCTGGTGACGACCATCGTCTTGCCCGCCCCGGTCTCACCGGTCACGACGTTGAAACCCGGGGACAGGTCGAGCACGGCCTCATCGATCACTCCGAGGCCCTCGATCCGCACCTCATCGACCATCGGGCGCACCAGCGTCACAACCCTCCGCGAACAGATCCGGGATCAGCGCCTGTCGGAGATTATCCCCTCTGATCGCGTGGCGCGTCCCCGCCGATCCCCGGGGCGTCCGCGACCTGCGAGTCCTCCAGCGGAGGTGACGGATGGGACGGCTGCCTGACCCGCCCGCGCCACCCCGTCACGGGCAGCCCGAACTTCGTGACGAGCCGGTCGGTGAACGGGGTCAGGTGCAGCCGCGCCAGCCGCACCGGCTCCGCGCCCCGCCGGACCTCCACCCGCACGCCGGGCGGCAGGTCGAGCGTGCGGCGCCCGTCGCACCACAGGACGGCGCGCGGCGTGCCCGGCAGCACCTCCACCGCGACCAGCGAGCGCGGCGACACCACCAGCGGCCGCGCGAACAGCGAGTGCGCGCTGATCGGCACGACCAGCATCGCCTCGACCTCCGGCCACACCACCGGGCCGCCGGCGGAGAACGCGTACGCGGTCGAGCCGGTCGGCGTCGCGCACACCACCCCGTCGCAGCCCCAGTTCGACAGCGGGCGGCCGTCGATCTCGGCGACGACCTCCAGCATCCGCTCCCGCTCGGCCTTCTCGATGCTCGCCTCGTTCAGCGCCCACGTCGTGCCCATGACCGAGCCGTTGAGGCGGGCGGTGACGTCGACGGTCATCCGCTCCTCGACGTCGTAGCGGCGGGTCACCACCCGGTCGACGGTGGCGGCGAGGTCGTCGCGCTCCGCCTCGGCGAGGAACCCGACGTGGCCGAGGTTGACGCCGAGGATCGGCGTCCCCGCGCTGCGGGTCAGGTCGGCGGCGCGCAGGAGCGTCCCGTCCCCACCGAGGACCATGACGACCTCGGCGTCCTCGGCGGCCGCGGCGCTGCTCGGCATGACGTCGACGCCCGCGGCGCCGATCGCCGCGGCCTCGCCGTCCAGGACCCGCACGCTGATCCCGGCCTCGCTGAGCCGCTCGATGACCAGCTGTGCGCTGCGGACCGCCTCCGGCCGCCCGGTGTGCGTCACGACCAGCACCGACCTCTTGCTCATGCTCTCGCCCCACTCCCCGGCGCGCTCGCGCGCGCTTCCCTGTGGGGAGCGGCCCCCCACGCCCCCCGCCTCGCTTCGCTCGCTCTTTCGGACGTCTGGACGAACGTCCCCCGAAGGGTCGTTCCCGGTTCGGACGCCTTCTGTACGCGCCGCGGGCCGAAGCCGATCACTGAATCGCCCTCCTCCGACGTTTCCGCAGAGTGCGGCGCCGTCCGGCCGGGCCGGTGAAGGAGGTGGCTCATTGCGGGCCGTCCGCAATGGCCTTGGCGAGGCCGGCCTCGTCGAGCGGCGGGGCCTCCGCGCGCAGCCACAGGAAGTACTCGACGTTCCCCGACGGGCCGGGCAGCGGGCTCGCCGCCACCCCGAGCACGCCGAGGCCGAGCGTCGCCGCGTGCTCGGCCACGCCCCGCACCGCGGCGGCGCGCAGCTCCGGGTCGCGGACGACGCCGCCCGCGCCGACCCGGTCCTTGCCGACCTCGAACTGCGGCTTCACCATCATCGCGAAGTCGGCGCCGGGCGCCGTGCACGCGCGCACCGGCCCGAGGACGAGCCGCAGCGAGATGAACGACAGGTCGCCGACGACGAGATCCGGCGGCGTGCCGCCGAGCATGTCGGGGCGGAGGTCGCGGACGTTCGTCCGCTCCAGGACGGTGACGCGGTCGTCGGTGCGCAGCGACCAGGCGATCTGGCCGTAGCCGACGTCCACCGCGTACACCTGCGCGGCGCCCGCCCGCAGGAGGACGTCGGTGAACCCGCCGGTGGACGCGCCCGCGTCCAGGCACACGCGGCCTTTCACGTCCAGGCCCTCGAAGGCCTGGAGGGCGCCGGCGAGCTTGTGCCCGCCGCGCGAGACGTAGTCGGGACCCGCGCCCGCGTCGGCCACGACGATCGCGGCGGCGGCCTCCACCTGCGTCGCGGCCTTCTCCGCCGTCCGCCCGCCGACCCGGACCAGCCCGTCGCCGATCAGCCGGGCCGCGTGCTCGCGCGACCGCGCCAGGCCGCGCCGGACCAGCTCCGCGTCCAGCCGGCGCCTAGTGCTCATCGGCCCGGTTCATGGACGCGGCCGGAGCGCGTCGGGAAAGGCGGGACGGGACGCCCCCGCCTGCTGGCCGGGCTGCGCGGGCTCGGCCGGACGCGGCACGCGCGGAGGCTCCGGCACCTGCGGAGCGTGCGGCGCCTGCGGAGCGTGCGGCACGTGCGGGGGCTGCGGGTCGTCCTGGTCGGCGGCGGCGAGGAGCTCCTGCAGCCGCTGGTGGACGTCCTCGAAGATCTCCACATGCTCGGGGACGGGCCGCGCGCCGAGCTCGCCGAGGCGGGCGACGGCGGCGTCCACGCGCGGATCGCCGGTCGGGTCGGGCGGCGGGACGGCCGGGAACTCCGGCTCCGCCGGGGCCTCGCCGGCCTCGGGGACCTGGACCTCCCGTCCTTCCGCGGCCTCGTCGGACATCACGTTTACCTCCCAGTAGACCCTCCGCGCCCGCGGCCGAGTCGCTTCCGGCTCATCCCGAACGCTACCGTCCCTGAACGACATCGCTGCCGAGGGAACGGGGAACGGCCTGACCATGGCGAACGAGGAGGAGTGCCGCGCGGCGCTGGGCCGCGTCGCGGCACGGCTGGCGGAGGTGGACGCCGACCGGCTCGCCGAGCACGTCGTCGAGCGGACGATCAGCTGCCACGTCCCGGACCTCGGGCTGGTCTACCGCACCCGGCTCCACCCCGGCGGTCTCGACCCGTTCGAGCTCGACGGCGACCCGGGGGACGCGCAGGTCCGCCTCACGGTGAACAGCGACGACCTCGTCGCCATGGCCGCCGACGAGCTGAGCCCCACCAGGGCGTGGGCCGAGGGCAGGCTCAAGATCGAGGCGAGCATCTTCGACCTCCTCCGCCTCAGGAAGATGCTCTGATCTAGAGCCCGAGGACCTTCAGCGCCGCCGCGACCGCCTGTGCAGGAGGGGGCGTGGGCGTTTGCCAGGCGGCGGAGGCGAGGGCGCGGAGGCCGTCGTAGGGGGCGCCTGAGCCGTCGATCGTGAACGCGCCGCCGTCGCGGCGGGCCGTCCAGCCGCCGCAGCGGTGGCCGTCGCCCTCCCGGACGGTCTCCGGGTGCGGGACGAGGAGCCCGCCCAAGTCGGCGGCCAGGTACGTGGGCCGCTGGTGCGGCGGGGCGGTGAGGGCGTGCGCCGGGTCGGTGACGCCGGTGAACACGAGGAGGCTGTCGGCGTCCCCGTTGCGGGCGCCCTCGATGTCGGTGTCGAGTCGGTCGCCGACCACGAGCGGCCGCCGGGCGCCGGTGCGCCGGACCGACTCCTGGTGCAGCGGCCGCTCCGGCTTGCCCGCGACGATCGGCTCGACGCCGGTCGCGGAGCTGATCACGCGGAGCAGGGAGCCGTTGCCCGGGTTCGGGGGGCCGTCGCCGCCGGGGATGGTCAGGTCGCCGTTGGAGCCGACGAACAGCGCGCCCTCGCTGACGGCCCGCGCGCCTTCGGACAGCAGCCCGTACCCGACGTCCGGGTGGAAGCCCTGGACGACGGCGGCGGGCCGTCCGGCCGCGGTGGACACGGGCCGCAGCCCCTGCGCGTAGAGGGCGTGCCGCAGGCCCATGCCGCCGACCACGAGCACCTCGGACCCGGCGGGGAGCCGCTCGGCGAGCAGGCGGGCGGCGGCCTGCGCGGAGGTCACCACGTCGTCCGCGTCCGCCGGGACGCCGACGTCGGTGAGCAGCGCCGCGACCGCGGACGGCGTCCGGGAGGCGTTGTTGGTCACGAACGCGAGCCGCTGCCCCGCCGCGCGGGCCTTGGCGAGCGACTCGGCCGCCGCCGGGACGGGCCTGCGGCCGACGTAGACGACCCCGTCGAGGTCGAGCAGCGCGACGTCGTACGCCTCGCACAGTGGACGGTCGCTGCCTCGCATGAAGCTCCTCATCAGCGGCGGTACTTCAGGGTGGCCCTGGCGTGCTGGAGCGCCTTCGCGTAGTCGCCGTTCTCGGGGCGCATGGCCGCGGCGAGCGCCAGATGCTCCACCGCGCCCTCGAAGTCGCCCATCCGGCTGAGCGCGAGCCCGAGGCCGAAGCGGGCGTAGTCCTCGGCGGGCTCCTCCTCGACGATCCACCGGAAGCTCTCCGCCGCCGCGCCGAACTGCCGCGCCCCGAACTGGGCGCGGGCGAGCGCCTCCCGGATGCTGTGCGACCTGGGCTCGGCGTCGGCGGCCCTCGCCAGCAGCTGCAGCGCCGCCCCGGCGCTGCCCGACCTGAGCAGCTCCAGCCCCCGCGTGTACCACTCGTACACGCCGCCGCCGGGGGAGGCGGCATGCTCGCCTTTATCGCCCCCTGGGGAATCCTCAGGCCTCCCAGATCCTTGACGCTCCATGTGGACCTCCCCTCGGAATTCGACCGTACCCGCCGGGCCTCCGGACGCCCTCCGGCCATTAGCATGCCCAGGATGGACGACGATCTCCCCTCCGGCCTCGACGATCTCGACGGTCTCGGCCCGGAGGAGTTCAGCGCCCGCGTCTTCGGGACGTCCGGTCCGCGGACGGGCGGCGGCCTGGAGCTGACGCCGTTCCGCGGTGTCCGCTTCGTCCCCGAGGTGGCCGGTGACCTGGCGTCGGTGACCATGCCGCCGTACGACCTGATCGACGACGCGGCGGCGATGCGGCTGCTGGCGGGCGGCGGTCACAACATCGTCCGGCTGAACCTGCCGCGCGCGGCCGGGGAGAGCTACGACGCGGCGGGACGGCGGCTGCGCCGGTGGCTGGACGAGGGCGCCCTCACCATCGACGCCGACCCGGCCCTGTACGTCTACGAGGCGGCCCGCGGCGGGACGGTCCGGCAGCGCGGCCTCATCGGCGCCCTGGGGCTGCGCGCGGAGTCGGACGGCGTGGTGCTGCCGCACGAGAACGTCTTCCCGGGACCCGTCCGCGACCGGCTGGCGCTGATGACCGCCGCGAACGCCAACCTGGAGCCGATCTTCCTGGTGTACGAGGGCGGCGGCGACGCGGCGCGGATCGTCGACGGCGCGGCCGCGGAGGCGCCGCTGGTGGAGTTCGACGCCGACGACGGGCTCACGCACCGGCTCTGGCGCATCGACGACCCCGCCGTGCACGCGCGCGTCGCCGCGGACCTGCGCGGCAGGCAGGCGCTCATCGCCGACGGCCACCACAGGTACGCGACCTACCGCGCGCTCCAGGCGCGCCGGCACGGCGCGGGCGACGGCCCCGGCCCATGGGACGCGGGCCTGGCCATGCTCGTCGACTCCACGCGCTACCCGCCGGACCTGGACGCGATCCACCGCGTTTTGCCCGGCCTTCGTCCCGGTGACGCGGTGGAACGTGCTCGCAAGGTGTTCCGCGTCACCGACTTCCAGGACGAGACAGCCGCGCTCGAAGCGCTCGCCGGCGCGCCCCGTCCCGCCTTCCTCCTCGGGGGCGGCGATACCCTGCACCTGCTCACCGACCCCGATCCGGACGCGCTGAGCCGCTCCATGCCGTCCGAGCACTCCGCGCGCTGGCGCGAGCTCGACACGGCCGTCCTCGACCACCTGCTCATGGGGAACGTGTGGGACGTCCCGGAGAACGAGAACGCCATCGACATCGTGCACCACGACGCGTCGGCCGCCATCGCCCGCGCGCGGCGGACCGGCGGCACGGCCGTCGTCCTGAACCCGCTCAGGGTCGAGGACGTCCTGGCCGTCGCGGGCGAGGGCGAGCGCGTGCCGCGCAAGTCCACCTCGTTCGGGCCGAAGCCCCGCACCGGCCTCGTCCTGCGCCTCCTCGACCCGTGAGGGGCGGGGTGGCCCGCGCGACCCGCCCGAGGCGATGATCGGACGATGGACACCACGACCACGATCAAGCCGCTCGGCGGGGACGTCTACGAGATCGACACGCGGATGGCCGGCTACACCGGGATCACCGCCGGATACCTGATCCTCTCCGACCGGCCGTGCCTGGTGGAGCCCGGAACGTCCGGGTCCGCCCCCGTCGTGCGGCGCGCGCTGGAGGAGATGGGCGTCGGTCCCGACGATCTCGCGAGCGTGGTCGTGACGCACATCCACCTCGACCACGCGGGCGGCGTCGGGGACATCGCCCGCATGTACCCGCGCGCGGAGGTCGTCGTCCACGAGAAGGGCGCCCGGCACCTGGTGGACCCGGAGCGGCTCATGCGCAGCGCCCGCATGGTGTACGGCGACAGCCTCGACACGCTGTTCGGCGAGCTGAAGCCGACGGACGCGGCACGGATCCGGGCCGTCGAGGACACCGGCGCCGTCGACCTCGGCGGCGGGCGCCGCCTGGAGTCGCACTACTCCCCCGGCCACGCCAAGCACCACGTCGGCCTGATGGACTCACAGACCGGCGACCTGTACGTCGGCGACGCCGCCGGCATCTACATCCCCGAGACCGCGGACGTGCGGCCCGCGACACCGCCGCCGGACTTCGACCTCGACACCGCGCTGAAGTCGCTCGGCAGGTTCCAGGCGCTCGGCCCGCAGCGGCTGCTGTTCGCGCACTACGGGCCCGTGACGGAGGTCGGCGAGACGCTGGAGCGGTCCGCGGAGGAGCTGCGGATCTGGGTGGACGCCGTCAAGGACGCCCGCGACCAGGGCCTCGACCTAGACCATGCGGTCGCGATGGTCGTCGACCGCACCAAGGACCGCTACGCCGTCACGGGCGACGGCGTCGACCCGGAGCTGGCCGCCAAGTACGAGGTGCTGAGCAGCGCCGAGAGCAACGTCGCCGGCATCATGCACGCCCTGAACAGGCACGCCTGACACCGGCGCCGCGCACGGCGCGTCACTCCCCCGGCGAAGGCCGCTCCGCGCCGCCCAGCTTCGGCTCCAGGAACAGCGCCGGGGCCTCCGGCGCCTCCTCGTCCGGCGTCTCCACCACCTCGGGCTCGGGCGGCCTGAACGCGATGTCGACCGGCGACGCGTCCCCTCCCGCTTCGCCTTCCCCGTCGCCGCCCTGATCGTCGACCTCGTCGACCTCGTCGACCTCGGCCTCGTCGGCCTCGTCGGCCTCGTCGGATTCGGCGTCTTCGGCGTCTGTTTCCCCGGCCTCGTCGGCTGCCCTGGCCTCGGCGTCTCCGGCACCGGTCTCTTCGATGTCGGCTTCCTCGCCGACTTCCTCGGTCTCGGCGTCTTCGGTGTCGACGATGTGGAGGCCTTCGAGCTCGGCGTACCGTTCCGCGGCGTCGGTGTCGCCGTCCCGGTCGGCCGCCGCGGCCCGCGCGAACCAGTCGGTCGCCTCGTCGTCGCGTCCGGCCTCCGCCAGCGCGTCCGCGTAGGCGTAGAACAGCCGCATCGACCAGGGCCGGAGCCGCCGGTCGCGGAGCTCGGGGATCTGCAGCGTCACGACGGCCGCGTCATGCTGCCCGAGGTCGCGGCGCACGCCCGACTCCACGATGCGGAGCTCGACGCGTCCCATGGGGTCGAGCTTCGCGGCCTCCGGCGACTTGATCAGGTCAAGGGCGCGCTCGGGACGGCCGAGCCCGCGCTCGCAGTCGGCCATCACCGGAAGGTACGAGGCGTCGCCCGCGCTCAGCCGCCGCGCCGCGCGCAGCTCCGCGAGCGCCTCCGCCCATTCGCCCGCGTGGTAGGCCGCGATCCCCGCCGCCTCCCGGACGACCCCGACCCGCGACGCGAGCCGCCGTGCCGCCCGCGCGTGCTTGTAGGCCCGCTCCGGTTCCTCGTCGGCGAGGCGGCCCGCCATCACGAGGTGGCGGGCGACCTTCGCGGCGAGTTCCTTCGGCAGCGTGCGCAGCTCGATGCGCGCGTCGACGTCCAGTTCCTCGCCGGTGACGTCGTCCGGCAGAAGCGGGTCGTCGTGTTTCGGCGCCGGACGCTCGCGGTCGTCGGAGCGCGCCCGCCGGTCGTCGCGGTCGCGCGGCGGCCCGTAGGGGCGTCCGCCGCCGCCACGCCGGTCCCGGTCTCCCGGACGTCCGTCGCGCTTGCCGTCGAACCGCCGTGGGCCTGGGCGCCGCTCGCCGCGTTCGCCGCGCTCGTCACGGTCCTGGTAGCGGCGGCCCTGCGGCCGTCCTCCCTCGAAGCGCCGCTCCCCTTGGCCGCCCGCCGGCCGCCACCCGCCGCCGCCCGGACGCGACCCCGGCCCCTGGCGCGGGCCCTGCCCTTGACGCGGGCCCTGACCCTGACGCGGGCCTTGCCCTTGGCGCGGGCCCTGGCCGAAGCGTGGGCCCTGGCCCTGACGCGGGCCCTGGCCTTGGCGCGGGCCCTGGCCGAAGCGTGGGCCCTGGCCCTGACGCGGGCCCTGGCCTTGGCGCGGCCCCTGGCCCTGACGCGGCCCCTGGCCCTGACGCGGGCCTTGGCCTTGGCGTGGGCCCTGGCCTTGGCGTGGGCCCTGGCCTTGGCGGGGGCCTTGGCTCTGGCGTGGGCCTTGGCGGGGGTTCTGGGCTTGGCGGGGGTTCTGGGTGGTGTTTCGTCGGTCGTCGCGCGGGGCGCCGGGGCGGGTCTCGCGGCGGTCGTCGGAGCGTCCGTCGCGGCGGTCGTCGGAGCGCTTGAACGGGCGTGCCGGCTTGCGGTCGTCCCGGTTGCCGCGGGTCTCCCGGTCCTTCCAGCCGCCGCCGGCCGGACGACCGCGACCGCCCTTCGGTCCGCCGGAGCGGGGCGCGCCGGAGCGGGGGCCGCCGCCCTTGCGGGGGCCGCCGGGCCCGCCACGGGCGTCGCCCCCACGGCGGGCGGGCGGTTTCCGCCCTCCGTTGTCGCCCCGCCGCTCACGGTCCTCGCCGCCGCGGGCGTCGTCTTCCGCGCTCATCACGTCCGTCACTGTTCTCGAAGGTGTTCCGTGGACCCTTGCAGCCTACTTTGCGACCTCGCAGCATGCGTCGAGGGCCGTCCGATAATCCGGGCGGCCGTTTCGTTGCGGCGATGTGCGGAAAAGGGCTGAAGAAATCAGCTCGCCGACGACTTCCGCTCAACTGCTTTCAGCGGAAATCTTGGCGGAATGCAGCCGACAGACCATTTCATCAGGTCCGGCCCGATTGTCAAAACCGGGGCCTTCCGGACCGTCGCGCCACGCCGGACGCGGCGGTACCGCGTCGGCTGGTCAGGCGGTGGGCTCCCCGGTCGATCGGCCGCCGTGCGGGCGTCCTGCATCCGTGCCGCGGACGACGAGCGGCTAACCTACGTGCTCTGCACAGCCGCGTCAAACCGCTCCCGCGGCACGGCTCCCGGCGGGCGGATTCATCCGGGTCGCCGGGAACCTGGCGTGCTCGCCGACCATCTACCTAGTTGGATTATCCAGCCCATGCACGGAGGTACCGCGAAATGTCCTACCCGCCCGCGCCCCCGCCGCCGAGCTCCGACTATGGTCCGAGCACCCCGGGCGGCCCGCCCCCGAACTACCTGCCGTGGGCGATCGCGTCGACGATCCTGTGCTGTCTTCCCGCCGGGATCGTGTCGATCGTCTTCGCCGCGCAGGTCAACTCCAAGTGGATGGCCGGTGACCACGCCGGCTCGTACAAGGCGTCCAGCAACGCGAAGACGTGGGCGATCGTGTCGGCGGTCGCGGGTGTGGTCGTCGGTATCGCGTTGGCGTTCGTGCAGGTCTGAGTGATGATGCCCGACCGCCGGTCCGGCCCGCGCCGGCCTGGCGGGCGGGCGTCCGGGCGGAGGGGGGAGCCTCGCGACCGTCCCGCGGTCGCGGGGGCGCTCCGCCTGCTGGCGCCGGTCGGCGTCCTGGCCGCCGCGACCGCGGCCGTCTGCTATGTCGCCGCGGTCGATCCGAATCAGGAAGGGCATTACCCGACCTGCCCGTTCCTCTCGGTGACCGGGTGGCAGTGCCCGGGCTGCGGCTCAATGCGGACCGTCCACGCGCTCGCCCACGGCCGGATCGAGGACGCCCTGGGGCTGAACATTCTGGCCATGGCGGCGGTTCCGGTCCTGGCGTTCTTCTGGTTCCGGTGGGCGCGAGCGCGGGCGCGGGGCCGTCCGGTCCGCGTGAAGGCGGCCCGGCCCGCGCTGATCTGGGCGCTCTTCGCGACGGTCCTGATCTTCGGGCTGGTGCGCAACCTGCCGTTCGGATCGTTCCTCGCCGCCTGACCCGGTTCTTCCGCCGTCGCACCGCTGACGCGACCGGCTGGGCGCCCGTCTTCGCGTGGCCCCGTCAGGTGACGGGGACGATCGTCGCGGCGGTGAGGCGGCCGGCGTGGACGTCGAGGAGGCCGATGGTGCCGTGGGGCTGGCGGCGCCGGTCGGTGGGCGATCCGGGGTTGAAGACGCGGACGCCGTCGCCGGTCTCGTCCAGCGGGATGTGCGAGTGGCCGAAGACGACGAGGTCGGCGGCGGGGAACCAGCGGCGCATCCGGGCCGTGCGGCCGCGGGCCTGGCCGCTGTCGTGGACCATCGCGACCGCGAGTCCGTCCAGGTCGAGTTCGAGGCGCTCGGGCGCGCCCCACGCGGCGACGTCCGGCCCGTCGTTGTTGCCGAGGACGGCGTGGACGGGCGCGTACCCGGCCAGCTCGTCCAGGACGGACGCCGTGCACACGTCGCCGGCGTGCAGGATCACGTCGGCGCCGCGCAGGTGCTCGGCCACCCGCGGCGGGCACGACTTCCAGCGCCTGGGCGCGTGGGTGTCGGAGACGACCACCGCTCTCATGTGCTCCATTGTGGCCGCCGCGCGGGGCGGCGCGGTCACGGGGGCGGTGATTCCCGGGACGGGTGAATTTGCCACGGCGCGCCCTATACACCAGTGGGAAACAACTGTAAGCGCCCTGTCATTATGTCGCGCCGACGGCCGGAGTTAGGCTCGAATTCCTCGCGTTCGTCTCAGGAGGATTCCGGCCGTACGCCCCCGGTCGTTCCGACACGGCGACCCAGCACCGCGAGGACAGTGGACGGCCGGGTCCCGAGGTGGATGACCACTCCCTTGCACCGGCCTCGGGACCCGGCCGTTCCCGCGCTCCCACCCGGGAGCCGCCGCTCAGGGACCGGCGCGGTGGACGAGCGGTTCGCCGCGCAGGTGGCGGCCGACGTCCCGGGCGATGATGCGGGCGGCGTTGGCGGCGGTCTGCCTGCTGGCCCCGGCCAGATGCGGGGTGACGACGATGTTCGGGACGGTCAGCAGCCGCGACGCGGCCGGGACGGGCTCCTCGGGGAACACGTCGAACGCGGCGGCGAACAGGTGCCCGGACTCGGCGGCGTCGCAGACCGCGTCGTAGTCCAGCAGCGATCCGCGGGCGCAGTTGACGATGATCGACCCGGGCGGCATCGCGGCGAGCTGCGCGGCGCCGATCATCCCGGCCGTCTCCGGTGTGGCGCGGGCGTGCAGCGTGACGATCCGCGCCTGCGCGAGCAGCTCGTCCAGTGGCACGGGCTCGGCGAGGCCGGTCAGGTCGCCGAGGTCGTCCAGGTACGGGTCGTGGACGAGGACGCGGGCGCCGAGCGCGGCGAGCATCCGGGCGACGCGGCGGCCGACCGCGCCGCAGCCGACGACGCCCGCCGTGGCGCCGTCCAGTTCGACGCCGACGTCGTCGTAGCGGTAGTGGTCGCCGCGCCAGTGCCCGGCGCGCAGGTCGGCGTGGGTCTGCGGGATGCGCCGGACGGCCGCGAGGATCAGCCCGAGGGTGTGCTCGGCGGTCGCGCCCGCGTTGCGTCCGGGGGCGTGGCAGACGGCGACGCCGTGGTCGGCGGCGGCGTCCAGGTTGGCGTTGACGGGGCCGCCGCGGGCGACGCCGAACAGCCGCAGGCCGGGTGAGGCGTCCAGGATCCGCCTGGTCAGCGGGGCCATCTGGGTGACGCAGATCTCGGCGCCGCGCAGCGCCTCGATGAGCTCGTCCTCGGTGCCGGACGCCTCGTCCACCTCGGCGACGCGCCCGAACGGCTCCACCGGCCACGGCAGCGTGATCTCCGCGAACTCCAGGCCGCCGTCCGGCGCCTCGGCGCGCAGGGCGTCGATGAACAGGTCGTTGCGGACGAAATGGTCGCCGGCCACGAGGACGCGGGTCGTCATCCAGGGCTCCCCAGCGGGGTGTTGAACGTCAGCAGGGCGGCGTCGCCGTCGCGGAGCCGGATCTCGGTCAGCGCGCAGTTGCCCATCACCGGGAACCGGCACCGGTAGTCCTTGAGCGGCATCCCCAGCAGCCTGCACAGGACGAGCCGGATCGCGGTCGAGTGCGCGACGACGAGGACGCGGCCATCGGGATGCCGTGCGGCGATCTCGTTCAGGCAGTCGAGGTGGCGGCGGGCGGCGGCGACGGGGTCTTCGCCTCCGGGGAGGTGCGCGGCGACGGGGTCGGCCAGGAAGGCGCGCAGTTTCTCGGGGAATCTCTGTTCCATTTCGGCGCGCGTGAGCCCTTCGCCTTGGCCGAAGTCGAGTTCGCGGAGCCGTGCGTCGACGTGGAGTCCGGCGCCGAGCGCGGCGGCGGACGGCGCGGCGGTGTCGCGGGAGCGGGCCAGGTCGGAGCACCAGACGGCGTCCGGACGGACGGTCCGCGCCCAGGCGGCGAGCGCGCGGGCCTGGTCCAGCCCGCGCGGGGTCAGCGCGATGTCGCTGCTCCCGGCGTACCGGTTCTCGGCGTGCCATTCGGTCTCCCCGTGCCGGGCGAGGACGAGACGCGTCATCGGGGCGTCCTTTCGCGCGCGTGCGCGGCGGTCCGGGCGGGCAGCCAGCCGCGCCGTTCCAGCTCGCCGACCAGGCGCAGGTAGGGGGCGTCGAACAGGCCGGCCTTCTCCGGACGCGGGTCGAGCACCGTGCCGGCGGGGGCCATCCGGGCGGCGACCTCGGCGACGTCCCGTCCGGGCGAGGCGGCGAGGACGGCGGCGCCGAGCGCGGGCCCGGCCTCCCGTCCTCCAGCCCCCACCCACCGCCAATCAAACGACGAGCTCCGCTCGGCCTGTCTCAGCCGCACGACGGGGCGGCCGAGGATGTCGGCGCGCAGCTGGCACCAGTACTCGCTGCGCGCCGCCCCGCCGGTGAGCGTCAGGTCTCCGCCGGTGGGGGCGCCGAGCAGGTCGAGGTGGTCGAAGCAGAGCCGTTCCAGGTAGCCGACGCCTTGCAGGACGGACGCGAAGTCGTCGGCCTCGTCGCCGGTTCCGTCCAGCCGGAACCCGCGGGCCTGGGGGGCCAGGAACGGGAACCGCTCCCCCGCCGCCACCAGCGGGTAGGCGAGCGCCGTGGACGGTTCGCGGGTGGCGGCGCGGCGGTCGAGGTCGGCGAGGTCGCGGCCCGGGAAGTCGCGTGCGATGGCGCCCGCGCCCGTGCTGGACGCGCCGCCCGGGAGCCAGCGCCCGTCCGGTGCCTTGTGCGAGTAGACGGCGCCGGACGGGTCGTGGACGAGCTCGTCGCTGACCCCCTTGAGGACGAGCGTCGTCCCCAGCACGGAGTTCCAGGAACCGGCGGTGAGCCGTCCCGTGCCGAGCTGGGCGGCGCATCCGTCGGTCGATCCGGCGATGACCGGGGTTCCTTCCGGTATGCCGGTCGACTCGGCGGCGCGCGCGCAGACCGTCCCCAGCCTCGTGCCAGAGCGTTGCAGTGGAGGAAGCAGCCCGGCTGGGATGTCCAGCGCGTCGAGGACGTCCTCGGGCCATGCCTCCGCGATGAGGTCGGCGCCGGTCTTCAGCGCGTTGCTGAGGTCGGTCGCGACCGGACGGCCGGTGAGCCGCCGGTTCACGAAATCGGCCTGATGGGCGAGGCGGGCGCCGCCACCGGCGTGCCGCCGCAGGAGCCACAGCAGTTTCGGCAGGGCCCAGGCCGGCTGCATGCGCTGGTAGCCGAGCCGCCGCCACAGTTCGCCGCCGGCCTCGTTCACCCGGTCGACGTGCTCGGCCGCGCGCGTGTCGTCGTACATGAGCGCCGGAGTCAGGGGCCGTCCGTGGTCGTCGGTGAGCAGGACGGTCCCTGACGTCGCGTCGACGGCGACGGCCTGGACCGCCTGGGCCGGGACGTCCGCCAGCGCTTGACGGCATGCGGCGGACAGCGCCGTCCACCAGTCCTCGGGGTCCTGCTCGTGGCGGGGGCCGTCGCGCCGCCCGGTGAGCTTCCGGCTGCCGGACCCGGCCACGCCGCCGGATGCGGTCACGGCCAGGGCGCGCACGCCCTGCGTCCCGAGATCGATGCCGACCCACACCTCCTCCGCGCCGGGCACGGCGCTCACGGACCCGCTTCCCCGGCCGCGCGGGCGCGGAGTTCCGCGAGCGTCGGCCAGGCGGACGCCGTGGCGGCGCGGATGGCGAGGAAGTCGCGGTAGGCCTGCTCGTAGTGGGCGGCGCGGCCGGGGTCGGGATCGAAGGTCTCGGCCGGGCGGACGAAGGCGTCGGCGGCCTCGCGGGCGTCGCCGGCGCGCCCGGTGGACAGCAGGCCGACGATGAACGCGCCGCGCGCCCCGGCCTCGGCGTCCGCCGTCCGGACGACGGGCACGCCGACGACGTCCGCCAGCATGCCCAGCCACTCCCGGCTCGCCGCGCCGCCGCCGCTCACGCGCAGCTCGGCCGGACGGGTCTCCGCCGCGGCCAGGCAGTCGCGGACGACCAGGCTGAGCCCTTCGAGGACGGCGCGGGCGACGTGCTCGCGCTCATGGTCCACGGTCAGGCCGTGGAACGCGCCGCGCGCGAGCGGGTCGAGGAACGGCGCCCGTTCACCCGCGGGCGACAGGTAGGGCAGGAACACCAGGCCGCCCGCGCCCGCCGGGGCCCGCGCCGCGAGTTCGGCGAGGTCGGCGGGGATGAAGAGGCCGAGCAGGCGGCACGCCCAGTCGACGACCTGGCTTCCGGCGAGCGTCGGGAACGCCCGCAGGTAGCGGCCCGGCAGGCCCATCGCGACCGTCAGGCCGGACGGTTCGCCGGTGAGGCGCGGGGCGTCCACGACCGTCTCCGTGCACAGCGTCGTGCCGAGGATCGTGCAGGCCTGCCCGGCGCCGACGGCCCCGACGCCGATCGCGGTGGACGCGATGTCGTACGGCGCGAGGACGACGGGGATCCCGGGCGGCAGGCCCAGCTCGTCCGCGGCGGCCCCGGTCAGCGGGGCGGCGCGCCGGTCGTCGCCGCGCTGCTCGGGCAGGAGCCGCCGCGCCCATTCCATGCCGTAGAGGCGGAGGAGGTCGTCGCTGTAGCGGCGCCGGGCGATGTCGGTGAAGGGGGCGGACGCGTCCGAGCCGTCCGCGGCGATCTCCCCGGTGAGGCGGGAGAAGATCCAGCCGCCGCAGGTCAGGGACGCGGCCGTCCGGTCGAGGCGGTCCGGGTCGTGCTCGCGGAGCCAGGTCAGGATCGCGTTCGGCAGGCCCGCGAACGTCAGCGTCCCGTTGACGCGGAACGCCTCGTCCAGCACGCCCGACGCCGCCCAGCCCGCCACGACCGGGGCGGCGCGGCCGTCGTTCCACAGGATCGCCGGGCCGGTGGGGGCGCCGCCGGCGTCCACCAGCCAGGCCCCGTCGCCCTGCGCGGTCAGCGCCACCAGGTCGACGCCGTCGCCGATCTTCGCGAGCACCTCGCGGACCGCGTCCGCCACGGCGCGCCAGACCGCCGCCATGTCCTGCTCGGCGCGGCCCGGCGCGGGCCGGTCCACCCTGGCGGTGCGGCGGGCGGCGGCCAGCTCGGTCCCGTCCCCGGCGTACCCGACCGCCTTGATCATCGTGGTGCCGGCGTCGACGCAGACGACGGCCATCAGGTCCCGCGTCCCGCAGGGTCGCCGCCGGTCGCCGGGAGGCCCGCGGCGCGCCACGCCCGGAACCCGCCGACGACGTCGGTGGCGCGGGTCAGCCCGACGTCGTGGAGGGACGCGGCGGCCAGGCTGGAGGTGTAGCCCTCCGAGCACAGCACGATGACGCGCAGGTCGTGGCCGGTCGCCTGCGGCAGCCGCGCGCCGGACGCGGGGTCGAACCGCCATTCGAGGACGTTGCGCTCCACGATCAGCGCGCCTGGCACCTCGCCCTCGTCCGCCCGCTGCGCGGCCGGGCGGATGTCGACCAGCACCGCGCCGCCGAGCGACTCCGCGTGGGCGCGGTGCGGGTCGAGGCGTTCCAGCCGGTCACGCGCGTCGGCGAGGACCTCATCGATAGTGCGAGCCATGCGTCCAAGCATGGCATCCGGCCGGGGCTCAGCCGGGGACCCGCGGTCCGGCCAGGTCGCGGAAGAAGGCGCGGACGTCGCCGACGAGGAGGCCGGGCTGCTCCAGGGCGGCGAAGTGCCCGCCGCGCTCGAACTCCGTCCAGCGGACGATCTTGTCGGCGTGCTCGGCCAGCGCCCGGACCGGCAGCGCGGCCTCGAACGGGAACACGGCGACGCCCGTCGGGACGGGCGACGGCTCGTCCTCCCCCCACGACCGCGCGAACTCGTAGTAGAGCTGCGCCGACGAGCCCGCCGTGTTGGTCAGCCAGTAGAGCGTGACATTGGTGAGGAGCGTGTCGCGGGCGCCGTCATGGTCGCTCCGCTCAAAGAAGCCGTTTTCGCTCCACTCGCTGAACTTCTCGGCGATCCAGGCGAGCTGCCCCGCCGGGGAGTCGGCCAGCCCGTACGCGAGGGTCTGCGGACGGGTCGACTGGACGGCCATGTATCCGCCCATCTCGGTCGTGAACCGCTCCATCATGGCGAGGCGCTCGCGGGCGGCGTCGTCCAGGCCCTCGGGCGAGCCGAACGTGAGCAGGAAGTTGACGTGCACGCCGATCACCCGGTCCGGCGCGATCCTGCCGAGCTCGCGGGACACGCCCGAGCCCCAGTCGCCGCCCTGCGCGCCGTACCGGTCGTAGCCGAGCCTGGCCATCAGCTCGGCCCAGGCCCCGGCGATGCGCCGCAGGTTCCAGCCGGGGCCGGAGAGCGGGGCGGAGAACCCGTACCCGGGCAGCGACGGGATGACGAGGTGGAACGCGTCGGCGGGGTCGCCGCCGTGGGCGCGCGGGTCGCTCAGCGGGCCGATCACGTCCAGGAACTCCACGACCGACCCGGGCCAGCCGTGCGTGAGGACCAGCGGGGTCGCGTCCGGCTCGGGCGAGCGGACGTGCAGGAAGTGGATCCGCTGGCCGTCGATCTCCGTGACGAACTGCGGGTGCGCGTTGAGCCGCGCCTCGTGGACGCGCCAGTCGTAGTCGCCGGCCCAGTGGCCGACCAGGTCGCGCACCCGGTCCTCGGGGACGCCGCGCTCGGCGCCGGTGCCGGGGACCTGGCCGGGCAGCCGGGTCCGGGCGAGCCGCTCACGGAGGTCGTCCAGGTCGGCCTGCGGGATCTCGATGCGGAAGGGGCGGATGTCGTCGCTCATGGAAGGAGCATCTCGGCCCATGCGGCAAGGTTCTTGCCGCGATCGGGAGGAGAATGCGGACATGCTGGAAACGTCGGCCCGCCTGCTCCGCCTGCTGTCGCTGCTGCAGAGCCGCCCGGACTGGACGGGCCCCGAGCTGGCCGAGCGCCTGCGCGTCAGCCCCCGGACGGTCCGCTACGACATCGGCAAGCTGCGCGACCTCGGCTATCCGGTGCACGCCGTCCCCGGAGCGGCGGGCGGCTACCGGCTCGGGGCGGGCGCCGCGCTGCCGCCGCTGCTGCTCGACGACGAGGAGGCCGTCGCGGTCGCCGTCAGCCTCAGGACCGCCGCCGGCGGCTCGGTGACCGGGATCGAGGAGACCTGCCTGCGCGCGCTGGTGAAGCTGGAGCAGGTCCTGCCGTCGCGGCTCCGGGGCCGCGTCAGCGCGCTGCACGGGTATACGACCCCGCTCTCCGGGGACGGCCCGACCGTCGCGGCCGACACGCTCGCGACCATCGCCGCTGCGTGCCGCGACAGGCGCCGGCTCCGGTTCGGGTACCGCCGTCACGACGGCGATGAGACCGTCCGCGACGTCGAGCCGTACCGGCTCGTCCACACCGGGCGCCGCTGGTACCTGATCGGCTGGGACGTGCCCCGCGACGGCTGGCGCACCTTCCGCGTCGACCGGCTGGAGCCCCGCGTGCCCGAGGGCCCGCGTTTCACGCCGCGTCCGTCGCCGCCGGCCGAGCTCGTGCCCCGCGGGGTGGACGCGGCGCTCACGCGGCACCGGGCGCGCGTCACCGTCCACGCGCCCGCGGCGGAGATCGTGGGACGGGTGCCCGCGTCCGTCGCCGTCGAGCCGGTGGACGACGCGACGTGCGTCGTCCACGCGAGCGGCGACACCCCGCGCCGGCTCGCCCTGAACATCCTGATGCTCGACACCGCCTTCGACGTCGAAGGCCCGCCCGAGCTCCTGGACGCCCTGAGCGAGATCGCCCGCCGGTGCGCGGACGGCGTCGCCTGACCCCGGGTCAGCCGAGCTGGACGCCGAAGAACAGCGCGGCGAGCGCCCCCACCGCGCCGAGCGCGCCCCAGACCGCGAGGCCCGCCTTGGACGCGGCCCGGGCGTGCAGGAACGCGGCCACCCCGGACAGCAGCACGAACACCAGCTTCGCCTGGAGGGTCCGCTGCGCGGCGTCGCCGAGGTCGTTCTCCGCGAGGTTCCAGACGCCGGTCAGGACGAGGACGCCGAACGCAGGCCAGGCGATCACGGCGAAGCGGCGGGCGGCGACCTTGGTGACGCCCTCGTAGCCGCGCAGCGCCGGGACGAGCGCGCCGAGCGTGATCTGCCCGCCGACCCAGATCGTCGCGGCGAGCACGTGAAGGAAGATCCGCACGTCGGCGGCGGTGACGGCGAGCACGAGTGGCCTCCGGGGCAACGGAACGGGCTACAGGACCGGTGATCGGGACCGGTCGACGGGACGCTATCGCCCGCGCCGCCGCTGTCCCGCACCACCCCGGTGCGTCAGGTGATCCGGCGGACGTCGCCCGCGCGGATGGTGGCGAGCGGCGCCAGCCGACGGTGGGCGGTCCGGGTCGCGCCCACCGCGTCGCCGTAGGTGAAATCGCCGTCCTCCCAGGCCAGCACCGCCAGGTCGGCCTCGGCGCCGGGGCGCAGCCGGCCCAGGCCGGGGTGGCCGAGGGCGGCGGCGGGGGTGGCGGTGGCCGCTTTCAGCACGTCCGTGAGCGGCATTCCGAGGGCGAGCCATTTGTTCATGACGGTGAGAAGGCCAGGCGCGAGGTCGGGAAAGGAGCGGCGGCTGAGGTCGCTGCTGATCGTGTCGGGCGGGAAATCCTGGGCGAGGAGCGCCTCGGCGACGGCGAAGCTGAAATGGCTCATTCCGTGCCCGCAGTCGAACAGGACGCCGCGTTCCCGTGCCTCTCTCACGGCGGGCAGGAGGATTCCGTTCTCGTCCAGGAGGCCGTGGGGGCGCGGGGTCTGGTAGTGCGTGACCGTGTCGCCGGGCGACAGGAGCGGGAGGAGCTCGGGCAGGGGCTCGGCGGTGCCGCCGATGTGGAGGTGCAGCGGTTTGCCGGTCTCGGCGGACACCCGCGCGCCCAGCTCCAGCATCGGACGGCACGGCCCGCCGGTGACGTCCTGGGAGAGGCGGAGTTTGATCCCGGCGACGGTGCCGGGATGTGCGCCGATCAGGTCGGCGACACCGTCCGGGTCGACCAGGTCCGGGCGGAGCTCGGGGAGGAGGCCGGTCAGGCCGATGCGCGCGAGGTTGAGGTGGCACAGGACGCGGGTGCGCGAGCCGCCGACGATCCAGCGGTGGAAGCCCGCGAACGTGTCGGTTCCGCTGCTGCCGCCGTCCGCGACGGTCGTGACGCCGCCGCCGGCGCACACGTCGTCCGGCCAGGCGCCGATGGACGTCGCGCCCCAGTAGACGTGCGCATGCGCGTCGACCAGGCCGGGGCAGACGAGCGCGCCCGTCGCGTCGAGCACGCTCGCCGCTCCGGCCGGATCGAGGTCCGGCTCCACGGCGGCCACCGTGCCGTCCCGGACGGCGACGTCGCGGCGGGCGTCCAGGCCGTCGCCCGGGGAGAGCACAAGGCCGCCCTTGATCAGCAGGTCGTACGCCGTCACCTGGACGACTCGAAGAATCTCTCCGTGCCCAGCCGGATCACGCTGAAGAGGATCTTGTTCTGCAGGACGCCGAGCAGCATCAGCACGGCCAGCACGGAGAACTCCGCGGCCACGTTGATCGCCTCGCTGTAGGTGAGCAGGAGCTGCCCGAGCCCGCCGGACGAGGGCGCGACGAACTCGCCGACGATCGCGCCGATCAGCGCGAACGCCATGCTGATCTCCAGCCCGGACACGATGCCCGGCACCGCCGACGGCAGCGAGATCCGGAAGAACCGCTGCCGGCGGCTCGCGCTGAACGCCGTCGCCATCTCCAGCCGCGTCTCCGCCACCGTGGACAGCGCGGCCAGCGTCGCGATCACGGCGGGGAAGAACGCCAGCATCCCGGCGAAGCTGAACTTCATCGTCAGCCCGAAGCCCAGCCACAGCGCGCACACCGGGGCGAGCGCGATCTTCGGCAGCGACTGGAACGCGACGACGTACGGGTACAGCACGAACCGGACGATCCGCGACTCGGCCATCAGCATGCCGAGCAGCACCCCCGACCCGGCGCCGAGCACGAACCCGATCAGCGTGGCCTTCCACGTCTCCCAGGTGCTCTGCCCGACCTGCTCCAGGAAGATGTCCGAGCGCATCACCTCGAACACGTCGGTCGGCGCGGGGATCACGACCCCGCTGATCTCGAACCGGGAGATCACGAGCTGGATCAGCAGGACTCCGGCCAGCCCGACCGCCAGCGGCGGCAGCAGCAGGAACGCGGCCTTGGCCGGGAGCCCGGCGCGGTACGCGCGCCGGGGCGCGGGGGGATCGGCCCGCTGGACGCGCTCGTCCGGCGCCTCGGTCACCTTATTCATTGGGCATGCGCTCCAGTACGAAGTGCCGGGCGAGGCGCACCAGCAGGGCGAGCGCCAGCCCGACCACGACCAGGATCATCAGGACGGCGAACTCCTCGGCGAGCAGGAAGTCGCGCTGGTAGACCTGGAGGATCACGCCGACGCCGGCGTTGGCGCTGATCAGCTCGCCGGCGATGGCGGCGAGGAACGACAGCACGACCGAGATCTCCAGCCCGGAGAAGATCGGCACCACCAGACCCGGAAAGATGATCTTGAGTCGGATCTGGGCCTTGGACGCGCCGAACGCGGTGGCCATCTCGATCCGGTTCCGGTCGGTCTCCGCGACGCCCGCCATCGTGCTCACCAGGATCGGGAACAGCGTGGCCGCGGCCACCAGGCCGATCTTGGACGTCATGCCGAGCCCGAACCAGATCACGAAGATCGGGGCCAGCGCGATCGGCGGCAGCGCCTGGAGGGCGAGCGCGTACGGGTAGAAGCCCTGCCGCAGGAGCCGCGACTCGCCGAGCAGGACGCCGAGGACCACGCCGGCCGCGAACCCGATCAGCAGCCCGAAGAACGCCTCGCCGAGCGTCGTGCGCAGCGCCTTCAGGTACTCGCCCCATTCACCGGACGGGCCGAGCGCCTTGAGGACGTCGTCCAGCTTCGGCACGGAGCTGCCGTCGCCCTGCACGCCGGACGGCAGGATCTGCCAGGCGGCGAGGAGGACGGCGGTGACCACCGCGAGCGCGCCCCACCGCGCCGCCGCGGACACGGTCCCGGACGGCGCCGTCCCGGACGGCGCGGCGCCGCGGGCACCGCCGCCCGCCGCCCGCTGGGCGGTCATCCGCCGACCCCCACCTCGGACGCGAACAGCCGGTCGCGGACCTGCCCGCACACCTCGGCGAACTCGGGCGTGGCCATCAGGTCCTTGGTCCGCTCCCTGGGGAACGGCGGGGTGACGACCTCGACGACGGTGCCCGGACGCTCCGACAGGATCACCACGCGGGTGGACAGCAGCACCGCCTCGTCGATCCCGTGGGTGATGAGCAGGGCGGTCTTCTCCGTCTCCCGCCAGATGCGGTTGAGGTCGATGTTCATCTGCTCCCTGGTCAGCGCGTCGAGGGAGCCGAACGGCTCGTCGAGCAGGAGCAGCCGGGGATCGTCGGCGAGCGCCCGGCAGATCGCGACGCGCTGCCGCATCCCGCCGGACAGCTCCTTGGGACGCCGCGACTCGAACCCCGCGAGGCCCGCCCGCTCCAGCAGTCCGGACACGCGCTCGCGGGCGGCGGCGTCGACCTTGCCGTGCAGCTCGACGGGGAACAGGCAGTTGGACATGACGTCCCGCCAGGGCAGCAGCGTGGCGTCCTGCAGCGCGATGCCGATGTCGCGGCGCGGCCCGGCGACCGGCTCCCCCCACACCCGCACGGCGCCCTCGGTGGGGCGCAGCAGCCCCGCGATCATCTTCAGGATGGTGCTCTTGCCGCAGCCGCTGGGCCCGACGATGCTCACGAACTCGCCCGGCTCGACGGTGAGGTCGACGTCCTTGACGGCCTCGACGTCCCGCACGGCCCGCCGGCCGCGACCCCGGCCGGCGAACACGTGGCGCAGGCCGGCCAGTTCGACCGCGTGCTCCGTCGCCGCCATGCCGGCCTCCCTCGCCGTGTCGGCATCTGTCGCCATGTCAGCCCTCGAATTTGTAGTTCTTGGCGGCGTTCATGATCTGCTGGGCGTCGAACTGGTTGAACGCCGTCACGTACTCGTTGGTCACGAACTGCTCGGCCTTGAACGCGGTGGGCGTCAGCTTGGTGGAGACGGAGAAGTCGCTCCACGCCTTCACGCCCGACTCGGGGAACGAGCCCCAGTTCTTCTGGCCGGCCGGGTCGCCGCTCGTGATGTGCGTGGTGCGCAGCGCGAGAATGCGCTTGTTGTCCTCCATCTTCTTGTCCTCCGCGACGCCGGGGATGTTCGTCTTCGGATAGATCTCGTACATCATCTTGATGGCGGCCTCGGGATTGGCGGTGGCGAAGACGTTCGCCTTCGCCATCGCCCGCCCGAACCCCTCGATCACCTTCGGGTTGGCCTTCATGTACGACTGCTTCGCGGAGAACCCGGTCGAGAAGAGCTGCTGGCCGAGCGCCGACTTGAAATAGCGGAGCTTGGCGCCGAGGTTCTCCATCGCCGCGTACTGCGAGTCGAAGAGCATCAGCGCGTCGACCCGCTTGGCCTTCAGCGCGTGGTACGCGCCGGCCTCAAGCCCCACCGACACGAACTGGACGTCGGTGTCCGGGTTCAGGCCCTGCTCCCGCAGCAGCGCCTTGGCCAGCGGGATCGTCCCGCTGCCGAGGCTCTGCGCGCCGATCTTCTTGCCCTTGAAGTCGGCCCAGCCCTTGATGGGGCTGCCGTCCTCGACGGCGAAGCTGGCCACCTGCGACCGCGCCCAGTTGAAGAACATCCGCTGGTCGGAATTGTTCTTCACGGCGTCGGGGATGAGCGACTGCGGCACCGGTGCGGCCATCTCCATCTGCCCGGCGGCGACCGCCTGGATCGCCTGCGTCGAGCCGGGGGTGAACGTCGTCTCGACCTTGAGGCCCTCCTCCTTGAAGTAGCCGAGATAGCGGGCCACCGGAATGGCGGCGAAACTGGAGTTCATCGCCTTGATGGCCAGGGCGACCTTGACGGTGCGCAGGTTCTCGCCGCTCTCCTTGGAATTGCCGCCGTCGTCGCCGCATCCGGCCGCCGCCAGCGCGACGGCGAGGGACGACACCACGATGCGGAACGCCAGCGAGCCCGGTCTACGAAGTCCCATCTTCGTTTCCTCCCACAATTCAGCCGGCGGTGTCGGGGACGAGGAGAATCCGTCCGGTCGCCGAGCCGCTCTCCAAAATCTCGTGTGCTCGCGGCGCCTCCGACATCGGCAGCGTGTCGGTCACCACCGGGGTCACCACGCCCCGTTCCATGAGCGTCAGCACGTCCTCGAGCTGCCGCCGGGTGGTGCTGGCCGCCGACCTGATGGAGAGGTCGCGGCCGCGCCAGCCGACCAGGTCCGCCTCCACCGTGGGCGGTGTCTTCTGCACCTCGCCGACCAGCACGAGCCGTCCGTGCAGCGCGACGGTCTTGATGCTGGACAGGAACGACGCCGCGCCGACGTTCTCCAGGACGATGTCGCAGCCGCGGCCATCGGTGACGTCCATGACGTCCTTGCTGTAGTCGGCGCCGCGCTCGACGAGGAGGATCTCGTCCGCGCCCGCCTCCCGGACGGCCTCGACCTTGTTCGGCGACGTGGTCTGCGCGACGACCCGCGCCCCGGACGCCTTCGCGAGCTGGATGGCGTGCAGCCCGATGCCGCCGCCCGCCCCGGTGACCAGGACCGTCTCGCCGATCTCCAGGCGCGCGACGTCGCGCAGCGCGTTGAGCACCGTGCCGATGGCGCAGGACGCGACGGCGACGTCCGGGGACGTGATGCCCGCCGGCACCTTCACCAGGCTGCCGTCCGACACCGCGACGAGCTCGGCGTAGCCGCCGTTCAGCCCGATGTCGCCGAGGAACACCTTGCGCGGGCAGCGCGTCTCGCGGCCCGTCCGGCACTCCCGGCACTTGCCGCAGACCCGCTGCCGCTGGTTGGAGACGACCCGGTCGCCGACCGCGAAGTCGACGACGCCGGCGCCGGTCTCGACGACCTCGCCGACGACCTCGTGCCCGGGGATGATCGGGAACCCGGTGCCCTGCGCCCGGTCGCCCCGCCGGACGAGCACCTCGTGCATGCACGCCCCGCACGCCTCGACCCGCACCACGCACTCGTCGGGCGCGGGCTTCGGCGGCTCCGCGTCCGTCCACTTCATCACGCTGGGCGGACCGGTCTCCTGGGCGACGACGGCCTTCATCAACTCTCCGTTCTCTCGGTCATGGACTCGTCCCATGCGGCGTCGACGAAGCGTCCGCCGTCGGCGGGGAAGTTCGCGGCCCAGTCGCGCACCGCGAACAGGGACTCGCCCTCGCGCACGCGCGGGGTGAGCGTCGTGGTCTCGCGCAGGTCCCTGGCGGCCGCGGCGTCGGCGACGCGGGCGGCGTCCTCCAGCGGGACGACCGCGACGCCGTCGCCGTCCGCGACGATGAGGTCGCCGGGCCGCACGTACGCGCCGCAGCACACGACGGGGACGTTGCCCCACCCGGCGCGCGTCTTGCCGGTGGCGGCCGGGGTCACGCCCAGCGCCCACAGCGGGAACCCGACCCGCTCGACGTCGGCGATGTCGCGGGCATGGCCCTCGATCACCGCGCCCGCGAGCCCGCGCGCGGCGGCCGACTCGCTGACGTTGGCGCCCCACACCGCCGAGTCGGCGGGGCCGTGCTGGGACGTCCACACCAGGACGTCCCCGGGCCCGGCGACCTCCAGCATCGCGTGCAGCGTCAGGTTGCTCCCGGACAGGTCGAGCGCCGTGACCGCCCGTCCGACCGCGCGGGTCCCGGGCGCCAGCGGACGGACGCCCCGCAGCAGGTTCCGCTGCCCCATCGCCTCGTGGACGGACGCCACCGCCAGCCCGTCGTAGGCGCGCAGCACCTCGTCCGGCGGCCGTGGCGCGCGGGTGAAGACCGTGCCGCGCGGATGCAGTCGCGTGGGCGGGTCCGGGGTCATCGCGGCTCCGGCGGGAAGTCGGCCAGCCCGGCGGGGTTGGCGACGAGGATGCGGTGCCGGTCGCGCTCGTCCGGGACGATCCGTTCGATCAGGTCGACGAGAACGCCGTCGTCGGGCATCTCGCGCACGTTCGGGTGCGGGAAATCGGTGCCCCACAGGCAGCGTTCGGGCGCCTGCGCCGCGAGCACCCGCGCGAGCTCGACCGCGTCCGCGTACGGGGGCCCCTCGGCCGACAGCCGCTCGGGGGCGCTGAGCTTGACCCACACGTCGCCGGTGTCGAGCAGCCGCCGCAGCGCCCGCACCTGCGGGCCGTCGAGCCCGGTGGCGAGGTCGACCCGCGCCATGTGGTCGACGACCGCGGGCAGCCCGGTGAGGCGGATCGTGTCGAACATGTCGACGACCGCGTCGCCGCCGATGTGGAACGCCACGTGCCAGGCGTACGGCCGGACGAGGTCCACCACCGCGCGCAGCTCGTCGGGCGTCGGCCCGGGCCCGAGATGCGGCATGAACTGCACGCGCACGCCGCGCACTCCCGCCGCGTGCAGCGCGGCGACCTCGGCGGGCGTGCTGCGCGGGGTCAGCAGCGCCACGCCCCGGTACCGGTCGGGGTAGGTGCGCAGCGCGTCGAGCAGCGCCGAGTGGTCGTGGCCGTGCGCGGCGGACTGGACGATGATGGCGCGGTCCAGGCCGAGCAGGTCGTGCCGGCGGCGCAGGTCGTCCTTGGAGACGTCGGGCGGGTCGTACGCGCGGTCCTCGGGATAGGGAAAGACGTCGCCCGGGCCGAAGATGTGGCAGTGCGCGTCGCAGCTTCGCGGCGGCAGCCGCAGGTCGGGGACCTTCGGGTCCGGGTGGGGTGGGGCGGCGACCCTCCGGCCGCCCCGCGTCGCGCCTTGGGATGCCATGGAACTCGATTCGCGTGGACAGGTGTCAGGGAAATCGGGAAGGTAGAAAAGAAGGGGTGGACTATCGAATATAGTTCGCCCGTCGCACAATTGTGCGCTGGTTGAAGCGAGTCTGCACGACCGGGCATGGCTGGTCAAGGGGTGAATCGGCCGCCGGAGACGAACGAAGGGCCCGGCCGCGCCACGGCCGAGCCCTGTTCCCCGTCCCGCGTACGCGCCGCGTCAGTCCAGCTTCGCGAGGATTCCGGCGACCTGGTCGGGCATCGACAGGAACGGCGAATGCGAGGAGTCGAGCGTCACGACCGACGTCGGATTCCCGGGGAACGCGGCGTCGGCCTCGGCGATGAGCCTCCGCTGGACCGCCGGCCGGAGCGCCCAGTCCTGCTCGCAGACGACGAACGTGCGGGGCACCGAGCCCCAGCCGTCTCGGGTCAGCCGGGTGGCGTCGGTCTGCATCGCGAGCGGGCTGTCGGGCGTCAGCAGCCCGATGGCCGCCTCTGCCGCGTCCGGGGCGATGTCGTCGAAGAACGCGGCCCGCAGCAGGCGGCGGTAGCCGGCGTCGGCGGAGGCGAGATCGAGCCGCAGCGCGCCGATCACGGCCGGATCGGCGCGCATGGCCTCCGCGACGCGGCTGTCCGCGTTCTCGGGCGACTGGGCGTACTCGGCGGACGGGACGTCAGAGGCCGGCATGAACGCGGCCAGGTAGACCGCGTGCGCCACCAGCTCCGGCACCTCCTGCACCGCGCGCGTCAGCACCGCCCCGCCCATGCTGTGCGCCACCGCCGTGACCGGCCCGTCCTGGGCGAGCCGCCGGATCTGGGACACCAGCAGGTCCCCCGCCTGGTCGAGGCCCACGTCCGCCACCGGCGAGACTTCGGTGGCCACCTCGCCGGGGTCGAACGGACGCTTGCTGAGACACGCGGGCCGGCGGGCGCGCAGCCCGTGGCCCGCCAGATCGACCGGCTGCGCCACGCGGCCCGCGGCGGCCACCCGCGCGATGACCTCGCTCCAGCACCAGGAACCGAACCAGAATCCGTGCACCAGCAACAGCGGCGTAGGGCGTGGGGGCATGGTCACTCCTCGTGACATTCGGGGGGATGCCGCCCTGACGATCTCACGACCGCGACCAGAACACGCCGACGGACCGGCGCCCCCGGGCCGGCTGAATGCGGTCTTCGACGCCGCGGCGGCGGTGCCGCCGCCGGGGCTTGATAGCTTGACCGGCGTGAAGGTGGCATTGATCGACTCGGGGCTCGGGCTCCTCTCCACCGCCGGTTGGCTGCGGCACCTCGCCCCGCAGCTCGATCTGCTCCTCCTCATGGACCCCGAGGGCGCGCCCTGGGGCCCGCGAACCACGTCCTTCATCACCGACCGGCTGCTCAGCGCCGCCCGCGCCGCGGTCGAGCGGGACGCGGAGGCGATCGTGGTGCCCTGCAACACCGCCACGGTCACCGCGATCGACGTCCTGCGCGCGGAGTTCGAGCCCGGCGTTCCGGTGGTCGGGACCGTTCCCGCGGTGAAACCGGCCGCGGCGGCGGGCCGGAGCATCGCGGTGTGGGCGACCGTCCGGACGACGGCGAGCAGCTACCAGACCCGCCTCATCGCCGACTTCGCGAACGGCAAGCCGGTCGAGCGGGTCGCCTGCCCCGGCCTGGCCGAGGCGATCGACCACGGAGACGTGGCCGCCGCGTCCGCGGCGATCGGCGACGCGGCCGAGCGGACCCCGCACCACTGCGACGCCGTCGTCCTCGGCTGCACGCACTACCCGCTGGTGGCGCCGGAGATCCTGCGGCGCCTGCCCGCGGGCACCGTCCTGTACGACAGCGCGGAGGCGGTCGCCCGCCAGACGCTGCGGCGCTTGCACCGGCCCACCGTCCCGGACGGCACCGTGGGCGCCGTCGACGTCATGCTCAGCGGACGCGGCGGAGACCTCCCGGCGAGCGCCCATGCCTACCCCGTCGGCCACGCCCTCGCCGCCGCGGGACGGGTGTCCCGCGAGGCCCTCCTGCCCGAGGCGAGCCAGGCGCCGCCCGTGGAGGAACGGGCCTAGGCCCGCACGTACCGCAGGAACATGGTCCCCGAGGCGAAGGAACGGTGCTCGACCAGGCGCAGCGGCAGCTCCTTCCCCACGGGCAGGAACGGCTTGCCGCCGCCGACGATCACGGGGAACGCGTACACCCAGAACTCGTCGATCAGGTCCAGCAGGGACGCGGCCAGCTCGGGACCGCCGATCTCCAGGGTGCCGTCGATTTCCCGCTTGAGGCGCGTCACCACGGACACGGCGTCCTCGCGGCGGACGAGCGTGACCCCCTCAGGGACGGTCTGGAGGGTGTCGGAGAAGACGTAGCGCGGCGTCTCCTTGTAGAGCCGGGCGAACTCCCGCTCGACGGCCGGGGCGCCCTCCTTGCCGAGCTGCCGCGTCCAGGGCTCTTCCATCATCTCGTACAGCCGCCGCCCGAACAGGAACGCCGCCGCCCGGCGGGCCTGGTCGTTCGCCGCCTGGTGAACGTCCTCGGCCGGGTCGAGGAAGCCGATGCCGCCGTCGAGGTCCTCGATGTAGCCGTCGATCGAGGTGTGCATCCCGTAGATGACCTTGCCCATGGATCTCCTCCTAAGCCGTAGAGCCGCAGCCTGCCATTGTCGTGTCCTAGGGCCTCTTCCGCGGGGTGGTGAAGTGTTCGACCAGGCGTGAGTAGTTGTCGCCCGCGTGGCCCTGGTCGATGGCCTCGGCCACCAGGGACAGGGTGTAGCCGGGGAGTTCGTCGTCGATGCCCCGCGCACGGCTCTCCTGGAGGAGATCCTGCACCGAGGGGAGGTGGTGCTTGAGCGCCCCGTACTCCACGGCGTGCTCGTCCCGGTCGACCGCTTCGGCGATCGACGGGAGGAAGGACAGCAGGGCGGAGACCGGCGCGGTGGCGTCCTCCAAGAAGCGGCTCACCTGGATGCCCTCGCTCGACAGCAGTGCGGCCGCGTGCAGGAAGCCGTTCAGCGTGCCCCACATGGTGCCGTGCACGGCCATCCCGTACAGCACGGGCGCGCGCGGGTCGTCGGCGATCAGGCTTCCCCGGCCGCCCAGGAGCCGCAGAGCCGGATGGAAGCGGTCGTAGACGGCCTTCGCGCCGCCGTAGAACACGACGGCGTCCGGGTGGCCGATGCCTGGGGCGATCGTCATGATCTGCCCGTGCAGGTACTGCGCGCCCTGTCGGGCGGCCCAGCCGGCGAGCGCGCCGACCTCCGCGGACGTCCCGTCGGTGAGATTGACCACGGCGCGTTCTGCGAGAGCGTCGCCCGCGGGCTCCAGGATCTCGCGGGCGGCGGTGTTGCCCTTCACGTTGACGACCACCAGCGGGCTGGCTGCGACGGCCTCGCGGACGGTCGCGGCGCGCACCGCTCCCTTGGCCACCAGGGCGTCGGCCTTCTCCGGCGTCCGGTTCCAGACCGTGGTGGGGTGCCCGCCGTCCAGGAAGGCGCCCGCCAGCGCGGAGCCCATCTCTCCCAGACCGATCACGGTCACGGCCGGTCGGATGTCGTCGTTCTCGGAAGTCGTGGCCATCGTCGTCCTCCCCCCTAAGGCGGCGGCCGGGCCGCCGCGGCTTGTCGATCGCCGACCACGCTAGAAACTCGACCGGGCTTGAGGTCAAACGAGCGTCCCGAACGCCCTGGAACAGGGCGTTGACGGGGCGGGCCGACCGCTGGATCCTGGCGATCATGAAACGGGGGCCGGTCGGCGGCGACCGTCCTGACCAGTGGTGGTCGGTGGCTCCCCGCGCTGGATCGGACTGAGGAGGGCGCCCTGTGAGGGTCTGCGTGTTCGGGCTCGGCGCGATCGGCGGGCTGGTCGCCGCGCGGCTCGGCCGCGCGGGCGTCGACGTGGTGGCGGTGGCGCGCGGGGCGACGTCGAGGGCCGTCCGGGAGCGGGGCGGGCTGGTCCTGGTGGAGGCGGCCGGAGGGTCCGAGCGGATCCCCCTGGACGTGGTCGAGGACGCCGCCGAGCTGGGCGGCCCGCCGGACGTGGTGGTGATCGCGGTCAAGGCGACCGCGCTGCCCGGCGCCGCCGCCGCGATCGGACGCGCCGTCGGGCCGCGCAGCGTGATCGTCCCCGCCATGAACGGCGTCCCGTGGTGGTTCTTCCATGGCCTCGGGCGGGACGTCCGGCTGGAGTCGACGGACCCCGGACGGTCGGTGTCGAGCGTGCTGCCCCCTGGGCAGGTCGTCGGGAGCGTGCTGCATCTGGCGGCGTCGTGTCCCGGGCCCGGCGTCGTCCGGCACACGGCGGGCGAGCGGATCATCCTGGGCGAGCCGCTCGGGGGCGGGTCGGAGCGGGTCGAGGCGATCGCCGGGCCGCTGCGGCGGGCCGGGTTCGACGTGGAGGTCGCGGAGCGGATCCAGCGCGCCGTGTGGTTCAAGCTGTGGGGCAACATGACCATGAACCCGCTGTCGGTGCTGACCGGCGCGACCATGGACCGGATCCTGGACGATCCGCTCGTGCGCGCGTTCGCGACCGCGTGCATGCGGGAGGCGGCGGACGTCGGGGCGCGGATCGGCCTGCCGATCGACACCGACCCCGAGGACAGGCACGCGATCAGCCGCGGGCTCGGCGCCGTCCGGACGTCGATGCTCCAGGACGCCGAGGCGGGCCGTCCCGTGGAGCTGGACGCGCTGGTGACGTCGGTGACCGAGCTGGGCCGCGCGGTCGGCGTCCCGACGCCGTCCATCGACGCGCTGCTGGGCCTCGCCCGGCTGAACGCGCAGGTACGCGGGCTCTACCCCGCCGGGTGACCTACCGTTGGAGGCGTGACCGAACGTCCCGAGAACAGCGAGCTGGTGGCCGCGCTGCGGCGGGCCGGGGTCGGCCGGGTGGACGACTCCGCGCTCGCCCGGTCGATGTACTCGTCCGACGCCTCGCTGTACCGCGTCCCGCCGCGGGTGGTGGTGACGCCGCGGGAGGCGGGCGAGCTGCCGGCCGTGCTCGGCGTGTGCCGGGACGCGGGGGTGCCGCTGACGATGCGGGGCGGCGGGACGTCCATCGCGGGCAACGCGGTCGGACCCGGCGTGGTCGTGGACGTCAGCCGGCACCTGAACCGCGTCCTGGAGATCGACCCGGAGGCCGGGACGGCGCTGGTCGAGCCGGGGATCGTCCAGGCGCGGCTGCATGCGGTCGCGGCGGTGCACGGGCTGCGGTTCGGGCCCGATCCGTCGACGCGGACGCGGGCGACGCTCGGCGGGATGATCGGCAACAACGCGTGCGGGTCGCGGGCGCTCGGCTACGGGCGGACCAGCGACAACGTGCTCGGGCTCGACGTCGTCGCCGGGTCCGGGGAGCGGCTGCGGCTGGGGGACGTGCCCGGCGCGGGCGCGCAGAGCGCGGTTCTCGACCGGCTCCGGGGGCTGGTGGGCGAGCGGCTGGCGGTGGTCCGGACGGAGTTCGGGCGGTTCGGACGGCAGGTGTCCGGCTACTCGCTTGAGCATCTGCTGCCCGAGAACGGGTTCGACGTCGCGCGGGCCCTCGTGGGGAGCGAGGGGACGCTGGCGCTGACGCTGGCGGCGCGGATCCGGATGGTCCGGGAGCCCGCGTGCCGGCTGCTGGCCGTCCTCGGGTACGGGTCGATGGCGGAGGCGGCCGACGCCGTCCCGGCGATCCTGCCGTTCGGGCCGGTGGCGTGCGAGGGGCTCGACTCGCGGATCACCGGGGTCGTGCGGGAGCGGCGCGGGCCCGACGCGGTGCCGCCGCTGCCGCGCGGGTCCGGGTGGATGCTCGTGGAGCTCGCCGGGACGGAGATCGGGGCCCTGCGCGCCACCGCCCAGCGGGTGGTCAAGGAATCCGGCTGCGTCGACTCGATGTTCGTCGAGGACATGGCGCTCGGCGACGCGCTGTGGCGGATCCGGGAGGACGGCTCCGGGCTCGTGGCCCGGACGCCCGGCGGCGAGCAGGCTCATGCCGGATGGGAGGATTCGGCGGTTCCGCCCGAGCGGCTCGGCGAATACCTGCGGGAACTTGAGGCGCTGCTGAGCGGGCATGGCCTTTTCGGAGTCCCGTACGGGCATTTCGGGGACGGCTGCATCCACGTCCGCATCGACTTCCCGTTCGGGCGGGCGGACGGCACGCGCGTCTTCCGCAATTTCCTGAACGAGGCGGCGACGCTGGCGGCACGGCACGGCGGCACGATGTCGGGTGAGCACGGCGATGGACGCGCCCGGAGCGAATTGCTGCCGCACATGTATTCGGCCGAGGCATTGGCCTTGTGCTCGGCCGTCAAGGACGTCTTCGACCCGGATGACGTGCTCAATCCCGGCATCATCGTCCGTCCGGCCGCGGTGGACGCCGATCTGCGCCCGCCGCAGGTCGTCCCTTTGAAACGCGGCCCAGGCCTCGCCTTCCGGGACGATCGCGGCGACCTTTCCCGGGCCGTGCATCGCTGCACGGGAGTGGGCAAATGCCGCGCCGACAACACCGGGGCGGGCGGCGTCATGTGCCCGTCCTATCTGGCGACGAGAGAGGAAAAGGACTCCACGCGCGGACGGGCCCGGGTATTGCAGGAGGTCGTCAGCGGGAAACTCGGCCCGGACGGCTGGAGGTCCGAGGCCCTGCACGACGTGCTCGACCTGTGCCTCTCCTGCAAGGGCTGCGCGTCCGACTGCCCGACCGGCATCGACATGGCGTCGTACAAGGCGGAGGCGCTGCACCGGCGGTACCGGCGGAAGATCCGGCCGCGCTCCCACTACGCGCTCGGCCGGCTCCCCCGCTGGACGCGCCTCGCCGCCAGGACCCCCGCCGCGATCAAGATCATAAATGCGGCGATGCGGTCGCGGGCGCTGAAACCCCTGGTCGCATGGGGCGCGGGCATCGACCGCCGCCGCACGCTGCCCGCGTTCGCTCCGGTGACGTTCCGGCGCTGGTTCGCGTCCCGCAACGGCGTCGGGGGGCGCAGCGGCGACGTCGTCCTGTTCGTCGACAGCTTCACCGACGCGTTCTCCCCCGAGGTCGGCAAGGCGACCGTGCAGGTCCTGGAACACGCGGGATACCGCGTGTCCGTCACCGAACGTCCCGTGTGCTGCGGGATCACCTGGATCTCGACCGGGCAGCTGGACGGGGCGCGCGCTCAGGCCAGGCGCACCGTCCGGGCACTGCTCCCCCACGTGCGGCGCGGCGCCAGGGTCGTCGGCATGGAGCCGTCGTGCACGGGCGTGCTGCGCTCCGACGCCGAGGAGCTGCTGAGCGGGGTGGACGCGGCCGCCGCCCGCGAGGTCGCCGCCGCGACCCGCACCCTCGCCGAGCTGCTCGCCGAGACCCCCGGCTGGACGCCGCCCGACCTGTCCGGCGTCGCCGGGATCGCGCAGCCGCACTGCCACCACCACGCCGTCATGGGCTGGACGAAGGACGCCGCCCTGCTCAAGGAGGCGGGCGCCGACGTCGACCGGCTCGGGAACTGCTGCGGGCTCGCCGGGAACTTCGGCGTCGAGAAGGGCCACCACGACGTGTCGGTCGCGGTCGCCGAACAGCAATTGCTCCCGGCCGTAAGGAGAACAGGGGAAAAAGACGTCGTCCTGGCCGACGGGTTCAGCTGCCGCACCCAGCTCCGCGAGCTCGCCGGCCGCGAAGGCGAGCACCTCGCGCAGCTCCTCGCCCGCCACCTACCGGACAAGGAAGGTTAAGGCTCGCCGCCCAGCGTGCGCGACAGGGTGAGCGCGGCGGTGTGGACGGCCGGGGCGACCACCGCCAGCCGCATCTTCGTCGACCAGCCCGACACTGACAGCGCGCCGAGCGCCAGGCCGTCCGGGCCGAGGACGGGGCTGGCCGCGCACACGATCCCCTTGCCCGACTCCTCCCGGTCGTAGGCGACGCCCTCCCGCCGGATCCGCTCCAGCTCCTTCGCGAGCAGCCCCGGCGCGGTGACGCTCCGCTCGCTGGTCTTGACGAGATCCGCCTCCAGGACGCCTTTCACCACGTCCGGCGGGGAGAACGCCAGGATCGCCTTGCCGACGCCCGTCACGTGCGCGGGCAGCCGCCCGCCGACCTGCGACGGCAGCCGCGGCCCGCCCGACGACCCGAGGATCTCCACGTAGACGACCTCGCCGCCCTCCAGCACCGCCAGATGGACGGTCTGCCGCGTCGCCTCCCGCAGGTCGGACATGTACGGGACGGCGGCGTCGCGCAGCACCCGCTGCCGCGGCACCCGCTGCCCGATCTCGAACAGCTTCAGGCCGAGCCGCACCCGCGTGCCCCGCCGCTCCAGCAGCCCCGCCTCCACCAGGTCGAGCGCGATCCGGTGCGCCGTCGACTTCGGCAGGCCGCTGCGGCGGGCGAGCTCGGCGGCGCCGAGTCCGTCGTCGTCCGCGCGGAACGCGGCCAGCACGGCGACGGCACGGCGCAGGAACGAGTCGCCGGACGTCATCGAAGGCCCCATGGAAGAAGTGTCCCACCACGCGGGACGGCCGCGTTGCCCGCGTCGGCCCAGGCGGGAGAGGCTCGCCGTGCGCCGGTAACCGACGCGCGCCGACGACGAAAGGACGGTCCATGGACCCGGGTTCCGTGGAGAAGGCCGCGGCCGCGCTGCTCGACGCGTACGCGACCCGCACCCCCATCGCCCCGCTGACGGCGGGCCATCCGGACATGTCGGTGGCCGACGCCTACGCGGTCCAGCTCGCCCAAGTCGAGGCGTGGATGGCGGCGGGCGCCCGGATCAAGGGCCACAAGGTCGGGCTGACGTCGGCCGCGATGCAGCGCCAGATGGGCGTGGACCAGCCGGACTTCGGCGTCCTGCTCGACACGATGTTCTTCCAGGACAGCGCCCCGATCGACACCGGCCGGTTCCTGCAGCCGCGGATCGAGCCGGAGATCGCGTTCGTGCTGGGGCGTCCGCTGGCCGGGCCCGGCGCGACGGCCGCGGATGCGGTCGCCGCCGTGGAGTACGTGCTGCCCGCGCTGGAGGTCATCGACTCCCGCATCGCCGACTGGAAGATCACCCTGCCGGACACGATCGCGGACAACGCGTCCAGCGGCGGGGTGGTGCTCGGGACCCGTCCCGTCCGGCTGGACGGCCTGGACCTCTCGCTGATGGGCTGCCTGCTCCGCCGCGACGGCGACCTGATCGACACGGGCGCGGGCGGCGCGGTGCTCGGCTCGCCGATCAACGCGCTGGTGTGGCTGGCGAACGTCCTCGGCGAGCGCGGCGCGGCCCTTGAGGCGGGGCACGTGGTGCTGCCCGGCTCGATCACGGCGGCCGTCCCGGTCGCGCCCGGCGAGACGCTCACCGCGGAGTTCGCCGGGATCGGCACCGTCACCGCCCGCTTCGGAAGTTCCGGAATCGGAAAGAGGGAAGCGTCATGACCAGGCTGACCGCCGCGATCGTCGGGCCCGGCAACATCGGCACCGACCTGCTGGTCAAGCTGATGCGCAGCGAGCTGATCGACGTCCACTCGATGGTCGGGGTCGTCCCGGAGTCGGACGGCCTGGAGCGCGCCCGCAAGCTGGGCGTCCCGGCGTCGGCGGAGGGCGTGGACTGGCTGCTGAGCCGGCCCACGCTCCCCGACATCGTGTTCGAGGCGACGTCCGCGAAGGCGCACCTGGCGAACGCGCCGCGCTACGAGGAGGCCGGGGTCACCGCGATCGACCTGACGCCCGCCGCGACCGGGCCGCTCGTGTGCCCGCCGGTGAACCTGGACACGCTGTCGGACGCCCCCAACCTCAACATGATCACGTGCGGCGGGCAGGCGACGATCCCGATCGTGCACGCCGTGTCGTCGGTGGTGCCGGTGCCGTACGCGGAGATCGTCGCGTCGATCGCGTCCCGGTCCGCCGGGCCGGGCACCCGCGCGAACATCGACGAGTTCACGCAGACCACGGCCCGCGCGATCGAGCGGGTCGGCGGCGCCGGACGCGGCAAGGCGATCATCATCCTGAACCCGGTCACGCCGCCGATGATCATGCGGGACACGGTGTTCTGCGCGATCCCGGCCGACGCCGACACGACGGCCGTCGCCGAGTCGGTCGAGAAGATGGTCGCCGAGGTGCAGACCTACGTCGCCGGTTACTCACTGCGCGCGGAGCCGCAGTTCGACGAGCCCCGCGACATCTGGAACGGGATGGCGCGCGTCGCCGTGTTCCTGGAGGTGCGCGGCAACGGCGACCATCTGCCGGAGTGGGCCGGGAACCTCGACATCATGACCGCGGCCGCCGCCCGCGTCGGCGAGCAGCTCGCGCGCAGGAAGGCGACCACATGACCGACGCCCAGAAGATCAGGATCACCGACTCGACGCTGCGGGACGGCAGCCACGCGATGGCGCACCGCTTCACCGAGGAGCAGGTCCGCGGGGTCGTGCACGCGCTGGACGGCGCCGGGGTCGAGGTCATCGAGGTCACGCACGGCGACGGGCTCGGCGGCTCGTCGTTCAACTACGGCTTCTCGCTGGAGGACGACGTCAAGCTCGTCGCCGCCGCCGTGGACGAGGCGACCCGCGCGAAGATCGCCGTCCTGCTGCTGCCGGGCCTCGGCACGGTCGAGGACCTGAGGCTCGCGCACGACGCGGGCGCGTCCGTCGCGCGGATCGCGACGCACTGCACCGAGGCGGACGTGTCGCTGCAGCACTTCGCCGCCGCCCGCGACCTCGGCATGGAGACGGTCGGCTTCCTGATGCTGTCGCACCGCGTCGGCCCGGACGAGCTGGCGAAGCAGGCGCGGATCATGGTGGACGGCGGCGCGCAGTGCGTCTACGTCGTCGACTCGGCGGGGGCGCTCGTCCTCGGCGACGCGCAGGAGCGGATCAGCGCGCTGGTGAAGGAGATCGGGCACGAGGCGCAGGTCGGGTTCCACGGGCACCAGAACCTGTCGCTGGGCGTCGCGAACTCCGTCCTGGCGCAGCAGAACGGCGCGCTGCAGATCGACGGGGCGCTGTGCGCGCTCGGCGCGGGCGCGGGCAACTCGCCGACCGAGGTGCTCGTCCCGACGTTCGAGCGGCTCGGCGTCCCGACGGGCGTGGACGTGCAGGGCGTGATGGCCGCCGCCGACGAGGTGGTGAAGCCGTTCCTGCACCGGCTGCCGTTCGCCGACCGGGGCGCGATCACGCAGGGCTACGCGGGCGTGTACTCCAGCTTCCTGCTGCACGCCGAGCGGGCCGCGGAGCGCTACGGCGTCCCGGCGCACGAGATCCTGCAGAAGGTCGGCGAGGCCGGGTACGTCGGCGGCCAGGAGGACATGATCATCGACGTGGCGCTGCAGCTCGCCGCCGAACGCGACCGCGCCTCGTGACCGGCCGCCGGGCCCGGGCCGCGGGCCGGGCCCCGGCCGGGGCTAGGTGAGCCAGGAGTGCAGCTCGTCGATGGCGTCGTGGACGGTGGCGCGGGTCTCCAGGACGGCCCGTCCGGCGAACGCCTCGCAGGCGTCGGGATAGTGGGCGGCGATGAGGAAGCCGCCCGACTTGCGGATGCGTCCGGCGCCGTCGACGAGCGCGTCGACGCCCGTGGAGTCGCAGCCGACGACGCCGTGCAGGTCCATGGCGACCAGGACGCGGCCCTCCAGCCGTCCGATGCGGTTGATCCACCGGTTCAGCCGGGGCACGTTGCCGATCACGAGGTGGCCGCCCAGCCGCACGACGAGGCAGCCGCGCTCGATCGTGATGTCGATCGACATGGGCAGACCGGCGGCCGCGTCGTCGCTCACCTCATGCCTCCGAGCGGGACCGCGCGCCAGATCTTGGGGGCCTCATCCTTGCACAGTGCAATGAGGCCCCGCCCGCGCAACCGGCCAACTCACCGGCGACGATCTTTGCACCCTGCAACCGTTGGGATAGCTTGGGCGGCATGACCCACGAGGACCAGGCCGGCGCGCGGCGCCCGGCGACTCCTCGCGGGCGGGCCCGCCGCGACCAGCTGGTGCGGATCGGCCTCGATCTGCTCGCCGAGGGCGGCTGGCCCGCGATCACGGCCCGGGCCGTCGCGGACCGCGCCCGGATCAAGCCGGGCCTCCTGCACCACTACTTCAACGGCCTGCCCGGGCTGCACGTCGCGGTGGCGCAGCGGGCCGGCGAGATGATCATCGAGCCGGTGGTGGACGCGCTGCTCGCCGCGCCGGACACCCCGGCCGCGGTGCAGGCGCTGCGCGATGTCGTCCCGGACATGATCGCCGGCGAGCGCAAGCTGCGGCTGGCGGCGGAGCTGCTGGTCAGGGCGCTGCGCGATCCGCGGATGGGCGCGGAGCGGCGGGACTGGGCGCGCGCCGTCCGCGGGCGGGTCGCCGCGCGGCTGGCGGAGGTCTGCCCGGACTGGGCCGCGGAGCGCCGCGAGGGAACCGCCATGCTCGTCACCGCGCTGCTGGACGGCCTGATGTTGCAGCTGATCCTCGACCCCGGCCTGCCCGCCGACCCGGCCCTGGACGCGACCGCCGCGCTCGTCGGCAAGCCATGATCGTTTCTTATCGGTTATCCGGTGGAACGAGCCATGGACCGATATCCTGAGATGCTGGATAAATCCGCTTTTCCGGAACGCTCAGGAGGGCGCTGTGGCCGCGGACGAGGACTTCCCCGTCGAGATCCCCTACGACGTGCCCACGCCTGCCCGCATCTACGGCTGGGCCCTGGGCGGCAAGGACAACTACGAGGCCGACCGGCGGTTCATGCTGCAGAACCTGCCGGAGTTCCCCGAATTCATCGACCTCGCCCGGCACAATCGGCTTTTCCTTTACAGAGCCGTCCGGTACCTGGCGGAGGAGGCCGGCATCCGGCAGTTCCTCGACATGGGGTGCGGGCTGCCGACCAACGACAACGTGCACCAGGTCGCGCGGCGGTTCGCGCCCGACGCCCGCGTCGTCTACGTCGACATCGACCCGATCGTGCTCGTGCACGCCCGCGCGCTGCTGGCCGGCGACGGCTCCACCGCCGTGATCACCGCCGACATGTGCGACCAGGAGGCCATCCTCGCCCACCCGGACGTGGAACGCCTCATCGACTTCGGCGAACCTCTCGCCGTGCTGTTCCTGTCCATCGGGCATCACCTGCTCGACGACGACGACCCGCGCAGCGTCCTGAGCGCCGCCATCGGCCGCGCCGTCCCCGGCAGCCACCTGGCGTTCACGCAGATCGTCTGCTCCGACCGCGAGCGCGCCGCCGACATCGACGCCCGCTCGAACGGCGCCGGGCTGCGCTGGCGGACCCGCGACCGCGCCGAGGTCGACGCGCTCCTCCCGGACGGTCTTGACGCCGTCGAGCCGGGCCTGGTCGACGTCGTCGACTGGCGTCCCGACCCGGCGCAGCCGCCGCTCGCGCCCGTCCCCGCCGAACTGCGGCAGTACGCGGGCGCGTCGCGGCTGGGACGCGACCTCACCGAGTACGGCGGCGTCCTCCGCAGGCCCTAGCCGCACGGCGAGCGGCCTGCGGTCCTGTCAGCCGGGCGGCCTGCAGCCCTGTCAGCCGGGCGGCCTGCGGCCGGGGACGATCGCGACCGGGCACGGGGCGCGGCGGAGCATCCCGCTGCTGGTCGCGCCCAGCGGGTCCAGGCCGGTGCCGCGGTCGCCGAGGACCAGCAGCCCGGCCTCCTCGACCGCCTCCCGCAGCGCCTCGCACGGGCGCTCCAGCAGCAGCGACACCGTCACGCCGATCTTCGGGTGGCGCTCCCGCCACGGCGCGACGGCCTCCTCAAGCTCGGCGGCGCGCGTCTTCTCCAGGAGCTCCCGGTCGTTGAACAGCGCCAGCTCGGAGTCGATCACCGCACCGGGCTCCCAGCAGCCGTAGACCACGTGCAGGTCCCAGTCGCGCAGGGCCGCCTCGTCGAAGGCGAAGCCGAGCGCCGCGCCGCAGCGGGCCGTCCCGTCGACGCCCGCCACGACCAGCTCCGGCGGACGGCCCGTCCGGCCCGGTCCGTTCCCGTCCCGGACGACGACCACCGGGCGGTCCGCCCGCGCCGGGACCTCCAGGGCCGTCGCCCCGGCGTCCAGGTCCTCGTGCGCGCCGATCACGATCAGCTCCGCCGTGCCGGACGCGCCCAGCAGCGCCTCGGCCACGGGACCGCGCAGCAGGCGCGCGTGCACCGCGCCCGGCGCGCCGAGCTCCCGTGCCCGGCGGACGCCCCGCTCCAGCAGGTTCTCCCCCGCCCGCTTCATGATCGTCTCGGCGTCCCGGTCCACGTGGCCGCTCGCGTAGGGCCAGTGCCAGCAGTGGCACATCACCAGGTCGAGGCCGCGCCGCGCCGTCTCGTCGACCGCCCAGCGCAGCGCGGCGTCGTTCTCCGCCGTCCCGTCGTAGCCGAACAGGACGTGCGATCGCTGAATCCTTTCTGCGTCGTCCATGTGCCTGCCCTCCTTCTGCCAAGTCTGCGCGCTCTCCGCGCGCAGTAGAAGAGGGGGCCCTAGACTCCGGCGACATGATCATCCGCAACCTCGGGGTGGCCGTGCTCCTCGCCGGGTGCATGGTCGCCGGCGGCGCGGGCGCGCTCCCCGCCGGCGCCGCACCGCCCGCCGATCTCGCCGCTGACCTGGACGGAAGACCGGCCAGGAGCCTGGACGGAGACCTGGCGGAGGACCTGGACGCCATCCTCAAGGACGGGCGCCTCAGGGGCGCGGCCGTCGGCGTGGTCGTCCGCGACGCGGAGTCCGGCGAGGTCCTGTTCGACCGCGACGGCGACGGCCAGGTCATGCCGGCGTCGAACAACAAGTTGCCGACCTCCGCGGCCGCCTTCGGCATCCTCGGCGCCGGGTACCGGTTCCGGACGACGGTCAGCGCCAAGGGCGGAAATCTTTACCTCAAGGGTACCGGCGACACCACCATGCGGGCGGCCGACTACGACCGCCTCGCCGCGGCCGTCGCCGGGAAGGGCGTCACGGAGGTCGAGGGCGACCTCGTCGCCGACGACACCTGGTTCGACGCCGACCGCGTCCCCGGCGGCTGGGACCTGGCGGACCTGCAGTACGCGTACGCGGGGCAGACGTCCGCGCTCACCGTCTCGCCCAACGCCGACTTCGACGCGGGCTCGATCGACGTCACGGTGGCCGCCACCCGGCCGGGCAGGCCGGTCAGGGCCCGTCTCCGCCCGGCCACCGGCGTCGTGAAGATCGACAACAGGGCGGCGACCGGACGGGCCGGTTCGCCGTCCACCCTCGCGGTGAAGCGGCGGAACGGCTCCAACACGATGGTGATCACGGGCTCGCATCCGGCGGGCGCGCCCGCGGCGAGCGTCCTGCGGGCCGTGGAGCGGCCCACCCTCTACGCGGCGGACGTGTTCCGCCGGGCGTTGAAGGCGCACGGCGTCCGCGTGGCGGGCGCGACCGAGCGGGGCAGGACGCCCGCGGGCGCCAAGACGATCGCCACACGCACGTCCATGCCGCTGTCGCGGCTCGCCAAGCCGTTCATGAAGCTGAGCAACAACGTCATGGCCGAGACCCTCGTCAAGGCGATCGGCCGGAAGGCGCGCGGCGAGGGCTCCTGGGCTGCCGGGCTGCCCGCCGTCACCGCCTACGCCGAGCGGCTCGGCGTCGACGCCGAGCAGGTGACCATGACGGACGGCTCGGGCCTCGCCCGCTCGAACCGGACGACGGCCAGGCAGCTCAGCATCCTGCTCAGGCACGCGCGGAAGCAGGCGTGGTTCCCGGCCTGGTACGCGTCGCTGCCCGTCGCCGGGCGGTCCGATCGGCTGGTCGGCGGGACGCTCGCGAAACGGATGAGGGGCACGGCCGCGGCGGGGAACGTCCACGCGAAGACGGGGACGCTGACCGGCGTCACGGCCCTGTCCGGCTACGTCAGGTCCCCGGACGGCCGCACGCTGATCTTCTCCAGCGTCTTCAACGGCTACTCCGGGGGCGCGCCCAAGGACGTCGAGGACAGGATCGCCGTCCGGCTCGCCGCCGGTGACGGGGCCGGGGGCGGGGCCGCCCCGCGCAGCGGGACGCCGGTCGACGGCGGCGGCCTCGAATCGACCTGGAGGCGGAGCCGCTAGGGGCCGCGGCCGGTCGCGGTCCGGAGCGCGCGGTAGAGGAGGCCCGGGTCGCCGAGGCGGTGGCGGAGCAGCTTCTCCAGGCCGCCGATCGGGACGAGGTTCTGCGGCGCCCGCGGGTCCTTGTAGTCGACCCCGGCCAGCCCGGGGATGATCGCCGCGCTGTGGTCGGCGAGGTCCACGACGGCGTCGCGGGGCAGGTCGGGCGCCGCCTCGCAGCGGGCGATGCCCGCCCATGGCGCGGCGGACGGCGTCGGCAGCCGCAGGTACCAGGAATGCCGCGCCCAGCCCGTCGTCATCAGGAAGACGGGCGTGCGCTGGCCCGGCCGCAGCGCCGTGAGGACGGCCAACTCGTCGCCGGTCAGGTAGGCGGCGTGGTGGGTCTTCACGTAGCCGATGGTGCGCGGGAGGTGGGCGCGGCCCCGGAGCGGGCCGTCCACGATGAGCAGGTCGTCGTCGTGGCCGGACGCCGTCCGGTAGCGGGTCGCCAGGCCGACCTCGACGTCGCTGAGCTGCCGCTGGAGCGCCAGCGACAGCTGCTCGGCCGTGCCGCCTCCCGCCCGGACCGCGGCGTACGTGCCCGCCCACGTGGACAGGTCGGCGGCGTGCCGGGACGGCGTGAACAGCGAGCGGCGCACGTCCACCTCGGCCAGCTCGGCGGGGCCTCCGGGCGTGCAGCGCACGAGCCCGGCGGCGCAGGACGCGGCGATGCCGGGGTGGGGCATGTCGTCGTCCGGGTGCTGGACCCAGACGCGGGCCTCGACGCGGCGCACCCCGTCGGCGACGATCAGCCCGGCGGGCGGGAGGCCCTCGGCGGCCGGGGTGATCGGGCGCCACTCCCCGGCCGGCAGTTCCACGCCGAGGTCGAGCCGGACGGACGTGGCGTCCAGCTCGCCGATCGCCTCCGCGGTCAGCGAGGTCGCGTACCCCGGGTCCCAGGGGTCGACGGTGATGGCGGCGGCGGTCCCGGCCGGCGGTGCCGTGGTCACGTGGTCTTCTTCTCCAGATGCGAGCCGGTGTGGTCGCGTGACACGTCGAACCGGACGGGGACGCGCTCGGCGAGCGCCGGAACGTGCGTCACGATGCCGACCATACGGTCACCCCCCGACGTCAGCCGCTCCAGCGTCGTCGCGACCGTGTCGAGCGTCGCCGGGTCGAGGGTGCCGAAGCCCTCGTCCAGGAAGATCGAGTCCAGGCCGCGTACCCCGCGCCCGCCACCGAGCCGGGCGATCTGGTCGGAGAGCGCCAGCGCGAGCGCGAGGGACGCCTGGAACGTCTCCCCGCCGGACAGCGTCCGCACGCTCCGCCGCAGCCCCGCCTCGGTGTGGTCGGTCACCTCGATCGCGTTCCTCTCGTCGAGGACGAACTCGAACTGCCCGCCCGACAGCTGCCGCAGCGTCTCGGACGCGGCGTCGACGAGCAGCGCCAGCGCCTCGCCGCACAGCCAGTTCTCGAAGTTGTTGGCACGCAGGTGCCGGGCCAGTTCCTGCGCGACCGCGGCGTCCTGCCGGTGCGTGCGGATCTCGTCCGCCAGCTCTTCGGCGCGCTTCCGGTCGCGCTGGACGTCCGCCAGCCGGTTCTCCGCCTGGTTCCGGGCGTTCAGGACGGCTTCGCGGACGGTCTCCGGGTCGGCGGACGCGGGCACGGCGATCTCGTGGCCGTCCAGCTCGGCGGCGAGCGCGCGGCGCCGGTCGTCCCGCCGGGCCCGCAGGTCGCTCAGCTCGTTCGCCAGGGTCTCGGCGGCTTCGCCGCGGCGCGCCGCCTCCTGGTCGCGCCAGGCGAGCAGGGTCGTCCAGGCGGCGTGCGGGTCGGCCCGGTCGACCGCCGGCGCGCCGAAGGCGACGACGGTGTCGCGGGCCTCGTCCAGCTTGCGCCGCGCTCCGCTCGCCTCGTCGTTCAGGCCGGCGAGGAGCCGCTCGGCCTTGGCCAGGTCGTCGCGGGCGGCGCGCAGGTCCCGCCGTGCCTGTTCGGCGTCCTCTTCGGCCGTGCGGATCGCGTCGAGGCGTCGGCGCACATCGTCCGCGTCCGGATGCGCGCGGATGTGCTCGTCCTGCGTGCCGAGCTGCCGCCGCAGCCCGTCCAGCTTCTCGTCGAGCCGGGACGTCTCGCGGTCGAGTCTCCGGTGCGCGTGCTGCACGGTTTCGAGGTCGCGGGTGCGGGCCTTCACGTTGCGGTCGGCCGCGCCGAGGGCGGGCGGGGCGTGCGGCTCCGGCGGTTCGGTGACCTCGCGCAGGCACACCGGGCACGGTTCGCCGACGGCGAGCCGCTGGACGAGATCGGCGGCGGTGTGGGCGTCGCGCGTGCGCTGCAGCTCGTCCTGGGCCTGCTGGAGATTCGCCTGGGCGACGGCGGCGTCCGCTTCGGCGTCGGCCGCCGCCCTGCGCGCCTCGTCCGCCTCGGCGTGGACGGTCTCGATCTCGGCAGTGAGCCGGGCGTGCTCGCGGTGCGCCCTGGCCGCCAGGTCCAGGACGGCCTTGTCGCCGAGCCCGGCGAGCCGCTCGCGCGCGGCCGACTCCGCCTCCTCGTACCGGGCCGCCTCGCGCGCCGCCCGTTCCGCCGTGCCGGTCGCGGCCTTGAGGTCGTCCGCCAGGGTCGGGACGTCCGCGGGCATGGCGAGGGCGGTCAGCGCGCCGAGTGAACGCGCGGCGTCGGCGGCCTCCGCGTTCCGGTCGCGGATCGCGTCGTCCGTGCGCCGCAGGTCGTCCAGTGCCGAACGGACCTGGTCACCGAGGGTTTCCAGCCGTTCCACACGCTGCCGCGCCGCCGTCTCGGCGGCCTCGTCCGCGCCGCCGACCTTCGCCAGCTGGGCCTCGGACGCCTGCGCCCGGGCCTCGGCGGCCTTCGCCTCCTCCCCCGCCCGCCGCATGACGACCTCGAAGGTCCCGGCGTCGAGGAGCTGGACGAGGAGGTCCTGCCGCTTCCTCGGCTCGGCCTGCAGGAAGTCCGCGAACCGGCCCTGCGGCAGGACGACGCACTGCGTGAAGTAGCGGAACTCCAGGCCGGTGACGCGCTCGACGGCGGCGGTCACGCGGTCGCCGTCGGCGATCGTCCTGACCTGCGCGGCCAGCATCTCCTCGATGCCGTCCGCCGGGTCGACGGACGGGTCGAGCTCGTCCAGCCGCGCCTCCTTCGTCGTCACCGACTGCTTGGTGCGGGCCAGCGCCCGGACGACCCCGTACCGGCGGCCCGCGGCCTCGAACACCAGCGCCACCCTGCCGGAATTGGCGGACGGCGCCAGCGCCAGCCGGATCACGTTCTCCTTCCCCCACCGGGGAACCGACCCGTACAGGGCGAAGCAGATCGCGTCGATGACCGTGCTCTTCCCCGACCCCGTGGGCCCGACCAGGACGAAGTAGTCGACGTCGTGCAGGCCGACGGAGGTCGGCTCGCGGTAGCTGCAGAAGTCGTCCATGTGGACGCAGAGCGGACGCATCGGCTCAGCCCTCCCGCGTGTCGTGCTCGTGGCGCCCGTCCAGCTCGTCGTACAGGCGGTCGAACAGCGCCACGACGCGTTCGTCCTCGTGGCCCTTGTGGTCGAGGTAGGCGCGGAACAGCTGCCGCGGCGTCGGGGCCTCCCCGCCGGCGCCGGTCGTGCGGCGCCGCGCGGCCGTGGGCCGGAACGCGTCGGCGATGTCCACGGTCAGCGCGTTCGGGAGGACCTCGCGGACGGCGTCGGCGAGCCCGGCGCGCGGCTTCTCCGCGACGACGACGCGCAGCCAGGCGTCGCCGAGCCCGTCCGCCATCGCCTCCAGCTCCCCGAGCGTGCCGGTGACGGTGCGCAGGACGCGGGCGCTCCGCAGCGTCACCTCGCGGACCTCTGCGGGACGGCCGGGCGACGCGTCCACCACCAGCGCGCCCGGCGTGTTCTGCTCCTCCCCGAAGTCGACGGCGATCGGCGAGCCGCTGTACCAGATGGGGCACGGGCCGGGCATCCGCTGCCGCCGGTGCAGGTGGCCCAGCGCCGCGTAGTGCGCGGACGGCGGGAACGCCGCCGGCTCGAAGTAGTACGAGAAGATCGTCTGCGCCTCCCGCTCGCCGCCGCCGAGCCGGCCGCCCGGGAGCGTGCCGTGCGCCGCGATCAGGTTCACGGTGTCGGCCCCGAACCCCTCCGTCAGCGCCTCGGCGAGCCGCGCGAACCGGTGGGCGTACTCGCGGTTGTGCTGGTCGGGCGTGCCGGTGAGGGCCTCCAGCGCCCGGACGACGTACCGCTGCGACAGGAAGGGCATGGCGGCGAGCCTGACGGGCTCGCCGGTCCTGGCCGTCCAGGACAGGAGGCCGCCCGCGTCCGGCCGCCGGAACCTCCCGATCACCTGGACGCCGAGCTGCCGCAGGACCGGGCGGTACACGTCGTCCAGCAGGCGGGGGTCGTCGTGGTTCCCGGCGAGGACGACCACCTCCCGGCCGCCCTCCTGGAGCGCCAGCAGCGTCCTCATCACCAGCGCCTGCGACGGCGGCGTCGGGACGGCGCCGTCGAAGACGTCCCCGGCGACGACGACCGCGTCGACGTCCTCCTCGCGGGCGACGCCGACCAGCTCGTCCAGCACCTTCGCGTGCTCCTCGGCCCGTGAGCGGCCCCGGAGCACCTTGCCGACGTGCCAGTCGGCGGTGTGCAGGAACTTCATGTCCGCTCCCTATGGATCAGAAGGGGGGTACTTCGTCGTCGTCGGGCGCGCCGGCGAGCCCCTCGAACGGGTCGCGCGACGCCCGCGCCGACGGCCGCGACGCCGAGCGCGACGGCTCGCGCGGCTCGGCCTCCGCCGGGCGGGTCGCCCACGCGGGGAACGGGAACTCGACGGCGAGCGGCACCGGGATCTCCGGCTGGCCGACGAACATCGTCCCGGGCCTGGCGATCGTGGCCCGCGCCCGCGCCGCCGGAGGCAGCCACCCGTACTCGCCGCGCGCCGCCTCCGCCGCGTCCAGGCGTCCCGCCACGCGCACCGCGCAGTTCGCGACGATGCGGCGCTCGACCTCCGACGCGGTCTGCTGCGCGCCGATGAGGATCACGCCGAGCGACCTGCCCCGCTCGGCGACGTCCAGCAGGATCTCCTTGATCGGGGAGCCGCCCTCGCGGGGCGCGTACTTGTTCAGCTCGTCCAGCACCACGAACAGCAGCGGCCGGGCGCTGCCCGTGCTCTCCTTGCGCGCGAACTCGCCGCGCAGCACCACCCCGACGACGAACCGCTGCGCGCGGTCCGGCAGATTGTGCAGGTCGACGACGGTGACCTGCGCGCCCGTGTCGATCGACGCCCTGGCCGACAGGTCGCCCCGCACGATCGGCGACAGCGGCCTGACCGACGACCGCAGCCGCCGCAGGAACGCGTTGACGGTCCCGAGGCCCATCAGCCCGGCGCCCCAGGCGTGGCGCGTGCCCTCGTCCGTCAGGGTCTCCTCGATGAACCGCACCAGGTCGTCGAAGGTGCGGCAGACCTGCGGCTCCGCGTCGTCGGAGATCCGCAGCGCGACGGCGCCGCCGACCGGCTCCGCGACCCGCGCCAGCCGGGCCGCGACCTGCCCGATCAGCATCGTGTACTGGGCGCGCTCGTCCTCGGCGTCGGCGAAGACGAACCGCAGCAGCTCCGCCTGGCAGAACTCGGCCAGCGTCCAGTAGAACGGGCTCACGTCCTGCGTGCGCGCGGACACGTGGGGCGTCCCGTTCGGGTCGCCGGGGCGCGGCGGCGCGAACACGTGCACGCTGCCGAACGGTCCCGGCTCCAGCCCAAGCTTGCGGTACGCCGCCCTGGCGTTCTCGTCCAGCCGGTTGTTGGCGTGATCGAGGAAAAGCAGGTCCTCGCCCTTCACCGAGAAGATCAGCGCCTTCGTGTTGTGCGCCTCGGCGCCCAGCGCCCCCGAATTGAAGATCGAGTAGAGGAGGAAGGTCGCGAACGACGTCTTGGTCGCCACCCCGGAGATCCCGGAGATCGACACGTGCGCGCCGCGCGTCCCGTCGAGGAAGTCCAGGTTGACGTGGATCGGCTCGCCGTCCCGTCCCAGCCCGACCGGTATCCGCCGCTCCATCACGTCGAAGTACAGCGCCCGTTCCCGCTCGTGCTCGACCGCCCTGCGCGCGACCGTGCCGGGCAGCGGCGGCACGTACACCTCCGGCTCGACGCGCGTCACCGTGACCTCGGCCGACTCCACCACCGCCGCGGGCAGCACGCCCTGCACGATCAGGAACACGTCCGAGTCGTACGCGGCGCCCTCGTGCCTGGCCTCGACGTTCGTGACGACCCCGGCGATGAGGACCGCGCCGCGTCCCGGCACCTCCCGGGTCGCCGCGATCACCTCGTCCAGCTGGACGACGGTCCCCGGCTCAAGCCCGACCCAGAACGACAGCGGCGTGGCCGACTGCGTCCCCAGCACCCGCCCGACGGGCCGTCCCGTCCCCTCCTCGGCCATGCACCCCACCCCGACCACACGTGAACCACCAGATCACGGCAGGGTAACCACACACCCGGACAAACTCGCACCACTCCCGCCAACTTGGCCCGTCGGTCACCGGTCGATCAGCGACTCGAAGGCGGCGCGCACATCGCCCTTCGACGGCTTCACGTACCGGTCGGGGTCGGGACTGGCAAAGGCCGGGGATCTGATGACGGAGGGGCAGCTCCTGCCGCCGATCTGCACCTTGCCACTGGACACGAGTTTCCCGGTCCGCAGCTCGTACGCCTTCACCGGTAGCGCGACCTTGTGGAAGGTCACTTGGCTCAGCTTGCCGGTGCGCTCAGCCCGGTAGGTGCACGTCTGCACCGCGCTTCCCAGTTTCTGTTCGCCCACGCAGACGACGAGGACGGCGCCGGCCGCGTCCTTGGCCCGCCACCGGCCGGGGAGCCTGTCCGTGTACTCGTCGTTCCCGTAGTACAGCGCCCGATTGGTTCCCTTGCCGTAGCGGGCGGCGCCGCTGTACTTCGCGGGTGACTCGCAGTATTCGGGCTGCTCGTCGTCGGACGCCCCTTCCAAAAGGGTCCGGACGTTAGCCAGCTCGATCGACAGCGTGGCCTGCCTGACGCCCTTCTTCGCCGCGTCGGTGCGTCCGTCCTGGGGGAACTGGTCGAGCAGTTGCTGGTATCTCGCGCGGGCGCCCTCCCAGTCGTCGGCCTTCATCAGGGTGTCGCCGCAGCCGACGAGCGCCGCGGGCGCGGTCCGCGCGACGGCGGTCGCCGACCGGTCCAGGTCGTTGCGGGTGGGCGGCCGCAGGCGGAGCCAGTCGGTGACCGTGACCGTGCGGCACGCGTCCTGAGTGGGCAGGCGGCCGAGGAACCGGTCGAGGACCGTCGCGACCGTCCTCCCCTGGCCGGGTTCGGCGAGCACCGACGCGAGAGTGCCGAACCCTGTCCGCAGCGATCCGGTGTCACCGGTGGCCAGCGCGGCGATGAGCTTGGCCTCGGCCGTCCGCAGCCGGCGGCACGCGTCGACGGCCTCGTCGCTGCGCCTGACGTCCGGCGCGCCCGCGACGCGGTGGCCGAACCACACGTCCTCCCCGCCGCTCAGCACCCGCGCGCAGGCGCCGTCCTCGCGGGCCTCGGCGACGCGCCGCTCGATCCTGGACGCGTCGAACCGCAGTAACCCCACCGCCAGCAGCACCAGCGCGGTGACGGCGAGCGCGGTTATTCGCTGGCTGCGCACCGCGACGCCGCCGGTGCGTCCACCCGCCGCGCGCCACCCGTGCGCGATGACGGCCGCCCACCAGAGGAGCACGACGACCTCGCACCACCATCGGCCCACCGAGACGAGGACGGAGACGAGGGCGATCGTCACCGCTCCGGCGGCCACGGCGGTCCTGCGCCGTCCGAGCATCAGGTAGCCGATGCCCAGCAGGGAGGCGTTGCCGAGGGCGACGGCCAGCGGATCGCGAACCGGCGGCGGGGGCGGCGGGGGCGGGGGCTCCGGCACGGCGAACATCGGGTGATCCATCTTGGGCTCTCCCAGCACGGCATTCGGCGCGGACGTTCGCCATTGTTCGTCGCAGCCCCCGGGAGGGGTCCCGCGTCGTCCCGTGACCCGGCGTTCCCCGTCCGCTCAGCCGCTAGACGAAGGCCGTGACGCCCTCGTACTCCCCCACGGCGGCGGCGCCCGCGCGCTCGTACTGGAGCAGCAGCAGGCCGTTCGCCGTCACCTCGTGGTGGACGAGCCGCAGCCCGACGGGCCCGCCCGGGTGCTCAAGCAGCCGGCGCCCGGACCCGATCACGGTCGGCGCGACGGCGAGCCGGAGCGTGTCCACGAGCCCCGCCGCCAGCAGCGAGTTCCCGAGCCGCGCGCTCCCGTGGATCTGGAGCTCCCGTCCAGGCCGCGCCTTGAGCTCCCCCACGGTCTCGACCGGGTCGCCGCGCAGCACGGTCGTCGGTTTCCAGGTCCCCTCGGTGAGGGTGCTGGTCACCACGTACTTCGGGAGCGAGTTCATCCGCTCGGTGAACGGGTCGTCCGGGTCGGTGATCTGCGGCCAGTCGCGGGCGAACGCCTCGTAGGTCCGCCGCCCGAGCAGCAGGCCGTCGGCGAGATCCAGCCATTCGGAGGTGCGCCGGACGAACTGCTCGTCCAGATGCGGCACGAGCCAGCCGCCCCTCCCGAAGCCGTCGCTCGTGTCCTCGGACGGCGAGCCGGGCCCCTGGCTGACGCCGTCCAGCGTGACGAACTCGGTGAGAACGATCTTCATCGGGCTCCCTTCTCCGCGAGCTCGGCGAGCTGCTCGGTGACCGAGCCCCAGCCCTCGGCGAAGCCGAGCTCCGCGTGGCGCGCCCGCGCGTCCGGGTCCCCGTGCCGGACGATCACCCGGTAGTCGGTGCCGTCCGGATGGTCGCCCAGCGTGATCTCGGCCGTCATGGGCACCGGCGCCGGGTCGGCGGGCCGCCAGGCGCTGTCGACCGCGTTCGTGAACACGATCCGCTCCAGCTCCTCGACGACGAGGAAGCTCGCGTCGACATGCGGGACGAACGCGGCCCCGTCGTCGCTCATCCGGGTCACGAACGCGCCGCCGGGCCGGACGTCCAGCCGCTCGACGCGGCACAGGGTAGGCGCCGGCAGCCACCACTTCTCCAGGCGGACCGGATCGGTCCACGCGTTCCACACGGTCGCGCGGGGCGCACGGATGACGCGCTCCAGCGCCAGGTCGAGGTCAGGATTCATCGGTCTTCTCCTTCGCATCGGTGACGAGCCGTTCGAGCCGGTCGGTGCGGCCTTCCCAGATCCGGCGCTGCTCGGCGAGCCAGTCGTCGACGAGGGCGAGACGGTCGCGGTTGAGCACGCAGGTGCGCACCCGGCCGACCTTGACCGTGCGGATCAGCCCGTTCGCCTCCAGCGTCCGCACGTGCTTCATGAACGACGGAAGGGTCATCGGGAAGTCGCGGGCCAGCTCGCCCACGCTCGTCGGCCCGCGTCCGAGGCGCCGGATGACGCCGCGCCGCGTCGGGTCGGCGAGCGCGACGAACACGCCGTCGACCTCCGCCGAATACTGTGCCATGGAGCTAAGTATTACTCGCCAAGACACTTAGCGCAAGGGCAAAGTATTGGGCTCCGCCCAGCTCAGCCGCGGTGCCGGCGGCGAATGCGGAACCTTCGCCGGCCGGTGCTCGGCTTGTCGCCGCCTCGCGCCGTCGCGTCCTGTGGACCGTCGCCGTCCTGCTCGCGGGCCTCGCGCCACGCCGCCACGACCGCGTCGACGTCGATCAGCCGGTACCCGAGCGGAGGGCCGGGCGGCGGCATGCGCAGGTTGGCGGCGATCTTCTCGTTGACCGGTTCCAGCATCCGCCGGACGCTCCGCTCGGACGGCGCCTCGGCCGCCGCCGCCAGGACGTCCTCGATCTCCTTGCGCAGCGCCAGCGTCGGATGGACCATCGCGATGAGGCCCTCACTGGCCAGCTTCTGCTTGATCCACCAGTTCTCGTCCAGCGGCCGGTTCGCGTCGGGCAGGGGCTTGCCCGCGCCCGGCAGGTCGTCGAACTCGCCGCGCTCCTCCGCCTCGCGGATCTGCCCGTCGATCCAAGACTCGAAGCTGAGCCCCGCGGGCTTTCGCTCAGTCATGACCCCATTGTCCCATTCCCGGTTCCGGCCGCGAGGACGACCCGGCTCCCCTCGCGCGCCAGCGGGGCGGACCGGCGGAGGAGGAGGACCGTGTGCCGGTCGGGCGCCCGCACCCTCCGTTCGTGGTTGCGTCCGGTGGGCTCGTGCGTTAGTCAGGGTGGTCATGGATCTGAAGTCGCTGGCGCGGGACGAGCGGGCCGAGCTCGCCGCGTTCCTGGAGACGCTGACGCCCGAGCAGTGGGAGGCTCCGTCGCTCTGCGCGGAATGGCGGGTGCGCGACGTCGTCGCCCACATGATCAGCTACGAGGATCTGCGCGCACGGGACGTGGCGGCGCGGCTGGCCAAGGGCCGGTTCAGCCTGAACCGGACGAACGCCGTCGGCGTCGACGACGCCGGCGCGCGGACGCCCGACGAGCTCCTGGCGATGCTCCGGGAGCGCCTCAGGCCGAGGGGCCTGACCGCCGGGTTCGGCGGCTTGATCGCGCTGACCGACGGCGTCATCCACCACCAGGACATCCGGCGCCCGCTGGGGGTCGCCCGGGAGATTCCGGCGGAGCGGCTCCTGCCCGCGCTGCGCGGCGCGCTGAACACCCCGGTGATCGCCGGCTTCTGGCGGGTCCGGGGGCTGCGCCTCGTGGCGACCGATCTGGACTGGTCGCGGGGGTCGGGGCCGGAGGTGCGGGGGCCCGCCGAAGCGCTGCTGATGGTCGTCGCGGGACGGCGCGGCATCATCCAGGAGCTCTCGGGGCCAGGACGGAAGCGCCTCGCCGAGCGCGTCGAATAGAGCCGGGCAGCGGCGGACGACGGGGAACGCCGCCTCAGCCGCAGTAGGGCGGGGCCTTGTCCGCGTTCTCCCTGGTGATGACGGTTTCAGGCACGTTCTCGATCTTCTTGGCGGACGGGTCCCTGCGGAGCAGCGCGACGACGTTGTCCACCGCCATCTCCCCCACGTCCTTCGGCGTGTTGCTGACCGTCACGGCGAACCGCCCGGTCTTGACCGCCTGGACGCCCTCGGCCGTCCCGCCGTTCGTGAGGATCTTGATGCGGGTGTGGCCCGCCGCCCGGAACGCCGCCTCGACGCCGAACGCCATGTCCTCGTTCTGGACGAGGACGTACCGCACGTCCGGTTCGGCCTGGAGGAGGTTCTCCGCCACGTCCTGCGCCTTGGACCGCTGCCAGAACGCGGGCTGCTCGAACACCACCCTGGCCTTCGTCCCCATGCTCTTCTTGAACGCGCCGGTCATCAGGTCGGCGGCGGCGCCCGGCGCGCCCCCGATGATCGCGACGTCGGCGGGCCGGCCGCCGCTGTCCTTGGCCAGCCACGCGCCGAGCGAGCGTCCGACCTGCTCGACGTCGGCGACCACCGCGCCGAGGATCTTCGACCGGTCGACGCCGGAGGCGACCCCGGTGAGGAAGATCGGGATCCCGGCCCGGCCGGCGCGGGCGACGCCGCCCTGGAGCGCGTCGATGTTCACGGTCTGCACGACGATGACGTCGACCTTCTTGACGATCATGTCGTCGATGTTCGACAGCTCCTTGCCCGGGTCCATCGCCGAGTTGGCCGTCAGGACGTCGACGCCCTTCGCGGCGGCCCGGGCCTTCAGCGCCTTCTGCAGGCACGTGTGGAACTGGATGCTGTTCCCGTTGACGAAACCGATCGTGATCTTCTCGCCGGACGGGGCGGCCTTCTTCCCGCCCTCGTCCACCGAGCAGCCGGCGGTGAGCCCCAGCGAGACCGCGAGCCCGAGGCAGACGGCGAGCGCCGTGCCCGGACGCGCCGAACGGAGGCGTCCGCGCGAGGAATCGGACATGACAGAGCCTTTCAGCGGGCGCGTCCGCGCAGATGGTTGGTGATGGCCGCGACCAGCAGGACGCCGCCGACCGCGACGTCCTGGAAATGCGCGTCCACCTGGAGGAGGTTGAGCGAGTTGGCGACGACGCCGAGCAGCACGACGCCGAGGACGGTCCCGGCGACCGTGCCGCTGCCGCCGTGCAGCGCGGTCCCGCCGATGACGACGGCCGCGACCACGGTCAGCTCCAGCTGCAGCCCGCCGGTGCCGGGGCTCGCCGCGCCGAGCCTGGCCACGAGCATGACGCCGCCGAGCCCGGCGAGCAGGCCGCCGAGCGTGTAGAGCAGCAGTTTGGTGCGCGCCACCGGGATGCCCGCGAGGCGCGCCGCGTCCTCGTTGCCGCCGATGGCGAAGGCGTTGCGGCCGAACGCCGTCCAGCGCATGACCAGCCCCGCCGCCAGGCAGACGGCCGCCGCGACGACGACCGGCGCTGGCACGACCCCGAGCACCTCGCCGAACCCGAGTTCCACGAGGTGGTCGCCGATCGAGACGCTCTGCCCGTCGATGATCAGCAGCGCCGCGCCGCCGAGGACGGTCGACGTCGCCAGCGTCGCCACGAACGGCGCGACGCGGAACACTGTCACGACCGCGCCGTTGCCGAAGCCGATCGCCGCGCCGACCGCCGGGCCCGCGAGCGCGGCCGCCCACCCGTCGGCGCCGGCGGCGATCAGCTGGGCGACGACGCCGCTGGACACGGCCGCGATCGAGCCCAGCGAGAAGTCGATCCCGCCCGCCGTCATCAGCAGGGTGAGCCCCGCGGCCAGGACGGCGGTGACGGCCACCTGCTGCGAGACGTTCAGCACGTTCGCCCCGGTCAGGAACGCCGGGCTCCTCAGCGCCGTGATCAGGCCGATGAGCAGCAAGACGGCCAGCAGCCCCAGATGCCGCGTCAGCCCGGCCGGGAGACTCACGCCGGCGCGGCCGCGGACGGTGCCGGCAGTGGTCATGGCGCCTGTCCTCTCGCGGTCAGCGAGACGAGCTCGTCGCGGGTGGCCTTGGCGGCGGGCAGGTCCGCGACCGTCCGGCCGTGCCGGACGACCACGACCCGGTCGGCGATCCCGACGACCTCGTCGACGTCGCCGGACGCGAGCAGCACCGCCGCCCCGCGGGCGGCCAGCCCGCCGACCAGCCGGTGGATGTCGGCCTTCGCCGCCACGTCGACGCCGCCCGTCGGCTCCTCCAGCAGGCACGCGGTCACCTCGGTGCCGAGCCACGCGGCGAGCAGCACCTTCTGCTGGTTGCCGCCGGACAGCGCGGCGACAGGCGGGTTCGCGTGGATGGCGGTGATGCCGTACCGGTCGCGGGCGGCGCGCCCGTGCCCGCGCATCCGGTTCCACCGCACCAGCCAGGGCCGCCGGAGCCCGCGCCGGACGAGGTCGAGGTTCTCGTCCACCGTCAGCCCCGGGACGAGGCCGAAGGCGAGCCGGTCGCCGGTGACGCAGCGCAGGCCCGCCGCCAGCGCCGCGCCGACGCTCCCGGACGGCACGTCGCGGCCGCCGATCCGCACCCGTCCCGACTCCGCCCGGCGGAGCCCGCTGAGCAGCGGGAACAGCTCGGACTGGCCGTCACCGGCCGGACCGAGCACCGCCGTGACCTGCCCCCCGCGGACCTTCAGATCGAACCCGCGCAGCCGTCCGCCGGTCAGGGCCCGGAGCTCCAGCACCGGTTCGCCGACGCTTCGAGCACGGCCGACGCCGTCGTACGGAAGCTCATTGCTGGACTGGGCGTGCCGGTCGGATTGGACGTGGCGGTCGCCGGTCATGGCGTGGATCAGGGCGGGCAGGTCGGCGTCCGCGGCCGCTACGGTCACGACCCGGCGGCCGTCCCGCAGCACCGTGATCCGGTCGGCGAGGCCGAGGACCTCGTCCAGGTCGTGCGAGATGTAGACGACGCCCGTGCCGCGGGAGCGCAGGGCGCGCACCAGCCGGTGGATCCGCAGGGCGTCGGCACCGCCCAGCGACGCGGTGGGCTCGTCCAGGATGAGGACGCGCCCGCCCAGCCGCGCCTCCCGCGCGATCTCGACGAGGGTCCGCTCGGCCGGGCCGAGGTCGGCGGCGATCCGGCCGGTGGGGAGGTCGATGCCCAGTTCGGCGAGGGCGCGGGCCGCCTCCCGGTGCGCGCTCCGCCAGGACACCGCGCCGAGGCGGGTGGGCAGGCGGCCGAGGAGCAGGTTCTCGGCGACGGTCAGCCCGGGGACCAGGGACCGCTTCTGGTGGACGATGCTCACACCGGCCGCGCGGGCGCGCCTCGGATTCAGCGCCGGGTGGCGGCGTCCCGAGATGTGGACGGCGCCGCGGTCGGGGACGATCGCGCCGCACATCGTCTCCACGAGGGTGGATTTGCCGGCGCCGTTCATGCCGACGACGGCATGGACCTCCCCGGCCGATAACGAGAAGTCGACGTCGGTCAGCGCGCGGGCGCCGCCGAACGCCTTGCACACCCCGCGCAGCTCCAGCACCGTGTCCCGGTGGGCGACGATGCTCACGACGCGGCCTCCGTGACCTCTGCGACGTGGAACCCGGTGATTCCGCCGCCGACCAATGCCCGCGATGTCAAAGATGTGATTGTCGCCCCATTCTAGGGCGATCTGCTCACGTCTCTGGGCCGAAAATCGCGATCGGACGGCCGTCGCTCAGCCTTCGCGCCGCCCGGCGGGCGAGCCGAGAAGGGCGCGGCAGAGGCGCCGGATCTCCTGGACGACCCGTCCGTGCAGGTCGGCGTCGCCGACGTGGATGAGATGGTCGGCGGCGCCGTGCACCGCCTGGAAGATCACGACGGCCGTCGCGTCCGGATCCGGAAGGGCGAACGCGCCGGCGTCCACGCCCTCGGTCAGGAGCCGGGCGAGCGCGTCGATGGAGGTGTGCTCGTCCGGAGCGTCGGGCGGCGGCTCGCGGTGGCGGAAGACGACGTCGTGGAGGCGGTGGTCGCGGACGTAGTCCTCCAGGCCGGCGATCGCCCAGGCCTCGACGCGCGCGACCGGGTCGCCGGGGCCGGCGAGCGCGGCGGCCTCGTCCTGGCGGGCGGCGAAGGCGGCGAGATAGCGATCGCGCAGCGCGTCCAGGACGTCGTCCTTGGAGCGGAAGTACAGGTAGAAGGTGCCCTTGGAGATGCCGGCGCCCGCCGTCACCAGGTCGACGGTCACGCCGTCGATGCCGCGCTCCAGGGCTAGCTTCTCGGCCGCGTCCAGAAGGTCGGCGCGCCGCTCCTCGACGGGCTTGTCGCGTGGACGCACCGTCACCCTCCGTCATGTCCGGCGGCTGTCTCACCGGTCATCCTAGGCGGGCCCCTTGCCTGCCACCGCGACGCCATGATAATCGTTTTCGAGTTAATGACCGCCGGTCATTAACTCGCGGAGGCCCGCGGAGGCTCGGAGAGGTGAGACGACATGGTGCTGCTCAACCGCCCGCTGATCGCGCTGGCGTGGGCCGTGCGCGGCCACATCGGGGCCGCCGCGCTGCTCGGCTTCCTGGTCACCGCGACGCGGGTCGCGCAGGCGCTCGCGCTCGCGCACGTCGTGGCGGACGCCGTCGAAGGGCGCACCGCCACCGCCGGCTACGTCTGGCTCGGCGCCGCGATCGCCGTCCGCGCGGCGGCGCTGTGGCTCGCCGAGGTGGCGGCCGACCGGACGGCCGCGGTCACCAAGGAACGGCTGCGCGTGCGGCTCTACGAGCGCCTCCTCGCGCTCGGGCCGGGGCACCTGATGCTGACCCGCAGCGGCGAGATCAGATCGACGCTGGTCGAGGGCGTGGAGGCGATGGAACCGTACTTCGGCCGCTACCTGCCCGCACTGGCCAACGCGGTCGCCGGTCCGCTGACCGTGCTGGTGATCCTGCTCACCGTCGACCCGTGGCTCTCGGTGATCGTGCTCGCGGGCGGGGCGCTCGCGATCCTCGGCACGATGGCGTGGCAGGCCGCGTTCGCCAAGAGCAGCGACGACGTCTGGGCGGCGATCGGCGACACGGACGCGGAGTTCGTCGACACCGTCCAGGGCCTGCCGACGCTCAAGGCGTTCGACGCCGCCGCGCGGCGCCGCGTCCTCGTCGCGGAGAGCGCCCAGCGGCTCCGGAAGGTCTGCATGGACCAGCTCCGGTACAGCCTGATGCAGCTCGGCGTGCACCGGATCTGCACGCTCGGCGCCGGCGCCGCCGCGACGATCTACGTCGCGTACCGGTTCACCCGCGGCGACGTGGAGGCCGCGTCGTTGCTGACCGTCGTGTTCCTGGTGCCTGAGGTGTTCCGCCCGCTGGACGATCTCGGGCAGCGCGCGCACGACGGCATGGCGGCGGTCAGCGCGTCCAAGGGCATCGGCGAGCTGCTCACCGCGCGAGCCCCCGCACCGGAGCCCGCCGAGCCGGATGCGCCGGGGGCGCTGGCGCCGAGCGTCGCCTTCGAGGACGTGACCTTCCGCTATCCGGGACGCGACCGTCCCGCCCTGCGCTCGGTGTCGTTCACCGTGCGGCCGGGCGAGACGGTGGCGATCGTCGGCGAGTCCGGGGCGGGCAAGAGCACCCTCACGGCGCTCCTGCTCCGGTTCCTCGATCCGCAGAGCGGGACGATCAAGCTCGGCGGCCGGGACCTGCGCACGATCCCCGGCGCCCGGCTCAGGGGCATGATCGGCCTCGTCCCGCAGGACACCTACCTGTTCCACGGCACCGTCGAGGAGAACATCGCGTTCGGCGCGCCGGACGGCGACGCCGGCCGGGTCCGCGCCGCCGCCCGCGCGGCGGGGCTGGAGGGGCTCGGCGGGCTGGAGCTCGGCGCGTCGGCGGGCGAGCGCGGGCAGCAGCTGTCCGGCGGCCAGCGCCAGCGGGTCGCGCTGGCCCGCGCCCTGCTGAAGGACGCGCCCGTCCTGGTGCTCGACGAGGCGACGTCCGCGGTGGACGCCGCGACCGAGGCCCTGATCCAGGACACCCTCCGGGACGCCACCCGGGACCGGACCACGCTGGTGATCGCGCACCGGCTGTCCACCGTCCGCGACGCCGACCGGATCATCGTCCTGGACGGCGGCGAGATCGCGGAGACCGGCACGCATGACGAGCTGCGCCGCCGCGGCGGCGCCTACGCGCGGCTGATCGCCGCGCAGGAGGAGATGACGGGAGTCACACCATGACCCACGGACACGGCCACACCACCGGCGTGCCGGCCGAGGCCGACGCCCGGCACCCCCGCCCGCTGCGCGGACTGCTCCCCTACCTGCTGGAGGACCCGGTCGCGTTCGCGCTCGTCGTCCTGTCGGGGATCGCGTTCGCCGCGCTGCTCATCGCCACGTCGGCGCTCGGCGCGTGGCTCGTCGGCGCCGTCCTGACCGGCCGGACGTTCGCGGACGAGGCGCCGGTCGCCTGGGCGCTCGCCGCGTCCGCCGTCCTCACCGGCGTCGCCGCGTGGTGGCAGTCCTACATCGGGCACGACTGGGCGTTCCGGATCCTGGCCGGGCTGCGCGTCAGGCTCTACGACGGGCTGGAGCGAGCCACGCCCGGCAGGATCCTCGGGAAGCGGACGGGCGACCTCACCGCGTCGGCGATGGCGGACGTGGAGAAGACCGAGATGTTCTTCGCGCACACCGCGGGCGACTACCTCGGCGCGGTGCTGGTCTCGCTCGCGTCCGTCGGGCTGATCGCCGCGCTGGACTGGCGGACGGCGCTGGTCGCGCTCGCGCTGATGGTGCTGGTCGCGGTCGTCCCGTTCGTCCTCGCCGGGCGGGCCGCCGCGCAGGGCCGGGCGCTGCGCGGCGAGCTGGGCACCCTGAACGCCGAGGCGCTCGACGGCGTCCAGGGCCTGCGCGAGCTGGTGACGTTCGGGCGCGGAGGCTGGTACCTGGACCGGCTCGTCCGCCGCACCCGCGCGACCGCGCGGCACACCGCCGCGTACGCGCGCCGGTCAGGGCTGGAGCAGGCCGTCACCGACCTGCTGCTGGCCCTCGGCGTCATCGTCGTGCCGCTGACCGCCGCGCACCAGGTCCGGGCGGGCGGCCTGGACGCGCGCTGGCTGCCCGTGCTGATCGTGCTGGCGCTGGCGTCCGTCGGCCCGATCGCCACGGTGTCGGCGACCGCGCGGACGCTCGGCGAGGTCCGCGCCGCCGCGGGCCGCGTGCTGACGATCATCGGCTACCCGCCCCAGGTCGCGGACGTCCCCGCCTCGACCGCCCCGGAGATCCGGGAGCCGGACGTGCGGTTCGAGGACGTCCGCTTCCGCTACACGGCCGATGGCCCCGACGTGCTGGACGGCGTCGACCTGCACGTCCGTCCCGGCGAGACCGTCGCGCTCGTCGGCCGGTCGGGCGCGGGCAAGACCACCTGCGCGAACCTGCTCCTGCGGTTCTGGGACGTCGCGTCCGGACGGGTCCTGATCGGCGGGCACGACGTCCGGGACGTGCCGCTGCCGGCGGTGCGGGCGGCGGTGACGCTCGTCCCGCAGGAGGTGTACCTGTTCAACCTGACGGTGCGGGAGAACATCCGGCTGGCGCGCCCGTCCGCCACCGACGCGGAGGTCGAGGCCGCCGCCCGCGCGGCGATCGCGCACACGTTCATCGCCGCGCTCCCGCAGGGCTACGACACGGCCTGCGGGGAGCGGGGCGCGCAGCTGTCCGGCGGCCAGCGGCAGCGGATCGCCATCGCCCGCGCGCTGCTCAACGACGCCCCGGTCATCGTGATGGACGAGGCGGTGTCCAGCCTGGACGCCGAGAACGAGAAGGCCGTGCAGGAGGCCGTCGCGGCCGCCCGCGCCGGCCACACGATGATCACCATCGCGCACCGGCTGTCCACGATCCGCGCCGCCGACCGCGTGATCTTCCTGGACGCCGGCCGCGTCGCCGCCACCGGCACGCACGAGGAGCTCCTCGCGACCAACACCGCCTACCGCGCCCTCCTCGCCGCCCAGGCGACGTCCGCACAGGCGGCCTCACCCTGAGCATCGGCGACGGCGACCTCACCGGATCCCCCGTCCTGACCGCCTTCGCGGTTCTTCAGCCTGCCATCAGATCCGCGAAGGCGCGGGCGGCGGCGTCCGAGGTGAACAGCCGGCCGAGGCGAGCCCGGGCCAGCTCGCGGCGGAACGTCCCGGCCAGCGCGGCGTTGCCGGCCTCATGCGTCATTTCCGTCAGCCAGCGGGAGAACTCCTGGTGGCTCCACACCTTCCTGAGGCAGGTGGCGGAGTAGGCGGCGAGCCGGTCCTCATCACCGTCGTGCACGGCCGCGCGAAGCGCATGGGCGAGCACGTTCGCGTCGGCGACCGCGAGGTTCATCCCCTTGCCGCCCATGGGGGTGATGATGTGCGCGGCGTCGCCGACCAGGAAAAGCCTGCCGTACCGCATCGGGTCGACGACGAAGCTGCGCATCTCCACAACGGTTCTCTCACCGATCGGCCCGGCGGGCAGGGCCTCGTCGCCGAGGCGGAGCCGCAGTTGCGTCCAGATCCGCTCGTCGCTCCACTCGTCCAGCGCCTCGTCGGGCGCGCATTCGAGGTAGAAGCGGCTGGCCGCCGGTCCCCGCGGAAACTGCGCGGCGAAGCCGTGCGAACTCACCGCCAGAAGCGGATGGCGGGGAGGCGGGACATCGGCGAGAACAGTGAACCAGCCGATGCCGTGGTCGTAGGAGAAGACGGTCATGGCCTCTGCGGGCACGCTGGTCCTGCTGACGCCGTGGTAACCGTCACACCCCGCCACGTAGTCGCAGGCGATTTCGTGCACGGCCCCGTCCGGGCCGCGATAGGTGACCTTGGGACGAGCGCCGTCGAGCCCGTGCAGGGCCACCTCGTCCGCGTCGAACCGCAGATCGCCTCCGCCTTTCACAAAGATGTCGATGAGGCGCGCGACAAGCACCTGCTGCGGAATGATCCGCCCCGCCCGCCCGTCCGACAGGGCGGGGACGTCGAGGAAATGCGGTTCCCCGTCGACGCGGATCTCAAGCATCCTGTCGGCGGGCATTCCGGCCAGCAGCGCGTCCGCGAGCCCCCATTCCTCGAAGACCCGGGTGCCGGCGTAGTCGAGCACACCCGCACGTTGCCGCCCCTCCACATGGGACCGGCCCTGCCGCTCCACCACCACACAGTCGACATCGGCCCGCCTGAGCAGGTTGGCCAAGCTCAGCCCCGCCGGACCGGCCCCGACAACGACGACCTGGGTGCTAATGCGCATGTAAGACAACTACCGCACCGAACCCGCCCGGCATAAGCCACCAGCCCCCACCCCACACGCGGAGTCCGAGCCGCGAGGCCGGTCGAAGCCCCAACACGGTTCAGGCAGATCGCCAGAGCGTCGGAGTGTCCTGGGGCTGCCAGTCGGCTTGCGCAGTGTGCGCTTGCCTGCAGACATACTGCGCACCGCGATGGGAAACCCTGTCGCCCGGACGGTAGCTGACACCGGCCGTCCACGCGGAAGAGCCGGGCCTCCTCTGGGGCGGCGTCGTCCGCGGCGGGACGCGTCCACTAGTGGACGGCGTAGGCGCGGCCGTGGACGGCGAGGGCGTAGAGGTCTCCGGCGTTGGGGACGGCGAAATGCTGTTCCGTCCCACCCCGACCGAATCCGGCGACACCGGCGCCCGCGTGCTGGCCTCGACCTCCGGCCCCGCATCGGTCACGGCCGGGCCGGCGGACGGCCTCGTCCGCCCGGACGGCCGAACCGCGTACCCCACGCCCGCGAGAAGCACGATCACGAGCACGAGCACGACGCCGAGCACAACGTACCGCCGCCGTGCGGGGGGCCCTGCGGGAGGACGCGCATGGGCCATCAGTCATCCCGTCCTCGCCCGCGCACACCCGCGACAACCGTCCGGCGCACCCGACCTCCCCTGCCCCGTCGCCCGGACACAGGCCGCCGGTACCGGCCGCCGAGCGCCGCCAATAGTGACACAGCCCCGCGAACCGTGTCACCTGGACATACCGCCAGCGCGCCGGGTTCCCGCCCGCCCCGAAGCGGCAAGCTCATCTCCGACCTCATGGCATGTGCTGGGAGGCTCATCCCCCACCGCGCGCGCCCAATCGCGCGGCATTGACCGCCATCGCGGCGTGGAACTGCGAGTTCTGCACGCCGTAGGTCTGCAGCTTCGCCTGGAGTGCGGGATCGTAGCGGCCGAGCTTGACGAATCCGTCGGCGATCCAGCCGTTGTCGACGCCGGTGCCGTCGACGTACATCGGGTAGCGGGGCCCGGAGCCGGCGACCAGGTGAGTGAGGGTACGGGCGAACCGGGCGACCTCCCTGGCGGACCAGCCGGCGTTGGTGTCGCGGGCCTCGACGACGTAGGCGATGACGCCGTTGCCGTGGCCGACGTCCTGGCCGTGCCCGCCCGTTTCGCCCCACACGTCGCTCCACCAGTAGGCGGCCGGATCAGGACGGCCGGGACGGAGCTGCTGACGCAGCGAGGACCGATGGTTGGGCAGGTGGTCGTCGATGTTGCGCACGATCTCGGCGCAGGCGGCCCGCCGCGCCGCGTCGGCGGTGAGCATGGAGACGTCCAGCGCGATCGAGGCCCAGTGCGCGGCCATGTGTGTGCGGGAGCGGTAGATATGGGCGTCAGCCCCGCGGACGCGCCACTTGTCCACGATATTGGTCTCGGTGAACGCCAGGATTCGGGTGTAATCGGCCCGCACGTCGTGTGGCGCGCTCCTGATCCCGGGTCGCAGCAGCCGCAGCAGGCGGGTCACGTAGCGCCACACATAGCTCTCGTACAGCGGAATCTCGTCCCCGCCGCCACCCGGCGACACCCAGCCCAGAAAGGCGTCCTTGAAAGTGCTGGTCGGCAGCGACGCGGACGGCCGGGCGGACCCGATCATGTTGCCGGTGTACCGCAACGCCCTCCGGGCATAGCGAAGGTCCCCTGTCGCCTCGAACATGCCGGCGAGCTCGTCGATCGAATAAGCGAGCGGGTAGAAGTCGGAACTGTCCCGGGATTGGCTGAGCCGCTCAGACTCCGCATGGCTCGCACTCGCCCCGGCATCGAACACGCCGCGCCAGTACTTCACCGACAACAACCGCACGGACTGCGAAGGCGGCACCGGATCAGGATCGGCACGCCTGCAACTGACGGAGCCCCCCACCAGCACCGAAATCACCAAACACGCCACGACCGTCCAAGGCCAGCTGAGCCCACCCCTCATATCTCCAACAAAGCGGTGGTCCCGAGAGACCCCTCCCCGCGCAACAGGGCTATGTCGTGGTGAATCGGATCGGGTCGGTGAGGGCGGTCAGGGCGCCGTCCAGGTCGGCGAGACGGGCGGCGAGGGTGGCGGCGGCGAGGCGGGTCGGAAGGGCCTCGTTGAACTTGAGGCCGCGCAACGCGCGTTCGTCGATGTCGGGGAGGCAGAGCCGGTCGGCCGCGTCGGCCGTGCCGGCCTTCCACATGTCGCGGGTGAGGTCGGGGCGGAGGCGTACCCATTCGTCCTCGAAGCGCTGTTTCTCGTCGGTCAGTCCGGAGAGGGTCGCGGTGAGGACGGCGTTGGCCCGGTGCCCGGCCCAGTTCCACCAGCGGACGTCGTCGCCGTCACGGGTGATGACGGTGCCGCCGGGATGCACGGTGTGGGTGGCGGCGTCGCGCGCCTTCGCGAGGTAGCGGACAGCCCGTTCCGTCATGGTCACCGGCGGGCCGGTGCCGAGCAGGACGTCCCGGCACGCACGGGTGAGCGCGAAACTGGAGCCGGTGAAGGCCGTCCCGTACCAGCGGGCCTTCCCAGGACGGTCGGACGGTTCGACGAAGCAGCGACGGCGTTTCCAGTCGATCCAGGTGACCTGCCAGCTGCGCCCGGCGAGGAGGAGGACGCGAGGGCCTTCCACGCGTTCGGTGAGGAGCATCGGGTCGGTCCGGCCGATCTCCTGGCGGCCGGACAGGACGGTGAACTCGGGGGGCGCGGTGAAGACGGCGGTCATGTCCATGAAATGGCGGCGGCCGAACTTCTCTTCGGCGGCGGGGCCGATGAAGAGGAATTCGCCGTCCTGCTCGACGTATCCGTGCTCGACGAGGTGGCGGACGATCGGCTCGGCGCCGCGATCGAAGGGCGGCAGTCCATTCCAGTGTTCGGCCCACAGCCGGTTTCCGACTTTGTGCTCTTGCAGGCAGAGAGCGAGGAACTGCTGCGCGACGATGTGGCGTGGTTCCGGGGGCGCCTGCACCGGTTCGACGTACCCGCGGCTCCACAGCAGGGTCAGGGCGGCCGCGGAGACGAGCGAGTCCTGGCCGAGGGCCAGGAACAGGCAGTTCCGCGTGGTTCCCGCGCGTCTTCCGCTGCGACCGAGACGCTGCAGGAATGCGGCGACGGTACCGCCCGATTCAGCGCTGCCACCGCCTGGGGGTCCCGGGAGGCCAGCGGAGCATGTGGCCGCGCATGCGAGTCCACGTCGGCCAGCGGATGAACACCCCGTCCGTCAGGCCCAAGCGCATGTACATGAATAACGCGAGGCTGCCCCCGAGTAGCAGGAAAAAGTACAAGACCCACCGCAGCCCGTCCCCGGCGGGGATCATCAGCGGCAAGCAGAGCACGGCGATCGCCAGGCTCACCTTCCACGCCCACTCCAACATCTTTTGTCGCTGCCTGGCCCTCGCCAACGAGGACACTCGCACGGTGAACGTTCTGCCGCAGACGGGACACTCCATCCGCACGTCCTCAAAGCCACGCTCCGGGCGCTCGACGGGGATGGGATGAACGAGCCACTCGTGCTTGGTAACGAGGACACCGGGATTGGTGGACAGTAAATGCCCGTACCCGATTCCTGGATAGGGCCCCAGGGGCAGTCTGCTCATATCCGCTCCTTCCGGCAGGTGCATCAACGGTAGCCGCGCCGGCACGCGTGTCCACTGCTGCGAGTAGCCGAATCCGGCCAGAAAAGCGGGTTTGCAGCTCGCACCCATTGAGCCCTTTAAATGTGCGCGGAGCTCGCGGTTCTGGAGGACATGAACGACCTCGGCCGGATGACCCGGAATGGCGCTTGTCGACCGGCGTCAGGGGCCTGGAGGCGGCCGGTTCATGAACCAGGCCCCAGCTCGGCGCCGACCCGGTCCTCGGACCTGCGGGGTCGCCGTTCCGCGACCACCGCCGACGCGACGGCGCCCACGGTCCCCGCTCCGCCGAGCAGGCCCGCGACCGGGTTCACGAATCCGGACACCACCGAGGTGGCATAGCTCCCGCCGCCGGTCAGGCGGCACTCGAAACGCAACGGGACAAGGCCCACCCGATAGTCGACGACCCGCGCCACCGTCGCGGGGTCGGCCTCTCCACGGCACGGCCTGAGCGGCGAGGAGTCCGTCCCGCCGTCCTCGGCTTCCAGGGCCGCCGCCCCCGCCTGCGCCGCGCCCCAGGCGTACGCGCCGATGGCCGCTCCGAGGGCGAGAAGCGCGCCCCCTCGCAGCAGCCCGGCTCGCGCGCGCCGTCCATGCCGGACCACCGCCACGATGCCGCACACGGCCACCGCCACGGCGACGACCATCCCGACCAGGGAACCCAACAGCAGGACGAGCGCGATCACGATGGCTCCCTGGGCGGACGGTCTCGGAACGAAACGGCTACGCGATCAAGGATAGAGCGCCCCGCCCACCAAGATCAGTGGATGACGCCGCCCGGCCTGCCCCAGCTCAAGGCCGACCAGACGCGCTCCTGATCCGTTGCGGCATTACCGGGAGGCGAGAAGCACCCCACAGACCGTTCCGCGAATGGCGGCGCGATCCGCGGAGGAAACCCTCTCCTATCCATCCTTCTGGTGAAACGCTGGGAATCTTCACGTGCGTCTCACAGGCGATGGAGCCGTCTGCGGGCGGTCGCACGAGAGTTCGCGGCAGCAGGAGTGGATCGATGTCGGAACAGCCGGGACCTGACCGTCCTCGCTGGAGGGAGTGGCTGGACTTCGTGGAGCGGCACACGCTCCTCGTCCAGGTGCTCGGCGGCATCGCCGCCAGCACGGGATTCTCGGTCGTCACGTACCTGTTTCGCTACGGGACGAGGATCAACCTCAGTACCGAGGCGACCGTCACCGTTCTGAGCACGATCGGATTCACGGTCGGATGCCTCGTGCTGGTATGCCTCCGATCCAGTCCTAGGACGTGGCAGTTCGTCAGCGCCTTCGCCGTCACGATCTTCGCCGCGATGCTCGGCGTGACAATACTTCTCGGCTGGGCCGAGTCCTCGTCCCGGCGTACTGCTGAGCCGACCCCCGGCGTTCCAACTCGCCCGTCGCGCAGCGCCCCGCACCTGTCGATCCCTGCCCCTCCACTCCTGCCTTCTCGCGCCAGGACGGAATGGTCGTGCGGGTGACCAGCCTACGGAAAGGCGAGTACGTCAATGTCGGTGGCCCGAAAAGCCCTCCTATTATTCTCCACTCTATGCGGAGATCACCTCTTGCGCGAAGGGCCACGTTGGAGAAGTGTTCTACGCAGGTAACCTCTGGCCAGCGTCCACCCCCTTTCCGGGCCAGGACGAGGTCGAGAACATGACCGCCGTCAAGTGCCAAACCGAGTTTCACAAATATACGGGCATTTCCCATCTCGATTCCGAGCTGAAAGGCCACGTATGGCACCCTAATGCGACTTTGTGGGCACGCGGCGACCGGCGGGTGGTATGCCTCGGCTATCACCCTAAGCAATCGCTAAATTACTCAATCAAGGGTCTACGGCGTTAGCGCGGACGCATCCGTTCTCGATCTGGTCGATGGAACGGGCCTGCTCGCGCGGCTCCGGCACCTGGCCCGTGTCCTCCGTCCCTGGCTGGACGGGACCTTCCCCGACATCCTCCATGCCATCCGATCCCGACCGGGCCGACAAGTGCCGGCTGCCCCGCGTCATGGACGGTCCGCGTCGTCGAGCTTCGACTTGATGACGGACGGGGTCGTCGCCGGTTCCTGTCACGCGAGGCTTCACCACCGGCCGGGACTCTTGGCCGGTTCGGCTCAGGTCGGGTTGCGGACCCGCCCTTGACCCGGCCCGCGACCCCTCGCCCGGCGGCACCGGGAGGAACCACCCGCAGCCGGGCCGGACGCACAGAGAGCCCCGGCCCGCCTGCTCGACGGGCCGGGGCTCCCGGTTGACCGGTCTCAGCTCAGGTCGAGGGCACCTGACTTGGCCTCGGCCGCGAACACCTGCCACGCGGCCGGACCGAACACCAACTTGGCCCCGTCCGGATCCTTGGAATCCCGCACGGCCACCGCCGCCACCAGGTCCGCCACCTCGACGCACGCACCACCGGTGTCCGTGCTACGGCTGCTCTTCTTCCACTCGGCAGCGGAGATCGGCACCATGGGCGCTACCTCGACGCACTGCCCACCGGTATTGGTGCTGTAGCTGCTCTTCTGCCACCCCGACGGCACCAAAGCGACCTCAATGCACTGGTCACCGGTGTTTGTACTGTGGCGGCTCTTGCGCCATTGCACAGCCCAGGGGTGCTGCGTGGTCATAGGCTCTCCAAGATCGTCCGGAGGAAGTCCAGTGATTCCTCGGCGCTCATCGCCGAGGCTCTGATCAAATCGAAACCTACCCCATACTTCCGGACGATCGCAGTGTGATCAACGAGCTGTGCACCCACATGACCTTCGACCTGCACAACATCTGCCTCATCCGCCTCGTCCGGAAAACTCAGGATCGTGAATGGACCAGGCAAACCCGCGTAGGCTCCTTTGGCGGTCGGAACGATCTGGAGCGTGACATAAGGTAGCTCCATCAGATCAATGAGGTGCTGGATCTGCCCCTTCAGCACTTCCGGGTTTCCGATCGGACGGCGGATGGCGAATTCGTCGAAGATCGCGAACACGTGAGGCGGGTCTTCTCGCTTGAGGATCTCCTGTCGCTCCATCCGGGTCCCGACGAGTTGGTCCACCGCGTCGGAGGTCCTCCCCACCTTAAGCACCTCGTGCGCGTACTCAGGCGTCTGGAACAACCCGGTGATGACCATGGTCTCGAAGACGTAGATCACCTCGGCCTTCCCCTCCCGTTCGATGAAGTCAGGGAAGCCCGGCGGTAGGAGCTGCAGCTTGCCGAGCTCCTGCATCCACTCCCAGATACGGCGGAACGTCCCGTTCGCCTGGAAGAAGGCGTCGCAGTCGTTGGCGAAGTCCTCGGACGGGGCGCCCACGCCAGATTCGATTTGTCCGATCCATTGGGGTGAGTAGCCGAGCCTCTCGGCGAGCTGCGGTCGCGACAAGTTGGACAATTCTCGCCTAGCGCGCAACTCCGCACCGAAGTATTCGGACGGCGAGGACGGGACACCGGGGTCACGAGGGCGGCGAGGCATGGGAACTCCAAGATCCGAAAGTGGCGCGACTTTCTAACCGCAGCCGGGGGCTTTCTTTCGACGGCCTTCTTGCTCTTCCCGAAGATAACCCGACTACGGGAAGGTGGGAAGCGGTAACGGAGAGAAATCGCGACGAAAGCGCAACCGATCATGGAAACGTCCTTCAACCCAGCCGACCATGCCTTGGCCCGGCTACGCGCGGACTACCAAGGACACCGAATCTGGCGTGCAAAACGCCATGACGGTCTACCGGGAGATTGGGTCGCCACTCTGCATGACCCTAGGGCCGGTATAGACGCGACCGTCATACGCAGTAACGCGCAAGAGCTTCGTATGGCTCTTGCCATGGAACGCAGTCGCGCAACCGGCCGACCCACGGGCCAGCCCAGTAAGTGGGTGCGCTGGTGATTATGTGGATCGAACCGAAGCCCTCACCCCGCACCGTTCCCGCTTCGTCCATAACCGTCCATCTTGACCGGCTTTCCGAAGAGATCGCCCGGGAAGGATGGCAGTTCGCGCGACGCTACGACGGGCCGCGTCCGCTCATCCACGTCTTCGACCGCGACATCCCGCAATTCGGCGAGAGCATCACGCTCGTCCCTGGCCAGACCCCCGACGTGTGGTGGTTCAGGTCGAGCACAGGCGAGGACCTTGCACCGCACACCAAGCCGATCCAGGCGGCCAAGCAGGTAACCCGCATCCTCATCCCGTACGTGACGGCCGCGCGCGCCGCCCGCTCACACCAGACCCAGACAACCAGGCCACCACGCGCTACTCCCCCGGCCGTGCCGGACCCGTCCCACGAAACGACGATCGCCGGACTACAGGAACGGTTCGCCGGTGTCGTCTTCTGGTGGGGCACCTACACCTACGAATGGTGGGCGATCGTCCCCGGCGGCACACAGTGGACGATCGTCAACGCCGAAGACCCGGACGCCCTCGTCCAGCAGATCCTCAAGGCCCGCAACTACCGCTAACCCACCCCCGCCGCGCGGCCAGGAGACTTCCTCGCACCTCCCGGCCGCGCGGCTTCCTCAACTCAAGCCTTCTTGCGTCCACGCCCTTTGGCAGGCGGACGCCACCCCTTGAGATCCCGCTCCGCCAGCTCATACCGCCCGAGCTGCTCGCGAAGGAACGCGTCAAACTCGTCGGCCGGAACGCCACCCCACTCGGTGTCAGCTTCTCCACATCCCAGGCCCCAACCTCAGCCCGATCGTTCACAAGGTTGGCAAGCGCCTGCGCCTGATCCTTGTGATCCCACCCGGCCCACCCCGTAACCGGCCTGCAGTGACCGGATAAGGACGCTGGTCCTCAACGCTCGTCCCACCCCCGCGATTCTCATGGTGCACCCCGGCAGGGGCGGGACGAGCCCGACGGTCAAGAAGAAGGGGTAGCTGCGATGCCCACCGAAACGATCTTCCCCGAGTACAACCGGTTCCTCATCGGGCCGCCCGGCTGCATGCCGGGCTCAGCCGACCCACCTGTAGCCAACGGGGTGGCGGAGGCCGCTCGCGACCCCGCCGGGGCCGCCCTGATCGACACCGGAGTAAAGGACGATCCCATCACCGTCACCGCCGAACTAGCCGACCAGCAGCCCGCCATCGACGCCCAAGCGTGGGAGGACATCGCCATCATCGGGATCGACTGGCCCGGCGGTCCCATGCAGGTCATCGGTGCCGACGACGTACCGCCTTCGCTGATGTCGTTCACCCCCGACCTGCCACCAGGCCGGATGATGATCCTCGTCGCCGGGCGGAACAGGGACCACGGAGAAGCGCGCGGCGACCTCGGGCCCGCCGAGGAGTACCTGATCATCGCGTGGCCTGGTGATGAACCAGACCAGGTGATCAAACAGGAGAGCCTCCAGGGGGCGCGCATCCGCCAATACCGTCAGAAGCGCGACGCCAAGGCCGCCGAAGGCAGGAGCTGAGCGGCCGACCCTCCAGGCGTTCCTCGACATACCGGCGCGCGCCCGCAGCCCCGAACCGCTCCGGGCGATGGTCTATGACGATCGCCGAATCTGCCACTGATGCGAACGCCCCCGCCGAGAGTGCCCACCCTCGAAGGGCGCTGGAAAGTGGCGGAGGATCGGGGATTTGAACCCCGGATGGGCGTGAACCAAACCGCATTAGCAGTGCGTGCAACGCCCATCCGGGGACGTCCATGAACGTTCGCGACCTGCAACGCAGGACGTCAGTGCTTTGGATCACCATGCACTGCAACGAGAAATGCAACAGTGACGCCTCTCTAAGGGGCCTGTGACAGCCGCTTGTTCAGTGGGGGTCGCGGCGCGGGCGGGCAGGTGGGTCGGCCGTGCCCGCACGACCACGATCGCGGTGATCGGGGTGGTGGACGGTTCTCATGGTTCGGTCGGTCGTGGCTGAACTGGAAGAGACCGAGGCTGTCCTCAGAACCGGGTAGCCGCGTCAGTCCGCGCAACGCGGCGCACCTCCTCCGCCGACTTCCCCGTGATGTTCCGCAGGTCCACGCCGCGCAGGTCCACGCCGCGCAGTTCCGCGCCACGCAGGTCCGCGCCCGGTCAGGTTCGCGCCCGGTCAGGTTCGCGCCGCGCAGGCTCGCGCGGGTGAGTCGGATTCCAGGAACGCGGATACCGTGCAGGTCGAGGACCCGGTACACCGTCGCGCGCCCGACGGAGAAGACCTCCATCAACTCGGCGATGGTGTACTCGCCGGTGCCGTGCATCCGCACCAGGTCGGCCTGCTGGCGGGCGCTCAACTTGGGCCGCTTGCCTTTGAGCCTGCCCCGGGAGCGGGCGACGGCCATGCCCTCGCGGGTGCGCATCTTCAAAAGGTCGGCTTCGAACTCGGCGAACACGGCCAGCATGTTGAAGAACGTCTTGGACATGGGGTCGGCGGGGTCGTAGACGTTCCCGCCGAGCGAGAGGCGGACGCCGCGGACGACCAGGGTGCCGCCGATATCGCGGGCGTCGGGGACCGAGCGGGCGCGCCGGTCGACCTTGGGGACCACCATGGTGTCACCGGCACGCACGGCCGCCAGAGCCTGGTCCAGGCCAGGCCGGGCGCGGTTGGTGCCGGTAAGACCCTTGTCGAGGTAGATCCGGTCCTCTTGCACGCCGAAGTCGATCAGGGCCTGGCGCTGGGCGGTGAGGTCTTGCAGGACGGTGAAGCATCTGGCGTACCCGATGAGTTCTCCCACAAGACGTGGGTACCGTTTAGCCCCCGGTCACCGGACAGTTTCGCGGACTACCTTTGTGAGACGGCGTCGGCCCAGGTCGCGATCGGATGCCGCGCGATCTCGGAGTGTCCCGGTGAGCGTTCCCCTACGGACACGCTCGACCCACTCTGCCCCGACCGGTGACACAGCCACTGTCACGGCGAGCTGATTGGCGGTCGGGCGTCGTCGACGCCATGGGTCCCGATGATCGTTCCTAAGATCGAAACGGGTCCTTGAGCTGGGAGCCGCCTGTCGGAATCGAACCGACGACCTATTCATTACGAGTGAAGATCAACATGGAGTGATCCAGTCGACGGCCATGCGCAGGAGTACCTATGACGCTCCGGCCGTCCACCGACGTCCACCACGATTGTCACTCAGTTGGTCACTCACCGAAGGCCCGGTTCAAAGGCCGGTCGGCGGTCGGGTGTAGACGCGTTCGAGGAAGGCGTCGCGGGTGGTGGCAACCGGCCGTCACGGCAGGACCGCAGGAGGGGCCGCTGGAGCGCGCTCATCGCCAGTGGACGGACTCGCTTTCAAGTACCAGATCTCGGTAACTCCGGCTCATGGCTGGACTTGAATCGGTAGGCTCTCGCTCGGCAGATCACGCCTGCCGGTCTGAGCACCGAGCGCCTACGCCGCTGGTGCGCCGACGACAAAGCGTCCAGGACGACGCGTGGTTCCCCCCGAGTTCATGCCGTCCGGCGGCGTGCGTAGGACTCCGCCCGAGGACGCCATGACCGCCGACCCGTGCCGTCGCCCTTCCCGCGACCTGCAACGCCGTATCCGCTACCGCAAGGCTGTGACCGGCGAAAGCTACATGGCTGCCGCCGCCGACGTGGAGGCCGAATGGGCCAGGGGGCAGCGCTACCTGTCCGACCCCTCGGTGCCCGCCGAGGTGGCCGCCGCAGCCCGCAAGGCCGGGCTCATTCCCCTTGAACCGTTGGACCCGGATCTGAGCTGGCACTGGTGGTGCCGCTGTCGCCGGTGCGGCGAGGTCGTGGCGGCGAGGCCGTGGGGCCACGAGTATCAGCCTGAAGGACGCTCCCCGCGCTTTGATGCGGGTCACGAGCCTCAGGATTGCCAACATCGGTACAACCTCGCCTGGGCCGAAATCGCCGCTCGGCGTGGAGGCCCGGCGGCATGAGTCGCAGCGACGTCCTGGTGCTCTTGCTTGGCGTGTCGATCACTCTGCATGCCGCCACCGCATCGGCGCTGCTCAGCCGACGGTCCGGACGCGGCCACCCCGAATCGGCCCTGGCGGCTGGCGGCGCCGGTCAGGTCCAGGAAGATGTTGTCCCAGCGGACGTCGGCGTCGGGTTGCAGGTGGGTGTGCAGGAGGCGTTGGGCGGTGAGGCGGACCTGGTGCTCTTCGTGGACGTGCGGCTTGGCACCGCATCCTGCTCAAGCAAGCCGCGAGGGCGTTGCAGCCTGGCCGGCGCGCTGAGCGAGGTGGATCCTTTCTACCGCTACGAGGTCCAGATACGGTCGGGCCGCGGAGACGAGCAGCCATGGGACGGAGACCTGCACACTGCCTCACCCGTGGCGTGGGTGCACTACCGGCAGTTGGACCAGAATTCCTATCTGATGCTGCGGTTGCTGCCCGCTGCGCAGAGTCGCTGCGCCTCCGGCCGATCACTGCCTCGGTCGAACTGGAGGTCGCGGTTGGTTCCCCGGAGCACAGGGCGGTGGAGGATTGGCTGCGCTACGGCGCGCCATTCCACGACGTGCCCGGCACCATTACCAGTGTCACCGGGCCAGCGGGGCCTCTCCCCTCCGGCGGGCCTGGCCGGTTCACCTTCATGGTCACCGCCGAGTCGAACGGCGATCGGCCCGATCTGGAGGTCCGGCTCTTGACCGCGGACGAGACCGTGGCCCAAATCCTGGAGCTCACCGACGTGCGCGTCTCCCGCGACGTGGACGGCCTGGGCCTGTGGGTGTCCGGTACCGACCGCTCCGGCACCCTGGAGTTCCGGTCCATGGACGGAAGGGGTGGCCGGATCGCTCCGGCCACCCCGTACCGTTCCAGGACGTCACACGCCGTGTCCCAGATCGTTGTCGAGGGTGTTGAGCAGCCAGCCGCCGAACCGCGTCCCGTTGGCCGCCATCATGGGAGCACCCATGGTGGACCCGGCCTGTTCGAGGATGCCCAGACCCCACGGGCTGCTCACGAGCAGTTCGGCTTGGCGGTCACCGTCGTAGTCCGCGGACGTGCCGAGCCGGTTGTCGGCGGTGTTGAGGAGCCAGCCGCCGAACCGGGTTCCGTTGGGTGCCATCATCGGCACTGAGAACGTCCCGCCCGACAGTTTCAGGACCGCGATGCCCCATGGGCTGGTGACCAGGATTTCCGCGTTCCCGTCGCCGTCGAAGTCGCCCACCGGGCCGAACGAGTTGTCGGCGGTGTTCAGCAGCCAGCCGCCGAACCGGGTTCCGTTGGGTGCCAGCAAGGGGGCAGCCATGGTGGCTCCGGCCTGCTCTAGGATGCCGATGCCCCATGGGCTGGTGACCAGCACTTCGGCCCGTCCATCGCCGTCGAAGTCGGCGCTGCGTGAGGCGAACTTGACCGCTGCTGGAATGAGCTCGCGCAGGTTGGGACGATTGCCGATGCGCTGGCTTGACGGCCGGTCGGGCGCGTCCTGCTGGGGCGAGCCGGTGGCGCGTACCAGCCACCGGGCGTGGCCGGAGGTCAGCCGGCGATGCCCGCGGGCGGCGAGCACCCCCTGCGTGGCGGCCAGGGCGCCGACCACGATGGGCGACGCGCTCGACGTACCGTTGAAGCTGTTGGTGTACCAGAGGTCAGGGTCGCTGCCGCCCTGCAGATCACCGTAGCCGGTGGTCGTCACCTCACTGCCCCAGCCTTGGGCGTCGACGCGCGCCCCGAAGTTGGAGAAGCCCAGCCGCGAACGATCCGGTCCCCAGTCGACGCCGTGCGTGCCCGGCGGCGGCGCGCCCGCACCCACCAGGACCGCGCCCGAGGACGGGTTGGCGGGGTCCGAGCGGCCGCGCGCAGAACTGTCCACCCTGCCCGCGCACGCGTCCGCCTGCGCGGGCAGCCACCGCGGTCGCAGACTGGCCGAGATCGTCGCGACCGTCACCTAGGAAAGAGACTCGGTGGACATCACGCCGCTGACCGACGACCAGATCGCCGAGCGCCTCACCCCTCTGCCAGGCTGGGAGCGCACCGGAGACGCGATCACGCGGACGTTCAAGCACACGTACCACGAGACGGTCCACCTTGCGATGTACGTCGCAGCCAAAGTCCGCGAGGTCGGACACCACCCGGACATCCGCATCACCTGGCAGCGGATCCAGTTCGAGATCACGACCCACGACGCTGACCACCGGCTCACCAACGCCGACTTCGAGCTTGCGCGCCACATCGATGCGATTGCGGCGGCACACGGAGCCGACCCGGCCTAAGCTGTGAGCACGTGCACCAACGCGCCTGGCGCCCGTCCTCTACGCGAGGCGGGCGCCAGTTTCCGTTAGGCCACCTGCGCGCGGGCCGCCTCGCCGAACAGTTCGTTGGTCATCGCGACGACCTTCGGTGTGAACTTGCCCTTGGCGCACACCACGCCCTTGGCGTTCTCGCCCGGCGCGAGCGCGGTCGTCGGCATCTCGTTCTCGTAGGTCCCCATCGCCGAGCCCGCGTCGTGCTTGGTGTCCTTGGTGTCGGTCAGGCTGAAGTACAGCGGGTTGACCTCAACGTTCTTCTTGGACTGGTTGGTGACGGCGACGCGGGCGCATGACAGGGGGCTGCCGTCGGACAGGATGCTCGCCTTCGCGGTCGTCCGCTTGGCGACGAGCTTGACCGGGACCGTCTTCTTCTTCGCCTTGCCCGTGGCCTTTCCGGCCTTCGCGCCGCCGGAGGACTGGACGGCGACGGGCTCCTCGGCCGGCACGGCGCAGCCCGCCAAGACGACGCCGACGGCGAGGGTGATGGTCGCCGCGATCTTCTTCATGGAGAAGTTCCTCTCGAAGGTTCCGCGGCGGGGGACGGCAGTACGACGCGCGCCCTTGCCGTGCCGGTTCACCGCGAGAGGCTGCTGTCACCATCCGGCCACGGCGCGCACGCCTCACGCACGGCGCGCCCCTAGTAAATGATCACGCACCGGGCACGCACGGAATAGGAACGGCCCCCTTCTCCGACTCGGAGAGGGGGCCGTGACCAGCGGGTGGGCGATACTGGGTTCGAACCAGTGACCTCTTCGGTGTGAACGAAGCGCTCTCCCACTGAGCTAATCGCCCTGGACGTCGGAAACTCTAGCGCATGTCGGGGGCTGCGCGCGCCGCCGGTCAGGTCCAGAAGGTGGGGTCGTCGATGTTCCAGGGGACGACGAAGCCGTAGACGACCAGGTAGGCAGTGAGGGCGGCGGCCGCGAGGACGGCGGTGAGGGTGCCGAGGACGAGGTTGCGGCGGCGGGCGCGGGGGTCGAGGGCCTTCTCCTTGGCGCGGTCGGCGGCGGCCTTGGCGCGGTGGAGGGCGCGCTGGGCCCAGGCGAACTCGGTGGCGAGGATCGCGAGGCCGACGACGATGCCGAGGATGCCGGGGCCTGGGGTGACCATCATGACGAGGCCGCCGAGGAGGACGGCGGAGCCGACCACGAAGACGCCGAGGCGCCAGGCCGTGTTGAGGAGCGGGTTGCGCCGGACGCGTTCGCGGAACCGGTGAATGCGGCGCGGCGCCGCGGGTGGGGCTTCCTTTTCGTTCTTGATTGCCACGGTTTTACCTTACGGCAGGTGGGGGGCGCCGCGGGCCGGGCAAAGGGCGGGAAGATCCGTCTTTGCGCAGGTCAGATGCGGTGAGATGGGTCACAAAGGCCCGGGACGCCGGAATGTTCGGGGGAGATCAGGCAGTTAGGCGTCATAGATCGCGGGGATGTCCGTGGGGAGGAGAACCACTCACCGGGGAGCCCCGCCTGCGGGACACGACGTTAGAGGGAATGGCCTATGAACACCACCGTCTCAGCGCAGCTGGGCCTTCGACTCGTCGTCCCCGACCGTACGACCGTGCCCCTGCTCGCCGGGCTGGACTACGCGGCCGACGATCCGTACGCGATCCGGATGGCCTTCTATGTGGGCGATGACGAGCCGGTGGAGTGGATCTTCGCCAGGGAGCTCCTGACGGTCGGCATCGTGCGGAAGGTCGGGGACGGGGACGTGCAGGTCTGGCCGGGCTCCGACGACGCCACGCTGAACATCGCGCTGTCGTCCCCGTTCGGGGACGCGCTGTTCGAGGTGCCGCTGTCGCCGCTGGCGGACTTCCTGCACCGGACGTACCAGGCCGTCCCGGCGGGCGAGGAGACCGAGTTCATCGACATCGACGCGGAGCTGGAGAACCTGCTCTGGCCGTCCTAGCCGGAGAGGCGGGCGATGTGGCGCATCTTGTTCGTCGCGTCCAGGGCGGCGACCTTGTACGACTCGGCCAGGGTCGGGTAGTTGAAGACGGCGTTGACGAGGTAGTCGACGGTGCCGCCGCAGCCCATGACCGTTTGGCCGATATGGACGAGCTCGGTCGCGCCGGTGCCAAAGACGTGGACGCCGAGGAGCCGCCGGTCCTCGGGTGAGACGAGGAGTTTCAGCATCCCGTAGGAGTCGCCGATGATCTGGCCGCGGGCGAGTTCGCGGTAGCGGGAGACGCCGACCTCGAAGGGGACCTTGGCCTCGGTGAGGGCGTCCTCGGTGCGTCCGACGAAGCTGATCTCGGGGATCGTGTAGATGCCGATCGGCTGGGTCTCGTGGATCTCCGCGACGGGCTCGCCGCAGGCGTGATGGGCGGCGAGGCGGCCCTGTTCCATGGACGTGGCGGCGAGGGACGGGAAGCCGATCACGTCGCCGACGGCGTAGATGTGCGGGACCTCGGTGCGGTAGTGCTCGTCGACCTTGATCCGGCCGCGGTGGTCGGCGGTGAGGCCGGCGGCGTCCAGGCCGAGGTCGTCGGTCATGCCGTACCGTCCGGCGGAGTACATGACGGTGTCGGCGGGGATGCGTTTGCCGCTTTCGAGGACGGTGATCGCGCCCTCCGGCAGCCGTTCGACGGACGCGACGCTCTCCCGGAACCGGAACGTGACGGCCAGGTCGCGCAGATGGTATTTGAGCGCCTCGACGATCTCCAGGTCGCAGAAGTCCAGCATCCGCTCGCGCCGCTCGACGACGGTGACCTTGGTGCCGAGCGCGGCGAACATCGAGGCGTACTCGATGCCGATGACGCCGGCGCCGACGACGACCATGGTCTCGGGGATGCGGTCCATGTTGATGATGCCGTCGGAGTCGATGATCGTCCGGTCGTCGAAGGCGACGGTGTCGGGGCGGGCCGGGCGGGTGCCGGTGGCGACGACGACGCGGTCGGCGGTGACCTTCTGCTCGCGGTCGCCGTTGCCGGTGATCCCGACGACGTTCGGTTCCAGGAACCGGCCGCGGCCGGGCAGGACGGCGACGCGGTTGCGGGCGAGCTGGCTGCGGACGACGTCGGTCTCCCGGCCGATCACGTGCTGGGTCCGCATCCCGAGGTCGGCGACCGTGATGTCGTCCTTGACCCGGTAGCTCTGGCCGTAGAGTTCGCGCTGGTTGAGGCCGGTGAGGTACAGCACGGCCTCGCGGAGGGTCTTGGACGGGATCGTCCCGGTGTTGATGCAGACGCCGCCGATCATGTCGCGGCGGTCGACGATGCCGACCTTGCGGCCCAGTTTGGCGGCGGCGATGGCGGCGCGCTGCCCGCCGGGGCCCGAACCGAGGACGAGGAGATCGAAGTCATTCACTCCCCCAGTCTGACGGGCGGCGGCCGCTCGGTTAAAGGGTTCCCCGGATCAGGCAAAAGGTTCATGGGAGCAGACGACGGCGTCTAGGGGAGCAGGGCGTCGGCGAGCGCGTCCAGGCCGGCCTTGATCCGGTCGAGGGGCATGCCGCGGGTGCGGCGCTGGTAGAGGAACAGGTTCGCGGCGAACGGCGCGAGGAGCGCGTCGGCGAGGTAGGCGGTGTCGGCGCCGGGGCGGATCTGGCGCAGGAGCATCGCCAGGTGCCGGTGGTAGAGGCCGTAGGAGCCGTCCCTGAACCTGGCGTCGGACGGGCCCGACTCGGCCATGAGGAGGAGGTCCGCCTGAGCGTCGGTGCGGTCGGCCAGGGCGTGCAGGAACGCGCGGAGGCGGCCGGACGGGTCCGCGCCGGGGCCGAGCGGCGGCGGGCCCTGGATGAACGCGGCCTGGAAGTCGCGCTCCCGCTCGTCGATCACGGCGTAGACGAGGCGGGCGCGGTCGCCGAAGCGGCGGTAGACGGTGCCGACGCCGACCCCGGCGGCGCGGGCGACCTCGTCCATGGAGACGGCCTCGGGGCCGCGGGTGGCGATCAGCTCGGCGGCGGCGCGGAGGATGCGGCGCCGGTTGAGCGCGGCGTCCGCGCGTTCGGCGGGCGGGCTTCCCACGACCGGCAGCTCGCGCATTCCGTCCCCTCTCGGCACAGCACAGCAGACTAACCGGACTTGTATCCGGAGAACTCTCCAGTTAACCTCGCTAAGCGGAAACTTCTCCTATTAGTGCCGGAGGATAGAGATGACGACGGAGCTTGCGGGACGGGCGGCCCTGGTGACCGGGGGCGGACGCGGCATCGGCGCCGCGATCGCGCTGCGGCTGGCCCAGGAGGGCGCGGACGTCGCGGTCACGTACGTGCGGGCGCCCGAGCGGGCGGCCGAGGTCGTGCGCGGGATCGAGGCGGCCGGACGGCGCGGCCTGGCCATCGCGGCGGACGCGTCCGACCCAGTGGCCGCCGCGGGGGCCGTGGACCGGGCGGCGGCGGAGCTCGGACGGCTCGACATCCTGGTCAACAACGCCGGGATCGCGCCGTACGGGCCGCTGGAGGACGTCACGGCCGAGGAGCTCGACCTGACCCTCGCCCTCCATGTGCGGGCGGCGTTCGTCGCGGCGCAGGCGGCGGCCCGGCATCTCGGGCCGGGCGGCCGGATCGTCAACATCGGCAGCAGCATGGCCGAGCGCGTCCCCTACCCGGGCTGGACGCTGTACGCGATGAGCAAGTCGGCGCTGACCGGCCTGACGCGCGGCCTGGCCCGCGATCTCGGGCCGCGCGGGATCACCGCGAACGTCGTGCAGCCGGGTTCGACCGACACCGAGATGAATCCGGCCGACTCGCCCGACGCCGAGTACGAGCGGGGGTTCACGGCGCTCGGCCGGTACGGTCGCGCGGAGGAGGTCGCCGCGATGGTCGCGCATCTGGCGGGCCCGGGCGGCGACTACGTGACGGGGGCGGCGATCGCCGTGGACGGGGGGTACGCGGCCTGATGGCATGGGTGCTGCTCATCGTCGCCTCGCTGATGGAGCTGGTGTGGGCGACGGCGTTGAAGGAATCGGACGGCCTGACGAAGCTCTGGCCGACGGTCATCGGGCTCACGGTCGCGGTGCTCAGCGTGGTCGTGCTGTCGCTGTCGCTGCGGACGCTGCCGGTCGGCACGGCCTACGCGATCTTCGTCGGGCTGGGCGCGGTGGGCGTCGCGGCGGCCGGGATGGTCGCGTTCAGCGAGAGCACGTCGCCGGTCCGGCTGGGGTTCCTCGCGCTCATCCTCGTCGGCGTCGTCGGGCTCCAGCTCGTCGAGGACTCGTGAGCGCGGGCTCGTAGGCCGGGTGTGCATCGGGCACAGTGAGACCATGGCCACGGAGATGCTGGGGATCGACATCGGCGGGTCGGGGATCAAGGGCGCGCCGGTCGACCTGTCGGACGGCTCGTTCACGCGCGAGCGGTTCCGGGTGGGCACGCCGCACCCGTCCAAGCCGAAGGCGGTGGTGAGGGTCCTCGCCGAGATCGTGGCGCATTTCGGGTGGGAGGGACCGGTCGGCGTCACCTATCCAGGCGTGGTGATCGGCGGCGTGACGCTGTCGGCGGCGAACGTGTCCAAGCACTGGATCGGCCTGGACGCGGCGTCCATGATCGCGGAGGCGACCGGCCGGGAGGTGACGCTGCTCAACGACGCCGACGCGGCCGGGCTCGCGGAGATGCGGCTCGGCGCGGGACGCGGACGGCGCGGCACGGTCGTGGTGCTCACGCTGGGGACCGGCATCGGCAGCGCGCTGTTCAGCGAGGGCGTCCTCGTCCCGAACACCGAGTTCGGGCACCTGGAGATCGGCGGCCACGACGCGGAGTCGCGGGCGTCCGCCAAGGCCAGGGAGGACGAGGGGCTGAGCTGGGACAGGTGGGCGAAGCGGCTCGGCGTGTACATGCGGCATCTGGAGGCGCTGATCTCCCCGTCGCTGATCATCGTGGGCGGCGGGGTGAGCAGGCGGTCCGCGCACTTCGTCCCGCTGATCACGGGGGTGCGGGCGGAGATCGTCCCGGCGCGGCTGGTGAACAACGCGGGCATCGTGGGCGCCGCCATGGCCGCGGCCGCCGCGCACGACGCGCATGCAGCGCACGACGGGCACACCGGGCATCCGGAGGAGCGCGCGAGCCGCGGCTAGCGCGACGGTCTGAGGCGGACGGTCGCGATCTCCCACGGGCGCAGCGCGAGCGCGGCCGTCCCGTCGTGGACTTCGATGGGCAGTCCGGGCCGTCCGCGCAGGTCGACGCGGGTGGCCTCGGTGAACGGGCCGCGCAGGACGGCGGTCGCCGGCGCGGCGCACTGGGCGACCATCCGGATCTCGATCCAACCGTCGCGGGCCCGGAGCGAGGTCATGACGACGCCGTCGCCCGAGATCGCGACGCCCTCCCGCGGGGGCGGGGGCGACGCGGCGGCGGGGCCGTACCCGGCGGCGGTGAGCAGGTCGTGCCGGTACTCCTCGGCCGCCCGGAGGACGTCGGAGCCGGGCCGCTCGCCGCCGTACGGCATGATCGCCAGGCCGACCGTCCGGACGCCGCGGCACTGGGCCCGCGGGGTCGGGAGCTGCGGACCGGCGGGCTGGTCGCGGTAGGCGTTGCGGTCCCGCGACAGGCGGCCGATCGAGCGGAGGAGGGTCAGCGCCAGCTCCCGTCCGCCGCCGGTGACCTCGTACTCGGTGACGTGCTCCAGCAGGACGGCGAGCCCGCCCGCTGCGACGAACCCGGACGCGGGGAACGTCGGCACGGGACGCTCCCCGAACCCGCCCTCCGCCGTCAGCCCGCGCTCGGTGATCGCGAACTGGCCTTCGGCGAACGACGACCCGGCGCGGCGCGGCAGCGGCAGGTGCAGCCGGACCCGATGGTCTTCGCAGCGGTTGTCGAACGTGACGCGCAGCCGCAGGAACGGCTCACCGGCGCGGAGTTCGGCCCTGGTCGTGACGGTCACGTCCTCCTCGGCCTCTGATCGCGCGTCGCCGTCGAAATCTCCGGACGCGGGCCACCTGTACGTCCGGACGATGTCGTAGGCGGCAAGCAAAAGGCCGTTCCGGGGGGCGTGGGGGGTCGTCCCCCCACAGGAAACCGGCCCGCTCCAGACCGGCTCGACGCGGACGGTCAGCGGGGCGTCGACGAGCCGGTCGGCGGCGGGTGGCGCGTAGTTGTAGGAGTCGCCGAGGTCGCCGCCGTCCATGATCCGGCCGACGCCGTCGACGGCCTGGCCGGACGGGGTGCGCAGCCCCAGCGTTCCGTCGTCGTTGATCTCGACGCGCAGCAGCCCGTTGTCCAGGACGTTCTGCGCCGCCGTGACCGGGTGGTCCGTGGCGGGGGCGTTCGTGGCGGACGGGCCTGGGACGGGGGTCACGGTCGTCAGGCCCAGGGCGGGGACGTCGACGAGCGCGGCGACGGTGCGGCGCGGGTCGGCGAGGATGCGGACGCGCCACTCCCCCTCCGCGTCGCGCAGGGCCGCGCGGACGTCGCCGATGTCGAACGGGACGTCGGCGCGGGACGTCACGTGGAAGGTGAGCGTGCGGTCGTCCCGGGACACCGACCAGTCGCGGATCTCCTGCCCGAACAGCACCCGCCCGTACACGCGCTCCAGCACGATCGGCAGGTCGGAGGCCGGGTGGACGGCGTCGTCCAGCACGGTCGGCGCGATGTCGAGGGTCTGCGCGGGCACGGGACGCCCGTCGCCCGTCATCAGCCCCGGCTCCCCGTCGGAGGGAACCTCCACCACGATCAGGCCGGTCCGGGGAGCGGGGGTCGGGTTGAACACCAGGTGCGAGCCGAGCGGAACGGACGCGGCGCGCTCGGCGGTGACGAGGTCGCAGACGGCGCGTCCGAGCTGCTCGCCCTCCGCCATGTGCGCGGCGACCTGCTCGGCGGTCTCGTCGCTGCCGCAGCCGGTCACGGAGTCGTGGCAGCTGGTCTCGATGAGCCGCCGCCACGCCAGGTCTAGGAACGTCCGGGCGTCGCCCGCGTACCAGAGCGCGGTCAGCGGCTCGGCGTACCGTTCGACGAGCCGCTCGGCGCGTCCGAGCAGCTGCTTGAGCCGGACGCGGGCGGAGAGCACGCCCGGCAGGATGTTCGCGCGGGCGTGCGACCGCAGCTCGCCCCGGACGTGGAGCAGCCCGTCCACGGACGTCTCCTCCCCCGCGAAGTACCCGGCGAGGGTGTCGAGGCGCATGCCGGGCCCGGCGCCGGAGATCCGGTCGGCGAGGTCGGCGGCGGGCGCGGTGTGGTCGGCGCCGTACATGGCCAGCAGCGGCCCGCCGCGCGGGTACCAGCGGCCCATCGCCGCGGCGAATCCGGCGGCGCGGCCCGGCAGCAGTGACGCACCGTCCTCCAGCCCCCGCCCACCACCATCCAACGGACGAGTTCCGCTCGACGGCCCGTGCCCGAACTCCTCGAACATCGACGCGGCGTTGCCGTAGCCGCCCTCGGGCAGGTACTGGGTGCGGATCGCCGTCCCGTCCGGCGCCTCCCAGGCGAACGCGCGCTCGCGGACGCGGTCGGGCACGCCGCGCCACACGCACGCGTGCTCGATCCCCGCGAGCTTCAGGATCTGCGGCGTCTGCGCGCAATGCCCGAACTGGTCGGGCAGGTAGCCGACCATCATCGCGGCGCCCAGCTCGTCCGCGCGGCGCATCCCGAGCTCCAGGTTGCGGACGATGTTCTCCCCCGAGCACAGGAACTCGTCGTGCAGGATCTGCCAGGGCCCGACGGCGAGCCGTCCGTCCGCGACCAGCGCGGCCAGGCGCGCACGCCGTTCGGGACGGATCTCCAGGTAGTCGTCGACCGCCGCCATCTGCCCGTCGAGTGTGAAACGCCAGCGCGGGTCGGCCTCCATGCGGTCGAGGACGCCGTCCAGCAGCGACACGAGCCGGAGCCGGAAGCGCTGGAACGGCAGGTACCACTCGCGGTCCCAGTGGGTGTGGGGGACGACGACGATCTCCGGTGCGCTCGCTTCCCGCTCTACCCGCACAGTGCGATCACCTCGTTCTCGTGGGTCTCCAGGCGGTGCATTCCCGGGCCGTCCGCCGGTATCCGGACGCGGTCGCCCCGGACGGCGGCGCGCCGTCCGTCCGGCCGGACGAGCACGGTGCCGTCCGCGCCGATCGCGATCAGCTCGCCGTCGACGCGCAGCAGGACGGGCGCGTCAGGACCGGCGGAGATCGACGTCCGGCCCGCGGCGAGGCCCCCGAGCACGTCGCCGTCCTCCGCGAGGACCCAGGTGACGGGCTCGCCGAGGTTCTTGAACTGGTCCGGGTCGTGGAAGTCGCTGCCGCCGAGCGGGACGACGCCGCCGGGGCGCCATACGTCCGCCCAGGCCAGCGGCGCGCCCCAGCGCCGGTCCCACCAGGTCGGATGCCAGATCTCGGCGAAGCGGGGCCGGGCCGCCGCGGCGAGGGGGTGCCGCCAGGCGCAGTCGCCGCTCAGCGGATGGTTGATCGACATGAGCCCGCCGCGCGCGTCGGCGAACGCGGCCCAGTCGGCGCTCGGGCGCCGGAAGTCGACCCAGCCGGTGTCGCCGAACACGTTCGCGTGCCCGAGGTCGGTGGTGACCTCCTGGCCGGGCAGCAGCGTGATCCCGGCGTAGGCCCCCGCGGCGGGCAGGACGGCGTGGTGGCTGACGGTGTTGTGGTCGGTGACGGCGAGGTAGTCCAGCCCCCGCGACGCGGCGAGACACGCCAGTTCGTGGACGGTGAGCGCCCCGTCGCTGTGGACGGTGTGCGAGTGCAGGTCACCGGCGAGCCAGCGCATCCCGTCCGATGCGGGCAGATCGCGGCGCGGCGGACGTTCCGGTCGTGGCGGCAGCGTCTCGTCCGGGCGCGGCGTGGACGAGGTAGACGTCGTGACCCTGACCTCGTACGGGACACCGTCAGGCGGTATCCGGTGTAGGCCGAGCCAGACGTGCCACGTGCCGGGCTCAAGTTCCCCTGGCAGGTACCCGGGCGTCGCCCACTCGGCGCCCACCGTGTACTGGAGGCGCGCTCCGCCGGACCAGCCCCGGAACCCGTCCGGCCCGTGGCAGCCCAGGTCGATGACGCCTCCCTCGTAGGACAGCTCGACCGTGATCGACGCCGTGCCGGGCGGCACGTCGAAGGGCAGTTCGCGGAGCCCTCGCTCTAGGCGGTCCTCCAGGCTCCAGCGCCCTCGATGCACCGTCATCCGTGTCCTCCGTCCTTGCTCGATGGAGCCATGGCGGGCTCCGATGCCGTCACCAGTTCGCCGTCCCGGTAGAGCAGGACGCGGCCGGGCCGCGGTACCGCCCAGCCCTCGGCGCCCGGCTCGGGCTCCCGGCCCTCCGCCACGACGACGCGCACCGGTCCATCCTCCCCGTCCAGGGTCACGAGCGAGGATCCGCCCAGGTGCTCGATGACGGACACCGTTCCAACGAACGCGCTGTCCACCGGGTCCCCGCTGTAGTCCAAGTATTCGGGTCGTACACCGCAAACGACGTCGGCTCCGTCGGGGATTCCGTCGCGCGCGTCGGCCGGGACGGGCAGCTCCGCCCCGGCGACGGCGACGGACGCGCCCCGGACGGTCCCGTCGAGCAGGTTCATCGGCGTGGAGCCGATGAACGCGGCCACGAACAGGTTCGCGGGCCGCCGGAACACCTCGACCGGCGTGCCGAGCTGCCGGATCCGCCCGGCCTCCATGACCGCGATCCGGTCGGCGAGCGCGAGCGCCTCCGCCTGGTCGTGGGTGACGAACACCGTGGTGATCCCGAGGTGCAGCTGGAGCCGTTTGAGCTGCGTGCGAGCCTCCAGGCGGAGCCGCGCGTCCAGGTTGGACAGCGGCTCGTCGAGCAGGAAGATCCGCGGCTCGGCGACCAGCGCGCGGGCCAGCGCGACCCGCTGCTGCTGCCCGCCGGACAGCTCGGCGGGACGGCGCCCGTCCAGGCCCACCAGGCCGAGGAGGTCGGCGGCGTCCTTGGCGCGGCGGCGGCGGTCCGCCCGGCCGGCCTTCTTGACGCGCAGCGGGTAGGCGATGTTGTCCAGGACGGTCATGTGCGGGAAGAGCGCGTAGTCCTGGAAGACCATGCCGACGTCGCGGCGGCCCGGCGGGAACCTCGTCACGTCGGTCCCGTCGAGGCGGATCGTCCCGTCCGTCGCCCTCTCCAGCCCGGCGATCGTGCGGAGCAGCGTCGTCTTCCCGCACCCGGACGGGCCGAGCAGCGCGAAGAACTCGCCCTCCGCCACGTCGAGGTCGAGCGCGTCCAGGGCCCGGACGCCGCCCGGATACACCTTCGTCAGCCCCCGGATCGCGATGTCGGCCATCAGCGCTTGATCCCTCCGTGGAAGCGGAACCCGTAGCGGCGGCTCACGAACAGGTACATGAGCACGACCGGCAGCGAGTAGAGCAGCGAGAACGTGGAGATCAGCGGCAGGTCCGGCTGGCCGCCCTCGGTGTAGAACGTGTACATGATCACCGAGGCGGGGGCCTTGTCCGGGTCGCGGAGCAGCAGGAACGGCATCAGGAAGTCGCCCCAGACCTGCGCGACCGTCCACACCGTGACGGTGGCGAGCCCCGGCCTGATCAGCGGGACGACCACGTGCCGCAGCACCTGCAGCGGCGACGCCCCGAACACCCGCGCGGCCTCCTCGTACGACGTGGGCGTCGCGTCGGTGAAGTCCTTCAGCAGGAAGATCGCCGCCGGGAGCAGCCCGCCGGTCAGCACCAGGATCACGCCGAGCCGCGAGTCGATCAGGTGCAGGTTGAAGGCCAGCAGGAAGATCGGCACCATCGCCGCCGTCCCGGTGATGATCGACGACAGGAGCAGCAGGACGTACAGGAGCGCGTCCCGTCCGGGCACGCGGACGCGGCTCAGCGCGTACGCCGCCAGGGCCGCCGCCGTGACGACGACCGCGGCCGTCCCGGCGGCGAGCAGCACCGAGTTGCGCAGCGAGGCGAGCGCGTACGGGTTGTCCATCAGGACCCGGAAGTTGTGCAGGGTGAACTCGGGCAGCGACGCCGAGACGCCGGGATCGGCGTCGAACGGCGCGAACGCCAGCCAGAGCAGCGGCAGCGAGAAGAACCCGAGGACGGCCGAGACGAACGTGGCCAGCCCGATCCTCCGCAGCGCCTCCCGGACGGTCTCGTTCACGCCGCCACGCTCCTCCGGGAACGGTCGCGCAGCGCCCGCAGGTACAGCAGCGCGATCACCAGGTTGATCAGGATCATGATCAGCGAGATGGCGGCGCCGAAGCCGAGCCGCCCGTCGCCGAGCGCCGTCCGGTACACGTAGACCGACATGATCTCCGACCGTCCGTCCGGGCCGCCGGCCGTGATCAGGAACGGGGTGAAGTCGTTGAACGTCCACAGGCTGACCAGCAGCAGGCTCGTCAGGACGTGCCCGCGGATGCGCGGCAGCACCGCGTCCCGCAGCGTCTGCCACGTGGACGCGCCCGCGAGCCGCGCCGTCTCCAGCTGGGACGGCGGGACGTTCCCGATCGCCGCGCCGTACAGCATCATCGAGAACGCGGTGCCGCGCCAGACGTTGAACACGACGACGCAGGCCATCGGGTGGTCGAGCAGCCAGGCCGTGCCCGGCGTGCCGAGCAGCGCGTTGAGGGTGCCGCCGTCGCGGTCGAGCAGCGCGATCCACAGGAACGCGATGACCGAGCCCGGCAGGATCCACGCGAGCAGCACCAGGCCCTCCACCAGGCGGCGCAGCGGGCCCCGGCGGTCGCGCATCACCCACGCGATCGCGAACCCCAGGACGGTCTGCCCCAGCACCGCCGACCCGACGACGAACTGGAGCGTCAGCCACAGCGACCGGTGGAAGTCACCGTCGGCGAGGACGTCGCCGTAGTTGTCCGCGCCGACGAACCTCGGGTCGCTCGCCGCGACGCCGGTGAGCCGGTAGTCGGTCGTGCCGAGGTAGAGCGTCCAGAGCGCGGGGAACACGAGGAACACCGCGATGAGGACCAGCGCGGGCGCGACGAAGGCCGCGGCCCGGGCCCGTCCCAGCCCGGCCGCGTCGTCCCCGGCGTCCCGCGACGCCGCGACTCCAAGATCAGCGCGGGGTGACGTTGGCGGCGCCACCGACGATCCCTTCCAGCTTCTTGGAGTACTCGGCGGCGGCCTGGTCGGGGCTCTTGCCCGACACGACGCTTGCCGTGGCCTCCTGCAGCGCCGTCGACACCTGCGGATAGACGGCCAGGCCCGGACGGTACGACGTCACCGGCAGGACCTTCTCCGACACGAACGTCAGGAACGGGTCGCCCGCGAGGATCTCCTTGTTCACGTCCGTGCGGGACGTGAGCTCGGGCGTGCCCGCCGTCCGCGCCTTGGTCATCTCCGCGGAGTTCATGAAGGCCAGCAGCTCGAACGCCTGCTGCGGGTACTTCGTGCCCGGGTTCAGGACGGTGACCGCGCCGCCCGACATGCTCACGAACGACCGCCCCCCGACGCCCCTGCCCGGGGAGACCGCGGGGATCAGCGCGTAGCCGACGTCCTGGTCGCGGGTCCTCATCTTCGCGACGCCGGACTTCGGGTTGATGACGTCGCGCCAGAAGTAGTCGCCCTCGGCGAGGATGCCGATCTCGCCGTCCGCGAACTCCTCGAACGACTTGTCGCGTCCCTTCGCCTCCTGCTGGAGCTTCGGGTCGCCGAGCCCCTCGGGGCCGTAGATCTGCGCGTACAGGCCGAGGACCTGCTTGACCGCCGGGCCGGCGGCCGTCCACTTGCCGTCCGCGTGGATCTCGGCGCCCGCGCCGGCCAGCAGGGGCAGGGCGCCCTGCATGCTGGTCGCCTCGCCCATCGCGGTGCCCGCGTTGAGCTGGATCGGGGTGACGCCGGGGAGCCTCTTCAGGGCCCGGCCCGCCGTGAGGATGTCCTGCCAGCTCTTCGGCTGCCAGCCGTCAGGGAGCCCGGCCCGCGCGAACAGCCTCTTGTTGTAGAACAGGACGCGCCCGTCGGTGGCGGGCGGGACGCCGTAGCGCTTCCCCTCGAACATGGCCAGCTTCTGGACCGTTCCAGGGATTGTCGGCCAGCCGTCCCAGGCGTCCGCCGGCGGGCCCACCGCCTCCGCCAGCGGCCGCAGGTAGCCGGCCTGCGCGAACTCGCCGACCCAGATGCCGTCGACGTCCATGATGTCGGCGCCCGACCCGGACTTCAGGTCGAGCGCCAGCTTCGTCTTGTACGACTCGTCGTCCACGCCCTGGCCGCGGAACGTCACCTTCGCGGTGACGCCCTTCGCCTTCTGCGCAGCGACGAACCCCGGGATCACCGTCCTGGTGATCCACTCCGCCTCCTCGGTGTTCTTGCCGCCCTCGATGGCGTTGCGGGTGATCGTCAGGGAGTAGCTCCTGGCGTCCTTGCCCCGGTTCGGATCGGTCGAGGATCCGCCGCCGCCGCACCCGGCGAGAACCGTGCCCGCCATCGCGAGCGCGGCCGCCGCGCCGATCCGCGTCGTGGATAAGTCCCTGCCGCCGTAGACCATGGGTGACCTCCTGCAAGCGTCACCACATACCGTGAACGAATAAGCCGATCGCGTAAAGGCGTGGGCGATCGCGACTTGGTCAGGGATCCATGAGCTCCGCGGACCGGGCGGCGAACGCGGCCATGGCCTTCGCGGTGATCGGGCCCGGCGCGGACGGCAGGACCGTCCCGTCCACCGCCCGGACCGGCTGGACGTCCCGCGTCGTGGACGTCAGGAACGCCTCGTCGGCGCGGTACAGGTCGTCCAGCGCGACGTCCTCCTCCTCGCCGCCGCACCACTCCAGCGCCAGCGCGCGCGTCACCCCCGCCAGGCAGCCGGACGACAGCGGCGGCGTGACGAGCCGGCCGCCGATGACGACGAACACGTTGGTGCCCGTCCCCTCGCACAGGTTCCCCGCCGTGTTCCCGAAGATCGCCTCGCCGCCGCCGCGCTCCCTGGCGTACGCGAGGGCCAGCGCGTTCTCCGCGTAGGACGTGGTCTTGAGGCCGGACAGCGCGCCGCGCTCGTTGCGCGGCCACGGCACGACGGTCACGTCCGCCGTCGCGGGGAACGGGTCCTGCGGCCCCGCGATGATCGACAGCGTCGGCCCCGCGTCGCCGCGCGCCGACCCGAGCGGGCCCGGACCGCTGGTGTAGGTGATGCGGACACGGGCCAGCGGCCACTTCGGCGCCGCCGCGAGCACTTCGAGCGTCCCCTGGGCGAGGGCGTCGTGGTCGGGCTCGGGCAGGCCGAGCCCGGCCGCGGACACGGCCAGCCGCCGCAGGTGCCGGGTCAGCGCGAACGGCTCCCCGCCCGCCGCCTTCACCGTCTCGAAGACCCCGTCGCCGACGAGCATGCCGTGATCGAAGACCGACACCACCGCGTGCTCAGGGTCGACGAGTTCGCCGTTCAGCCAGATCGGGACCTGCGCCGTCACCGGAAGCCACCTCCAAAAGCCGAGCCGCCTTCAGCTCGGTCTCGCGCCATTCGCGAAGCGGATCGGACCCCCAGGTGATGCCCGCGCCGGTGCCGAACCGGAGCAGGCCGCCCGCCGCCCAGAAGCTCCGGATCCCCACCGCGAGGGCGCCGCGCCTGGCGTCCGCGTCCACCCAGCCGATGGCCCCACAGTACGGGCCCCGCGGGACCGGTTCGAGTACCCCGAGCAGGTCGAGCGCGCTCGCCTTCGGGGCGCCGGTCACCGAACCGGGAGGAAACGTCGCGGCGATCAGCTCCGGCCACCCTCCCCCGGCCAGCCGCGCCCGGACGGTCGACACCAGATGGACGAGCCCCGGATGCTCCTCCAGGTCGCACAGGCCAGGCACCTCCACCGAGCCGACCTCGGCGACGCGTCCCAGATCGTTCCTGACCAGGTCGACGATCATGATGTTCTCGGCGTCGTCCTTGGCCGTCATGCCGTCCGCGGTCCTCGCCGTCCCCTTGATCGGACGGGACTCGACCACGTCCCCGTCCCGGGACAGGTACAGCTCGGGCGACGCGCACGCGACCTCCAGCCCCGGCGCCTTCACCGTCATCGCGTACGGCGCCGGATTCCCCCTGGCGAGCCGTGCCCCCAACCCCTCGATGCTCCACTCCGCGGGCAGCTCCGCCGACATCACCCGGCACAGATTGGCCTGGTAGACGACGCCATCGGCGATCGCGCTCCGGATCCTCTCGACGCCCGCCATGTACGCGGCCTGGTCCAGCGAACTGCTCCACTCCCCCGGACGCGCCCACACACCCCCCGGATGCTCCGCCGGCCTCACATGCTCGAACCGCGCGCACGTGGCCTTCCCCTCAAAGGTGACCACCACGGCCCACCAGCCCTGCGAATCCAGCGCTGCCAGGTCGTCCGTCACATCGACGAGACCCGTCGCCAGCAGACCGCCCGCGTACGCGAAACTCACGGCAGCACGCACCCGAACGAGTCGGCGAGCCCCTCCAGCCCGGCCTCCGTCACGACCAGCGCCCGGCGCGTCGTCCCCCGCTCGAACCAGCCCAGCTCGATCATCCGCGCCGTCAGCGCCGCGCCCAGCGCCCCGTTCAGATGCGGGCGGCGCTCCGTCCAGTCCAGGCACTGCCACGCGAACCTGCGCCGCGCCCTCCGCAGCGCGGCCACGTCCAGGCCCAGCGCACCGAACCGCTCCTCACCCTTCGCCGTCACCTCGAAGGCGTCGCCGCCATCGGCCTCGATGAGGCCGCCGTCCACCAGCGCCGCGAACAGCGCGACCCCCGCCTCCCCGGCCAGATGGTCGTAACACGTCCGCGCCGCGTGCAGCCGCCGCGCGTCCCTCGACTGCCGCAGGCTCCGCGCCTCCACCGGAGGGCTGATCCGCGACAGCGCCTCGATCACCTGCGCGACCTCGCTCCCCCGCAGCCGGTAGTACCGGTGCCGCCCCTGCTTGACCACCGTGACGAACCCGCCGTCCAGCAGCCGCGCCAGATGCGCGCTCGCCGTCGGCGCACCGACCCCCGCCGCCCGCGCCAGCTCCCCGGCCGCCAGCGGCCGCCCGTCCAGCAGCGCCGTCAGCATCGCCGCCCGCGCCCGGTCCGCCAGCAACGCCGCGACCGGCGCGAAGTCCACACTCAGGACATGCTCCGAGCCCATGCCCCCGACCCTAAGCGACCTACACTTCGCCCCCGGCCGAAGCGTCCCGCCGCGAAACCGGTTTGGGGAACCGCGGAGGACGCGCTAAGGTTTCCCCGTCGCCGAGAGGCGCAAGCGGAAGTGGCTCAGGGGTAGAGCATCACCTTGCCAAGGTGAGGGTCGCGGGTTCAAATCCCGTCTTCCGCTCTGAGGGGCCTTTCCGGCTACAACCCAGAAGGTCTCCTTCTGGTGGAGTGGCCGAGAGGCGAGGCAACGGCCTGCAAAGCCGTCTACACGGGTTCAAATCCCGTCTCCACCTCGCAAGGGCGATTAGCTCAGTGGGAGAGCGCTACCTTGACACGGTAGAGGCCACTGGTTCAATCCCAGTATCGCCCACCACACTCCTGCGCAGGTCAGCGGCCATGCTCGTGTTGTTGACGAGGGATGCCTCAGGCCTGGCTGGGCGATATCTGGGCGATGATCTTGTTCTCGCCCACTGCCGCCGCTCCGGCCTGCTTCCTCGTCTGCAGTCTAGCGAGCGCCTTCCCCATCTGGGGTGCGGCAGCGATGAGCCGGTCCCGCTCATCGGCCCGCATAGCTAGCAGCGAGGTCTCCCAGCGCTTTTGCAGGACCCGGAGGACCTGCTCCTTCATCACTGGGGTCACATGCTCGTAGACATCGGCCATCCCAGGCAGCTTGTGCCCGAGCCGGGCGGCGCGGGCCACATCCGGGACGCCGTCTTCGGCCAGCCAGGTCCGCTGGGTGTGCCGACCCTCGTGAAAGGTGAAACCCCGCAGCACCGGTGCACAGCGCTGGTTCGGGTCGGGGTGGTCGGGGTCACCGTTCCAGGCGGGCCGCCAAAACCGGCGGGCGAAGTGGCTGCGGCGTAGTCGGCCGCCCTTGTCCCCCACGAACACTTGGGGGTGCTCGGCCTGCTCGAGCAGGGGCTCGTAAAGGTCGGCCAGGAACGACGGTAGCTGCACCCAGCGTTTGCTGGTCGGGGTCTTGGGGCGCTCGGCCTTGACCAGCCGTCCGCGGGCCTCGGCGAGGGGTTCGGCGATCCGGATGGCCTTGTTGATCTCGTCGTACTCGTGCGGCTGCTGCCCGACCAGTTCCGACCAGCGGGCGCCGGTGTAGCCGTCCAGCAGCGCCAGCACGAACCCGCGGTAACCGAAGCTGTCGTAGAGCCGCAGTGCCGCCCGCAGGACCTGGACCGGGGTGGCGACCTGATGCCCGGGCCCGCCCTGCCCGGTGGTGACGCGGATGCCCTGGCACGGGCTGGCCGGGATCTTGCGTGCCCGTACCGCCACGTTCATGATCGTGGAGAACGAGGCGAACACCGAGGCCACCGTGGACTCGGCCAGCTCGTCATGGAGTTCGTTGACCCAGCTCTGGATCTCCAGGTGGTGGTTGAAGATCACCACCAATGGCCAGTCCTCCCACTGCGGCAGCAGATGGGTGTCCAGGTGAGATCGGTACTTGGCCTGGGTAGTGATGGCCAGCCGGTGATTGCGCAGCCAGGCCTCGGCGAAGGCCCCGAACGGCCTCTCGGCCTCGGCGGGGTCGATCCACAGGTGGCGCCGGATCAGCGCTTCCTATTCCTGCCCCCACTCCAGCGCTGCGGTCTTGGTTTCGAACCCCGACTGGGATCCCCAGGTGCCGTCCGGTTTCTTGTACCGGCTCCTCCACCCCTTGCCGTGTCGTTGCGCGTACGCCACTACCTCACCTCATCCATAAATGATTCTGCGAGCAGATTGCTGTTCCGGACTCCCAGTACGCACGAAAATCAGGTTGCAGGCTTGGCCTACAGGCCCCTGCCGCGGCGTGCCGGAGGACGACGCCTCCCCGTCACTGGCTGCGGGGAGCCGGAGCGGATGATTTCTTCGAGGTCGCCTTCACTGAAACGCAGGTGCCGTCCCACGAACGTGCACGGGATCACCCGGGCCGCAGCCTTCTTCCGCAACCACGACTCGCGTACCTGCAAAACCCGCGCCGCCTCCGCCGGGGTGTACAGGTGCAACCCGCTCACGCCGAGCCACCCAACAAGAAGACAGAAACAGCTGCAGCACTCGGCATCATCGTCGTCTTCAGAACGACAGCGTAAAGGATCCCACGGACGTCCGCGAGTCTGACAAGCAAATCCCCGTAGTGGCAACTATTTTGCCGGTATCCGGCAACGGCCCGACGACACAGCGGCAATTTCGTTGCCGCTGCTGCCGCCGCGGCAAACGTGGTGCCGCGCACGCGGCATTCAGCGCCAAGGGACCAGGGCGACCAAGCGGCAGCCTGCGCGCCACCGGTCGTGACGACCGATCGGCCAGCCGCCTGGGGTCCTGCGCGATGCCTACCGCGGCCCATGCGCTGTGCCGTGAACCGCCGGTTGATACACCTGCGGTGTCGTGCATGAGGTCGGAGTCCTTCCTGACGTCAGGTAGACGTTGCGTCAGGTCAGATTGTTGACCGCGACATCATAGAAATCTCATAGCAACTTCCCTACCTGCATTATTGTCTAGCGGCAGCCCGCGGCAGCGGATCCATCACCTCCCGAGGATCCCGCCGCAGTGGCAAGAAAAGGTCTCATAGGAAGCTCATAGGCGCATCTTGATCACGGCGCTTGCTTGATGACGGGCTTGCCCCCTGCCAACGACCCCATGGGTGCCCGTAAGCACAGATGCCATCAATCTCTGGACGTCAGATTCGCTATCCGGCTGTGCGTCCCGGCGGCTCGAACGGTTCTCCGTACTCACCGCGTGGATAGTTCCCCTTGAGCACAGCAAGCAGGTTCTGCAGGTAAATCTCCGGGCCCCAGCCTCGAATCATCTGGGCGTTAGCAACAATCCAGTGCTCCTCAGAAACCGGCTTGCCATGCGGGATCGCCAGCATCGGATCGATGTCGATCGCAAAATAGGTATTGATCAAGATCGCCGCGCTGTCTGCCGGAGTCCATTCATCAAAGTCGCTCATACCAACACCCTCGACCTGTCATGCAGCCAGCACATACGAAGCTCCAACTCGAAGATCGCGTTCGACGATCCAAACCTGAGCCGACACAGAACCCGCGTCCATGGGAGTACAAGTCTCTCCTCGGACACGAACCATTTCCCCATATGGTGCGGGATCGAGATGTGCCTCGGCCCGCACTTTTTGCTGTTCGGGGTGGTAGGTGAGCTGCAGGCCGAGCTTGCCGTACAGGTCGGCCTTGTTTGTGGGATCGGCGGTGGCCAGTGCCTGGGTGTAGTCGGCGATCTCCTCAATGAGGGCGGCGATGTCGGCTTCGGTGAGGTGTTCCTGGCTCTGGGTAGGGCGCAGTTGCGCTTGGGCGGCCGTGCGCTGCTGCTGGACCTGGGTGATCCATCCGGCGATCATCGCCGGGTCGGTGCCCTCATCCAGGGCGTCCAGGGCGGCGCGGTAGCGGGCGAGTTTGCGATCGCACTCGTCGATGGTCTGCCGCGCGAGCGCCGTGCCGGGGTCTTCGCTGACGCCACCGCCTTGCGCGGCTGCGATCGCCGCGATGGTGTCGGCGCGGCGGTGGGGAGCGAAGTAGCGGCCCAGCCACCGGTCCAGACGGGGCAGCAGGACGCTTTCGCGAAGATAGACGTTGCGTGGATGCGTGATCTTGTTGGCCAGGGCGTACTCCTCGGGGAAACGGCAGCGATAGTAGGGCGCGCCGTTGTTCCAGGAGCCTTCCATTTTGCGGTGGCAGATGCCGCAATGCAGGATGCCCCGCAGCACGTACAGATGACGGGCACGGTGTGGCTTGTGCCGGGCTGGTCCGTGTCCTCGGGCGGCCAGCAACTCCTGGGCGGCCTTGAAGGTCTCCTCGTCAATGATCGGTGGATTGACGATGTCGTTGGACCACACCCACTGGTCCGGGGTGTTCCAGGTCAGCTTGGTCTCGTGGCCGAGGGTGACGTCGTGGACGTCGATGAGGACTTCACGTTTGCGCTGCTTGTTCCACACCTGACGGCCGGTGTAGCGAGGGTTGTTCACGATAACGCGGACAGCGCTCTTGGACCAGGCCAGGCCGCATCGGTGCCGGTTACGCGCCCGATCGTAGGCCGACGGCGACAGAATTCCTTCGGCGGTGAGTCCTTCGGCGATGGCGAAGAAGCCCTTGCCCGCCAGGAACTCGGCGAAGATCCGCTGGACCACCTCGGCGGCGTAGGGGTCGATCTCCAGCACGTGCAGCCGCTTGCCGTCAGCCGCCTTGCTCAGATTGGGGTGCGGCCCCGCGTCAGCCAGCCGGTATCCGTAGGTGGGCGCCCGCCGATGTGCCGGTTGGAGGTCTGTGCCAGCGCCGCCATGGTCGCCCGCACCCGGGTTTTGATCCGGGATCGCTCGCCTTTACTGATGGATCCGAACGTCGACATGATCATGTCGTGGGCTTCGACGGCCGGGTCGATCGGTCCGCCGATCTCCGGCACCCACAACGGCACGCCGTAGTGCTCGAACAACGGGAAGGTGTTGCCGAACTGGTTGCCGTAGAAGGCCCGCTGTGGCTCTCCTCCTGCTCGCACGCCGGGGCGGCCGAAGGTCAGGGCCTTTTGCGTCGGCTCATCCAGTCGGTCAACCGTCCGAGTTCGGCTTCGACGTCGTAGCCGGGGGGATAGCGCTGTGCCTGCTCCAGGGCCCGCTGGTACAGATCCGCGCCTGGGTCATCGGAGGGCCCGCCGCCGTTCGCCGGGTCCGTGGGCGCCCGGGCCGTCAGCAGGTCGCTGACCCTGCCGGGGTCATAGATGTGGCCTTGATAGACGGCTCCCTTGATCGTCATGCGGATGGATCGGAAGTACGACGGAGGGAGCGCGCAGAACCCGCTGCAGACCACCTCGCGGAAGATCGGCTCGGACACAACCAGCGCGACGTGCCGCTCCCGGTGGAGGGCTAGGTACCTGCGCAGGGGACGGGCGTCGAGCAGCCGTGTCGCCACCACGGGCGCGTCCCCGGCCGGGCCGAAGGCGGTCCGCGGCTCCATGATCAGCGCGCCGTAGTGGACCGCGAGCCGCACACGCAGCAGGGGGACCTCGCCAGCGCCCTTGCGGCGCATCGCCGCGAGGGCTCGTTCGAGGGCGGGAGCCAATTGGCCGACGACGGCGACAATGTCGACGTCGTCCGGCAGCACTATCAGTTCGCCGTCACCGCTGGCCTGGCGCAGCCACCTGTCCCCGTCGAGCCCGGCGTCCCTGGCCGCGATCTCCATCGCGTGCCGCAGATCCCGTTGCGCCTGGAACTGCATCGGTGGCGTCCTGGCGCTGTACCCCTCGATGTCCACGGCAAGCAGCAGCCGGAAGATCGTCTGCATTGGCGGGGCGGCAAGCTCAATCCGGGGTTCAAACTCAATGCGGGGTTCAAAGATGCTCATGATGCCGTCCCCCTTCCCCATCTCTGTTCTCCAGGATCATCGATGAACGGGACTTGTGGCCCCACCCTCAACAGCAACTCGCTGCGCGCCTTCATTATGTGACCGCGGACCGTGCTCGCGGCGATGCCCAGCCGTTCGGCGATCTCGCCAGTGCTCCAGTCTTCACCCCAGCGCAGGTGCGCGACACGGGCACGATCTGGCGGCATCTTGGCGATGACGTTCCAGCACTCTTGTAACGCCGCCGCACACAGCACCTGACGGCCGACGTCCAGGGTGCCGTGATCGATGAGATCGTCGGCCTCGACCTCATCCACCGAGCAGACCCGCCGTTGTTTGCGCCACTCGTCGATCGCCTTGTTCTTGAGCACCCGAAACAGCCATCTGCGTTGTCCTTCGGCGTCCCGCACCTCTAGCTCAGCCCAGGCCAGGACCGCTGCCTGAAACGTCTGCTGGACCAGGTCCCTGGCCGCCTCGTCATCGCCCTGGGTCAGCGCAGCCCACGCGAAGGCGAATAGGCCCTCCGCCTCCGCACGAAACAGCGCAGCGACGTCGGTCTTCTGCTCTGGGCTGATCACTCGCCCAGACCCGCACGCGCTGGCCGTCGGGGCCGTCCTCGTACACCACCACGGCCTCAGCCGAGGCGCGCGACAGCACCTCCCGCAGCGCCGCCTGCCGTTGCCGCTGGACACTCAGCCGCCATCCACCGAAGCTGACCAGGGCGCCCAGCGCCATGAGCCCCACCTGCCAAGATATGACGAACGTCGCGTTCGACGCTATCGCCGCAAGGATCTCGGGCAGCGCCCCACGCAATTTTCTCCATGCCCTCACGCACCAACGTCGCGCCACCCCGCCGAAGCGTTTGCGGAGTTCCCCGGGTCCGCCCCGTGCAGGAGGCGAGAAGGCCGGTCAGGGGTTACGGTCGCGAACCATCTGGGCGCTGCGGCCCCCGCACGCCACCGCCCCGATACGCCCGCGGGCCCGTCACCGCAGGTTCAGAGAGCCGAGCCGCGCACCCCTCGCGTCGCTCGCGCACCAGCCGGAATACCGCGCACTTCGAACAGGTGTTCTGCCCCGGTAACCGAGCAAAGTTACATCAGACGCGCTCGGCCCTTTCGCCTTGGCGGTTGCGGAAACGTGAAACGAACATCTGTTAGGAGACGTGGTTGCCCGAGGGGCCATCGGTCTCAGCTTTGATGATCTGGTTGAGCAACCCGATCGCGCCGCCAAGGGCGCCTCCGGCGACGAGCAGGGCTTCGGGAACCGATCCGGTGGCCCAGAAGGTGAGTGCTGCTGCACCGCATCCCACGACGAACGCGGTGAGGAAGATGACTGCGGCCCGGGTAGTGAGCAGGGGTCGGTGCTGCGGACAAGACATTCCGTCTCCACAGGGGATCATGAGCCAGCCTTCGGCGAGGGCTCCCAGGGCGTGAGCTGTTGCCTCTTAGCCAGCCAGAGCGCAGGGTGGTTGAACCACGCCGCAACGGGGGTGTTGCACGGGTTGGCAACACCTTCGGCGGTTGCGATCAGGTGGCGGCCACCGGGGAAACCGCCGATGATGTTCAGGGTGACGGATATCGTTCCCGCGCCACAGGATCGCTGGGCCCCGTTGAACCCAAAACTCAACCGTGAGATTCGGACATGGGTGATTGAGCTGCGGCGCTTGTTCGACGCGACCGGGTTGTCGATCAACCAGTTCGCGCGGCTTCATCCGATCACCGACAAAGGAACGGTCTCTCGATATCTGAACGGTAAGCGAGTACCGCGGCAACGGTGGCTCCTTGATCAGCTTTTGGCTTATCTGACGACGGTGGACAAGGCGGTGACCCCGCAGGTGCGCGAGCACCTGATCGACCTTCACCGGCGCGCGTTGGAAACGGCGCATCCTCACGGGTACCGGCTGCATCTGATCGAAGACGAACTGCAGGTCACGATCACCCGGTGGAAGGAGGCCGAACGCTACGCCAACGATCTTGAACAGCAGCTCACCGAACGATCTCGCCAGGTCGAGGTCCTCCATGCCGAGCAGGAGCGCATACGGGCGGCCTGGAACGACGACCGTTCTCGCATGCACGCCGAGTACCGGCGCCTCGGCGAACAGATCGCGCACCTGCAGTTGGAGATCGCAGCACTACGCGACGAGCTGTCTCTAGCCCGCGAGCGCGCAGCCCAGGCCGAAGTCCAGTACCAGCACCTTGAGGCGCGCTTGGAGCAAATGGAAGCGAAGGCTCCCGACCAGTTGGGCGAACGTGCTGCAAACCTGTTGACCGAGCTCACTCGCCGGTACGCCTTCGGGGACGTGGTGAACCTGATATCGGTGGAGACGCTCGCCTCGGACGGGCGTGCTGCGTCGGTGGAGTCGTTGTGCGCGTTCGGGCAGCGCGTCCTTGACCTCGACGCCGAGGACTTCGGCGTGCCCGAGGACGCCGGCGAGGTTCCGCCGGACCTGCTCGGCCGGGCCAGCGCCAGCCGGATGCCGCAGACGCCGCGGGAACGCCCGCGCGGGGCGCTCGCCAGCCTGCGCCCCACCTACTCCCTCCTACTGGAGGTCATCGCGATCCGCTGGCACCGGCGTGAAATGAGCGCGCTGCTGGCCGCAGCGCACGTCGCCGCCAGGCATCTTCCCTTCCTGGCGTGGGAGCCGGTGCTCGGTCACGCCGGGGACCCGGCCCTGATCGCCGCGTCCGTGGCGGGCGAGCGCAGTCGCTTCGGCGTGCCGATCGAACCGGAGGCGCCGCGGGTGTGCGACCACACTCGTCCGGAGCGGGCCGCCTGCGAGCGCGCGCTCCGCGTGTCCCGCGAGCCAGGGCCGGGCTGGCGCGCCTACCTGGACCGCCAGCACAGCCAGGTCGCGGCGGCCCTCGGCGACTGCGCGGCCCGCTGCCGCACCCCCTGCACGGTCATGACGCGCCTGGACGACCCCGTCCGTGCCGACCTCATCGACCGGTGCAAACTCGCCGCCGACTTCACCGACGGCGCGCTCGTTGGCTTGCGGCACGCCGCACCGGTGGGCCACGGGTTCGGGGTCCCGTCGCCGGAAGAGGTCCAGAACGCCTGGAGGCGCACTCGCACATCGGTCAGACGTCACCCGCTGGGTCAAAGGGCATTTGCGGGCACAGACGACGACCCCTATCCGCTCCCGGGGTTGCCCGCCCTGTTCTCCGCGATCGCCGCCGCTCCGATCGTTCCTGACACGCTGCTGCACGACGCAACCACCCGGATCACCGGCCTCCTTGCTGACGAGACCCTCACGCTGACCGGCTTGAAGTAGCTCCGGGCAGCAAACCCGAGAGTTGATCGTCGCCCGACGCCGGAGAATACGCGCGCCCCGAATAAGTACCGTCTGCCCCTGGACGCCATCCAGGTGGCGCGTGGCAGGCCGGGAACCACAGCGCCCGTGGCGCTTGACGGTGGTTTCCATTGCGGCGCCGTCTAGGGCTGTGCCCGGCAGGATGGCCCCGCCCCCGGCACGACACCCCGCACGGCCTCCTGCGGTGGCTGACGCCGGTGACGCGCGCGGCCAGACCGCTGTGGCGACTGGACGGCGTCCGCCTCGCCAACGCTCAGGACCGGTGGGTCTGCCAGGTGTGCGGAGGACCCCAATGACCGCGACATCTGGACAGGAACCTCATGCGAGCGACCGTGCCGCGATCTTCTACGACGGGCACTGGTTTGCGCGAGTGTCCGACCACGTGGCCAGTTCCCATTCCCAATGGAACGCCCGCGTGAGCCTGCAGGGGCTGCACACCGCGTTCAGGTGGTACCTCGCCCCGGGCGAGCTCGACCGCGTCGAACTCGTCGAGGTTCACTATGTCCGCGGCAGGCCCGCCGGTACTAGATCCTCCGACCTTGAGCGCGTGACGAACGCCCGGCTCCGTACGGGAACGCGCTGCCCAGGAGCCGGTCGGTCAACCCTCGGCCGGAGATCGTCGCACCATGCGCATGGTCGTCGCCAACCCGGTATACCTGCGGTACGAGGACGAGTCCTTTGAGTGATGCCTGAAGTCCGGCAAGATCGGCTCCACCGTCAGTGGTAGGCGGCGACGGCGGCGAAGTACAGGCCGAGGAGTGTGGCTGCCGCGCCCGCGCCGGTGAGGATCGCGTGGGGGGTGCTGGCGTCGGCGCTGCGGGCGAGCAGGCCGGCGGTGATCGCGATGTTTAGTGCGGTGGACAGCGCGAGCAGCAGGGCCAGGGTCTGTTGCGGGCTCATCTGAGTGGCTCCCGTCGACGTCGTGGTGAGTGGCCCGTGGTGAAGGGGCCGGTGGGTGAGGTCGACGCTGGCCGTCCAGGGGGCCGTCCGGCAGGAGTCCGGTCGCAGATCGGACACATCCAGAGAAAGCGGCCGGTGGGCGCTCTAGGGTGCCAGGCAGGGCGAGGCCGGGGCACCGCAGTGTCCACGGGGAGGATGGACACCCTGGTCCGGTTGCGGCGAGCCAGAAAAAGGGGGCACGGTGGTGGGTTCAGCGGGCGGAGAGCGGGAGTTCGCCGCGTTGATCGCTGAGCTGGCCGGGTTCTGGGAGCACCGGTTGGGGCGGGAGCCCTCAGCCCGGGCCCTGGCCGAGATCGCCGGGGTCTCTCCGACGACGGTCGGGGAATGGCTGCGTGGTGACCGGTTCCCTCAAGTTCTCGACAAGCTGCTGAGGGTGGTGCAGGCCGTCGGTGCCCAGGCCGACCGGACCGCGCTGTCGCCGGCGGACCGGGCCAGGGCCGCCGAACTGGTGGATCCCCGGCGGTGGAAGGACGCTTACCGGGCCGAGGCACTGCGGCGGGCGGAGGGGACGCGTATCGCGGTGCTGGCCGAGCAGTCCCGCGCCGGGCTGGAGCGGATCCGGCCGGGCCGGGTCCTGTCGCAGGTCACCGATCCGTTCGCGTTGGAGGTGCACCGGCCGATCGCCCTGGACCAGACCGGCGGGTTACCGCCGCTGCCGCCACTGCCGCCGTACGTGCGGCGCGCGCATGACGATCAGCTCGCCCGGGTGGTGGCCCGGGCAGCCGCCGGGCACAGCGCGATGGCGGTGCTGGTGGCCGGATCGTCGGCGGGCAAGACCCGGGCCCTGTGGGAAGCCCTGCGCCCGTTGCGAGACCGCCCCGAGCAGTGGCGGGTGTGGCACCCGTTCGACCCGACCCGGCCCGACGCCGCGGTGCAGGATTTGGACCAGGTGGGGCCGCGGACGGTGGTGTGGCTGAACGAGACCCAGGAGTACCTGGGCGGTGAGGCCGGGGAGCGGGTCGCGGCCAAGCTGCGGAGCCTGCTGGCCGACCCCGGCCGGGCACCAGTGCTGGTGCTGGGCACCCTATGGCCCAACCACCACGCCGTGCTGACCGGCCGCCCCGGCTCGCAGGTGTGCCAGGTGCTGGACGGCACGGTGATCGGGCTTCCCGAGACGTTCGCCGGAGCCGACCCGGCCGCCCTGCGGCAGGCCGCCGAAACCAACGCGCAGCTGGCCCAGGCGGTCGAGTACGCCGAGGACGGGCAGATCACCCAGTACCTGGCCGGCGGGCCGGTGCTGGTGGAACGGTTAGGTGCCGCGCCGCCGGCGGCCAAGGCGGTCATCTGCGCGGTGATGGACGCCCGCCGGATGGGGCACCGCAACGCCCTGCCCTTGGAACTGCTGGAACAGGCCGCACCGGCGTACCTGACCGGCATCCAGTACGAGCAGCTGGGCGAGGACTGGCTAGAACAGGCCCTGGCCTACACCGCCCGGCCGTGCAAAGGCGCCCGCGGACCGCTCACCCGCATCCACCCCGACCGTCCCGGCCGCACCCGGGACCGCCGCACCACCACCACGGCCGCCGAGCCCTGCCAGGGCCCGGTGTACCGGCTGGCCGACTACCTCGACCAGTACGGCCGCACCACCCGCGCCACCCCACATCCCGCCCATCGGCTTTTGGAGCGCGGCCGCCGCCCACACCCACCCCGGCGACCTGGACCGGCTGAGTAGCGCCGCCTGGAATCGCGGCCTGTACCGCGACGCCACTCAACTGCACAAGAACGCCACCAGCCACGGCAATCCGTCAGCTGCGCTTTCTCTCATCAAGCACCTCCACCAACTGCACCCCACCGACCACCGGCCCGCCACCTGGGCCGCCGCCCATGTCGCCCTCGACAACCCGATCGACATCGCCGACCTGGTGGGCGGGTTGCGGGAGGCCGGGGCCCTCGATCAGGTCGCCGCGCTGCTGGCCCGTGACCCCGCCACCCAGGTCACCCTCGACGACCCGGGTGACGTCGCCGACCTGGTGGGCGGGTTGCGGGAGGCCGGGGCCCTCGATCAGGTCGCCGCGCTGGGCGATCGGGTCGCCACCCAGGTCACCCTCGACGACCCGTTCGGCGTCGTCTACCTGCTGGGCGAGTTGCGGAAGGCCGGAGCCGACGACCAGGTCGCCGCGTTGCTGACCCGTGACCCCGACACCAAGATCGCCCTCGACGACCCGGGCGGCGTCGCCTCCCCTACTGATCGAGTTGCGGGAGGCCGGAGCCGACGACCAGGTAACCGCGCTGGCCGACCGATTCCCGGGCGTCGGTATGTTCGGCCTTTTCTTGCAGATCGGTGATCACACGAGGCGGTATTGGTTTGGCCGGGAACCTGATGGACGTCCCGCCGACCGGTGGGGGTGAGAGGATCTGCGGTGACCTGCACCGGCCCTACCAGTGGCGGGACCGTTGTCGCCCCGCGCTCCACTGCCGTACGCAATGAAGACGGTGCCGCCATTATCGTCGGTGGCGACCATGTCGCCGAGCATGGACCCTTCGCCGGTCAGGCGCAGTCCTCCAGCCTGGTCGCGGGAGCGGGCCAGCAGTTCGTCCAGCAGCTGGTCATCGAGCAGTTCCCGGATCGGACGTTGGTGAATGGTGTCTGGGCTCGCTCACCTCTGACATGGTGACCGAAAGGTCACTTACGGTAGTTGAGGTGGTGCCGGCGACACGGTCGATCACGGACATGACGTGTTTCGCCCGCGAAGAAGTGGGCGTTGACCTACTGATCACTTGCTTCCCAGCAAGATCACTTTTTCACACCTAGAGAGATACTCCTGGAGAACAAACGGCAAGCCGGCTTTGCAGGCCGGACTGCCTGTTCTAGGCAGTGCTGGGTGGTGTCAGGGGGTGTTGAGTTGGCGTAGGTGTGCTTGGAGGGGTGTTGGGGTGAATCCGTAGCGGCGTTTGAAGTCGGGGTTGCGGCGGCCAAGGTAGATCCATTGCCGCTGTCGATGGATGGTTTCGAGGACCATGTGGGCGACCAGGACGTAGAAGGGGCTGAAGCCCGGGCAGGCGTTGAGGTCGAAACCGCAGAAGGGGAAATGGGTCCTGCTGGCGTCGGACAGCATAGGGGCGGAACCGGCGAGTTCGCCGTGGGGAGAGCGGAGTTCGAGCATGTGGACGTGCTCGCTGAGGTGGCGTAGGAACCGAGGAAAGATGCCTTCTTTGTAGTAGTCGGCGTTGTTGTGTTTGGCGGCGGTGCGCCGCGCCAGCCACATGAAGCCGTCTATGTCGGCGTCGCAGATGGGGATCCAGCGCGTGGTGAAGCCGGCTTCGATGGCGCGGCGTACTTGGCTGCGCATGGTCCGGCGGTGATTGTGGCGCAGGGTGGCCAGCCAGTCGTCCAGGTCGTGAAAGCCGTCCACGCGCATGCACCAGCCGGTTTCGATCGTGAACCCCCGATAGCCCTGAGCAGTGAGCATTGCGGACAGAGGGTCGGTCTGGACCACGTTGATCAGGCCGCATACCGCGGCTTGCCAGGTGGCGGCGAACGCGGCCAGCGCGGCACCAGCGGCGCTGGGGTAGTGGTCCGGGCGCGTGGGCAGGGTCGATTCGTAGGAGTGCCAGATGTGGCTGAGCAGCACTGGCTGGTCGAGGCTGTGGGGAAAATGGGTGGCGAGCACGCGCATCGGGTCGGTGCCGCGTTGGAGGTAGGCCGGAAGCACGGCCACCGCGTTCCCGCTGGGCGCTCGCACGGTCAGGTAAGCGACGCGTTGGAGTGGGTGCAGCGGGTTCTGCTCGAACGCCTCCAGGAAGCGGCGGTAGTAGAACAAGGGCGCATCGGTGTCGTGCACTACTGTGTCCCATACCTCGCCGACTTCGGCGATGTGCTCGGCGATCTCGACCGTGTAGGTCATGCGAGCACCTTCCGGTTGTGCCAGGTCGGGGTTCAGGAAGAGCCGGGTTTGCTCCAGGTGAGGATGACCTTCCCGGCGTAGGTGGAGCCGGCCAGGTCGAACGCGGTCGCATGGTCGGTGTAAGGGAAGTGGTGAGTCACCACTGACGCGGGGTTCACTCCGGCGTCGAGCAGTGATGCCACTTGGTGCCAGGTATGAAAGATCCGCCGTCCGGACACGCCCTGAACAGTGAGCATCCGGACCACGATCTCCGCCCAGTCGGTGTGCACGGGGTGGGCGGGCAGCCCGAGCACCCCGACCCGCCCCCGTTGGTCATATTCGCCAGCAGCGCGCCGAGAGCGTCTGAGTGCCCGGACATCTCCAGGCCGACGTCGAATCCGTCGGCGCAGTCCAGCTTCTTAGCTGCGGCGGCGAGCGGTTCGCGCCCTGCCTCACAGGCGGATGTGGCCCCCAGTTCTTTGGCGAGGGTGCGGCGGAACTGGCTGGGGTCGGCGACCACGACCGCACGAGCGTGCAGGTGCTGAAGCACGGGGATGGCCATCAGCCCGATCGGACCGGCCCCGGTGATCGCCACGACCTGGTCGCGAACTGGGAACTGGGTGGCGGCGTGGACGGCGTTGCCGAACGGGTCGAACAGGGTCGCGGTGTCCAGTTCGATGCCCGGGCGGGTGATGCCACACGGTGACGGCGGGCAGCGTGGCGTATTCGGTGAACACGCCGTCCCGGTCCACACCGATCCTGCGGGTCTCAGCACAGAGATGACCATGCGCTGCGCGGCAGTGACGGCATCGCCCGCACACGACGTGCCCCTCGGCGCTGATGAGCTGCCCTGGCACGAACCCGCCGGTCTCCGGTCCGGCCGCAACGATCTCGCCCACGAACTCGTGCCCCAAGGTTAACGGAGGGAAAATGGTGCGCTCAGCCCACGGCGACCAACGGGTGATCTGAAGATCAGTGCCACAGACGCCGGTCTGCAAGATCTTCACTAGCACCTCGCCGGTCACCGGCCGTGGCACGGGCATCTCCTGGAGCTCTAGACCGGGGCCGGCGTGGTCTTTGCGGAGTGCTGCCATGCTGGTGGGAATGATGCTCACCGGCCCGCCTCCGCTGATTCTTGCGGCTGTTGCTGCGATGCGGCCAGGCGTTGATCGTTCTTGGTGGCCAGCCATGTCGGCGGCGGCCGCCACTGGGCACGGACCTGCTCGTCGGGGAAGTTGCGTGTGTTGTACTGCTTCGCGCGTTCGGCCAGTTCGTCGGCATTCTCGATGGCCCGGACGGCACCGGTGAACTGCGCACCGTCGAGTCCCACCTCGTTGGGCAGGTCGGTGCGGAAGATGCTTGCCGCCACCTCCGGCGTGGTGGCGATATTGCAGGAATGCCGGGCGCGTCGCGGTGAATACCACAGCAGCCGCAAGGGTTCCCACAGCGGAAGGAAGTTGATGGTGGACACCCAGACACCACCGGGGGTGTGGGTTGCGTGCGTGGCGAACCGGCCATGCTCAATCAACACGGCTAATGTCTCCGGCGGCACCATGAGGTCTCCCATTATAGATAAATCGACTGCCCGGACACGGCTCCGTTCCCCTGGGGCGCGACTTGTTCTTTCGCGCCCCAGGCGAGCGGGTCTGATCAGCCATAGTCGACAGCCACCAGCGGGCCGTAATTCAGGCCAGGCCTGGAGGGTACGGAACATCCGTGGCACCACCAGGCACGCCGACCATAATTCGAGCTCGTCGGGTCAGTAACCGGCGAGAATCGGGCGAAAATCGCCTGCATAATCGGACTCCATCTTCAAGTAGCCACCTCGGGGCCCGTAGGTGGTGTAGAAGAAGAAATCTCTCTTCTCCCCCGGGAACGGCGCCTCTCTCGCGAAAGCACCGGCCAAGGGATGCCAGTGCGCGGGAAATCGCTCCAACGGAGCATTTATAGGAAACAAAGCCGACAAACGCCAGGGTAATCCCAGCTAAACGTATAGTAAGCGGCAAGGGCCTCGGTATCCCGAAGCAATTCCTCATCGGAGGGTACGGCAAAGGAGAGGCTTTCGATCAACTCCTTCACATCGTACTTGGTGAGTTGATTCGGACGAAGCAAACCCGAGTAAAGGTTGACCGATTGATTCCAGAAGTCCAGGGCAATGAGGGACACTTTGTCCATCCAATACCTAGTGAAGTGTGAATGGTGTTTTCGTGCGGCTTCAGGCAGGTGCGGCAGCCCGAGAATGTCCTCTACAGGTACGCTCTCGGGCAGAAGTGCCCAGATCTTTTGGCAGCCATGACTGACCGTGAAGTCGGCGCCCCAGTGCACTGAATACCTCGCGATGATGTCGGAGTGAAGATCTTCCACGGGATGCCCCCTGAAGTTGACCATCCCGTTTTCGCGGAGGCGCTCAACCACATCATGCTCGGTTGAACGATTCAAATAGCGGAAGTTGACATCACGCTTACCCGTCGGCTCAGTCGTTGTTCTGACACCCACCCAAGACTTGGGATCCGCGTAGACGTCACCAAAAACTGTGAGAACCTGATCTACCATCTTGCAATTGAAATTTACTCCGGCAATTTCCGCATACCGCTCCAAATCGTTTCGTAGCGCTGACGTGTCGTTGGTCGAACGAGGCACAGGGCCACTCCCATCGATGTCTTGAGGCCATGGATGCATTGCGCTTGCTTTTAGCCTGCCCGGTCAGAGCGCTTCCAGTAGGCCCCGTCCGCAGGCTGCGCGAAAGAGAGATCCCCCCCGGCGCAATATGTTGCGCTTCGGGGGCATGTTGCGCTTCGCGGGCATGCCGTGGTCTCGACATCCTCACCGCGTCTTTGTTGCCCGGCAATCTACGGGCAACAGGCGGGCGCACGCCATGGGTAGGCCTCCGCGGGATTGCGGCTAGTGTCGGTGCGCGTAGAACTGCTGGCCGGTGACCTTTGGCCGAGCCCCGGCCGGGTATTCGCGGTGTTCCGCGCACACCTTCCACCTGTTCGCCGAGGCCATCTACGGCGCCTCCGCGCGGTAGGACAGTTGCCATCTGCGCGAGTTCATCGGCCAGGCCGCACTTCGCTGCTGGACACCTACAAGCCCGAGCGGCGCGCCGCCGCGGACGCCGCTCTGGCCCGCTCCCGTGGCATGCACGAGGCCTACCAGTCGTCGCGGGGCGACCCGAACGACCTCTACGAGAAGATCGCCGTCGGCTAATTGCGCGGGATGATGTTCTCCGGCTACCGGTCCGCCGCGGTGCTCGACGGAGGCGACAACCCCCAGCCGGACGTATTCGAAGCCGAGGTCCGCCCCGGATACCGGCTGCCGCATCGCTGGATCACCGTGGTAGGCCGTCGCGTGTCTACGCTCGATGTCGCCGGTTCGGACTGGACGGTGCGGCCATTCTCTCTCGCAATCGTCTGTTTTGTGCGTTTTCCAATGAAGACGGTAAGGAGGGGAGCGCACGCGACAAGAGGACCCGTGGTGACCGATGACGGGCCGCGCATGACACATCGCTGCTGATTTCCGAGGGCATCATCGCCGTTACTGGCGCGGAGATAAGTGACATGCGATGACCTCAGGCCGACTCAGCGACGAGTCCGGCTGGAGATCCTGACGATGTTGATCAAGCGCCGCCCCTCGGCCCGAGGCACGTTCGACGGCGGGCCCGGACGCAGCCGCTGGATCCCGTGGGACAACCGGTCCTCAGGGCGGCGGGATCATCACGGTCGCCGCCGTGATGGCCTTCCGCCCGTCTACCACGCCGAGAGTCGTAGGCAGTCAGTGGTGTGGTCGATGACATGGGGCGGCTGCCCTCGTGATGGCACGGGCCGATGGAGGACGGCGGTGGCGCGGGTCAGCAGGTGGTGCGCGGCGCAGCTGGCGGTGTATGGGCGGAGTTGCGCCCTGAGGGTGTTCAGTGCGGCGGTGGCGCGGCCAGAGGTCAGGTACGGGTAGTCGTCGAGGAAGGAGTGCCAGGTGTGGATCGCTTCTTCCAAGTGGCCCTGGGTGAGGTGGAGTTCGGCGAGGCGGGCTGTGGCGATGGCGCGGGAGCGGCGTTCGTGGGCCGGTCGCATGCGCAAGGATCGGGTGAGGGCGGCGATGGCACCGTCACGGTCACCGAGGAGCATGAGGACGGCGGCCTGCTGGTGCGCCAGCACGGCTGTGTGGAGATCTGCGACGTGATCGCCGGCGCGGGCGCCGGGGTGTTGGGTGGTGTGTGTGAGGTGTCGTTCGGCGGCTCGCAAGGCTGAGATGGCGCTGCCGCGCTGGCCATTGGCGGCCGCGGTGACTGCGACCTGGCCGAGAAAGAACGCTCGCCGGGGGGTGGGGAGGGCGGTCTTGCTGATCGCGGCGGCGATCTCGGCGAGTCGTGCCGCTTGCCGGTGATGGCCCAGCATGCTGGCCTGTTCGGACATGGCCCGCACGGTGATGGCGTAGGCCGCCTGGTCGTCGTTTTCGACGGCGAGTTGGAGTGTCACCTGGTAGTACCGCTGTGCCAGGCCGTGTTCCTGGTCGTCGAAACACATGAAGCCTGCCAGGTAGGCCAGGGCGGTGGCGGCCGACACCATCCGCGACCGCAGGGCGGGGCTGGTGGGTGCGCGGAGGCAGGGCGCGGTGTCGTGGGCGAGATAGGCGGCGAGAACGCGGCGGGCGTACCCGCCGCCGAAGGCGGCGTCGGCGTCGGCGAACACGGTCAGCATCTGTTCGGCGGCCGATACCTGCCCGGGTCGCAGCCGCTGTCCGGATGAGCCGTGGACCTGATACAGGCGATGCCGGGGGGCGGCCTGTGTCCAGGGCGGGACAGCCAGCGCCGCCAGCGAGTACACCTGCGCCGACGGCGCATGCCGTCGGCTGGCTGCGGAGTCGCCTGCTCCTTCGGAGTTGGCGGCCAGCAGCCTCAGGGTCGACGGGGGATCCTCTGGCCCGGCCGCGCCCGCGGGCGGTCGCCGGTTCTTGCGCGCGGCCATGCCGAGATCGGCTGGCGTGATCGCCCTGCCGAGTCGGCGCGTCAGCGCCTCGGCCAGGAACGCCGGAGTGGGGTGGCGCGGTATCCGCCCTGCCAGCCAGTGCGACACCGCGCTGCGGTCAAGCCGCAACACCAGCCCTGCCTCGGCGGCAACGGTGTTGACCTCCTGGGCCAGCCGCTGCTCTGTCCAGCCGGTCTCGGCCAGCAATCGCCGCAGCGCTCGGTTCGGCGTCGCCATGGGTGACCCTCCGACTCAGCACGTGGGGTATCACCCGAACGGACATTTCTGCGCGGATCTCTCCGTTGTCGGTGCGGATCTCTCCGTTGTCGTAAGCCGTTGGGGATTCACTTACCGACAGAATATCCGACGACTACTTCACGCAGCTGAAACATCCTCACCACCCCTCGCACTCGGTGCCAAGTGTGCTCAACAAAGCGCAACCCGACCCAAAGCGCAACACATCCGGGGGCCGAGGGCCCTTGGCGTTTCCGTGAGGTTGAGAGGTACTGGAGATGCCTTTGATCTCTGCCAGCACCGGATTTTCAGGCTTGGACAATGACCAGTGTCGAGCACAATCAGGATGCATCGGGCCCTCGCCGGTCGGGCAGTGTGCGCCGGTCGCCTTCGTCCGCAGACCGTGAGTTCTGGGGGGAGGCGCTGGAAGGCCTACCTCAGGCGTCTGGTCTGCCGTGTGACGGGACACCAGGTGACAGAACACCGTCCCGGTCGGTGCCGTTACGGGAAGCGGCCTTGGGTGAGAAGGTCGGAGCCGCACCTGAAGTCCTTGCCGTCGCGGCGACGGTGCTCACCCTCGGTCATTACGGCCAAGGACGTTATGATGTCCTGATCGGTGTTCGTACCATGCGGATGCCGGAGATCCTGCCGTTGCGCATACGGATATCCAATAGATCGGACATCCGGGCATTTCTTGACGAAGTGGCGACCAGAATCGCCGGCGTCGAAGACCACCCGGTGCCCCTCGGGTGGCTGCTCGATCATTACCCGGCGCTCGCGGCTCGGCGACCGCTCTATGACGTAGCCGTCGAGTTCTCCGATAGCCGCGTCCAGGTTCCACCGGCCGCGGTCGTGGCGCGGGTGACCGCCACATCCATCGATTTCCACCGGGGCGAACAGTCGGCCATGGCGGGTACGGCGAGCCGATTTCCCGACCATGTCGGTGTCGTACTGACAGCGCTGTCCGCTGATGACCGTGTGCCGGTCGGCGACATTTCGCCGCTGACGGCGGACGAGCGCGCCGAGATCCTGGTCAGGCGCAACAAGACGGCCACGGTCTACCGGCGCGATTCGACGATCCACGAGTTGGTGGACGAGCAGGCCCGGGCGAGGCCTGACGCGGTGGCCGTTTCCTTCGATGGCGCCCGTGTCACCTACGGGGAACTCCTCATGCGCGCGAACCGGCTCGCCCACCAGATCGCCGTGGCCGGAGCGGGACCTGGTGAGCCCGTGGGGGTGTGCGTCCCACGGGACGCCGACATGGTGGTCGCGAAGTTGGCCGTGCTGAAGATCGGCGCCGCCTACGTCCCCCTCGATCCCGACGAACCAGACTCCCGCCTTGAGAGCTTCCTGCGCCTGGGCGGTGTCAGGATCGCTGTCGTTTCGGCGACCACCGCGGCGCGCCTGGGCCCGCTGGTCACGACCGTTGATATGTCTCGCCGGGACGAGTGGCCTGAAGCGTACGCGCCGCCTAGGGGAACGGCCACCGATCCGGCCATGGTGCTGTTCACGTCGGGATCAACTGGAGAACCGAAGGCGGTCGAGCTCACCCATCGCGCCATTACGAGAATCGCCGATAACCCGTTATGGCTTTCGATCCGAGACACAGACGTCGTATCACAGTCGTCGCATTCAGCCTTCGATTGGTGCGCGTACCAGATCTGGGCCACGCTCATCAACGGCGCCAGCCTGGTCATTGTGCCGCGGCGGCGCTTGCTGTCCCCGCGCGGACTGTCCGCCCTGGTCCGGACTGAAAGAATCAACACCCTGTGCCTGACGACGGCGCTGTTCCACGAACTGGCCGGCCGCAGCCCCACGATGTTCGCCGGCATGGACCGGCTGTTGATCGCCGGTGAGCGGCTCCGCGGCACCGAGTTGCGGCGCGTCCTGGAGCAGGGGCCTCCTCGGCACGTCTACAACCTGTACGGGCCGACCGAGAACGGCGTGTTCACAACCTTTCACGAATGCTCGATGTCTGATGTCGACACGGTTCCGATCGGACGCCCGGTGCCTAATACCACCGTTTACATCCTCGACCACCGCCGTTCCCCGGTCGCGGACGGTGTCGTGGGTGACCTGTACGTCGGTGGAGACGGGCTCTCCCCCGGATACCGAGGCCGCCCGGACCTCACCGATGCACGGTTCGTCCCCAATCCATTCGACTCGGACGCCGACCGGACGCTTTTCGACACCGGCGATCGGGCTTCCTACCGGCCGGATGGTGTCATCGAGTTCCACGGCCGCCGCGATTTCCAGATCAAGATACGGGGCTTTCGGATCGAGCCCGAAGAAGTCGAGTCCCAACTGGCGCGTTGCCCGAATGTCCGGCAGGCGGCGGTGATCCCTTCCCCGGATTCCGGCACGAATCGACACCTGATCGCCTTCATCGTTCCCACTGACCCCGGCGAGATCGAGGTCCACGAAATCCGCCATCGGCTGAGAAAACGCCTGCAGCCGGCCGCTGTGCCGGGCAGGTTCGTTGTAGTGGAGGAACTCCCCTTGAACGCTCGTGGAAAGGTCGACCGGACTCGCCTGACCGAGCTCGCCGACACGTCTCCGACCGGTGCGGCACCGCCGGGCCAGGACGATATCGAGACCGCGGTGACGGCCCTATGGCGAGACGTGCTTCAGATTCCAGATGTCGAGCCGGACGACGACTTCTTCTCCATCGGCGGAGACTCGCGCCTGGTGACGCAGCTCGTGCACCGTGTCAACGCCCTGTTCGCCACAGAGATCGAACCGGTCGTGCTCTTCGAGTCGCCCACGATCGCGGGTTTCGCGGAGGTGATCCGTGGGCTGCGCAGCAGTGCTCCCCAGTCCGGCGACAATGCGGCGCCGTCAACCCAAGCGCCGCTGAGCTGGCCGCAGGAAGCACTCTGGGACACCTGCGCGCTCGCGAGCGGTACCCCTTTGTACAACGAGGCGTTCACACTGACGATTCGCGAGGCCCTCGACACGGACGCGCTGGTCGAAGCCCTGAACGGGCTGACCCGCAGGCACCCCGCCTTGAGAACCGGGTTCATCGAGACCGGCGGCCGGACGGTCCAGCAGGTCGCGGACGTCAGCGCCCTGCCCCTGACCCGGACCGACCTGTCCGCCATCCCGGCCGAGGAGCAGAACAGCCAGGGGGACCTGCTCGGCGCCCACCAGGCGCGGCTTCCGTTCGCCCTCGACCGGCCTCCGCTGGCCCGTGCCCAGTTGATCCGGTTCGCCCCGGATCACTACCAGTTGCACCTGGTCGCGCACCACCTGGTGAGCGACGGCATCTCGTTCAGCCACGCGCTCGTCCCGGACCTGTACGCGCTTTACAGGCGGCGCATCGGCCGGGCGACCTCCGTGCCTCCCCCGGTTTCGGCCGACTACCTGGACCACGCCAGGGAAGAGCGTGAGCAGGTCACGGCGGCCTCGTGTGCGCCCGAGCTGCGTCGCGTGGCGGACGAACTGCACGGCGCACGTCCCACCGAACTGCCGCTGCTCCAAACACGGCCGCCGATCTCGTCGTTCCGTGGCGCGCGCCGGACCTGTCAGCTCCCGCCCGGCGCCCTTGAGGGGCTCAAGAACCTGAGCCGCCAGCACGGAGTCACCCCCGCGCTGGCGCTTTTCTCGATATTCCAGATCGCGCTGTACTTCGTCACGGAGGAAACGGACCTGGTCACCGGCCTCGCGCAGGATACGCGGTCGCGTCAAGAGCTGGACGGCGTGTGCGGGACGTTCGTCAACACCACTCCCCTGCGGTGCGACCTGTCCGGGGATCCGACCTACAGCGACCTTCTCGCCCGCACCCACCGGGCATATGTCGCCGGCCAGGCACTGCGCGGAACGCCGCTTCCTCTGGTCGAACAGCACCTCGCAGGTGAACTGCCCGTCCCCCTGTTCCGGATCGCGTTCTCCGTGCAACCAGGCTCGCAGACCCTCGGGCCCAGTTGGTCCGTGCGCTTCAACACGCTCGACAACGGGACCTCGCGGTTCGACTTGACGCTCTTCGCCGACATCGAGGAAACCACGCTCGGCCTGGTCTTCGAGTACGCGACCGACATTGTGTCCGAGGGGGTGGTCGCCCGTCTGGACAACCTTGTTCGCGCCACGATCGACGCCATTGCGGCGCGGCCGGAGGTGCGCCTTTCCGAGCTCGCCCGTGCGCGGTCGGTGAAAGCCGGCGGCACGGCTTCGTCCGAGACCTTGCAGGCCGCGACGGAAGCGTGGACCAGGCAACTCGGTGCCATGCCTCCGTCCGCGGACAGTGACTTCTTCGACGCCGGCGGGAACTCGGTGCGCGCCTCGCGGCTCATCGCGACCGCCCGGCACCGGTTCGGCATCGACATCGCGCACACCAGCGCACTGACGCGGATGTTCCTCAACGAGTCGACCGTCAACGGCCTGGCCAAGGGGTTGACCGTCCTGCTCGGCGACCATGGCGAGAAGCTATCCGGGCAGGCCGGCCCGTCGGCGCACATCGACTTCACTGCGGAATCCACTCTGCCGGCCGACGTGGAGTTCCCGTCCCCGTCGCCGACGCCACGACACGAACCCGAGTGGATCCTGCTGACCGGCGCCAACGGATTCCTCGGCAGCAGCCTCCTCAAAGAGGCGCTCACCCAGACGGACGCCACGATCTACTGCTTCGTCCGGGCGAAGTCCCGGCAAGACGCCGAGGGCCGAATCAAGGCGGGCCTGCGCGACTACGGGGCCATGGCGATGGACGAGGTGGACTTCGACCGGATCGTCGCCATGCCCGGCGACCTCGCGGCTCCCAGGCTCGGCCTGGCCGAAGCCGACTACGACGAGCTTGCTCGCAAAGTCGACACCATCCTCCACAACGGCGCGTGGGTGAACTTCATCTACCCGTACGAGACGCTGAAGGGCCCGAACGTCGACGGAACTACGAGGGTGCTGAGGCTTGCCGCTGCGGGACGGCCCAAGAGGCTGCACTACATCTCCAGCCAGGGCGTGTTCTCATCGCAGGGATTCTTCGGGGTCACGCAGGTCGACGAGAGCACCCGCCCCGCCAATCCGCACCACCTCCTCATGGGATACGTCGAAAGCAAATGGGTCGCCGAAGCGCTCCTACGACAGGCACGGGAACGCGGTCTGGACGTCAGCGTTTACCGTCCGCACGACATCGGCGGACACTCGAAGACCGGAGACTGGAAGACCAACGGATTCGTATGCTCGCTGATCCGCAGCTTTGTGGAGATCGGCGCGATTCCCGACTACCGGCTGCCGCTGGACCTCACCCCCGTCGACATCACAGCGCGAGCGGTGGTCGACCTGGCGCTGCGCCCGCAGTCGGCCGGGTCTGTCTTCCATCTGAACAACCCGCGCTATGCGGTGGTCGGCGACCTCGAAGAACAGTTGAACGACGCGGGCCACCCGGTGCGGACGGTTTCCGCGCGTGACTGGGACGGCCTTCTCCTGAGGCACACCCGCGAGCACCCGGATTCGGTCATCGCACCCTTCGCCCATCTGTTCACCGAACGCTGGACGGATCAGAACCTCAGCGTCGTCGACCTCTACCTCGAAGACCGGATGCCCAGGATCGAGTGCTCGGCGACGTGGAACTCGGTCACCGACTCCGGCATCGCCTGCCCGCCGGGGCGTCGACTACTTCCGCTGTACACCGAATACCTGGACCGGATCGGCTTTCTCGGTCCCAGGCGCTCCTAGTCCGGCCGCGGCGGCCAGGCGGATCGACTCGTCCGCCCGCCCAGGCGCCCAGGGCTCAGAGAGCCCGACCAGGAAAGAGTCATCGTCGAAGAAGGTAGGACCGCACAATGAGTGAGTACCAGGAGCGTCACCCGCTCACTTCGGACGAGCTCCAGCTATTCCATCAGCTCGGCTACGCGGGGCCGTTCAAGGTCTACGAACCGGAAGAGATAGACCGGCTGTGGCGCCGCGAGCGAATCCGCCTCATGGATCGCAGCAACGCCGTTTACAGGCTTCCGAGCGATCAGTACGAGATCACCAACATCGCGAACTACGACCGTCACCTCGACAACGACTTCCTCGCTGACCACGTGTGCCGGCCGGAGATCGCCGACCGGGTGTCGAGCATCCTCGGGCCGGACGTCCTGTGCTGGCGGACCGAGTTCTTCCCCAAATATCCCGGCGACGAGGGCACGGACTGGCACCAGGCCGACACCTTCGCCCACGCGTCGGGTGCGCCGCAGATCGTCTGGCCGAACGACGACGACTTCGGCGGCACCATCACGGCGTGGTGCGCGTTCACCGAGGCGAAGTCCGACACCGCCTGCCTCCAGTTCATTCCGGGCACCCACCGGACCAAGTACTACGACGAAAGCAAGGGCTTCACCTACGCGCCCGAAAGGTTCAACAAGACCGACAAGGAGGGGGTTCGGCGGGGCTTCTTCGGCTACGACTACCGGGAACTCCAGATCGACCCCGACTGGTCGCCGGACGAATCCAAAGCGGTTTCGCTGGAGATGAACCCCGGTGAGGCCATCCTGTTCTGGTCCACCCTCATGCACGCGTCACGTCCTCACGAGGGCAGGACGAGCCAGATGCGTCTCGGCTTCGCCAGCAGGTACGTCCCCACGTCGGTCCGCGTCTATCCAGGAGCGGACACGCTCAGCGAGTACGACACCGACATCAGCCTGGAACGTTACGGCGCGGTGGTAGTCAGCGGCTCCGACACCTACGGCCATAACCGCATCGCCACCACGACGACTACCGGCCGGCCGCTCCGCGCCCTGTCCGCACTCTCATGACAGCGCCGACCGGGGCAAGCGGAACCGGTCGCCTCCTGCACGAATGGTTTCGCGAAGGTGCGGAGCGGAACCCAGGCGGCGGCGCATTGCTGCTCAACGGCAGAATCTGGCCGTACGAGGAAGTCGGGAACACCGCCCTGCGGTGGGCAGGCGCGATCCTGTCCCGCCTGCCGCGACCACGGAGGGTCGGGCTGCTCGCCGCGCACAGCGAAGAGTCCTACATCGGGCTCCTCGCGGTGTTGATGAGCGGCGCAGCGGTGATCCTGCTGAATCCGGCTTCGCCGGCCGCGCGCAACGCGGACCTGGCACGACGCGCCGAGCTCGACGCGCTCGTCGTTGACGCCACGGGATTGCCACACGTCTCGGCGATCGCCGAAACGCTGCCGTCGCTGATCGTCGTCGCACCGCGCATCGCGCGGCCGACCGCCTACACCGGCAAAGCCTGGATCGGCCCGCGGGATACCGCACCGGTGCCGCGAGACCGGCTTCCGCGTCCCGCCTACCACGACACCGCCTACGTACTCTTCACCTCCGGGTCGACCGGCCGACCGAAAGGGGTGCCCATCACCCACGCCAACATCGACCACTTTCTTTCGGTGAATCACGACCGATACAGGCTCGGCCACGTGGACCGGGTGAGCCAAACATTCGAGCAGACCTTCGACGTCGCCATGATGAACCTGTTCTTGGCGTGGGGAAGCGGAGCCTTGCTCTGCCCGGCTTCCGGCCGGGACCGCCTCCAGCCGGTCTCCTTTATCAACACGCGCAACATCACCGTGTGGTCCTCGGTGCCAGGGGCGATCTCGTTCGCGCTGTCCCAAGGCATGCTGCCGCACAGCTGTATGAACGCCCTGAAGTGGAGCTTCTTCGCAGGCGAGAAACTTCACCGTGAACACGTTGAAGCCTGGCAGGCGGCGGCCCCGAACTCCATCGTGGAGAACCTCTATGGCCCCACCGAGGCCACCATTACCTGCACCGCGTACCGGTGGGATCCGGCACTATCCGCCGCGCACTGCATCAACGGCGCCGTGCCCATCGGACTGCCATCGCCAGGACTACTGCACCACGTCCTCCGCGGTTCCACCGACGCCCCATACGGGGAGCTGTGCGTATCCGGGCCGCAGATGTTCGGCGGCTATCTCGACCCGTCCGACGACATCGGCCGGTTCATCCGGCACGAAGGGCGACGCTGGTTCCGCACCGGCGACCTCGTCCAGACGGACCCAGAAGCTGGCCTGGTCTTCCTCGGGCGCGTGGACGACCAGGTCAAGGTCCGGGGCCACCGAGTCGAGCCGGGCGAGGTCGAAGCCGTCTTCCGCGAACTTCACCGGGTGGACGAGGCCGTCGCCGTCCTGCCTTCCCCAGGCGACGATTCGCTGGTGATGTTCTACTCGGGCGCTGTCGTCGCCGAAGAACCGGCGCGCTCTCAGCTCCGCGACAGGGTCCCCGAATACATGGTTCCGGCCCGGATCATCCGGTTGCCCCGAATTCCACGCTCGGCGCACGGCAAGGTCGACCGGGCGCGACTGCGCAACCTGGGCCGGGAATTCACCGGATCGCCCGGCCCCGCGGAACGGTCGACCAACCCTTCACCGAACGGGTGATCCCCATGAGTGAATTCGACGATCTCGGCGAACTGTACGAGCAGACCTTCGAGCTTCCGTGGAGGCGTCACCTGGAAGTGCCCACCGTCCTCGACCTGCTCGGAAACCTCACCGACCACGCCGTGCTGGACATCGGCTCCGGCTCGGGCTGGTACTGCCGGACGCTGGCACAGCACGGCGCACGCGAGGTGGTCGGCCTGGACGTGTCGAACGGGATGCTGGACTACGCCAGACAACACAACTCCCATCCAAAGGTCGAATACCTCCTGGACCCGCTACCGGACGAACTCCACGGACACTTCGACACAGCCCTCACCGTCTACGTGTTCGGCTACGCCAAGACCCGCGAGCAACTCAATGACCTGTGCCGGACGGCGGCAGCGTCACTTCGCCCCACCGGGCGGTTCCTGGTGCTGACGCTCAACCCCGACTACCAGGACGATCCCGAATACTACGCACCCTACGGATTCCGCCTGACCTCGTCGCACCCGAAATCGGACGGCGCGCCGGCCACGCTCGACCTCCAGTTCGGCGCACACAACGCGACCCTCACCATCACCTATTGGTCCCGCGAGACGTTGGCCGCAGCACTCCACTCCGCAGGATTCTCCGATATCACCTACCACGACCATCAGCTCGCACCAGAATGCATCAAAAAGCAGGGCATGGAGTACTGGAAGGACTACCTGGATCGGCCCCACGTCGCCATCCTGGACTGCCGGCTCTCCGACACCTGACGACAACCGGGCCAAAGCATCGGCCACCTTCGGCGCACACCAGCCCGCATGCCCACCGCCCCAGCCCCAAACACCAGCGAGAACCCTGATCGGAGCAGCGCATGCCAGCACACGAAACGCTTATCGATCGGAGCAACACGCTGATCGAGCACACGCGGTTCTTTACCCTGGCCAGCCGCGGCCCGGATGGTGTGTGGGCGTCCACCGTCAACTTCATTCCGCTGCGGCAGCCCCTGCGATTCCTCTGGTACTCGCTCCGGGACGCTCGACACTCCCGCAACATCGACGCCGACCCCCGGGTGGCGGGCACCGTTTTCCGCACCGACCTGCCTACCGAACTCGGCCTGGACGGCGCGCAACTGACCGGTACCGCCCATGAAATGAACACCGAGAACGTAGGTGATCTATACAACCTGTTCTACGAGCGGAACTTTCCCGACGAACAGGTCAGGCAACAATGGCAGCTCCCCCTGGAAGAGTTCCGCGGCGAAGGACCACGCCGCTTCTACCTGCTCACAATCACCAAGTGGTGGCTCGTTGACCTCGACCTGTGGCTCCAGACCAAGAACGATCGGCGAATCGCTGTCGACCTCGACGCGCTGTCGACCAACCGACCCTCACACCGGTGAGGCAAAGCTTCAACGAATGGCTCCACGCCTGGCCCTTTTTGCTACCGGTGCCTGACCATCCGCCACGAACGCCGCGGTCACCTGTTCACCACTTTCCTCTCCTCGCAGCAGCCATCACCTGCTCTGGCATTCTCGTCACCCATCCACATGAGACGCTCTATTCGAAGAACGGTGCGTCGGACACGGGGGCGAAGCGAGCTTGGAAGAATCGCAGGGTCGGGGGTTCGTGGACGAAGCTCAGGCCACAGATGATCTGGGCACGCTGGCGGAAGACATGGATCAGGCTGTCGGCGACGAGGTCCATGTGGCTTTGGGTGTATGTGCGCCGTGGCACGGTGAGGCGGACCAGTTCGAGGGCCGGGAAGCGGTCGAGGCCGGTAGCCGGGTCACGGCCAGCGGAGACCGCGCCGCGTTCGGTGGAGCGGACCCCGGAATCGAGGTAGAGCACGGCGGCGAGCGTCTGGGCCGGGAACTGTTCGCGGGGCAGGTGAGGAAGGAACGCTGCGGCGTCGACGCAGACGGCGTGGCCGCCCACCGGGCGGACGATCGGCACACCGGCGACGGCCAGCCGTTGACCGAGATAAGCCACCTGCTGGACACGCGTACGGATGTTGTCTTCCTGGACTGATTCGGCGATGCCCTGGGCCACCGCCTCCATGTCACGCCCGGCCATGCCGCCATAGGTGTGCAGCCCTTCGTAGAGGACGACGAGGTTCCGTGCCCGCTCAGCCAGGTCGGGGGCACGGAAGGCGAGCCAGCCACCGATATTGGCGTAACTGTCCTTCTTTGCGGACATCGCCGCGCCGTCCGTGAGGTCACATATCGCACGCAAGATGTCGGCGATGGCCCGACCATCCCAGCCCGGTTCACGCTGCTTGATGAACCAGGCGTTCTCCACGGCGCGTGCGGCGTCCAAGATGATGGGGATGCCATGGCGCTGGGTGAGGTCTCGAAGAGCAGTGAGGCCGGCCATGCTGATCGGCTGCCCGCCGGCCATGTTGACGGTCGCCGCCAGCGATACGTAGGGGATGAGGTCGGCGCCGACTTCGTGGATCAGTCGTTCCAATTTGGCGAGGTCGATGTCTCCCTTGAAGGGGTGATCGGAGACCGGATCGTGGGCCTGGTCGATGATGACGTCGTGGAAGACGGCGCCGTTGAGTTCCTGGTGGGCGCGGGTCGTGGTGAAGTACATGTTGCCTGGGACATGGGTGCCGGGCCGAACCAGACACCGGGAAAGGATGTTCTCCGCGCCGCGTCCCTGGTGGGTGGGAATGACGTGCTCATAGCCGTAGTACCGGTGCACGGCCTCTTCAAGACGATAGAAGCTGCGAGCCCCGGCGTACGCCTCGTCACCAATCATCAGGGCGGCCCATTGGCGGTCGGACATCGCACTGGTCCCCGAGTCGGTGTACAGGTCGATGTAGACATCCTCGGACCGGAGCAGGCTGATGTTGTACCCGGCTTCTCGCAACGCCTGCGCGCGCTGATCGCGGGTGGTGGAACGCAGCGGTTCCACCATCTTGATCCGCCACGGTTCTGCGGGATGCGATGCGGACATGGCCAACTCCCGAATATGTTTTGATCAAGGCTTACGCGCGATCAGAACGCCGTTGGCGCCTGGCCCCTCGAAAGCGGTGACCCCTTCCGGGTGTAGACCCGCTTCGCTGAGCCACGTGGAATATTCGGCGGCGGTGTAATTGCGCCCCCAGGTTTCGACGAGCATGTTGAAGCTCATCAATGCCGCGAGTGGCGGGCCCGCCTTGTCATCGGCGACGAAGGACTCGCAGATGAGAAGGCGGCCTCCGGGGGGAATCGCGTCGGCGCACACCCGGATGATCCGCAGCACATCGGCCTCATCCCAGTCGTGCAGGATGTTCGACAGCAGCAGGGCGTCGTGGCCGGTCGGCAGGGTGTCGGCGAAGAAGTCCCCGCCGGCCAGGCCGATCCGGCCTTCCAGCCCGGCCCGGGCGATGCGCGGCCGGGTGAGGTCGCACACGAAGGGCAGGTCGAAGACGGTCACCTGCAGGTCGAAGTAGCGGCGGCACAGTTCGATCCCGAACGCTGCGCCACCGCCGCCGACATCGAGCAGCCGGTTGATGGCCCGAAAGTCGAAGGCGTCGGCGAGGAGGCGGGCGGTGTTGGCCGACAGAGAGTACATACCCTCCCAGAAGTATTCGGCGACCGCGGGGTCGAACAGCGACTCTTGGAGTTCGACGTCCCAGGTGGCGGGATGGTTGCCGCGCAGCGAATCCGCGAGTTTGAGATAAGCGGGGTATTCGTGACGGTCCACGACCATGACCCAGTCGCCAAAGTAATAGGGTCGACCCCGGACGAGGTACTCCTCGGACATCTGGGTGTTGCTGTAGAAACCCTCGGCGTCCCGGCGCAGTAGCCCCAACGCCGTGCAGGCCGTCAGCAACAATTCGGCAGGCCGTAGCGCGATGCGGTGGCGGTCGGCAAAGGTGGTCGTGGTGGTGCGGCCACCGTTGGACAACTCGGTGAACACATCGAGTTCGGTGGCCATTGCCAGTGCCTTGAAGGCATAGACCCCGGAAGTCAGTTCCATCAGGGTGACCGGGCCAACCGATGGACTCATGTCGAGGCTCCGCTGGTGTCGTCATGCTTGCGGGCGAGAGTCAACCCATCGGCGATGGGCAATAGGACGGCATCCATACGCGAGTCGGCGCGGACATGGTCGTTGAAAGCGCGGATGGCCGCCGCGTTGCCGACTACCCGCGGGTCGGCGACCGTGCCGCCGTAGAGGACGTTGTCGACGGCGAGCACCCCGCCCGGTACCAATCGGGGCACCAGCAGGTCCCAGTAGCCGATGTAGCCGGGTTTGTCGGCGTCGATGAACGCCAGGTCGACGACGGGCTCCTCGGGCAGGGACGCCAGCGTCTCGGCGGCCGGGCGCAGGTGCACCTCGATCCGGTCCGCCAGGTCGGCCTGCCGCCATGCCTGCTGGGCGATACTCGTCCATTCAGCGGAGAGGTCACAGGTCAGGACCCGGCCGCCGGTGGCCAGCCCGCGGGCCAGGCAGAGCGTTGAGTAACCGGTGAACGTCCCAACCTCGACGATCAGCCGGGCACGCACTAACCGGGCGAGCAGGGTGAGCAGTGCGCCCTGCTCGGGCGGGATCTGCATTTCTGCCACGCTGCCGAGTTCCTGGGTACGCCCGATCAACCACTGGGCGACACCGTCGGGCGGCAACCCGTGATCGACTATGTAGGCGTGAAGTTCGTCGGTCAGTTCGACATCTTTGGAAGCGCCCATGGGCTCTCCCTCATCACGATCAAAAGGCGCTTTCTCAGCAGGGCCAGCGCACCTTGCTCAAGGGCGGTGATGTTCTCGCGCTTCGCGCCGGCGACCGCTGCGGACAACGGGGGGCCGTCGTAGTAGAGCCCGCAGGACTCAACATCGGACACCACCTTGAGTAGCCAGTGCATGAACTGCGCCCGGAGAGCGTGCTCGCACACTGGACCTCGCTCGGTGTCGAAGAACCGGTCGTACAGATCGAACTCTTCATAAGAAGGTGCGCGCCCCGCGGGGCGCCCGGTCTGCTGGAGCAGCGACCCGCCCTCCGGTACAAGCCTTTCCGCCACCGCGGCGTGCACATGTACGTTCACTCGTCGAGCCAGTCGCAGGTCCGGACGATCGTCCGCCGCCTGTTTGAGGGCCTGAGGGATTCCCTGATGGTCAGGTGCCCATTCTCCGCTGAAAGCCGGGTGCCAGCGCATCATTCGCGAACGAATCCGCTGTTCGTAGACAGAAGGTGAGCAACTCCCGGTATAGAGGAGGAGAACCGAATACAGGTCCAGCAGCGCGATCAGCTCCGATGTGGGCGCAGCCCGGGCCAGCGCCGAGCGCAGCGCGCGCCAGCCGAGAAAAGCGGTTTGGTGGCCAGTGATCCACCGATACCACGCCAGGTCCGCCAGCCGGACGGGCGGCACCAGTATCTCCACGGGCAGCCCCAGCTCTACCGCCACGGATAGACCTTCTAACCGGGCGGCCCATTCCACGGCCGGACACTCCGGTACGCCCGGCCTGCAATCGGCCTCGCCTTGCCACGGCTCCGGCAACCGCAAGATCTCTAGCCGTCCCCATACGGTGGAGGGTTCCGAGGGGCAGGGAATCTGAACCAATGGCTGCATATGATCACCCCCTAGTGGCACCGCACGCTACATGCTCGACAAGCAACGTCGGACGCGCGGCCAAGTGATCTTCCTGTCAGATTTCGATCATCTGCCAAATTCGTGACACCTCACTTCCTACCCACCTGGACACTATGTTTCCTTACTATTTGGTTATTTTCGTGTTGCGACCCCAAAGGAGCCGGTGCCACCTCTTGCGTGATCGACTATTGCCGATCGCTTCTTGCCTGCAAGAAATTGACCATATTTCGATTCCGTCCAGCCTATTCGTCACCGATTTGCTGCTCGGCGAATCAGGCGCTGGCGCGGAGTCCGCGAAGCGATCACGGAAGGCGCACATCGGTGTGTTCGTACGGGAGCTGACCGAGCGGCCCAGGCCGCCGCGGCGGATCTTGCGGTGGGCGTCAGTGCGGCCTGGTGCCCGGCTGACGAATCTGGCGTGGATCCCCGCCGAGCAGCGGTGAAACGCCGTCCTGGCGTTCGCGGCCGAAGAGCGGATCCGTAACCGCGTCATGCTCGCCCTGGCCTACGACGCCGCGCCGCGAGGAGCCGTGCTCGCTGCGCACTGACGACCTGAATCCCGCGCACCCCTGCGGAGCTGCTCGCGCACGCCGTGGGGTCAGGAGGCGGGACTGATGAGGCGTCAACGACGCCTACTCGCGCCTCGGCGACGAGCCTGGCCGCCGCCATCACCGCGGGCTGCCGCTGGCGCAGACCCTCGCAGTGAGTCACCTCCGCTGCTTGTGCGACCCGCAGAGACCACGTCCGGCAGTTCGGGGTGCGGCAGAGGCTCGCCGCCGCACGGCCCCCGGCGACGAGGGCGGGCGGTGGCCAGGCCACCAGTTCCAGTGGCCGAGGACCTGCATCAGCGCGGGGGTTAGCGCGAGCCTGACCAAGGTGGCCTCGATGGCGATGGCGATGGCCACGCCGAGGCCGAACTGGCGGATCTCGCTGATCCCGGACAGGAGCGTCCCGGACGCGACGACGATCATGATGAGCGCGGCGAGGAGGATTGGCCGCGCGGTGCGCTGCAACGCGGCGGCGACCGCCTGGGTGTTGTCACCGGTCGCCAGGTAGATCTCCTGGACGCGCCGGACCAGGAACATCTGGTAGTCGAGGGACAACGCAAACAAGATCACGAACATCGCCAGTGGCAGGTAGGGCTGGACGTAGCCGTCCCTCCCCCACTGGAAGACCATGACCAGCACGCCGTAAGTGGCGACCACGGTGACCAGGCTCAGCACCACGGTCTTGATCGCGAGCAGGACGCTGCGCAGAGCGATCCCGAGCAGCAATAACGCACCAATGATGACGACGGTGACCACCCAGGGAAGCTTGGCGGCGAACTCGGCGTGGAAGTCGACGAGGACGGCGGTCGGCCCGCCCACGAGGGCCGGGCTTCCCAGCTTCGGGACGATGTCGGCGCGGATGCGCCGAACCAGGTCGGCGGTACGCGCCGAATCGATCGCGGTGCGCGGGACGGCCAGCACCGCGGTGTGGTCCTGGTAGGTGACGTACATCGCGGCGGCCACCTGCGAGTCGGCGCGGAGCGCCGTGAGGGCCGGCCTGGCCGCCGCCGGCCCGGTGACAACGATCACATAACCGGACGCCCCGGCGAAGGAGTCCCGCTCCAGGATCTCCAGCGCCCGGCCGCTGGGGGTGCCGGTGATCGCGGCGCGCTGGAAGTCGGCCCCGGTACGCAGGCCGAGCGCGGGCGCGGCGCAGGCCAGCAGGACGAGCGTGATGATCACGATGTAGGGCCAGGGATGGCGCATCAGGTGGCGAGCCCACCGGGCCCAGCCTCCCGCCTCGCCCATGGCAGCCCCCGACGCCCGGCGGTAACCCGGCATCCGGCCCTTGTCCAGCACTGGGGTGGCGACGACCAGGAGCGCGGGGAGGAGCGTGATGGAGGCCGCCATCGCGACCACCACGACCACGATCACGGTGAGCGCGAATTCGTGGTAGGCCGGGACTCGGACCAGGAACTGGGTCGTGGCCAGCACACCCACGACGCCGCCGGACACGTAAACGGTCTTCCCGGCGGTCGTCACGGCGACCCCGGCCGCGGCCATCCGGTCGCCGCCGTTCCGTAGTTCCTCGCGATACCGGCTGACGATGAGCAACGCGTAGTCGGTCCCGATCGCCAGGCCGATCAAGCTGACGAACATCAGCAGGAAGCCGTCGAACAGGAAGATCGAAGACGCCATGGCGAAGACCCCGAAGGTCGCCAGGAGCGTCGCGCCCGCTGTCAGGAGCGTCACGATGGCCGCTCCCAAGGTGCCGAGACCGAGCGCCAGCACGGCGAGTGCCAGGATGAGGGCCACCGCTTCGATGACTTTCAGCTCGGCGAGTTCCTTCTCGCGCAGGTCGTGGTAGAAGGAGGTTCTGCCGACGAGGTACGCGCTGATCTGACCGTCCGACGCGGCGCGGGCGGCACGTTCGACGGCGGCTCGCTGAGCAGGCAGCCGCTCCATCAGCTCACGATCGGTCCCGTGCAGTGTGACGAAGGCATAGCCGTTGCGCGGGTCACGGTACGGAAAGGAGATCTGGAACAGGTTCTGGCCGGGCGGCGGCAGGGTGAACACCGAGGCCACCCCGTGCCGCCGAGCGAGCGATCTGGTGGTTGCCGAAAGCACCCGCCGATACTCAGGGTCCGTGCGGGGCAGGCCCGCGGATCGAAGGACCAGCAGTGCCTGGTCGTTGCCGAGCATCGGGATCCTCTCGCCGACCGTTCGCTCGACCCGCGCGGACTCCGAGCCGCTGACCCCGACGCTCGACGGTGCCGGCGCGGACAGCAGGCCGGGCAGTATCACCGCGGCCAGCACCAGGATCAGCGACCATCCGGCGATTGTCGTGCGGCGGCGGCGGGCGGCGGCCATGCCGCATCGTGCGAGGAACTGCCCCATGCGCTACTCCAGGGGTCGACGGGCAGCGGGCGGGATCCGGATTGGATCCCGCCCGCTTGGACAAGGCCCTTCACCGCGGCCGGACGGGCGCGGTGATCAGGCCTCCGCCGGGCACTCCGCCTCGCGGTGGCCCGGCCGATACCGCCGGCCGGGTGGGGCGTTGGGTAGAGAGATCACGGAGCTGAGACGATGGCGAAGCTGCCGGTGGCGGTGCCTTCGGTGACTCCGCCCGACAGGCAGTCCGACAGGTCGGCGGCGACGCCGGTGATGAGGGGAACGACCGTCCCGTTGGAGAACAGCCCGCTGCTGACCGATCCGCTGGCGCTGCCGGTGATGCCACCGGTCAGGTCGACCGTGTAGCTGAAAGTCCCGGATATCACGGACGTGCCGACCGTGCCTCCTGCCGTGTTCTTCCAGGTGACGGAGACATCGTCGGACCAAGAGCCCGATCCGCCGTTCGGTGCGCAGCTCGCGCTGCCGTCGGCGGAGTTCACCGTGCCGGACGCCCTGGTAATCGTCGGCTGCGTCGGCGACAAGCACCCGGTGGCCGTTCCGTTGCCGTTCGCGTTGATGTCACGGACCTCGTCGTCGATACCCGGGCTGAAGTCACCGTGCAACGCCATCGCGGTGCAGGTGATGAGGCTGACGTCGGAGTTGGCCGCGGGTTGGTGCAGGGCGGTGGCGCCGACAGCCGCCAGCACCAGGGTCAGCGACGCGAGCACGGGGCGCGGCACCCGGACGCCTCGCCCGGGAAGCAGAAACATTGATTTCCTCCTTTTCTCCGCGGAGGTCCGCGGCACCGGTCGACCGGAACTCGAAACGCCTTCTGTCGGCACCCGAAATGACGCTCGTCATGAGATCGGGCAAGCCGACGTTGACTTACGATCGATCGGCTCCGCGCAGATTAGGCCAATGTTATTCCGGCCTTAGGATGAGGGGTGGTTGTGCCATCTGCTTCCTATCACCCCGACCAAGCCCTGAGAAGGACGCTACGCCACCAATAAGTTCTTTGCATTTTCACATTCACCCTTTGAGCTGCGACGACATGGCCGATCGGCGAATCTGGTTAGTCAATACTAACTGCCGGGTTCACCTCGACTTTCAGCCTCTGCGCCGAATTTTGATTCTTTGTGACGACACTCTTGACATCCCCTGCACGCTGAGCTTCTGTTGGATTCTGCCGCCGAACGAAAGGAGGCGCGACATGTTCGTCATGTCGCGTTTCGCCTGACTTCCTCGGTCGCGGCTGGAGATCGATTAATTTTGGAGATCGATAAATGCGGGTCGCTTCGAACCTCGATCTGCGTGCCGGCGACGTTGACCGGCTGACAAAGTGGGCCGCCGCGGACGACGCGCTGGCGAAACGCGCGCGCATCATCCTGCTGGCCGCGAACGGCCTGCCCAACAAGGAAATCGCCGAACGGACCGGTGTGACGCAGCCGACCGTACGGCACTGGCGCAGGCGTTACGAGACCGCCGGACTCGCCGGCCTGGCGGACACGCCGCGCAGCGGCCGGCCGCTGTCGGTGGACGAGATCCAGGTTCTGCTGTCAACACTCGCGGCTGCGGACGCGGCGCCGGTCACGGCCCGGTCGATCGCCGCTGACCTGGGCTATTGCCCGACCACGGTGCGCAACGTGTGGCGCAGGTGGGAGCTGCGGCCCCATGACGGCCGGGCATCGCGGCTCGTCGTGGCGGGGCTGTGTCTCGGGCTGCCGGTGGCCATGATCGTGCTGGCGGTGGATCCGCCGGCGAGAACCGACGTGTGGCCGTACGACCCGATGCACGCGATACCAGCGGTACGACGGGCGGTCGATGGCGGATGGTGGCCAGGGCCGGTGCTGTCGTTTCTCACCAACGTCGTCTGCACCCAGAGCGGGCTGCGGCTGCATGCGGTGTGGAACGGCGACCCCGGCTGGCACACGCCCGAACTGCGGAACTGGCTGTCCGGACCGGAAGGCGATGCGGTGGTGCCGCATCCCGCCCTGGCCGCCTACTCATGTCTGGATCTGGTCCGGGCGTTCTCATCGTTCATCGATGCCCACCCGGAACGGTTGGCGGGGCCGGTCGACGCACCGATCCATACGATGCACGGGTTCATCGCCAAGCCGGAGCGGGTGCCAGGCTCGATCACCTGGATCGGCATCGAGCCGGCCAGCCGGATGCGCGGAGCGGACTGATGGCCGGCCGCACCTCCGCCAGAGCACCGGTACTCGCCGGGGCCGGTCTGGTGAAACGCATCCAGCCGGTGAGCGGTGCGGCGCCGCGCACTTCCGCGTTCGCGTTCGAGGACTCGCCCCCCGCTGTCGTCCGCTGCTCGGCCAGCGGTCTGCACGCCGGACCTGATGGCCGACTGGCACGGCGGACGCCCCGGGACGAGGCGGTGCTGACCGCCCGGGTCCCGGTGGCGGACGACGTCACGGTGGACGCCGACAGCGATGGTCACCCCGAAAACCGCCCGCTCGGGTCCGTGCTCCCGGCAATTCTCACGCTGGGTGACGAGCTCGCGGGCCACCCGGCAGCTTGGAGCCGCCGCGCATCGGTGCCACAGGCGGGATCGGCACCCCGGCGTCGGCGGCGCACCGACGTCACCGAGATGCGCCTTCGGCGGACATTGTTCGGACTCGGAGTCAAGGTTCAGGTTTCTGGGTCGGAGCTCTGGGCCCCCGACCATTGGAAGGGAATGGGTATGCACGCGGACGGGTTCGGAGAGCGGGCGGTCGCGATCGTCGGCGTCGGGTTGCGGCTGCCGGGCGGGATCACCGACCTGGAGCGGCTGTGGACGGCCCTGGAAGCGGGTCGTCATCTGGTGGGGCGGGTGCCGCCGGACCGCTTCGAGGTAGGGCGGTTCGTCGATGAGGCTATGCCGCGGCCGGGCAAGAGCTATTCCGCCGCCGGCGGGTTCCTGGAGGACCTGACGGGTTTCGACGCCGACTATTTCGGGATCTCCCCGAAGGAGGCGGCGCATGTGGACCCGCAGCAGCGGCTGCTGCTGGAGATGGCCGTCGAGGCCCTGGACGACGCGGGGATCGACCCGGCCCTCCTGGCCGGATCCGAGGCAGGGGTGTTCGTCGGGGTCTCCGACGGTTCCTACGGCGTGCTGGGCACGAAGACGCCGGGCTCGATGAACGCCTACTCGATGACCGGTGGCACGCTGTCAATCGCGGCGAACCGCCTGTCATACGTCTTCGACCTGCACGGGCCGAGCATGGCGATCGATACGGCGTGCTCGTCATCGCTGACGGCACTGGAGCGGGCCTGTCAGGAGCTGGCCTCGGGCGGCCGCAGCCGGGTGATGCTGGCGGGCGGGGTGCACGTCCTGCTGAATCCTTACGGGTACGTAGGGTTCTCGCAGGCGGCGATGTTGTCACGGTCGGGCCGGTGCGCGGCCTTCTCGGCCGGGGCCGACGGGTTCGTCCGGGCCGAGGGCGGCGCGGTCGTGGTGCTGAAGCGGCTGGCCGACGCGATCGCCGACGGGGACCGGGTGCACGGCGTGCTGGCCGGGTGGGGCGCCAACTGCGACGGCCGCACCAGAGGGCTGGCGCTGCCGAGTTCCGCGGCCCAGGAGGCGCTGCTGCGGCGGGTCTACCAGGAGGCCGGGGTCAATCCGGACCTGCTGGTGTACCTGGAGGCGCACGGGACCGGCACCCAGGCCGGTGACCCGGCCGAGTGCCGGGCGATCGGCCGGGCCCTCGGCCTGCGGCGCACCGGTGCAGGGCTGCCGATCGGATCGGTGAAGTCCAACCTGGGGCACCTGGAGCCCGCCTCGGGGATGGCGGGGCTGCTCAAGGCGCTCCTGGTGCTGCGGCACCGGCGGATCCCGGCGTCCCTGCACGCCGACCCACCCAACCCCGGCATCGACTTCGCGGGGCTGCGGCTGGACGTGGTCACCGTTCCCCGCCCCGTCGACGCCGGGTACGTCGGCGTGAGCTCGGCCGGGTTCGGCGGCGCCAACGCGCACGTCATCGTGGCGCCCCCGCCGGGTCGGCCCGAACCGGCGCAGCCGCGGGACGGCCTCCTGCCGGTGATGGTGTCGGCGCGATCGCCGGAGGCGCTGACCGCGGCGGCCCGGCGAATGGCCGAGCGGCTTGACGGCACGCCGCCGGAGGAGTTCTACGACGTCGCCTACACCTCCTGCATGCGGCGGGGCGGGCATCCCTACAGGCGCGCCGTTCTGGCCCGCGACCCCGCCCGCGCCGCCGAGCGGCTGGCCGCCGACACCGCCGTCCCCCGGCGGGCGGCCGACCGCGGCCGGGTGGGGCTGGTGTTCAGCGGCAACGGTTCACAGTGGGCCGGGATGGGGACCGACCTGCTGAGCGCCGATGAGGTGTTCCGTGACGCGGTGACGCGCGTGGACGCCGCGCTCGTCCCCTGCCTGGGTTGGTCGGTGGCCGATCAGATGGCGGCACCCGCCGGGCAATGGCGGTTGTCGGCCACGGAGGTGGCCCAGCCGCTGCTGTTCGCAGTACAGGTCGGCCTGACCGAGATGTTGCGCGTCCGCGGTGTCCGGCCTGCCGCAGCCGTGGGGCACAGCGTCGGTGAGATCGCCGCGGCCTGGGCGACCGGTGCGCTGACCTTGGAGGACGCGGCCCGGGTCGTCGCAGCGCGCAGCCGGGCGCAGGCGCCGACGGCCGGGGCGGGCCGGATGGCCGCGGTCGGCCTGCCTCGCGTCGAGGCCGAGCGCCTTCTGGCCGGATACAAGGGGCTGGAGTTGGCCGCGGTCAACAGCGACCGCGACGTCACGGTCGCCGGGCCCCAGGACCAGCTTCTGCGCTTCGCCGAGGACCTGGTGCAGGAGAAGGCGCACGTCAGGGCGCTGGAGCTGGATTACGCCTTCCACACCGCTGCGATGGACCCGATCGAGGAGCCACTGATGGAGGCGCTGGCCGGGCTGCGCGCCTCGACGCCGCGGATTCCGCTCGCGTCCACGGTCGGCGGTGACCTGGTGACCGGCCCGGACCTGGACGCGGGGCACTGGTGGCGGAATGTGCGCGAGCCGGTCCTGTTCGCCCCCGCTGTCGAACGGCTCCTCGCCGCGGGCGTCGAGGTGCTGGTGGAGGTCGGCCCCGAACCGGTGCTCGGAGGCTACCTGTGCCGCATCGCCGCCGGGCCCGTGGTGACGACCTTGCGTCGCGACGCCGACGGACCGGAGGCCGTGGAGCGGGCCACGGCCGCCGTGATGGCGGCGGGTGCGGAGATCGACTGGACGGCGTTCTTTCCACGTCCGGGCCGGGTCGTGACCCTGCCCGCGTATCCGTGGCAGCGCGAACGGCTATGGGCCAGGAGTCCGCTGTCGTGGGTGTGGTCCAGCGGTGACGGCCGCCTGGATCACCCGCTGCTGGGCGAGCGGCTACCCGCCGCCGGGCCCTCCTGGCAGGGGCCAATCGAGCCCGCGCTGGTGCCATGGCTGGCCGACCACCGCATCGCCGGGGTGGTGGTGTACCCGGGCGCCGCCTACGTGGAGATGGCGCTGGCGGCCGGCCGGCGCGCGCTCGGCGGCCCGGTGGAGATCAACCGGCTGGAGCTGACCCGGATGCTGGTGGTCGACTGGGCCGAAGCGACCGGCGTGCGGCTGCAGACCTGCGTGGCCGAACGGGACGGCGCGGTCGACATCACCAGCACCGACACCGTGGCCGGAGCGCCCCGGCGGCACGCTCGCGGGCGGGTTCGCGCGCTACTGGCCCCCGCTCCCGAGCCGATCGACGTCGCGAGCCTGCGGGAGCGCTGCGGGCGGCACGTTGACCGGCACGAGCACCACCGGATGTGCGAGCGGGGCGGGTTCGGCTACGGCCCGGCATTCCAGGTCCTGGAGGAACTCCGGGTCGGTGCCGGGGAGGTGCTGGCCGGTTACCGGTACGACGGGCCGACCGATGGCTTCGAGGTCCATCCCGCGCTCCTCGACGGCGCCTTGCAGGCAGGGATGCCGCTGGCGGCCGAGAACGCGGAGCCCCACGTGCCGGCGGCGTTCGATGCCGTACGGATCTGGCGGCCCCCCTCACCACGGGGACTGGTGCACGTACGCGACCGCACCCGTACGGCTGACGAGGTGTGCTGGGACGTCACCGTCACCGATCCCGACGGCGCCGTGGCGATCGAGCTGGAGGGGGTACGGCTGCGGCGGACCGGCGGACGGGCGGACGACGCCGTGACCCACTACCACACGGTGATGCGCGCCGCCCCGTACCCCGACCGGCCCGCCGGCCCGAGCCCGCTGCCGGCTCCCGCGCAGATCGAGACGGGCGCGGCCGCACGGATCGACCGGCTCCGGCGAGACTGGCACGGGCAGGGCTATGACGGGATTGCGCACCGTCTCCTTCGGGTGGCCGCCCACTCCGCCACCGAGACGATCATCGCTCGGCTGGACGGCCGGGCGGCCGAGTTCACCGTGGCCGACCTGCTCACCCCCGGAGCGGCGCCCTGGCACGCCAAGTGGTACGAGCTGATGCTGCCGCTGCTGGAACGGCACGGCCTGGCCGTTCCGGCCTCCGGCGGCCGGTGGCGGCTGGTCTCCGCCGACGTGCGCGGGTACGACGCGGACGTCCCGCCTAACGGCGCCTTCCTTGCGCTGAGCGCGCACATGACGCGGAACCTGCCGGCGGTGCTGCGCGGGGAATGCGACCCGGTGCGGATGCTGGTGGAGGGCGGCGGCGAGGAACTGCTGCAGCAGTTCTACGACATCGACCCGGTATGCCGGTTCCACAACCGCATCGCCCAGGCCCTCCTGGAACAGATCGTGGCGGCCTGGCCCGCTGACCGGCCGCTGCGAATCCTGGAGGTAGGGGCGGGCACCGGCGGCATGACCGCGGCCCTCCTGCCGCTGCTCCCCGCCGAGCGCACGCGCTACACCTACACCGATGTCTCCTCGTACTTCTTCACCGGGGCCCGGCAGCGCTTCGCCGTGTACGACTTCGTCGACTACCGCACCTTGGACCTCGACGCCGACCCGGCGGAGCAGGGCCTCCCGCCGGGTGGCTTCGACCTGGTGGTGGCCGGCAACGCCCTGCACACCGGCAAGGACATCCGCGCCACGCTGCGGCACACGGCCGCGCTGCTGGCACCGCGCGGTCACCTGCTGGCGTACGAGCACCACAACCCGTGGCTGCTGGCGCCGATCTTCGGCGCCCTGGACGGCTTCTGGGCCGCGGACAGCGACCCCGACCGGCCCGCCACCATGCTGATCGACCGCGATCGGTGGCCGGGGCTGCTGCGCGAGTGCGGCTTCCCCGAGAGCGTCCAGACCGGCGACGACCGGGAGCCCGGCGCAAGTGACGCGTCGGTATTCCTCGCCCGCACCACACCCGCCGACCCGAGCCCGCCGGACCTGCTTCCGGCAACGCGCGGCCTGCACATCGTCGCGGCGGAGACCGACGCCGAACTGCCACTGGCGGAGGCCACCGCCGCGCTGCTCGCCGCCGCCAGCGCGACGGTGCAAGCGGTGCGGGCCTCCGCTCTGCGGCTCCGCGCCGACGGGCACGAGGATGTGACGGTCACGCTGCTGCTCGGCGAGCCACCCCAGGACGCCGACGCTGCCGCGCTGACCGTGCGGCGTGCAGCGATCCTGCGCACCATCGTCTCGGCCGGCCGCCGGATACCCGAGGCGGTGCGGTGTTCGCTGGTGGTGGTGACCCGTCCCAGCGGCGCTCTGCCCGCGCCCGAGAAACCGCAGGTAACGGCGGACGCGGCGGCGTGGGGAATCGCGCGGACCGTGGCCAACGAGCACACCGCATTGAACGTGCGGCGGATCAGCCTGGAACGCACCGGGACCGGCGACGCCCGGCGGCTTGCGCTGGAGCTGCTCGCCGTAGGCGACGAGGACGAGATCGCCCTGACCGCGGGCGGCCGCTTCGTGCCCCGCGAGGTCCGGCGCCCGGCGGACACGGCCCCGGCGGCGGACGGGGACACCTACCGACTCGACGTGCGCGACAAGGGGCTGTCCTACCGCCTGGCCTGGGTGCCGGCCGATCCACCGCCCGACCCGCCCGCGCCCGGCGGGATCGCCGTCGCCGTGCGCGCCGTCGCGTTGAACTACCGCGACATCGTGCAGGCCACCGGGCGGCTGCCCGCCTGGGCCGTCGAGGGCGGCGGCATCGGGCTCGACTTCGCGGGGGTCGTCACGGCGGTCGGTCCCGGCGTCCGGCAGTTCGCGGCCGGGGATCGGGTGTTCGGCATCGCGCCCGACGCGCTGGCCTCCCATGTCGTCACGGACGCACGGGCGGCCGCCCCGATCCCCGAGGGGATGGGCTTCGCCGAGGCGGCCACGATTCCGCTGGCGTTCGCGACCGTGCACCGCGCCCTGCACACGGTGGCGCGGCTGCGGCGCGGCGAGACGGTGCTGGTGCACGGCGGCGCCGGGGGCGTCGGGCTGGCAACCCTGCAATACGCCCACGACCTCGGCGCCCGCGTCATCGCCACGGCAGGCACTGAGGCCAAGCGCGACCTGCTACGCGCCCTGGGCGCTGAGCACGTGTTCAACTCGCGCACTCTGGATTTCGTCCCCGCCGTCATGAGCGTCACCGAGGGCCGCGGCGTCGACGTGGTGGTCAACTCGCTCGCCGGGCAGGGGCTGATCCGCGGTCTGGACCTGCTGGCCCCCGGCGGCCGGTTCATCGAGCTGGGCAAGCGCGACATCCTCGAAGACACCCCCGTGCCCCTTCGTCCCTTCAGCGGCAACATCACCATGTCCACGGTCGACATCGGTGCGCTGCTGGCCGACCCCGCAATCGCTGCGGACTTGTTAGCCGAGGTCATCGAGCGGGTTCGCGCGGGGAGATATCGGCCCCTTCCCTATGGTGTCTTCCCCGCCGCCCGAGTCGCCGAGGCGTTCGCGCATATGCAGCATTCGCGGCATGTCGGCAAGGTGGTCGTCTCCTTGGACGGACTCGATGGGCCCGTCCAAGTGGAGCGGCGGCCCGCACCGCTCGCCCTGGATCCCAGCGGCACTTACCTGGTCACCGGAGGGCTGAGCGGGTTCGGCGCCGCCACCGCCCGGCACCTGGCCGACCGGGGCGCCCGCCACCTCGCGCTGGTCTCGCGCCGCGGCCCCGACGCCCCCGAGGCGCCCGCGCTGCTGGCCGCGCTGAAGACCGGGGCGTGCGGGCCACCGCGTACGCCGCCGACTGCGCGGACCCGGACGCGATGGCGCGCATCGCCGACCGGCTCGCCGAGGGCGGGCACCCGCTGCGGGGCGTGCTGCACGCGGCCATGCACCTCGACGACGAGGAGCTGACCGAACTGACCGACGAGCGGCTGACCGCCGTGCTGGCGCCCAAGATGGCCGGCGGCATGGTCCTCGACGGTCTGACCCGGGACGTGGACATGTTCTGCATGTACTCATCGGCGACGGCCACCGTCGGCAACATCCGCCAAGCCGGTTACGTCGCCGGGAACCTGTTCTTGGAGGCGCTGGTCCGCCGACGCCGCCGGGAGAGCGCCGCCGGGCTGGCCGTGGCCTGGGGAGTCATCGGCGACGCGGGTTATGTCGCCCGTAACGACCTGGGCGGCCTTCTGGATTCGGTCGGGTTCGAGACGATCGGCTCCGCCGAGGCCCTCGCCGCGCTGGACGAACTGCTGGCAGCCGACGCCGACGTCACCGCCGTCGGCCGCTTCGCCTGGACGCGAGCGGGACGGTTCTACCGCACCGCGAGGGCACCGCGCCTCGGCGCGCTCGTCTCGGCCGGCGAGGACCCCGACCAGACCGCCGACGAACTGCGGACCCTGCTGGCCGCCCTGCCTCCCACCGAGGCACTGACCGTCGTCGCCGAGCAGCTGGCCAAGGAGGTAGCCAAGGTCATGCACATCGACCCGGAACGGCTCGACCACCACCGCCGCCTGGACGACTACGGCCTGGACTCGCTCATGACAGCCGAGCTGATCACCTCGCTGAGCGGCCGCTTCGACGTGGAGATCTCCCCGATGGATCTGCTCAACAGCGGCGGAACCATCGCGGGCCTGGCCGAAGCCCTCCTGCTGTATCTCGGCATCTCCGATCGGAGGCGGTCGTGAGCACCATCCGCACGCGGCTGACGGCGGTCGCCGCCCACCTCCCGGAGCGCACGGTCACCACCGCCGAGCTGGAGGACCAGATAGCCGACCTCAACCCCGGCCTGGAGATCCCCCGCGGGCTGGTCGAACGGTTCAGCGGCGTCCGGCGCCGTCACCTGGCCCCGCTGACCGAGCGCCCCTCCGACCTGGCCGTCACCGCCGCCCGGAAGGTCCTCGACCGCACCGGCACGAGTCCCGACGGGGTCGACCTGCTCCTGTTCACCGGGGTGAGCATGGACGTGATCGAACCCGCCAACGCCAACCCGGTGGCGGCCAAGCTCGGCCTGTCGTGCCCGGTCTTCGACATCCGCAACGCCTGCAACAGCGTGTGCAACGCCATCGAGGTGGCCGACGCGTTCATCACCACCGGCCGCTACCGGACCGTCCTCATCGCCTGCGGCGAGATCAACACCATGTACATGGCACGGATCGTCGCCGACCGACGCGCCTTCGTCGACGTGGCCGCCGGGTACACCCTGTCGGACGCCGGTGCCGCGCTGCTCCTGGAGGCCGGCGCCGAGGCCGGTGTGCTGGCCTGTCGCTTCGCCGCGCACTCGCCCGCCTGGCAGGCCGCGACCATGCCGATCATCCATCGTCCCGGCGACATGCGCGTCGGCAACTTCGCCGTCGACGCGGTGGGGCTGACCGAGGGCGTACGGAGCATCGACCCGGACGGGTTCGTCAAGTTCCTCGCCGATCAGGGACTGACCTGGGACGACTTCGCCGTGATCTGCATTCACCAGGCGGCCCTGCCCGCGCTGTGGGCGGTGTGCGACCTCTACGCCATCCCCCGCGACAAGACCATCGTCACCATCGCCGACCACGGCAACGTCGCCGCCGCCACCCTTCCGCTGCAGCTGGCCATGGCCACCGCGTCCGGCCGCGTACGACGCGGTGACCTGGTCGCGTTCCTGGGACTGGCCAGCGGGTTCAGCGCCGGATTGATCGTGTTCCGATGGTGAGCCCCGGCACCGACGTCACCGCCCTGGTCGAGGGCCGGGTCCGAGACCACCCCGAGGCCATCGCCTGCCTGGACGCCGGGCGGCCGCCCGTCACCTACGCGGAGATGTCCGCGCTGGTCGACCGCGCCGCGTCGGCGCTGCAGCGGGCGGGCCTGGGCCCGGGCATCCGGACCGTCGTCCTGGTCCCGCCGGGGCGGGAACTGCTGACGCTGCTGCTGGCCGTGTTCCGGTTGCGCGCCGTGCCGGTGGTGGTCGATCCCGGGCTGCCGCCCGCCGCCGTCCGGGCCTGCCTGCGGGAGGCGGCTCCCGAGGCGTTCATCGGCGTCCCGCGCGCCCAGGCGGCACGGCTGCTGCTGGGGTGGGGCCGCGGCAGCGTCCGCATCGCGATCACGGCCGGCCGCCGGAAAGGGTTCGGCCGCGAGGGCCCGCCCGAGTGGGAGGCGCCCGGCCCCGGCGAGATGGCGCTGATCGGCTACACCTCCGGCTCGACAGGCGCTCCCAAGGGCGTGCCGCTGCGCTACCGGCACCTGGCCGCACAGTTCGATCTGTTCGAACACCTGGGCGTGTGGCGGCCCGGGGTCCCGGTCATGTCGACGTTCCCGCCGTTCATGCTCGTGGGCGTCGCGTTCGGGGCGACCGCGGTGATCCCCGAGATGGACCCGCGGCGTCCCGTCCATGCCGACCCCGCCGCCCTCGTCCGCGACATCCGGCGGCACGGGGTGGCGGGGCTGTTCGCGCCGCCGGCGCTGCTGGACCGGCTGGCGCGGCACTGCGCGGCCCGCGGCCCGGTGCTGGACTCGCTGGACGACGTGGCGACGGCGGGCGCACCGCTGGCCATGCCGGTGCTCGAACGCGTCCGCGGCTGCCTGCGGGAGGACGCGCGGGTGCTGTCGGTGTACGGGGCGACCGAGTGCATGCCGGTGGCCGCGATCGACGGCCGCGAGCTCGCCGCGACCGGCCCCGCGACCGCACGCGGGGCCGGGACCTGCCTGGGCGCGCCCCTGCCCGGCGTCGACGTCCGCGTCATCGGCATCAGCGACGAGCCCATCACCCGGTGGAACGAGGACCTGGCGGCGGCGCCGGGCACCATCGGCGAGATCACCGTCGCCTCGCCCGCCGTCAGCGACCCCTACCTGAATCGCCCGGGCGCGACGGAGCTGGCCCGGATCGCCGACGGGAACCGGACCTGGCACCGCATGGGCGACCTGGGCAGGCTCGACGAGCGGGGCCGGTTGTGGTTCGCCGGTCGCAGGTCCGAGCGGGTGCGCACGAGCGCGGGCGACCTGTACACCGACCAGGTCGAGCAGGTCTTCGCCTCGGTCCCGGGCGTACACCGGGTCGCGCTCGTCGAGGTCGGGCGCGAGCCGGTGCTCGTGGTGGAGCCCGAGCCCGGATCATCCCGCGCGCGGATCAAGGCCGCGATCCTGGCGGCCGACCCCTTCGGACTGCGCGACGTGCTGTTCCGCCGCCGGTTTCCCGTCGACGCACGGCACAACAGCAAGATCCGCCGCGATGAGCTGGCGGCCTGGGCCCGGCGGCGGCGATGAGGATCCTGGTCACCGGAGGGGGCGGCTTCCTCGGCGCGGCGATCTGCCGGGCGCTGGCGGCCCGCGGCGACACCGTGCACTCCCTGAGCCGCCGCCGCTACGCGGCCTTGGACGAGTTGGGCGTCACCCAGCACGTCGCCGACATCCGCGACCGCACGGCGGTGCTGGCCGCGGCGGACCAATGCGACGCCGTCGTGCACTGCGCCGCCAAGGCCGGGCTCGGCGGACGCCACGCGGAGTACGAGGAGATCAACGTGGACGGCACCCGCAACGTGCTCAGCGCCTGCGCCCATGTCGGCGCGCGGCTCGTCCACACGTCCTCGCCCAGCGTCGTCCACGACGGACGGGACCTGGAGGGGGTAGACGAGTCCGTGCCATACGCCCGCCGGTTCCTGGCCGCCTACCCGCGGACCAAGGCCACGGCCGAGCAACTGGTCCTGGCCGCCGCCGGAAACCCGATCCCCACGGTCGCGCTGCGGCCGCACCTGATCTGGGGCCCCGGCGACCCGCACTTCCTGCCCCGCCTCGCCGCGCGCCGCCATCGCCTGTGGCTGCTCGGCACGACCGACAAGCTGGTCGACACCGTCCACATCGACAACGCCGCCGACGCCCACCTGCTCGCACTGGACCGGCTGCGGCCCGGATCGCCCCTGTGCGGCCGGGCGTACTTCATCACCCAGGGCGAGCCCTGCGGTTTCGGCGAATGGGTGAACTCCCTGCTGGCCGCCGCCGGCCTCCCCGTGGTGACGCGGCGGCTACCGGTCGGGCCCGCCTGCGTGGCGGCCGGGCTCGTGGAGCTCGGCTGCCGCCTGCCGGGCCTGCGGCGCGAGCCGCCGCTGACGAGGTTCCTGGTGAACCAGGCCGCGACCGCGCACTGGTTCGACATCTCCGCCGCCCGCCGCGACCTCGGCTACCGGCCCCGGGTGAGCACGGCCGAGGGACTGGCGCGACTGTCAGAGGCCGTCCGATGACCCGGTTTCCCGGCTACCCTTTCGCCTCCCGCTGGTACTGCCGCGACGGGCTCCGGCAGCACTACATCGACGAGGGGGCCGGGCCGCCGGTCCTGTTCGTGCACGGCAATCCCTCCTGGAGCTACCTGTGGCGGCGGCCGGTCCTGGCGATGCGCGACCGATTTCGTTGCATCGCGCCCGACCACATCGGCATGGGCCTGTCCGACAAACCCGGCGAGGACCGTTACACCTACACCCTGGCCGCCCGCGTCGACGACCTAGACGCCCTGATCGAGTACCTCATCGCGGACCGGGGCGCGCCCGAGCGCGGCTGGACCCTGGCCATGCACGACTGGGGCGGCCCGATCGTCATGGCCTGGGCCGCCCGCCACCCCGAACGCGTCGCCCGCCTGGTCGTGTGCAACACCGCCGCCTTCCCCAACCCGTACGGCGAACGGGCCCGGCCCGTCCTGCGGCTGCCGTTGTGGGTGCTGCGCGAGACCCGGCTGGGGGAGCGACTGTTCCTGCGGCACAACGCCTTCGCGCGGCTGGCGACCCTCCCGCCGCTGGGCGTACGACGGCCGCTGCCGCGCGCGGTGCGCGCGTCCTTCCTGGCCCCCTACGACCGGCCCGAGCACCGCCGCGCGATCCAGCGCTTCGTGCAGGACATCCCGCTGCGGCCCGGCGACCGGGCCTGGCCGCTCCTGCACACAACGAGCGAGGCGCTGGCGCAGTTCGCGCACCTGCCGACGTTGATCGGATGGGGCCTGCGGGATCCGGTCTTCGACCAGGCGTTCCTGCGCGAATGGCAGCGCCGCTTCCCCGCCGCCCGCAGCCACGTCTACCGGGACGCCGGCCACTACCTGCTCGAAGACACCGGTGACCGGTTCCTGACCGCCCTGCGCGGCTTCCTCTGCGAATGAGCCCTCGACTCCGGCCTCAAGCGACGCGCCCACTATCGCGGTCAACGAGCCGAACAGGAAACTCAGCGGTTCCCCCGCTTCCCTACCCATTCGGCGCGTTCTCCGATACGGCGATCATTACCAGTCAACACATATTGACTCAAGGTAATTATCATGTTGCTACGCGGAGTGACTTTGCTTACCGCCGTCATGTTCGTGTTGGCATAGGGCATTTCGCCCGCATCTCGCCGGCCGCTGCATGAGGGAGCCGCAGCCTACGCCGGCGTCACCGTCAGGTATTGCGGGAGAGCGATATGCCGGGTTTGGATCTTGCCAGGTGGCCGGTCGCCGTGCTGGGGATGGGGCTACGGCTGCCGCCGGACATCGACAGGGTCGATGCGCTGTGGCGGCTGATGATGGATGGTCGCCGGACTGTCGGGCCGGTTCCGTCGGAGCGCTGGGAGCCGTTCCGGGCTGCCAGCCCGCAAGTCGACGGAGTGCTGCGTCGCGTCGTGCGGTCTGGCTCGTTCCTGGACGACATTCAGGGATTCGATGCGCAGTTCTTCGGGATTTCCCCCCGGGAGGCGCGGGTGATGGACCCTCAGCAACGGCTGGCGTTGGAGGTCACGTGGCGTGCCTTGGAACACTCCGGGATTCCCGCGCGCAGCATCGCGGGCACCGATACCGGCGTGTTCATCGGCGTGGCCGACAGCGATTACGGTCGTCAACTGCTGGCGGACCTGCCCGAGGTCGATGCGATGCGGGTGTCGGGAGCGTTCCATTACGGCGTGCCGAACCGGATCTCACACCTGTACGACCTGCACGGGCCGAGTATGGCTGTGGACACCGCCTGTGCCTCCAGCCTTTCGGCGTTGCACTTGGCGGTGCAGCACCTACAGACCGGCCAGATCCCGTTGGCGCTGGCCGGCGGGACGCACCTGATGATCGGCCCGGCGCCGATGCTCGGCCTCGATGAGGCTGGGACACTCGCCCCGGACGGCCTGAGCAAACCGTTCTCCGCCTGCGGCGATGGCTACGGGCGCGGCGAAGGCGTAGGCATTGTGGTGTTGAAGCGCCTGGCGGATGCTCAGGCCGACGGTGACCGGGTTCTGGCCGTCATCTTGGGCAGTACCGTCAACCAGGACGGCTGGACGGTCGGCATGATGGCTCCCTCCGCCCCCGCCCAGGCCCACATGCTGCGTACCGCTTACGCCCATGTCGGGATCGATGTGAGGGACCTGGACTACGTGGAGGCGCACGGCACGGGCACGCCGGTGGGCGACTCGGTCGAGGCGACCGCGCTGGCGGAGGTGATCGGCAGCGCACGGCCGGAAGACGATCCGTGCCTGATCGGCTCAGTGAAGGGCAACATCGGCCACCTGGAGGCCGCCTCCGGCGTGGCCGGACTGATCAAAACCGTCCTGTGCCTGCGCGCGGGCGTCATCCCAGCCACTGCCGGAGTCTCCGACCCGCTCAATCCGGCCTTGGACTGGCCAACGTCCGGCCTGCACGTGGTACGCGAGACCACCCCCTGGCCGACGCGGGCACGCCCACGCCGCGCTGGGCTGTCCAACTTCGGCGCGGGCGGTACCGGTGGCCACATCGTGCTCGAACAGGCACCCGAATCCGGCGCGAACCGCAGGCAGCCGGTCAGGCGCCGGCGGGCAGGCCTTGGCGGCACCGCGGTCGACCACAGTGATGCCGACCAGGCCGCCCGGAGTTCGGCTGCTCTGTCGCGGGAGCCGAGAATGTTCGTGTGCTCGGGTATGTCCGAGCGAGGTATGCGCGCCAGCGCCGCCGACCTTGCCGCACATCTGGGCGGCTCCATCACGCCGGATCTGTCCTCGGTGGCACACACGCTGATGGCGCGTCGCTCGGCGCTGGTGTGGCGCGGCGTCGCCGTCGCAGCAGATCCCGATCAACTCCTTGAGGGACTGCGAGCGCTTGGCAACGGCGAGCCAAGACAGGGAGTCGCCGTGGGCCGGGTGATCACAGCGCGGCCAACCGATGCGGTGTGGGTGTTTTCTGGGCAGGGCTCGCACTGGAGGGGCATGGGCGCCGCCTTGCTGGCAGAGCCAGCATTCGAGCATGTTCTCTCCGAGTGCGAGCCCGTGTTCGCCCAGGAACTGGGCATCGACTGCCGTGCCGCGCTCACCGATGATCCGTTGGACGATATCGCCCACGTCCAGGCGCTGACGTACCTGATGCAGGTCGCACTGGCCGCGCTGTGGCGATCCTACGGTGTGCGGCCGGCCGCGGTGATCGGGCATTCCCTGGGAGAGATCGCGGCCGCCGTCACCGCCGGCGTGTACTCCTTGACCGACGGTGCTCGCCTGGCCTGCCGACGAGCGCGCCTGATGCGCGCCGCCCAGGGCCACGGGACGATGGCCCTGGTCGGCATGGGCGCCGAAGAGGCCCGCGAGCAGCTAGCCGACCAGCCCGTCACCGTCGCTGTGCACTCCTCACCAGGCTCCTGCGTCATCTCCGGTGATACCGATGCCGTCCAGCGGTGGTGTCGCCGGTGGCAGGAGCAGCAGGTGTTCGTGCGGCCGATCACCACCACCGTCGCCTCGCACAGCGCCCACATGGACCCGCTCCTGGCCGGCATCGCCGAGGCCGCCGCCGGCTTGACCGTCCACGCGCCCACCATCCCCCTGTACACCACCGCCCTGGACGACCCGCGAAGCCAGATCGCCCGCGATGCTCGGTACTGGCAGGCGAATCTACGCAACCCGGTCCGCTTCCACCAGGCGGTGACGGCGGCCGCCGCCGACGGGCACCGCCTGCTCCTGGAGGTCTCCGCGCACCCCGTGGTCACACACTCGATCACCGAGACGGTAGCCGGACACCATGACATCGACGACTTCGCCATCGCGCACTCCCTGCGCCGCGAGACCGGCGCCGCCGAACTCCTGGCCAACCTGGCCGCCCTGCACTGCGCGGGGCTGCGCATCGACAGCGGCACGGCCCGTTGGAGCGGAGAACTGCTGGACCTGCCCGGAACCAGCTGGCAGCACACCACGTTCTGGACCAAACCGCTCGTCCCGCACGGCGGCCACGACCCCGACTCCAGCAGCCTGCTGGGCACGCCCACACAGATCGCCGAAGCCGCAGGACAGCGACTGTGGGAGACCCGGCTGGACGCCGCGCACCGCCCCTTCACCCACGAGCACAAGGTGCACGGCGTCGACATCGTCCCCGCGGCCACCCTGATCAACACCTTCCTGGACGCAGCCCGCCAAAGCGGCCATTGCGGCGTCCTGCACGACATCACCCTGCGCACCCCCGTCCCCACCGCGCCGGCCCGCCGCGTCCAGGTGGTGCTGCGCGATGGCCGGGCGACCCTGTTCTCCCAGGCCGAAGGCGCCGATGCCGCCACCGGATGGCTCGCCCACACCACCGCCCAGCTGACGGCGGCAGACCAGTCCACAGCCGATGCGCCCGATCCGCCGGATCTGGCCGGTCTGGCTGATGAGTGCGACACCGTCATGGACCACCACCGCCTGCTGGAACTGCTGGAGCCGCTGGGCGTGGAGGGATTCGCGTTCGGGTGGCAGCTGAGCGAGTTGCGCCGCGGCCCGCACACCCTGCGAGCCCGCGTGCAGGTTCCCCGGCCGGCGAACTCCCCGGCCGGCAACTGGGCTCCGCTTCTGGACGCCGCCATGAGCGTCAGCTCGGTTCTGCTGCTTGATGACCCCGAACCCCAGATGCCCAGCGCAGTGGGCCGGGTCAGCGTCCACGGTGACCCCATTGACAACGTCGCCGTCGACATCAAGCGCGACACGGCAGACGGCAGCATCGACATCACCGTCACCGACGCGCCCGGCACCCGCATGCTCGCCGCCGTACACCATCTGACCTTCAGCCCCCTCGGCCACGGCACCGATGACACCCCGGCCGCCCCTCACAAGATCACACATCAGGTCCACTGGCGCCGCTGGACACCCTCCTCCCAGGCCACCCCGCCGCGGCAGGCGATCGTGGTCACCGCCAGCACGCCGCCCCCCACCTGGCTGGACCGGGCGCTCGCCGCAGCCGGCATCCCCGTCACCGTCACCACCCCCCAGGGCCTGCCACGCTGCTCCGGTCTCATCGACCCGGCCACCGCCGTCCTGGTGGTCCCCTCCCCCCGCCCCACCCCCAGCGACGGCGACCGCGAGAATCGCCACCCCATCGCCGGCACCGCCGAACACGCCGCCTGGCTGCTGTTCGAGACCATCCAGCACCTGAGCCGCGCCACAGCCGGACCGTATCCGCGTCTGTGGACCCTGACGCACCGGACCACGACCGCCGACACCCCCGACGCCCTGGCTCATGCGGTATTGCGAGGCGCCGGCCGCGCCGCCGCCGGCGAGCACCCTGAGCTATGGGCCGGCCACATCGACCTGGACACCGCCGCGCCCCACGGACCCACCCTGGCCGCCGTCCTGGCCGATACCAGCGGCGAGGACACCTACCGCATCGACGGCGCCGACGTCCACATCCCCCGCCTCGCTCCGCCCGCCCCGGCGCCCCACACCGCCCCCGCCCCGGCATGCCGTCCCGACGGCACCTATCTGATCACCGGCGGCCTGGGCGCACTGGGCATCGAGACCGCGCACTGGCTGCTGACTCGGGGAGCGCGACGACTCATCCTGCTCAACCGCACACCGCTGCCGGCCCGCTCCACCTGGGACAGCGAGCACCCGCCGACCGTCCGCGCCCGCATCGACGCAGTCCGCGCCCTGGAAGCCCATGGCGCCGGCATTCACCTGGCCACGGCCGACGTCGCCGACCACGACGCCACCGCAGCCGCATTGACCGCTCTGACCGACCACCTGCCGCCGATCCGCGGAATCGTCCACATCGCCGGCATCAGCCGTAGCCAACTCATCACCCAACTCGACCCTGACATCCTGCACGCCGTCCTCGCCCCCAAGATCGACGGCACCCTGGTGCTGCACGACCTGTTCCCGCCCGGCAGCCTGGACTTCTTCGTGCTGTACTCCTCCATCGGCCAGCTCATCCACAGCACCGGCCAAGGCGCCTACGCCACCGCCAACGCCTTTATCGACGCCTTCGCCCACCACCGCGGCGGCGACACCATCTCCCTGGCCTGGCCCGGCTGGCGCAACCTGGGCCTGTACGCCACCGCGACCGACATCTTCACCCAGGAAATGTCGATATCCGGCACCGGCGACGTATCAGCCGACACAGCGTTCCGCTGCTGGGAGCACGCCCAGCACCTCGGCCTGCACCACGCCATCGTCCTGCCCATCACGGCCCGTCCACGCACCCCGCTGCCGCTGCTGAATGAACTGAACCCGCCCGACAGCACCCAACCCGCCCCCACCGACAACGACAACGCCCTCGACTGGGCAACCCTCACACCAGACCAACAGCACACCCTCATCGCCGATACCGTCGCCCAGGAGATCTCCCATGAACTGCAGATGCCCGCCGACGACATCGATCGCCTACGCCCTCTAATCGAAATGGGACTGGACTCTCGGATGACCCTGTCCATCCGGGTCCGGCTCGAACACCGACTGAACACCCGGCTCCCAGCCACATTGCTCTGGCAGCACCCCACCCTCGACGACCTCACCAACTACCTGCGCACCACCGTCGCCCCCACCTGAACAACGATCCGCTGCGGACCAGCCGACAAAGTGCCCCTGCGCCGACCTTGGTGCGGCCCTCACGCTTCGGCTCGCGAGGGTCTGTACGGTTTTCGGTGTAACTCCTGATCAAGGAGTGACACCTGATGACGACCGAAGTGATGACGGGGGCCGTGGTGGCCGAGTCCGACGAGTTGCCCCTGACGGCGGCTGGAGTGGATCGGGAGATGGTCGGCCGGCTGGTCGCCCAGGCTCGTGAGCAGGGCCTGGAGCTGACTGGGCAGGGCGGGCTGCTGCAGCAGCTGACCAAGCAGGTGCTGGAGTCGGCGCTGGAAGGCGAGATCACCGACCACTTGGGCCGGGACCGCTACGAACGGACCGACCAGAGCGGCGGGAATGCTCGTAACGGGCACCGGGCCAAGACCGTGATCACCGAGGCCGGGCCGGTCGAGATCGAGGTTCCACGGGACCGGGACGCCTCCTTCGAGCCGAAGATCGTCCGCAAGAGGCAGCGCCGGCTGGGCGGGGTGGACGAGATGGTGCTGTCGCTATCGGCCAAAGGCCTCACGCACGGGGAGATCAGCGCGCACCTGGCCGAGGTCTACGGGGCGAGCGTGTCCAAGCAGACCATCTCCACCATCACCGACAAGGTCATCGAGGGCATGAGTGAGTGGCAGAACCGGCCGCTCGATCCCGTCTATCCGGTGATCTTCGTGGACGCGATCAACGTCAAGATCGGCGATGGGCAGGTCGCCAACCGGCCCATCTACATCGCGCTGGCCGTCATGGTCGATGGCAGGCGCGACATCCTGGGGCTATGGGCCGGGAACGGCGGCGAGGGCGCCAAGTACTGGCTGCAGGTCCTCACCGAGATCCGCAGCCGCGGTGTCGCCGACGCCTGCATGGTGGTGTGCGACGGGCTGAGCGGCCTGCCGGATGCGATCGAAACCGTGTGGCCGCGGGCGTTGACCCAGACCTGCATCATCCACCTGCTGCGCAACACCTTCCGCTACGCCGCCCGCCAGCACTGGGACGCTGTGGCCAAGGCGCTCAAGCCGGTCTACACCGCGCCCACCGCCGAGGCGGCCGAGGACCGGTTCCTGGAGTTCGCCGAGGCCTGGGGCGAGCGCTATCCGGCGATCGTGCGGCCGTGGGAGAACGCCTGGGCCGAATTCGTCCCGTTCTTGCAGTTCGACACCGAGATCAGACGCGTCGTCTGCTCCACCAACGCCATCGAGTCGGTGAACGCCCGCATCCGCCGCGCGGTCAAGGCCCGCGGCCACTTCCCCACCGAGCAGGCCGCCCTCAAGTGCGTCTACCTCGCCGTGATGAGCCTGGACCCCACCGGCAAAGGCCAGAAACGCTGGATCAGCCGCTGGAAGCCCGCCCTCAACGCCTTCGACATCGCCTTCGAAGGACGCCTGTCCACCAACCACCGCTAGAAAGCACAAGATCGAGTTACACCGAAAGCTGGACACTCCCCCACCGGTTGCAGGTTACGGCTCCGGGGGGCTTCCGGTGAGCAAAGGCGCTGAAGTTCAATATGGCGGAACTGGTAGGCCGTCCCGGACAAGCGTAGGAGACCGACCTCGACTCCCCAGTCGAGGAAGCGCCCAAAGCGCAGTGGCAGCTGCCCGCGAGCCGCTTCATAGGCGAGCGCGTACACGTTGCACAGAAAGACGGCACTCAGCACGAGGAAGAGGACCAGGATGAGAGTCCAGTTGTCGGCGTCGCGGAAAAAGGGGCCGACGTGGTTGAGGCTGGCCTCTTCCTCCTTCGTGCCTGAGATGGCTATCACGAAAACGATGGGGATCAGTGCGAGCAGAGGGGTCCAGGTTCGGAGGGTGATCCTCTTCTTCGAATGTGAGTGGAGTTCAAACTTCGCCTCATAGCTCTCCCGGACATCCCGCATGACGTAGCGCGCGACGACCACGATGAGCGGAATGACGGTCACTCTCGCAAGGGTATGTCGAAGTGCCCCATCCCAGTCGGAGCCCTGAGCCACCCCGCCGAACCCGGTCATCGCGGCCATGAGGAACAGGGTGATCAGCAATGCTCTGCGGTAAGGCGCCCAGATCGTCGAATACGACCGAAGCATGCTTCTCAGCGACTCGCGAAACGGTGGCTCGGCCCCTGCGGACCCGGCGAAGAACGACCTGATCGGCGGGCCGACCGTCGGCGGCTGACAGAGAACGACCAGCACACTGCACAGGACAAGGCCGTCGAGAATCCCCAGCGTCAGTTCCAGCGGGCTGGAAGCGGCCAGGCGGCCTCCCATTGTGATGACGACCCCCGCTCCCAGGCCCAGAACTGTCGACACCCGCCCGATCGCTCGCCAGAGCCGGTACGGAACGATGTCGGTGCCTGAGCCTCCCGCGACGGCCTGACGGTGAAGGAGGCGGGCCAGCTCCTGCAGCCACCGCCGCACCTCGGGCTCGGAATACCTTCCGTTCCGGCCAACTGCCTCCGCAATGAATCCGTTGAGCAGACGGCCTTTGGTTCGCTCGACCGGGACGGCTTCGTCAAGGAGGTCGAGTCCCTGACGGCCCCGCGTGGCAAGGAAGAGCCACAGCGGAGCGCCGAGAACTCGGGCGATCGGCCCGTCCGGGTGGCGCCGCATGTGGGCGATCTTTTCCTGCCAGGCGGAGAGCATGTCACCTTCGGGAAAGGCCGCCTTGACGTACTCCTCGATGCGATCGACGTCCAGCGGCAGGACCTGAATCGAGACCGTTCCTGGAAATTCGAGATTGTCCTTGCGCAGGTCGCTGAATTCCTCGTCCCGGCAGGTGATCACCGATCTTCGCATTTCCGCGTGGTAGTCGTTCAGCCGCTCGACCGCACGTTTCGCCGAGGCCGGGTGCTCGGGATCGCGTTCCATCTCGTCCAGGCCGTCCAGAAGCGGAAGGACTGCCCCCCGCTCCATGAACTTCCGCACGATCCGGGGCGCGATCGAATAGTCCCGGGCGATCCGGTCGGCGATCCACTCTTTGACAGAGACGTTCTCGGCGCGCCATCCCGCCATGCTGATCCGAACGGGTACCGGGGCACCCTCGCCTTGGTTCCGTTCGAGCAGCTGCAGGGCGAGCTCAATGAGGAGCACCGTTTTTCCGGCACCCGGGGCCCCAGTGATCAGGAGCCGCTGAGTGTTCAGCTCCTCATAGAAGTCGCCAATGGTCGAAAGGTCGTGCGGCGTCCGCTGTGAACGCCGGAAGCTGATGAGACTGCGCCACGACCTGGTCTCCAGCCCGGCCCCGTTCGAGAGCGGCGGTCTGGCCGGGACGGCCCGCTGCGGACCCAGAATAAGCTTCCGGTTAAGGACCTCTTGCTCCTTCACCTTGGTGGCGAGCCCGGCCCGAGCCTCCTCGATCACGGCGGTGGGAAGCACCATTGACCTGGTCAGCCATCCGAACACCAACCCGGCGAGCCCGAGAGCCCCGAAGCACGCCCCCAGAATGTTAGCGATGCCGACGTTCCGGTTGAAAGCCTCGCCCTCGGAGAACACCGCCGCCGACGTCCACGCCGTGACGCCCAGGCTCAACCCCAGTATCAGGAAGCCGCCCGCGACCAGTCGCAGAGCATCCAAGCACCGCACCACCGCTCAATTATCGGCCAGCCCGACTCTGAACGGGACAAGTTCCGCCTTATCCGTCTCAATGTGGCCGAGCTCCCGGCCAGGAAACTGGCTGGGAGCTCCAGGGACTAAGGGCGTATTTGCCAGCACCTCCCCCGGCCAGGCGAAGGCTGCCGGCAGCCGCCCAGGCAGCGTCCGCCGACGCAGTTACTGCGCTGACCGGCATACAAGTGACCAGGTCGATATCAATCGCCCCCGCCTCCGAATCGCCGCCTGCGCTCATACGAAGGGTCGGCATCTCCCCCATGCCCACGACACGCTGGCTCTCGCTAAGGGCGAAGACACTGCAGAGGGCGTCTGGGTCAGCCGCCTATAACGAAGGTCACGCTGTGGCGGGCGCGCGTGACGGCGACGTAGAACTTGGCGCGGTCGCCTGCGTCTGCGAGGTTACGGGTGTGCAGGTAGGTCTTCATCTTGCTGGTGGGGAAGATCAGCACGCGGTCGAAGGTCTGTCCCTTGGATTGGCCCATATTCGTCGCTGACAGGCCAAGGGTGTTGGTCTTGCGGTTCCAGCGCAGGACGGTGGGCTGGTGTTGCTCCGTGTAAGAGGCGACCTGGGCCGGCGTGAAGAAGATTCCGTCGTGTCCGGTGAGGTCGTTGTTCTTGGACTCGGTGCGGGGCAGGTCGGGGTAGAGGGCGTCGGCGAAGTCGCAGATCTGCTGGTTGCAGCGGTAGCTGAGGGTGTGTTCTTGGATGGCGCAGCGGTCGGTGCGTTTCTTGAGCCAGTCAGCGACGCCCCGGCGGCGGTATTTGCGGTTCTTACCGGAGTCATTGGCCGAGTAGGTGCCCTGACGCGGGTCGCCGACGACGGTCACGGCGATGGGCGAGACGAATAGCAGGTCGAAGAGTTCCAGGTCGTAGCCGGCCAGGTCCCTGCACTTCGTCGATGTAGACGTGGTCGTAGATGGCGGCGAGGCGATCGATGACCAGCCCTCCGGTCGCCGCGTCGGCGGCGCAGGCCAGGTCTGAGCTTGTCGTTTAACCCCGTTGGGTTGCCTCGGATGCGTAGCGGAGTTCGGCGGGTCTGCCGTCGGTGCTCAGTGTGACGACTTCGTAGGTGACCATCTGCCCGCCCGGCTGTCGGGGTGGGAGTGTCAGCTGGACGTGGAAGCCGAGTTCGTTGACGGCGTAGGCGTTCGTCCCGGCGAGTGGTCCGTTGAGGAGGAGCCCTTCACAGAACTCGATCTTTGGTGCCCGTGTGACGCGATCGAGGTTGAATCGCGCTTTGATCTGATCGTCGGTGAGGCTCGCGTCGATACGTTCGCTGCTGCCGTCCGATATCAGGAGCCAACGCTTCCTGCCCTGGTCATCCGCAGGACCTGCGCTCACAACCCCAACTCTTTCGCCCACGCCTTGATCGTCCCATGGGTAGTTTCCGGGATCCCCAGACAGCGGCGCGAGCTACCAATGATCATTCGTATCGGACGCTGTGAACTCTCCCAACGACGTGAGGATGGGTGTGCTGGCGGAGCCTGCTCGTATCGAGGCGCTTGCGGTGTTGTCCGGATTCCGGACGGAATTCTTCGGGTGCCTGACCGCGCGAGCGGACGCGCTGTTTGAACTGGCCGAGGTGGTGTTGTGCACAGATGGGCCGGTGAGGGCGCTGGTGGATCTGTCGCTGGCGCCGGAACATCGGCGTGGCCATGGGGCGATGTATGACGCGTTGAACTGCGGTCGGATCGACGTGGCGCGGTTGCGGTGGGCGATGACGGCGTTGCCACTCCCTCGGGCGGCGGACGGGCGAATCGTGCTGGCGGCGGACGTCTCGCCGTGGCTGCGGCCCGACGCCGCGACCAGTCCGGACCGGTCGTTCTGCCACACCTACGGGCGCGGGAAGAACCAGCACCCGATGATCCCGGGCTGGCCGTACTCGTTCGTCGCCGCGTTGGAGACCGGCCGGACGTCATGGACAGCGCTGCTGGATGCCGTTCGCCTGGAGCCGGGCGCGGACCTGGCCGCGGTGACCGCCGCCCAGGTCCGTGGCGTGGTCGAGCGGCTACTGGCGGCCGGGCAGCACCATGACGGCGACCCGCCGTTCCTGATCGTGTTCGACGCCGGCTACGACGTCCCGCGCCTGGCGTTCTTGCTACGGGATCTGCCGGTCGAGGCACTCGGTCGCACTCGCTCCGACCGGGTCTTCCGCCGCCCGGCGCCGTCCCGGGAGGAGTTCTTTGCCGCCAACCCACTTGGTGGTCGGCTGCCCCGCCATGGCGGCGAGTTCGGCTTCGGCGATTCCGCCACCTGGGGCAAACCCCAGGCCGAGACCCTCACGCGGACCGACCGTTATGGAGCAGCGGCCGCGTCCTGCTGGGATCGGCTCCATCCCCGCCTCACTCGCCGAGCGGCCTGGCTCGATTTCTCGGACGAGCTCCCCATCATCTCCGGGACGGTCATCCGTCTCCAGGTCGACCACTTGCCCTCGGGTGGCGACCCCAAGCCGATCTGGTTGTGGTGGTCGGGCACTAACGCCACGGCCGCCGATCTCGACCGGCTCTGGCAGAGCTTCCTGCGCCGATTCGATCTCGAGCACACCTTCCGGATGCTCAAGCAGACCCTCGGCTGGACCGCACCCAGGCTCCGCGACGCTGCGGCCGCCGACCGGTGGACCTGGCTCATCATCGCCGCCCACACCCAGCTCCGACTCGCCCGCCACCTGCGACGGCCCTGGGAACGGCCCCTGCCGGCCCGCAAACTCACCCCCACGAGAGTCCGGCGGGGGTTTCGGAACCTCCGCCAGAAGTGCCCACTGCCCGCCGCCGTTCCCAAACCCGGACGGCCTGGCCCCGGCCGACCACCAGGCTCCCAGAACAAGCACACAGCGTCACGCCACGACGTCGGGCTGATGCTCGCGACCGGCGAAGCTTACGCACGTCCCGCTCACCACAAGAAGGGCACCAAACCCCGCCGCCGAGCGTGAACGATCACCACCAGTAACCGTCCGATTCGAGTCGTTGCACACCAGTCACGAAGATCAGGGTTAAACGACAAGCTGAGAGCTTGTCGCGGTAGAAGTCCCCGCGAGAGTCCAGGTAGTACCGCCTGGCGTCGTGTTTGGGGATCCTGCGGGTGTCCTTGTCGAAGTGCAGGGCGCCGACCTGGCCCACCTCACCGAAAACCGCGTGCTGCCACCCACCAAAGCAGTGCCCAGCCGGCAGCGCCCGCCTCTACACAACCGTCCCCTGATGAGAGGGCGGGCTGGCCCAGGGTGTGCTGCGAGCCGCGACGTACCCGGGCTTCGCCTCCGCCGAACGCGCGGGACAGCCCGATGCCACCCAAACGGCGGGATCGGGCTGTCCAGCATGTGAAGTGTCAGCTGCGCCAGCGGCGTTGCAGCCGGGCGACCAGGCGCCTGCGCATGGCGTCGGTGACATGGCTGTAGACGCCCTGGATGCCCTTCATCTTGTGGCCCATCCGCTCGTGCTTGATGACTTCGGGCACGTCCAGTTCATCCAGCACGGTCTTGTGGTAAGGCCGCAGCCCGTGAAACACCGCGCCGGTCAGGATCGGCGGCTCCGTGCTGCCCGGGGCCAGGCTGCCATCGCAGGTCGGACGCCAGACACGGCGGCAGAAGTGGGACCGGCGCAGCCATCCACCCCGGGAAGCCACGAAGACTTGGTCCTGATCGTGACCGGCCATCACTTCCTCCAGCAACTCAGCCAGGAAGGCCGGCAGATCGATCCGCCGGGCGGCGGCCCGGCTCTTGGGCGGCCCAAGCCACAGCCGGGCGCCGACCTCATGCAGCGACCCGACGTCGGGGTCGATCACGAGGTATCCGTCGCCGGTGCGGCAGTTGCCGCGGGCGAGCCCCGCCAGCTCGCCCCAGCGCATCCCGGTCCACGCGGCGGTGATCACCATGATCTCCATGTCCCGGCCGCCCACCCGCCGGACCCGCGCACAGATCTGCCGAACCTGCCCGGCCGTCGGTATTGGACGGCCTCTGTTCGAACGGTCATGGTGGCCGGCGCCCAACTGGCCGCGCCTGTGTCCCTGGATGGGGTTGTGGGCGATCATGCGTTCGTTCACGGCTTCGGTGAGGACGATCGACAGCAGAGTGACGATCCCGCTGACGGTGCTGGGCCCATACCGCGCCGACAACTCCTGCGCCCACTGCTTGACCGCCAGCCGACGGATTGCGTCCAGGCCGACCTCGCCGAAAGCGGGCAGGATGTGGGTGTCGAGGTAGTGGTCATACTTGGCGAGGGTGCTGGGAGCCACCGAATGGGATCGCCGCCAGGTGTGGGCCCACTCGGCCAGGCTGGTGCGCGCGGTGTTGGGATCGATGAACTGCCCGCGCCGCGCGTCGGTTTCTGAGCCGTACCGGGTTTGGTGAAGTCCTTTGATGTGCCCCGGCTTTGGTGGTGTCGGGTTGCTGGAATCCTCGTGCTGTTGATCACGAGGAGAGGCAGCGGATGCCCCGTAGCTATCCCCCTGAGTTCCGCCGCAAGGTGTTGGATCTGGTGAAGTCCGGGCGGCCGGTCAGGCAGGTCGCTGCCGAGTTGGACATGCCCAGCCAGACCATCTACGTCTGGCTGCGCCAAGCCCGTATCGACGCTGGCCTGGAGCCCGCCTGACCTCGTCCGACCACGCGGAACTGGTCGCGGCGCGCCGCCGCATCGCCGAGCTGGAGACCGAACTGACCAGCACCCGCCGGGCGATCGATCTGCTGAGAGAGGCGGTGCCCCCAAAGGAGGTTCGAGGCCATCGAGGTGATGGCCACCGACGGCCTGCCCATTGCCGCCTGCTGCAAGATCCTGAAGGTGTCAGAGTCCGGTTTCCACATGTGGCGCCGCCGACCGCCCTCGGCCCGGGCGCTGCGGCACGCGTGGCTGACCGAGCAGATCCGCGCCGTCCACGCCGACGCCCGCGGCGCCTACGGTGGCCGCCGCGTTCACGCCGAACTCACCCTCGGTCTGGGCATCCAGGTCGGCCACGGCGCAGTAGAGCTTCTGATGCGCAGGGCCCGGCTCAGGGGCTTGCCCGGGGTGCGGCGACCGCGGCTTAAGCACCAGGCCCCCCGCCGCCGATCTGGTCGACCGTGACTTCACCCGAAGCGCCCCTGACCAGTTGTGGGCTACCGATATCGAGCGCCACGAGGCGCTGACGAACCGTGCGGTGGTGAAAGGACACCGTCCCCGGCCTGTTGCAGCGGGCCGGGTGAAGCAGAGGGCAGCCTGAACCGGGAGGTGCCGGGGAGGGCGGGAAGCAGCCCTGTCAACGACGAGGCGGGTCAGTACCGTCAGATGGCCCGTGCTCGGCAAGCGAGACGGAAAGGCGCACGTGAGGAACCAGCGGCTGAACGCTCCTCAAGAGAGCCACCAGCTCGAACCTGGCGGATCAGGGCTGGGTAGCAGCGCGCACCCGCACGGCAGTGTGGTGCGGGGAACTTCTGGGCCGGTTGATGTCGCCGGTCGGGAGGCCGCGGTGAAGGTCTGCGGCGTAGTCGCGGCGATGCTGCAGGGGCATAGCTGGGCGCCGGCCCCGTCGAACGGTTCGACAGTGAACGTGGGAACCATCCCGGTGGCCCCCGATCCGGATCGCAGCCGGCGATCTGGTGGGAAGGCCCGCCGTCGGCTGATGCCGCCGGGGTGGGGCGGAGGACCCGTAGTAGTCCGGGACCGGGAAAGCCGGTCACATGGCCAAGGGGTCCAGCGTGTTCGCGGCATGGGTGCTGATCCCGGAGGTCGCTGGTGAATACCGGCGCGTCGTGGCCCGGTCTGGATGAGGCCGAGGTGGGAGTACGGGCGATGCAACGCAAGCTGCACCGATGGGCGAAGGCTGATCCTGGCCGTCGCTTCGATGATCTCCGTAACCTCGTCTATGACCCGCTATGACCCGGCCTTCCTGGTGGTGGCCTGGAGCCGGGTGCGGGGCAACAGGGGCGCACGAACGGCCGGAGTCGGGTGGCATCGCACCGCGCGATGTCGGCCCGGCCGCAGCGGAACTGCTGACCGGGCTGCGCGACGATCTCAAGGCCAGCCGGTTCGCTCCGCGTCCGGTGCGGGAGAAGGCGATCCCCAAGCGCTGGGCATGGCAATCCAGAACCGCCAACCGCCACCGGGTACCTTGATCCACTCCGACCACGGGGTGCAATACACCTCCTGGGCGTTCACCGAACGCGCCAAGGAATCCGGCCTGGTCGCCTCCATGGGCTCCATCGGCGACTGCTACGACACTCAGTCCATGATCATGGCTGTGGGCGTCGTTCCGGTGGCCTGACCCGTGCTATGACTGATCCTCCTCGGAGTGTCTCTGCGTTGATCTGTCGGCCCCGGAACGACGTCCGTTGTGTGGAGCGGCCCGACCGGTGTGACCCGATAGAGGCGTTGACGTGCACGTTGAGTGTCCTGTCCGCTGGGCGGCCCGTTCACCGACCAGACATCGTCACTCCCTGGACAGGTCCCCAATGCTCCCTGAGTCTCAGCTCGCCCTCGGCGTTGATACCCACAAGGACGTGAACGTCGCCGTGCTCCTGGACGCACTCGGCCGGAAAGTCGCGACTGCAGCCTTTGCCACCACCGATCGCGGCAACGCCGAGCTGGCGGAATGGGTGCAGCAATACGGCGAGGTGGTCCGGGCCGGGGTTGAAGGCACCGGCAGCTATGGTCACCGGCTCTCCTGCCGTCTGATGGACCAGGGCATCGGGGTCATCGAGGTCAACCGGCCCGACCGTTCGCGACGCCGCCGCAAGGGCAAGAGCGACTCCGTGGACGCCGAGGCAGCCGCCCGCGCCGTCCTGGCCGGCGAGGCGTCAGCAGTGCCCAAGGACCGTAGCGGACCGGTCGGCGAACTCCGGTCGCTGCTGCTGGCCCGCCGCAGCGCGATCAAAGCACGTACCCAAGCCAACAACCAGTTGCGAGCACTGGTCCACGACCTCCACGATGAAATGCGCGAGCGCCTGGACCAGCGGCGGCCTGCCCATCGCGCCCGAGCCTGCGCCGCACTGAGTCCCGACAACGGCACGTTCAAAGCGCTCGGCGTCCTCGGCCGACGATGGCTAATGCTTCACCAAGAAATCCAGGAACTGGAACAGAGCATCGTCACGCTCGTCCGGGAGACTGTTCCCAACCTGCTAGCCCGACCCGGAATCGGACCTATCACCGCGGCCCAACTCCTGGTAACCGCCGGCGATAATCCCGACCGGCTACGCACCGAAGCGAGCTTTGCCGCACTCTGCGGCGTCAGCCCCATCGAGCACTCCAGCGGCCGCTGCGAACGCCGACGCCTCAACCTCGGAGGCGACCGCGTTGCCAACTCGGCGCTCTGGATAATCGCGCACGTCCGACTGGTCCACGACCCCCGCACCCAGCAATATGGTGCCAAACGCACCACCGAGGGCAAGGACCGCAAAGACATCCTCCGACGCCTCCAGCGCTACATCGCACGAGAGGTCTATCGCGACATCACATTTGCCCTGTCACCTCCGGTCTCGTCCAATCCTCCGCCGGACACCGCCACAACCGCTTGACATAGAGGCATCAACGCCGTCGTCGAGTCATTCTGGGACCGGATGCAGACCGAACCGCTCAACCGGCAACGCTGGCGCACCCGCATCGAGCTGGCCAACGCGATCTTCGAATACCTGGAGATCTTCTACAACCGCCGACGCCGCCACAGCGCACTGGGAATGCCCACCCCGATCGAGTACGAGAGGATCCACCCGACCCGACAGCTGGCATGAGATTCCGGTAACGCGACACCACGGAACTCGGGGCACATCAAGGACTTCACCAAACCCGGTACGGCTCAGACGGCCGCCATCGGGCGGGTCGCGCTCCCGCAGCGACGATCGCCTCCAGGTCAGCGCGGGAGAACCGCAGGTGCTTGCCCACAAAGGTGCACGGCACATCCCGCGCCGCAGCCTTGCGGCGCAACCACGACCCCTTTACGCCCAGCAGCTCCGCCGCCTCCTGCGGGGCGTACAGCAGCGGATCACCCTCACTCATCGCCCCGGCCTCGGGTCATCAGCGACTCCCGTCGAGCGTCATCAGCTTTCGTGACCTGCACCTTCACAGTTCTGGCGGCTTGCGGAGGATGAGGACGTCTTCGTGGGCGGTGACGTGCAAGGGGAGCCCGGCGGCGCGGGCTTTGCGGGTTTCGTGGGCGGCGAAGAACGACGCCCGGGTGACCAGCCGTTCGTCTTTGATGCCGCAGAGGAGCGCGACCAGCCGCTGGACCGGTTCTAGTCCGGCGTCCTGCACAGATGCGGTCCTTCGTCGAGTGTCAGGAGTTCGGACGGCCACCAGTAGGCCAGCCGCCGCCCACGCAGGGCCACACGAAGACGAAGATCAGAAACAATCGGAACACTCTGCCCGCACCGCACCAACGAAATAATCGGGCAGATACCTCAATCACTGCTTTTCTCCCGTGAACACAATTCGGCTGATCTCGGTTTTGTGTCGCGTGACACAAACCCTCCTTCGAATCGACCAAGATCAGAAGGAGAGGAACGCGATGGCCGTGGACAACAGTGTGGACCCTGCTCGCTGGCTGGCCGAGCAGATCGGTGCGTGTGAGCCCGATGTGTTGCGGCGATGGTCAAGACGATGGCCGAGGCTCTGATGAGCGCGGACGCCGACGCCGTTTGCGGTGCCGGATACTGACAGCGCTCGGACGAGCGGGTCAACCACCGCAACGGCTACCGGGCGCGGGACTGGGACGCCCGCGCCGGCACCGTGGAGCTGGCGATCCCGAAGCTGCGGTCGGGCTCGTACTTCCCCGAGTGGCTGCTGGAGCGGCGTCGCCGGGCCGAGCAGGCCCTGGTCAGTGTGGTGGCCACGTCCTATCTGCTGGGTGTCTCGACGCGGCGGGTGGACGAGCTGGTGGAGCAGATAGGCATCAAGGGCATCTCCCGCAGCCAGGTCAGTGAGATGTCCAAGGTGCTGGACGCCCAGGTGGCCGCGTTCCGCAACCGGCCCTTGGAGGGCGGGCCGTATGCGTTCGTGTGGGTGGACGCCCTGACCCAGAAGGTCCGCGACGGCGGCCGGATCGTCAACGTCCACGTGCTGGTGGCCACCGGCGTCAATACCGACGGGCACCGCGAGATCCTCGGGGTCGAGGTGACCTCGGCCGAGGATGGTGCGGGATGGGTGGCGTTCCTGCGCGGGCTGGTCACCCGCGGCCTGATCGGCGTGCAACTGGTCATCTCCGACGCCCACGCCGGGCTGATCGAGGCGATCGGCTCGACGTTGCCGGGCGCGGGCTGGCAGCGGTGCCGGACGCACTACCTGCGCAACCTGCTGACCAGGGTGCCCAAGTCGGCGCAGCCGTGGGTGGCCACGCTGGTGCGTACCATCTTTGACCAGCCCGCCGCCGAAGAGGTCCACGCCCAGCACGCCCGCCTCGTCGACTCGCTGCAGGCCAAGCACTCAAACGCGGCCGAGCACCTGGCCGAGGCCGAACCGGACCTGCTGGCCTTCACGGCCTTCCCGCGGCAGCTGTGGCGGCAGATCTGGTCCAACAACCCGCAGGATCGCCTCAACAAGGAGATCCGCCGGCGCACCGATGTGGTCGGGATCTTCCCCGACCGGGCCGCGATCGTCCGCCTGGTCGGCGCGGTCCTGAGGGAACAGACCGACGAATGGACCGAAGCCCGCCGCTACATGGGACTGGAGTTCCTGACCAAAGCCCGCCTGCGCGTCATCGAAGACACCACACCCGACCCCGAGATCGACCGCAGGGAACTCACCGCTTAACCTGCAGAAACAGGATCACGCGGAGATCAACTCTTACACCACTCCGCTGGACGTGACCCACCGCCCGACCTGAAAACGCACGTCAGGCCATGCCCTGGAGCAGGTCGGAACAGTCCGGAACGGCATCGCCAGCCGCGGACACGGTAGACCGCGCGCGCCCGCTTCTCGTGCCTGCCGGGCCCGCGGCCGCCGCCGAAGGAAGGCTGCCGGTCAGCCAGCGGGTTCCCTGCGGAGGACGTCCTCGGCGTGTTCGGTCAGCGTGTAGCCCTTCACCCGTCTGTGACCGATGAGTTTCGTACGACCAGGCGGTCGGTCTATCCATGACGACGAAACCCAACATCGAGGAACGCGCCGCACAGCCGTACGTGGCGATCAGGCGGCGGGTCACGATGCAAACAATTGGCGAGGTCGCCGACCGAATCCCGGAGCTCTTCGACTGGCTCGGCGCGCGCGGAATCGTCCCGGCCGGAGCACCCTTCCTCAAGTACAACGTGATCGACATGGACGGCGAACTGGAGATCGAGGCAGGCATCCCCGTCCCGGCGCCGGTCGAGGGCGACGGCGGGGTCCTCGCAGGGACACTGCCCGCCGGGCAGTACGCGACCCTCACCCACACCGGCCACCCCGACGGCCTGCTGGACCTGACCACCGAGTTGTTCGACTGGGCAAAAGCCAGGCAGCTGACCTGGGACGTCACCAACGACCGGTGGGCCTGTCGCCTTGAGGTCTACGAGACCGATCCCACCCAGGAGCCCGACCCCGCCAAGTGGGAGACCGAACTCGTCTTCAAACTCGCCCACCACCCTTGAAACACCCCTGCGGAGGAGTTGGTTCGTAGCGACTTGGTGGCTCGTTCAGCGGGCACCCACATTTGAAGCGAGATCAACATCGCTGCGAACAGGTAGTTCGCTCAACGCCACTTCGTCTGACGCCGGCGGCCGCTCCTGCAAACCTGCAGGTGGCAGACCTAGCGGGAGTCCCTCCAAAGGAACTGCACCCTTTTTACTTTCGTGGGGTACGCGTGTGGCGCGCCGCCGTGTGGACGCGCGGCCAATCGCACACGGTCCTGCTGTGCCCGGCCGTCGGGCTCCCCGTCGGCCACCACGGGAACGGCCCGAGCGCCCACGATATGCCGCCTCCCCGGACACCAGGCCCACTCCGCCGCCGTGGACTTGATTCCTGGCCGGATTTGGAGGTGCTCCGGTTTTGCCGCAGGTTGTGGAGTTTCCGCCGGACGGTGGGGACGTCATCCTCGGGGAGGTGGCCGATGAGGTGGGGGCGCGACTGGATCGTGTAGGACTGGGCACACGCGCGGTCCACGACGCCAGCGAGACGCTTCAGGACGCCCTGCGTCGCAGCATGCCCGCCGTGCAGGCGGTACTCGGCCAGATGCGAGAGATAGCCGAGCCCCCGGACCGGGTGACGGTCAAGTTCGGCATCAAGGTCACCGCCGCGGCCGGTGTCGTCATCGCCCAGGCCGGGAGCGAGGCCAATTTCGTGGTGAGCGTGGAGTGGGACAAGACCGGCGGTAATACCATCAGGTAAGCCGATGGCCGGGGGGCGGAGGCACCGGGATGAGGCAGTCTGACGAAGCGGGTGCCAGGGGCACGGGTCTGGAATCCGCCGTCGTCCGGATCCGCGATTCCGCCCATCGAATCGTCGGCACGGGTTTTCTGATTGGACCCCGCCTGGTCTGCACATGTGCGCATGTCGTCGCCCGGGCCACGGTCCGGCCAGACCCCCGATCCCGTTGCCGAACGATCGGAAGGTCATAGGCTTCACCCAGGGCGGGCTGGTACTCATAGAGTCCGGGAGCAGCGGGCTCGAGTTCTGGGACATCGACCTGGGCAGGACCATCGCCAAGCTGGACGCGCCGGGGGCTTCGGTGAAATGGCTGACGAGGGGCCACACATTGGTCGGCCTATCAGATGGCGGCCTGCTGTCTATCGACCTCGACCGCGACCACTGGCTGCCGGACCTGTGCGCAGTCAACGACCGCCCCTACACCGACGGGGAGCGCAAACTCCTGCCCGACGGCGCCGAGACCACTCCGCCCTGCCGGATGAGCGACTGAACAACCCCTGAGCACAACCGAGAGCAGGATCCTCGCCGAAAAGAAAGGGCCGGCGGCGTCGCGGGCAGCGCGCCCGGTGGCGTGCTCGACGCCGCGGATCAGCCGCCTGACCAGGGAAGCAGGCGCGGCCGGGGCATGACGGATGCAGGCATGGCGGTCTCCCAGCGCGGACCAGAGAAGGGGTGCGGAACAGGAGCGGGAGGAGCGGACGGCGCGCGGTCGGCTGCTGCGCGGAGCGCGTTGGCCAACTAGCCTCGGGTGCTGGCGGAGTGGGTCGTGTCGAGCGCTGCGCGCAGCTCGATCGGCGTCTGGCAGACGAGGGTCAGGTCGCGGCCGCGGACCGCGATCCATCGGTCGGCCGCGGCGCACAGAAACGCCCAGTGCGGATAGGTGGCCCGGAGCTGCTGCAACACCACGGCAGGCTCCGGCGGTGGCTGCTGGCCGCGCGATCCATCGCATCGGCGGTGATTCCGCCCAGCCCAGCATCTTGTTGCCCGGTGTGGGTGATGCCGTGGCGGGAAGCGAGCATGGGGGTAGCCAGCACGGTGGGGCCTGGTTCACCTGTCGGGCGGTTGCGGTTCAGGGGTTCGATCGAGCTCCCCGGGGCGGCGTGGTCGGTGCGGTCTTCACCGACCTTCGCGACGTGCGCGGGCCGTGGTCCACGTGTGCCCGAATGTGGCGGGTGATCTACCCCAGGGCGTCGATGGCTGCCGTGATGAGCCCGCGGGCGGCGGCGCCGTGGACGGCGGCCGCGGAGAGCCGGGTGTGGGCCTTGACGTAGACGCCGACCTCGGTGGGCGCGGTGATGGTCACCGTGGCCGACAGCAGCTCGATGTGTACCCGCCGCTCGTCGAAGACGTCGAAGGTCGGCACCGGCCACATCTCGCGTGACGGGCCCGCGAACGGGATGACGCCCAGCGACACCGCCGGCAGCGGCATTACCGACAGCAGGTGCCCGAGCTGCCCGGCCATCGTCTCGGCGTCGCCGATCCGGTGCCGCAGCACCTCCTCCTCGATGACCACGGCGAACCGGCGCCCGGCCTGGTGGATCACCTGCGAGCGGTCCAGCCGGGCCTGCACCGCGGCGGCGACGTCGTCGGGGGTGGCCTGGAAGGCCGTCACCGCTTGCGTGCCTCTTGCATCCGCCGCAGCCCGGTCCGGTGCGCCCGCCGCCACTCCACATACATCGAGTCGGCCTCGCGGGCCGCCGTGATCAGATCCGCGGCCTGATCGTCCGCGCCGCAGATGCTGCACCAGGTGCGGATGTCCTCAGTGGTGGCGGGGCGTGTGGCGTGCTCGATCTTGCTGATCTTCGTGCGGCGCCGGCCCGCCTGTTCGGCCAGGCCGATCGCGGACAGCTTCGCGTCCTGACGCAGGGCGCGCAACTGGTCGGCGACGGCCTGGCGGGCGTCCTGAGCGGCCGAGGACGGGGAGACGGGCATCGGGGCGCGGGATTCTTCGAGGCGCTCAGCGCGGGGAGTAGTCGCGATGAGTAGTCGCGATGCGGGACCGCGAGGTCCCAGACCGCCGCAAAGGACCGGCGGCACAGGGCGATGGCGTCCGCGTCGTCGTCGAGCTCGTCCTGCACCCAGGTGCCATCACCGGCGAAGTGATGCCAGCGGATGGCGTGGTCGTCGAACAACCAAAAGTCGTCACCAGGCAGCACCAGGCGGGAGGCGCGCCAGCGGGGCAGCCACCGCACCTGTTCGCCGGCGGCCAGGTTCTGGAAGGTGATGTCGTACTCGAACCGGACATACTCGGTGATCGGCTCCGACACGATCCGGGCCCGCCGCACGCTCACCCCGCGGGCGACGGTATCGGCGACGTCCTGGTGGAACGGCCGCCACCACGACGCCTGATCGGCGGGGCGTCGCGATGCCCGGCCCGCCAGGCCGCCACCCGCTTCGCCTCGGCCGGATCGCAGTAGGTGTCGCGCAGCGACAGATGCACCACCGACCGCTCATTTCGCGCCAGCAGCTCACCGAGCGGGGGCAACTCCGTCATCCCCGGGCTCCTCTCCCGACAGCGCGCTCAGGATCGTGGCCCGCATCCGGGACGGCATCCTGACCAACATCTCGTCGTCCCCGATCGGCGTGTGCTCCAGGACTTGCGCCACGTCGACCGCACCGGTGACCGCCTTGGCCACCAGGACCGCCCTTAGCTGACCGAACTGCCCCACCTGCTCACCGCCGCTGGACACGCCGCGGAACCGACGGGCGGCCCGAGCGGGTTCGTCCTGGCCGCGGCCTGCTACGACCTGGCCGCCGAGACGCTCAGCAAGGTCGGCGCCGACCGGCAGGCCCACATCGCGGCGGACTGGGCCACGCTGCACGCCGACCGGTCCGAAGACCCGGTGGCGATGGCCTCGGCCGCACGAACCCGCGGCATCATCCTGCGGCACGAAGGCCAGCACCAACTCGCCGAGCAGATCACCCTGCAAGCCGCCGAACGCATCGCCCGCGCCGGACTCACCAGCCCCGCCCGCGCCTACGCACAAATGCTCGCCACCACCAGCTACAACTACGCCCTGGGAAACGAACGCGACCGAGCCCTCGAAATGATCGCCGACGCCGCACAAGCCGTCGGCCGGCTCCCCGAACCACAACCGCACCCATGGTCGTTGTCGACCCGATTCTCGATCGACCGGCCGCAGGTCACCCTCTACGAAGTCGGGGTGCGGTGGGCCCTCGGCGACGCCGGCGAAGCCCTCGCCGCAGGCCACGAGCTGCACCCAGCCATGTTCCCCACCCCCGAACGCCGAGCGCGGCTCCACACCGACATGGCCCGCGCCGCATGCTGCGAGGCCACCCCGAACACACCGCGCACCGGCTCCTCGCCGCGCATACCCAAGCACCTGCCGAGATGGCGGGACGGGCTCCCCTTCACTAAAAGCGTCTCCGATTTCCTGATACAGGCGGTGACGGTCATAGACGGTGAGTCGACAGGTGTGGCCTCCGGACCTGACGATCAGCCCACAAAAGTAGCCTTTTGTCTGATGATTTCTTCATCCAGTTTGAAATCTTCGGGCCATTCGACTGCAAACTCGAACTCCTTCCCAGGCACGCGGCTGACAACGACGATCGCCCAGCTCAGCGGCTTCCTCGATGTCACGGCGGCATCCTTCACAACTGAATAACCGCGAAGTATTCGAGTGTTTCAACAAGGATATCATCGACCATCTTGAAGTATGATTGATCGGAAAACTTGACGGCATCACCGGGGGACACTTCTTTAGAGCGTCGCAATTTTGCCGTAAGCTCATCAATGACCGTCAACTGCAAAGACCAGTAGCGATCAATCCTAGACAGCAGAATTTGCCGGAAAACCTCGTTGGCGGTATATGCGCCGAGCTCGGCAATCCGACGTTCCAGCACTTCGGTTCCTCTTGCCGCATGTGATCCAAACACCTCACCCAAGAGAACCGATGGATCTGGGACTGTTAGTACCCGACGCCTCATCGAATAGATGGCCATACGCTGCGACGCCTCGAACGAGTCGTTCGGGTTTCTCTCACGCCATCCGTCGATGCATGCAAGATCAAATGCCTGCTGCATTTCGTACGTTTGCTTAAGAAACGCTCTTTCAAATTTATCCCGACTCACAATGCGCATACTCTTCAACGGCCCCAGAAGCCGCCAAACAACACTCGGGATAGCAAGATCTTCTATGTCCACGTATCTGACGATCTCATTCTCGGTCATCGTCGACAAGAGTTCTTCGACGCGACTGTCGGCTCGACGGGAACCACACTGACCGACAATAGCAATAAGCGAATTGTTGGAGACGTGAGCCCGGTCCGCCAGGTGAACACCTCGAAGGTGTGAGCCATTGACGATCACAACCCGACCAGGCTCTCGACTCCCCAGCATAATCGATTCATTGTGTCCAGGATCGACAGGAGAAGTCGCCACATACGCTATGCCATGCTCGTTCAGAACTTCCTTCAAAAGGTCTACATCTACGTCCCGCGCTCCCGCGACAATAACTGGCCATCCCTGAGAAAGCGTCTTTCTCACGTCATCCAGAAGTGATCTGCATTTTTCCTCGGAGGTGCTGTGGACAAGGCTCTTGACCTTGATGGAAGAAGGGTTCTCTGTTGAGGTCGATACTGGAGTCAGTCCATATCCGGCGCAAAGTTCTTTGCAATACTTACTTGCTCTGCTCGAAGCACCGAGAAGGTGGGTATAGAGACGGAAGTAGTCGTGTACGCTAACCCGCGCCAAGGTCACGGGTTGCGTTTCGGACACGGTATTGATCACCTGCTGTTGCTCTGCCTTGTCAACGAGAATCGATTCGATCTCATCGAGGATCGCTACCCCATGCCCCTGCTGTCTCACCAGCGCGGAATCGCAAGTCATGTTGTCGAAAAGATAGTCTTGAGAAAACTGTTCAGGACTTCCATAGACAACATCGGCACGATAGGCCTGCCCTCGATCCTGCTCACCCATCCCAGCATGGAGAACAGAAACTAGAAGCCCAATCTTCTCAAGGACGCGGGCCGCGTTCGAACTGCGACGGAGAGCGAATTCATCATTTAGCACGACGACGTGAACGTTTTTCCCACCCAAGGCCCATACGCCGGCGGCCAGGTCTATGACCACATCCTGGAGGTCCACGCTTCGCATCTCGACTGTTTCTCCGCGTTGCATCGCGGCTACAGCGATAAGCTGGACGAGGCTCAGCGGATCCCCATTGCACCGCTTGTGGACCTCATAGGCAAGAGCCAGCGAATCTCGGCGCGCATCCTCGTTTGACCTGTCTCTCTCAAAATCACGGCGAACCTGTCGACACTGGACAAGGAGATCAAAATCTGTCTTATCGACAAGGGTCGCAGCATGTCGGTCGGCTGCAATAGCATATTCTTCGAGGCTTGCAATGGTCACCGACGGCGGAGGATCTGAGTTCCTATTATTCGAGATTCGGCGCACCAAAGCATGATCCTTACGCTGGCGGTCGTGGTAAGCGATTCATTCAAGAGTATCATTACACGCATTACGGCTGAAGTCGCATCGCTCACTTCTTCATCATACAAGCCTCCAGGTTGGGGCGCATACTCTTTAAGATCAACCATTACCGATCATATTGAATATGACGCGCATTGAATAAAGCAATATGAAACGACCACGCTGCGACCGAGTCATGGGAGAAGCACCTAGTTCGCTGGGGACACCTCTTTCGACGTCGGGCGGCTGAGCGGTTCCGGCTGATGTGTTTTCAGGTCGAACCTGCGTTACGCCCTGTTCCTCCAACTGCTTGCGAATTGCTTCATTGAGCTGCTCAGGGGTGACCGAGCTGCCGCTCCCACAAGACCCTCCTTTACCATCGTTGTGCACAAGGAGCGGATAGTCACCCGAATTTATGTAGTATGTATGCTTTTCGGCAACGGTAAGGTTGTGGACACGTTGATGGTGGGCCGTTCGATGGGCGACGGCGGTGATCTGGACGTAGGTGCCTGCGCTGGTCCGGAGCCACATGCCCGGTTTGAGGTCGGCGGCTTCGATCCAGTCGTTGATGTCGCCCGCGACCCAGAAGGGATGGGTGTCGGTAGCGATGACTACGCCGCTCTTGACGAGCTTGCTTTCGGATGTTCCCGCGCTGACTGGGGCCTGTTCCGCGCCGGTCACACGGAAGCGAACCTGGGCGTCAACGCTGATCTGAACAAGGCTCTTGTCACCCTTGCTGGTAATGGTGGCCAGAACGGGCTCCGCGCTTGTCTCGCCCGTATCCGGATCGGTAGCCAGCACGCTGTCACCGACCCGTACGTATTCGATGCGTTTCTTCGTGCCATCTGCCATGAGGACCTGGGCGCCCGGAACGAAGCTGCTGACACAGCCAATCCCATTCTCGGCACGGGCTAGGTTCCGGGAAACTCTCCTGCCTGCGACCGCCTGACCGGCGATAGGGATGAGCGAGAGGCCAGATTCTGCGGCCTCTTTCCATTTCCCCTGCATCGCGTAGTAGATGCCGTTCGCCATATCCGCGAACTCGCCGATTCCAGGCGCCATCCCGGCAAGGTCCAGGAGATCATGCAGGGATGCTGGTGAAGAATTGCAGTATGGGTCATCGCCGAATTCACCGCAGAACGCAATGAGGCCCTGCAGTCCTAGCATGTAGCCTTCATAGTCCTCCCTGCTGCGGGGCGGGGCGCCGTCAAGGAACTGTCCGACCAGCATGCGGTAGTGTGTAAACCTTTTCTTTTTAGGGAGCAGCCTAAAAGCTGCTGGGAAGGTCGACGGATAGGGCATGGTGGCGTAGGAGCGTCTGTAGACGGGGCTGCCGCAGGAGCTGCCGCCGCTTCTGCGGCACCTCCAGTACCTGTTGGCTTGGGCCCATCTGTCCATTTCTGCGCCGTCGGCGCCGGCGGGCATGCGGCCGTCGGGGTCGCTGGTGGTGACGGGGGTGTTGTTGGCGTAGGTATAGCCGTTCATCTGTTGCGGGTCGGACTGGTCCATTTCGGGATCGACGGAGATGAAGCGGCCGGTGTCGGGGTTGTATTCGCGAGCGCCGAGGTGGGTGAGGCCCGTGGGGTCCTGGGTGCCGCCTACGAAGCTCTTGTCGTTCGGCCAGGTCGAGTCGTCGTCCATGCCTCGGATCGAGCCGAAGGGGGTGAATCGGCGGGCCGTTGTGGCCTGGGTCTCGGCGTCGATGGCGATCTGGGCGGTGCCTTGGTGGTCGCCGGTGAGGTAGGTGACGGTGCCGTCGGCGGTGCGCATCGCGATGGGCTGGCCGGCCAAGGTGTAGTAGCGGGTGCCGGTGGCGGTGGCGGTGCCGTTGAGGGCGCGGAGTTCGGTGCCGTCCGGCAGGTAGAGGGTCGCTCCGGTGGGGTCCTTGCGGATGAGACGGTTGCCGTCGGCGTCATAGATGAAGGTGGCGTCGTTGCCGTTCTCTGTGACTTTGGTCAGTTCGCCTTCGGTGTCCCACTCGAACGTTTGGGTGCTGGTGGCGGGGCTGCCGTCGGTGGTGCGGATGGCGCTGGTGTTTCCGGCGGCGTCGTAGCTGTAGGTGCGACTGGTCCCGGTCTGGGTGAGCTGGGTGAGCCGGTTGCCCTGTCCGGGTGGGGCGTAGGTGTAGGTGCGTACGGTGTCGGCGGTGCCGCCGATGCCGTGGCGGGTCTCACCGGTGCGGTTGCCTGCCTTGTCGTAGGTGAAGGTGTGCCAGTAGGGCGCGGGACCCCCGACCAGCGAGTTGGTAGGGGCGGGCGCGCATGTGGCGGTGGTCTGGGTCCACGCCTGGGTGAGGCGTTGCAGGTGGTCGTAGGTGAAGCATTGGTTGTCGACACCGTCGCGGGAGGTGTCGGTGATCGAGGTGATGCCGCCGGTGTCGGTGTAGTGGTAGGCGGCGTTGCGTTCGTTGCCGGCCAGACCTTCGCGATAGGTGCGGGCGGTGTCCAGGCGCTGGGTGCCGTACTGGTAACTGAAGGTCTGCCACGCGCGTTCGGGTGCGGCGCCCAGCTCGATGAGTGAGGGTTTGCCGGACGGGGTGTACACGGTGTCGGCGACATAGGTGGACTTGTTGCCGCTCAGCCGGGTGGGGCGCAGCCAGGTGTCGTAGCCGTGGACGACGGCCTCGGCGGGTAGCCCACCGGCGGCGGGACGGCCCTTGCTCTGGACGGTCCCGTCCAGGTTGTAACTGGTGGAGAAGGTGTAGTCACCGGCCAGCGCGCCCTGCTGGGAGGGGATGGTGACGGTGGTGGACTCCGCGCGTCCGAGGGTGTCGTAGCCGCCGACGCGGCTGGTGTAGGCGGCGCCGTCGTAATGGCGGGTCGCGGTGGCGAGCTTGCCCTTGCCGAGGGTGGCGGTGTCGTAGGTGAACGAGGTCATCAGGGGGCCGTCGGCCGCACCTTGGCGGGTGGCGGTCTTGCGGCCGAGGCCGTCGTAGGCGGTGAAGATCCGCTCGCCGCGGGCGTCGGAGGTGGAGATCAGGCGGTCCAGGTCGTCGTAGGTGAAGACGCTGGCGCCCTTGTCCGGATCGGTCGTCTTGACCTTGCGATTCCGCAGGTCGTAGGTGGTGGTCCACCTGTTGCCGGACGGATCGGTGACCGAGGCGATCTCCCCCGCCGGGGTATAGGTGTAGCGGGTGGCGTCGGACTCGCCAGTGGGGGTGGACGCCTTGTACTGGCGGCGTTCGATCACCTGGCCGCGGGCGTCGGTGATCTGCGCGGTCGGGGTGCCGCCGGCGGGCGGGGTGACCGAGATGCGGTTGCCGCCGCCGTAGTCGTAGGTGGTGCGCCACAGCTCTTGGTCGGGTTGTGAGCCGTTGCCCCGGGTGAGCTTCTCGACGGTCTTGCGGCCCAGCCCGTCGTAGGCGGTGCGGGTCTGGGACTCGACGTTGCCCGGGGTGCCTATTCCGAACAGGACGGGTTCGGGGGCGCCGGTGGCCGGGTAGGACGCGTGGGTCTTGACCACCTGGCCGCGGTCGTCGTGGAAGGTGTCGCTGATCAGACGCCCGGTCTGCCCCGGAACCTGAGTCTGCCGGGAACGCAGCCATCCGTCCAGCAGCACGATCTGCTCGAGCCGCTGTCCGCCGGTGGCGGTCAGGCCTTTGGTGGTGACGGCGACGATCTGCCCGTCGGCCATCCGGTACTGGAACTCGTGGTTGGGGTCTTGGCCGTTGGCCTTGGAGCGGTTGGGGAGCCACACCTTCCGCAGTCGGCCCAGACCGTCGTAGTCCAGGGTGGCGTGCCGCCCGTCGGCGTTGGTGGACTGGATCGGCTTGCCCCACGCCGGGTCCAGTTCCTCGGTGGTGGTCAGCGCCGAGTCGGCGTCGCCGGGCCTGGCCGGCGGAGTCGTGCTCCGCGTCCTGGTGGTGAGGCCGCGGGTGTCGGTGTAGGCCTTCGTGGCCGCCCGGCCCAGTGCGTCCTTGACCTCGGTGGCGCGGCCGAAGGCGTCGTAGACGGTCGTGGACTGCGTGACGTAGCGGGGGCTGGCACCGTCGTAACCGGCGAGTTTCTCGACCTTGGTGGCGTTTCCCTTGGACGGGCTGTCGCCGAAGCCGCCGCCGTCGTAGTGGGTGCGCTCGTCGGAGACGACCTGGGTGGGCCTGTCGGGTGTGGCGCCGCAGGCGGCCGACACGGTTTCGACGCGGGAGGGGTAGCTGGCCATCCAGGCGCCGGTGTTGTCGGCGTAGCTGGTGCGGGTGCACTTGTCGTCCGCGGGGGTGGTGGTGTCGCCCAGGTCGTTGACGCTGATGACGCGGCCGATTCCGAGACCGGAGCCGGTGTAGGTGTTGTCGGTCTTGGTCTCGGTCCAGCCGCCGCCGTCCTTGACCGTCCAGGTTCGGGTCGTGTCGACCGCGACCACGTTCGCGGTGATGGTTCCCCATGAGCGAGTCCGGGACGCGGTCTGCACCCGCCACGGGGTGTTGACCGTCTTGGCATGGACGCCGCCGCCCGGCCCCGTGTATTGGACGGTTTTGAGCGTGAACCCGGCCAAGGCGTCATGGTCGGTGTAAGTCCCGCCCTCGCCGTCGGAGACGGTGACCGATTTCTCGCCGCCGTCCCTGGTCTTGCGGTCCCCGTCCATGCCGCGCAGGAAATACGCGTCGGCCTGGGCGGACGGGTCGTTCAGTGAGCCGGTGAGGGTTCGGACGTGACCGTAGCCGCGCCATTGCGACCAGGTCTTCTTCTTCAGCTTGGTCAGCCCGTCATCGTCGTCGAAGTGCCATGCCGCGCCGCCCAGGTACTGGTACTTGGTGGCCATGTCCGGGGACAGACCAGTGCGGTCGGTCTGGATCACCGAGGTCACCACGTACTTGTGGAACCAGTCGGTGAACGGCTTCTCATGGCCCGGCGGCGACCAGATCACGGGCATGCACCGAGTCGTGTTGGTCTCCGGCGTCGGCTTATCCGACAGCGAGCAATCGGGGCCGGAATAGGCGACGTCGATCTGCCCGCCGGACTCGTCGTAGATGGCACCGACCCGGTAGCGGATGTAGGGCAGGATGTCGTCGCCGCTCTTGTCCAGCCGGTTGGGCAGTTGGACGTGGTTGAACGTCACCTTCGGCAACGTCACCGCGCCGCCGCCGTCGGTGGCGGCATGGCCGGCGTGGGTGATCTCCTTGAGCAACAGGTCGCGTTCGACGTCGGCCAGGCCCCATTTGTGGTCCATGGACCAGGAGTCCACGGGCCGGTACCCCGATCCGTCGGCCGTCTGGATCTGAGTGGTGATCTTGGTGAGGCGCTTGCGGGACCAGAACGTCGGTGCCAGGCCACCGTGAGTGTCCTTGCATTCTTGGCCGGAATTGCAGTTCAGGTCCCACGGGACGTCCCACCAGTAGTCCGGCTTGTCGCCGATCTTTGACGGGTCGCAATCGAAGGTCGCGTCGGGGACGCAGCGTTCGGAGGTGGTGAAGGCGACCTGCGCGGGCGCCTTGGCGAACAGCGCGTCCTTGCGGAGACCGTAGGAGATCGTCTTGAGGTAGCCGTCGCGGACGTAGGGGGTTTCGTCTGCGGGTTTGAGGTTGCGGCCGTAGTGGTTGATCTCCTTGGCGTAGGTGTAGTTGATGGCGTTGCCCGCGGGGTCGACGACATGGTCGAGGTTCCAGCGGTAGGCCTGCTGGCACCATGACGCGGCGAACGACGATTCGTGGCAGGGCTCGTCGGCGTCGTTGCCGAACACCGGCATGGTCCACGTCGAATCGGTTTCCGGTTTGTCCTTCGTCCAGCCCGGCAGCCGGTTGAGACCGAAGAAGTACTGGGTGCCGTCGGTCGTGGTGACCTTCCAGTACTCGCCGTCTTTGTCGCCGTTGCCGGTCGAAGAACTGGCGAGCTTCTCGAATTTGGTGCCGTCGTCGTTCTTCGTCCGCCACGTGCCGTCGGACGCCTTGATCAGTTCGCCGCCCTTGCCGTTCCAGGTGACGGTCGCGTTGTCATTGCCCCAGCACTGGTCGCCGGGCGAGTTCCCCCACTCGTCCTTGGGCGCGCCGTCGTCCTCACACGACTTGTAGCGCCGTTCGATGTAGCCGGGCCACAGATCGAAACCCTCACCGACCCAGGACGGCTGCCCGTTGGTATTCGCCGTCTTGCCGTCCACGCTGCTGGAGGAGTAGGAGATCGCGATCTGCGGGGCCAGACCGGCGGGAACGGGCGGGACGCGCAGGGGATAGGACCAGGTGAAGTCACCGGTGCTCCCCCCGCCGCTCCAAGTGGCGGACGCCTCCAGCGATGTCGCTTTGTAGTCACCCTGCGAGCTGTCGGAACCGGCCGCGGCCACCAGCACGGTGGCGTCCTGTCCTGCCGCCGTCGCGCCCGCGGCCCCAGCCGAGGCACGCGCGGCGGGAGCCGCTTCGACCTCGGCGGTCAGTGTTCTGGTCGCCGCGTCGTTCGCGGCGGTGACCGGCGTGCCGGTACGGCATTCCGGTCTGTCGGGCGTGGTCAAGGCGCATTGCGGCAACCGCCAGAGCCGCAGCCGCGCCCCGTAGGAGCCGCCGAACGCCTGTGTGAACGTCGAGTAGTCCAGCCGCACCTTCACCCGGCCGGGCGTGGCGGCGTCCGTGCGGGCGAGGGTGAGCGCCAGGCCGTCCACCCCGATCGTGCGGGCGGCTTGCGGGTCCAGCACCTGGACCCGGACCCGGCCCGCCGCCTCGCCCGGTTTGGTGGGACGGGCCCGCGTGCCGGGTGGCAGGATCCGTACCGGCAGGTCTCCCGCGCGCACGCTCGGCTCGCGGGTGCCGGACGGGACGCCGACCTCGGCCGTCCCGGGCTTCGGCCACGCCGCCCTGGCCGCCGGACCCGGTTCGGTCTGGTCGGTCTTGCGCGGCCGGACCTTCAGGTCGTGGCCCGGCACCGGCTTCTCGTGGCCGTCGACCTTGGGGCGGTGCGAGTTCGGTGGGTCGGCGAGCGCGGGCGGGACCGACAGCAGCCCGGCCGGCACCGCGAGGGCCATGACGGCGGCGAGGATCGTCACCGGCCGGCGCGGCCCCAGCACCAGCCTCTTGCGGCCTGCGTTCACGATGTCCTCCGTCGCCACCGCCCCTGGCAAGCGGGGGCCGTGCACGAGATCACGAGAAAGAAGAGGGGGAAGGAAGGGGGCGCCAGTGGTGGGCCGGTGCCTAGGGGCCGTCCTCGGTGGGGAGTTCCACCCCGGCGGCCAGTGTCTGGATCTGCTCGGTGGTCAGTGCGCCCTGGTAGGCCCATACGTCGTCGATGGCGTCGGTCCAGTACTCGGTCCCGTCGGGCGGACCGAATTTGGTCCGGCCGACCTGCAAACCGCCGTTGCCTGCCGCTTTGAAGGCGACCACCTGGTCCTCTTGCGACACCCCGTCGGTGGTCTGCTCCAACTGCCCGTCGACGTACAGGCTCACGCGGTCGCGTAGCGCGTCGTACATCACCGCCAGGTGCGACCACTCGTGCGGGGCGAACCCCGAATGCGTCGCCGCCAGCGCAGGCGCGGCCCCGTCATCGGCGTTGTGCATCACGACCTGCCAAACGCCCTGTTCCTCGGGGTCGGCGCCCGGCACGTACCGCAGCGCGAACGCATTGGTGTGCGCGCCGGGCTGGGAGAACACCGTGGCCGCCTGCAGCGGCCGGCCGCCGTTACGCACCCATCCGGTGACGGTGAAGCTCTCGTCGGTGTTGACCACCGGTTGCGCGGTTTCGGCGAACGCCTTCAACGCGGGGGCCAGTTTCAGGCCCCCGGCCGACACGCCACGGAAACCCGCCGTCGGATCGATGGCCGCACCGTTGCGCAACACCTGCGCCTGTGCGCCCGGGCCCTCACCCGAACCGTCCTGGTTCAGCTTCCATCGGCCTTTCAGGACCGGATGCTGGGTGACCAGTTCCCCGGCCTCCTGGGCGCCGAGGATGCGGTCGTAGACGCGCACGTCGTCGATCTGACCGGCCCAGTGATCGACCGGGGCGCTCGCCCATTGCGAGCGTCCGATCTCCAGGCCGCCGACGGCGAGCCAGCTCGAGGTGACCTCGGGGCTGTCGGTGCCGCGTTCACCGTTGACGAAGATCTGCAGTCGCTTGGAGATGTCGTCGTACACCCCGACCAAGTGCGTCCATTTGTCGGTCTGGGCGGGGTCCTTGGAGGTGGCCTGGTACCAGCCGGTCTCGGCGCTGTCGTGGGCGGTGCGGGCGAACACCCACCGGCCGGTCTCCTCGACGTACTTGAGGTAGAAGCCGCTCTTGTAGGCGCCGCGCGCCGAGACCGCGGTGAAATTCCTGGTCGGTGAGGTGGCCGTGCCGTCCGCCCGCACCCAGGCCGACACCGCGAAGCTGCGCAGGGTGTTGACCACGGGCCGCTGGGTCACCGCATACTGCCGGGCGGTGTTGTCGGTCCGCAGCGCGCCGGCCACCTGGCCCCGCGAACCGACGGCGGCCCCGTTGTGCAGGCTCGCCTTCCACGGCGCGACCGGGCTGTAGACCCGCGGCTGACCCGCCGCCTCGTCCATGTTCCACTGCGCCACCAGGCCCGTGCCCCCGGGGACGGACCCCGTGGCGAGCTGCTGGGCTTGGGCGTCCGACAGGGCCTGGCCGAACACCTGCACGTCATCGACCGACCCCGGCCACTGGTTCGGGTAGCCGCCGTTGTAGAGGGCCCGGCCGATCTGCAACGGGCCGTGCGTCTCCAGCGGGGCGGTCACACCGTCGGCGGTGGCCTGGAGGGATCCGTTCACATACAGCCGCGCCTGCCCGGCGGCCTTGTCGTACACGCCGATCACGTGGCTCCACTCGCCCACCGGGAGCGGCGCATCGTCGGCCGCCCACTGCCACGTCCCGCCGCCTTGATCGTTGTCGGCGGTCGGCCATTCGACATTGACGTGACCGGCGTCGTTCATCCCCAGGACGAAGCCGCTCTGGAGGGTCCCGAGCTGCGCCAGGAGCTCTCCTTGCCGCCGCTGGGTGGGCTTGGCCCACGCCGACACCGTGAAGCTCTGGGTGGTGTCGACGCCCGGCAGGCTGCTCTCGGCGTATCCGGTCACCCCATCAAGCGTCAGCGCGGTCCCGTTCCTGCCCGCCCCGCCCAGCGCGGCCGCACCGTGCAACCACGCCGGCCTCCCCGGCCCCGTCGAGGTCACCTCGGTCGCCCCGGCCCCCTCATCCAGGGTGAACCGGGCCACCGGCTCGCTGCCGGCGTTGGCGCGGAACTCATGGGAGGCGACCGAGCCGTTCTGGTTGGACGGGGCGAACGCCTGCACCGACACGATGTTGGGGCCCGAGCGGGTCGGCGCGATCTGCACCTGCCGCGGCGCGCCCGCCGCCGTGCTCACCGTCCGCGCCGGCCCGTCGTTCACTGTGATCACGTACCGGCCGGCGACCCCCTTGGAGTCGGCGACGGTGAACGTCCCAGGCTGTCCGACCCCGCCGTGCCAGGCGTCATCGGCCGGATAATCGGCCGAGGCGATGGTCGGCTCACCGGGCACCGCGGCGTCGTAGACGAAGTGGCAGCCGGTCTGCGCCCCGTCAAAGCTCCAGGCGCTGTACTGCTCACCGTCCCAGGCCCGCACCCCCCAACCGATCTTGGTGCCCTGCGGGATCGTCGACGGCAACGCCATCTCGAACCTGCTGCCCGACGTCTTCGCCGGCGTCAGCGCCGACTTCCATTTCTCGCCCCAGTCCGACCCGTCCGCCTTGCTGGCCCAATGCAACGTGAACTGGCCCCGCACCTTGCTGCGGTCCTCGGTGTCAGGATCCTTCAAATACGCATACACGGTAGGGACGGCGTTGACCGTTTTGGCCTGCCCGACGGGCAGGCACTTGGTGCCCGGGTTGGCGAACATCGTGTCGGTGTCGGGCTGCAACGGCGGATTGTTGTACTGCACCTTCAAATACGCGTCATCAGCGAAACGCTTCCACCACGACATCGACGACTCGCTGTAGGCCTTCAACCCGAACGTGATCGTCGATTGGCCCTTGTTGATGGCGTCCTGCACATGCGCCCGCAGCTTGGACCCGCTGAACTCCACCGGCGCCCGTGAACAGTAGGCGACATCACGCGAGTCCAACTGCTCGCCCCACTCATCACCAGTGTTGTTCCAGGTCGCCGACGCCTTCAGCGTCGAAGTGCGCCACAACTGCACCGAGGTCTTGTTATCGCAGTCGTAGGCGCTGGTCTCATAGGCGATGAACTCCACCTTCTGCACGTGCCGGCCCTTGATCGGCGGCAACGGCGTCCGGTAGAACAACCGCTTGGTCTGGTTCTTCACGCAATTGGGATCCTTGGCGACCTCACACCGCCCCACACCCTCGGTGGACCTGCCGCCGAACATCGGATAGTTCTCACCCGGCCACCCCGACGACACCATCCCCCACGACGACGCCTTCAACGTCCGGTACACCGGATCGATGAACACCGGGAACACCGTGTCCGGCGCCGTCAGCATCGCCGGGTCCGGCGTCAACGTGACCGTGCCGTCCCCCACCGCCACAGCGATCGGCGCGGTCCTGGCACCGGGCGCCGGCTCGACCGCCCGATCAGCCGGTGCCCGCCCCGCACCGGCCTTAGAACTCGCCCCCGCCGCCCGGGAGGAGTCCCACATCTGCGGAGAGGGAGCGGCGAACACCCCCGCGCCCGAACCGGCGGCGGCGATGAGCATCCCGCTAGCGGGGTCATTGCGCACCGACAGGCCCGATGTCGACAGGCCCAACACCAGTTTCGCCACCCGGGGATCCTTGGCCGCCTGGACGGACTTGACGACCAGGACGTGCGCGAAACCGTCCGCCAGCGCGCGCAGCCGCAGGTCCACATCCGGGCCCGCCACACCCCGGTAAACCGCGGTGTCACCCTCCATGGCCGGCTCCGGCAACGCCTGCGGCCACGACAGCGCCAGCTTGCGACCCGCCCGGGCCACCTGCACCATCGGACCATTCCCACCGGCGGAAAACCTCAGGCCGACGGTCGTCGCGGCCGGCACGATCGCGCTGCCCCAGCGGCGCAACGTCGTGTCGATATCGGACCATTCACCGTTGTGACGTGCGCGAATGGGCTGCACATGTTCCTCGACCTCAATACGGCCATTCGGCAGCGCCCGCACGGTGCGGGTCTCGCCGCGCTGGGACAGGATCTCGACTGGATCACCGGACTGGCGCGCGGCTGCCAACGCCCTCTCCTGAGTCGCCCTTCCCTCCGGGGCATCGGCGTAAGCTGCGGTTTCCCGCGCTACCGCCGCAATGGGGACCTGTAGGAATCCCGCGATCAAAGCCATCACCAGAATGCGGGCCCACCAGGCCGGACGCCGCCACGAAAGCGACCTCGGAACGGACGCACAAATACGGACGACTCGAACCATGCGAACCCCAGAATGTAAAGGTTCCTGTCAAGGCGGCCTTAACATAACTCGGAGATCAAGGCGCGAGAAGAGGCAAGACCGTTCCTTGCCACTGTGATCTATATCACATGCAGTTGGGTAACCGAATGCGCCCAGCAGCGCGTCTTTCTCTAATCTGTTATCAACAACTCATGACAATGAGTAACGCCGCGGACCCGCAGTGAGATCAGCGGTCCGGCCGACCATCAGCGCCGGGATGGCCCAGGGCGCCTGGACCATCTGGCCGCCCGGAGGGTCAGGTGGTGGGGGTGAGGTTGTTCCAGAGGCGGGCTAGGGCCTGTTTCAAAAGGGATCACAGCCACTCGGTGATCGCGCCGATGTGGATGGTGGCCTGGTAGCGGACGGCGAGCTTGTCGAACCGGGTCGCTACCACGCGGTGGCCTTTGAGGCGGTTGATGCCGCACTCGACGGCATGGCGGCCGCGGTAGAGCACGAGCCTACGTCCAGGGGCGGGCGTCGCGCCGGTCACCGTGGCCCGGGGCGTTCGGCATTTGTGGGTTTCAACTGATTTCGATCGGAGTTCAGTTGACACAACGACGCCTCATTTGACTCGATCATCGATAGTCCATCATCATCCGGCCTGGAAGTTGGACCGATCCGGAGTGCTGATCGTCAGCTCCCACGTGCGAGCGCTCAAGCGTGGCCAGGCCTTTCGCCCATCCTCGGCGACGCGCGCGAATGTTTCACCGGCGTCCGGGCATCGTGCTTCTAGTTGATCGAAGGGCTTGCCGTTCGCCCTGTGCGGGGTCTACGAGCCAGGTGACAGCGCCCATGACACCGGACTCGATACCGTCTTCCTCAGCTCCCGATCCCGCCTTTTCTGGGGAATCGAGCGGTCACATTCTTGCAGCGCTGAGAACCGGCCCGGGGACCCTTGATCGGGCTGCACGTCACTAGCTTTTAGCACGAAACCGGGGAGGGAGGGCATGCGCTTGCGTGATCGAGATGTGCGGGTGATCGAGACCCTGGTGCGCCGCCTTGTCGCGGACGCCCCTGATGCGTGGTCGCGCGCCCGCTGGTCCGGGTCGGGTCAGGCCATGGGGTCCAGCAGCCGTCTGGCCTACAGCCTGGTTGACGGCGGCGTCGTCATGGCGGCGACGAGCGCCACCGATCATGATCTTCTTATGGGCCTCACCAAAGCCGTCCATGAGGGGCAGGGCTGGGAGAGCCTGCTGTTGGAGGTGACCTGCGACCCGTTCGGGCACTTCACCGTCACCGGCACCAGCGACCTGCTCGACCCGGGTTTCGCCGGCTCGGGGTACGTGGTGGTGCTGGACCGCGGGTACGTGCCGGTCGAGCCCGCGCCAGGAAGCCTGAGCAGCACGGCGGATCTCAGGCGGGCGATTCGGCCGTCGCGGTCGCGAGGCTCGAAGAGTACCTGCGCCGCTGCCGCGAACTGGGGATCGCTGCCGTGCTCCGTGAGCCGCCCGGGGACATCGACCGTGTCGAGGCTCTGCTGGGGTTTCCGCTGCCCCGGGATCTGCGGGCGCTGTACGAGCTGGGCGACGGCGAAGCGACGATCGGCCTGTTCGAGGGACATGAATGGCTGCCGCTGAAGGAGGTCGGGCGGGTCCACGCGCAGCTGCGTGAACCGGTGTGGCCCGGGTCGGAACTGGGCTGGGACAAGGTCGTCTACGACGCGTCCCCTTCGGGGATGGTGCGGCGCTGCAGCGGTCACCAGGGATGGATCCCGTTCGCGCATGACGGGTCCGGCAACTACCTCGCCGTGGACATGAGCCCGGCCGCCCACGGCCGCGCGGGGCAGGTCATCCGCGTCGGACGCGACTACGACACTGGTCCGCAGTTCGTGGCCGATTCGGTCACCACGCTGCTGGGACGCTACCTGCGCTGGTTGCAGGAGGATCGGTTCGAGATTGACGACTTTGTCGATCCGCCTCGCCTTGAACTGCTGCCGCCCACGCGGGACCGGCCCCTGACCAGGGCGGTCGTCGAGGCCCCCGGGCCGCCAAGGGTGTCCCCGAGCTGCAATCGGTCCGCGTCCGAGAGCACGCCGGTCTGAGCTTCCTGTGCGCCGCCCCATGCTGCGCGAAATCGTCCTGTACGACGTGACCGCGCCCGATCTGGGCCCGGTGAGCGGGCTGCCGCTGGAGTCTGTCCAGCCCGCCGTGAACGGGCCGGTCCATCTGGAGGCGCTGTCGGCCCACCCCACGCTGCGCGCATTGAAACTGGCCAGCACGTCCCTGGTCGACCTGGGACCCCTGCTCACGGTTCCGCACTTGCACGGCCTTGATCTCAGCGAGGCTCAAGCCCCAGATCTCAGCGTCCTCGCCGACCTGTCACAACTGCGGTATCTGGCGTGGCGGCCCGACCAATGGACCTCACTCGGGCACCATGCACTACCCGCCAGCCTTGCCGGGGCCTGTCTGGCCGGCGAGCCATCACTGACCGCGGCGCTGGCATGGGCCTCCACACTCGGTATCGACACCACCGGCGTCTGGCGCCACTCTGGATGGCTTGAGCCGGCACCAGAGGCACCTCGCTGACCACCCGACGCCGACTCGCCGATCAGCTCACCACGCCCATGGACAGTTCGATCAGCCGCCGAACCAGCCCCGGCCCAGCGTCTCACCGGGCGCATCGTGTGCGGAGAAGGTACACGGGAAGCGTGCGTGTCGGCCGTCCACTACAAGGTGCGAGACGACAACCATCGACCAGGAGCGAGCTATGGGTACTGACATCTATGGGTGGATCGAGATACGTGATGGCACTCAAGGCTGGCGTCCGGAAACGGAGCTGAGTGACCTGTACTCCGATCGGGACTACGACGCCTTCGCCTGGTTGTTCGGATTGCGCAATATCGGCGATTTTCAACCGCTCGCCGCCAACCGCGGCCTTCCAGTGGATGTCTCTCACTACGTACGCGGCCAGGTGGAGGAATGGCAGCACGGAACGACGTGGATCTCCTGGGCAGAGGTCGCGACCGCCGATTGGGAGGTAAAGTGCCGACCGCCAGAGAAACGTGTCCGCATATACCAGCGGCGGGACGGTGGCGCACTGCGGCCCGTCGGCTGGTACTCCTGGCTGTGGGAGCCCTCGGACCTCAAGGGTGAGCCCTTGGAGGGGTCCAGTCTTGCTCGCTGGCGAGAGCACGGCGAGTGGACGAGCCCGGACGGTAGCACCATGTACCGTGCTGAAACACTCCGGCGCCGCCACGCCGTGCCACCCGATGGCCCTTGGCAGCCGGTCTGGCAGGCGATGGCCGAACTCGCCGACCGCTGCGGGGACCAGGGAGTCCGCCTGGTGGTGTGGTTCGGCTGAACCTGACGAACGCCTGATCCCGGGGCCAGATCGGTGTGAAGCTAGCGGCTCCTCCACTTCCCGGGCAATGGGGTCAAAGCCCTGCGCATCCCGCAAGGCCCACCTGCCAGGCCGCGTCGTCTTCCTGCTGGTGAGAGGTCGCAAAGTCCGGTTCGTTGGCCGGGCCGTGCCCCTCGCAGGATGCGCCGCGCTCCCAGCCGGTTCACCCGGCTCCTGATACGAGCCCGCGCCGAGGTCGGGCACGCCGAGTGGCTCTCCCCGCCGACCCCCGCTCCCCCACTGACCTGGTGCCGCCCTATCAGCCCGACCGCGTCATGGCCAACACCGCGGCGTTCGAAGACTCTGTGGTCGACAATTCTGGGACCTGGAGTGGATCGAACTCGCAAGAACTGACCGCTGGTATCAACTGAATACTAATGATTCTCGGGAGAATGGGTGCGTAAACATGCTGATCTTGTCGGAGCCCGTCCAGTCCCGTCGCGATTTCCGAAGATCAAGCGAATTCATCCTCGACATTCGGTTGTGAGCCGGTGGCTGAATCGTGGTGGGCGAGCGTACCGGAGTTCCCGTCAGCTCGTCTCTTCCAGTCGCCGCCGTAGGTCAGCCGTCAGAGGGTCATCTGGACCCAACACGCGCTCGCTCCGCTCCAGTGTCTTGCGAAGCAACTCCACCGCCTCACCTCTGCGCCTGCGCGACGAGGCGAAACGCTGGGCAAGATCACGCATCGCCATCAGCGTATTCGGGGCGTCAGGGCCGTGTACGCGTTCCCGAGCCAGCGCCGCCGCGTGTACCTCGTCCAGCTTGCCGCCTTGCTCCGCGAATTCGCAGGCCGTGACCAGCTCCTGCCGCACGTATTCGGTGTCGGGGTGATCGGCGCCAAGCGCCCGCTCGGACCGCCCCAGTGTCTCCTCCAGCTCGTGCAGCGCCTGTACCACCCGGTCGCCGATCAAGCGGGCCGAGCCCAGGGCGCACGCCGTGCGCAGGGCTCTCGGGTGGTCTGCCCCAAGTCTTTGTTCCACATCGGACAGCTCCGCCTCAAGCACCTTGATTTCGGCGCGGACCGGCCCGTCGAGCTGCTCTCGCGCGGCGATACAGTCGTCGAGCGCCCGTCGGGTGTACGGATGGTCCGGGCCGAGCAACCGGACGAAATGGCGGGTTGTCTGCTGGGCTAGCGCCAGCGCCGCCGCCGGCCATCCGACCTCTAGATACACTTCCGCCATCCGCTGGCGCAGTTGGAGCGTCGCGATGTCGTCGGCGGGCAGCACCGCCTCATGCGCAGCCAGCACCTCCTCATACGCCGAAAGAGCGCGGTCGACCATGCCGGATTCCCAGTAGTTTTCGGCCTGCTGGTAGCGCTCGCCGCGCAGTTCGGGGTGATCGGCCAGCTGAGACGGTGGGTCGGACCGGGATTTTGCGGTCTCCTCCGCCTTCATCACGGCGTCCGCCTGGGCCTTGTATTGCGCCGCGAGCCAGCCGTCCCTTGTATTCAGGCCATACGGGTCGTCGGCGCTGAACGGGAACCGGCGACCGATGTAACGCGTGGATTCGCCGGTCCGAGAGCGCTTGAGGGTAATGACGCGGAAGCGGGCCGCCATCGGCCAGATGGGGATCCACAGGACGCAGAAATACAAGCGCTTGACAACCGAACCGCATCGCGGGCAGGGGTCGGCCTCGCCGTAGAGGATGGTGCCGACCCCGTTGAGCGTCGCCGTGCCTGGAGCGGGCCACGCAATGGTCTCGTCCGTGCACTGCTCGCAGAACCGAGGAACACGGCGCCGGGCACCCCGGTTGGTCGACTTCATGGCGCCCCCTGTGGCTCGCTGCTGGGCTTACTGGCATAAATCAATATGGCGTGTCGTCTCCGGATTGGTGGATCCTCGACAATCGCTACGGAATCCTTATCAGGACATTGTGGCACGGCATACGGGCTGGGCGGCCTGAACGCAGTCCGGCAGCGGATCGAGGAGATCGGTGAGCAGATCGCGGAGTTGACCGGGCTGCTGGAGATCGAGGAAGCCGAGCGGTCGCGGCTGGTCATCACCCGGGAGACGGTGGAGGAGATCGCGGGTGAGGCGGCCCAGGTCTCGGCCGGGCCCACGGTTGAGGCCGTTTCTGCTGAGATGGTTCGGGCTGCTGAGGGGTCGGAGTCGCCGATCGGGGTGTTGACGGTGCCGCCGTGGCGGCCGGGAATGAGGGCGTTGGTGTTGCCGGAGGCCTATCGGGACGCGGTGGAGATTCTGGCGGATGCGGCGGAGCCGATGCGGGCTGGGCAGATCGCGGTCGCGAAGGGGTTGGAGGATTCGGCCGCCAAGCGGGAAGGGCTGCGGTCCAAGCTCAAGCGGCTGGTCGAGCGCGGGTGGGCGGTCGAGGACGGCCCGGGGTTGTTCACTCTGGCCGCCCCAGTGACCCGCGAACTGGTCACCGGGCCAGGTGAGGGTGGGGACGGCATCGGATCGTCACCGATGGGGTGATTGCGGCCGGGCTCTTCCCCGGTGCAGGTTCGAAGGCGACCAAACCGGTCGATCCCTAGTTGGCGGGCGGTCTCACCGGGTTGGCGCGCGCAGGGCGGCGGCGCTGCTGAGCACGCTGCCGCGGGCTTCGGTGGTGGACGCGGTCCGGTACGCCTGCAGAGCGAGGCGGGTGGAACCGTCCCGGTCTGTCTCGGCGAGCGCCAGCGACGGGCCCGCCAGGTCCCGGGACCACGCCTGTGATGCCCGGTGGTCGGCGATCCTGCTCTGCCGCACCGCCGCGCCAGTCGCCGCCAGCGAGACCACCAGCAGTATCGTCAGCGTGGTCGACAGGATCCGCAGCCGGCGGGCACGACGCCGGACGGCGGACTGTTCGCGGTCGCGGGCATCCAGACTCGCGGTCAGAAACCTTCGCTCCGAAGGAGTCATGTCAAGTGCGTCGGCCGGCCCGCCCAGGAGTTCCTCAGCATGGACCAGTCGGGTGCCCCGGTACAGGGCACCGGGATCGTGATCGAGTTCTTCCCAGGTGCGGGCGGCCCCGGTGAGACCGCGCAGCACCCGCAGGCGTTCACGGTCGGTCTCCACCCACTGGCGCAGCCGCGGCCACGAGCTGATCAACGCCTCATGGGCGATCCGCACCCGTTCGTGGTCACGGGTGAGCAGCCGCGCCGCCGTCAGTCGTTCCAGCACCACGCTGATGTCGGGATCGTCGCGGGGGTTCAGTTCGGTGTGCTCGGCGGGCCGGGCGGTGTCCTCGGCCCCGCCTCCGGGAGTGATCAGCCGCAGCAGGATCCGGCGCACCAGCCGTCGCTGGTGTTCCTCCAGCGCGGTGTAGAGCTGTTCGGCGGTGTGCGCGACGGCGCCGTGCAACCCCCCGGTGGCCTGGTAGGCGGCAAGGGTGAGCGTCCGGCCCTGACGCCGCCGCCAGGTCTCCAGCAGCGCGTGCGATAGCAGCGGCAGTCCGCCGGGGGTGTCGCCGACGTCCTGCAGCAGCCGATCGGTCAACGCGCGTTCGCAGATCAGCCCGGCCGCCTGCGCGGGCTTGACGATCACATCCCGTAGTTGCGCCGCTGGCATCGGCCCCACCAGGAGCGTCGCATCGCGCAGTGCTTCGGCGAGCCCGGGGTGTTCGGCGCACCGGCCGAAGAAGTCGGCGCGGACCGCTACCACCGCCCGTACATCGCCGCCCGGTCGGCACGCCTCAAGCAGCCGGTCCAGGAATGCCGAGCGTGCGTCGGGGTCCAGGCACAGCGTGTACAACTCCTCGAACTGGTCCACCACCAGCAGCCGACCCGGCCGTCCACGGGCGGGCGCGAGCAAGTCGGCGTGTTCGTGGTGCGGCCGCGGCCCGGGAGTGATCACCTGGGTCTGAAGCCGTCCCGGGGGCCGGTTGTCGGGCCGGTTGTCGGGCCGGTTGTCGGGCCGGTTGTCGGGCCGGTTGTCGGGCCGGTTGTCGCTGCCGGACGGCCCGTCCTGCACGGCCGGGACCAGCCCGGCGCGCAGCAGCGAGGACTTGCCCGATCCTGACGGACCGACCACCGCGACCAACCGGTACCGCCGCAGCCGATCGAGCAACTCACCGACCAGCGCGTCCCGACCGAAAAACATATCGGCGTCGGCCTGCTCGTAGCGCGCCAATCCGCGATAGGGCGGCTCGGCGGCATCGGCGTGGACGGTCTCGGCAGCCGCGCGCTGCCACCGTGCCTCCCATTCCTCTCGCGCCGCGCCGCAGGCGGCGGCATAGGCCAGCACCACCTCAAGAGACGGCAGCCGGTGCCCGGCCGCTGCACGCGACAACGTCGTCACCGAGAACTGCGTTTTCTGCGCCATCTGCCGATACGTGATGCCATTCGCGCCCGCCCGTAACTCACGCAATTCCCAGGCCAGCCGTTGAACCGGACCATCGCCTGGATTCAGCGGGCGCTCTTGACGTCCCATCATCCCTCCCGGACTGCTGCTCGTCCCCTGGCAAACCAATGTAGTCGAAATCCAGGAAAGATCACCCTTCAATGGGCGTGCGTGTCCACAAATCGCCAACCCGGCGGCGAACCGGAGGGCCTCGACCACAACCGGCGAGCTGCGGAATCGCTCTTTCATCCCAGGTCAGGCCCTTGTACAGCGGGTTTGTTTCATCTGGGCGCACCCTCTTCCGAACAAAATCTCGCGGCCACATCATTCGAAGCGGCGCCACAATCCCCAAGCCCGAGAACGGGAGGAACAACGCTCCGGCGCCACAAGAAGACCGAACCAATGCACCATCGAAGGAAAGGGAAATGAGATGAACATCCGCAAGGGCCGACTCGCGACCTTGGCGCTGGCCGCGCCACTGGCCGTCTCCGCCTTGAGCGTCCCAGCCAATGCATCGGCCGTTGCCGAAGCCGACGTATATAAGCCCGGCAACCTGCGTGGGTGCATCGGCTGGGTCGGCACCCGGGGAGGGTACAGCCAGGGGCACGTGAAGTGCGCCGGAAAGCGCGTCTACGTCAAGGTTAGGGTCCAATGCGCGCGCGGCCAACGTCACGAAAGTAACTGGCGCTGGGAGTACAACCACGCCGATTGCCGGATAAGCAAAGAGGGCCGCGTGACCCGACTCTGGTACAAGATCGGCAGGTAGCCCACACGCTCGGTGCTGGGGTACCCGCAGTGCAGGTGGGGCCCCAGCACAGCTTGCGATTCTCAGTTGGGAGTAGTTCCTTCTGAAGGACCGAGGTGATCACGCGGTGAGGTCGTATTCATCTTGGTTGCGGGCGTGCTGGGCTGTGCGTGGTACCGATGCCGAGGAGCTGCTGGAGATCGACGCCGAGTTGGATTCCCTGCGGATCGTGCGAGAGCAGGCCGAAGAGCAGTGGCTGCTCCTCGCTTACGCTCTTCCCAAGCCATGTGATCGTTGCTCGGGCGGGGGCGGTCGAGTTGATTCCCTGATGTTCGGCAACGGCGGCTGGGCTGGGCTGACAACGGCGAAGAATCCTACGGTCTGGGTGCCGTGCAGACAGTGCGAAGGACGCGGGAGTCGTTCGTTCTGAATGATCGGGCCGATCACGCAGTGAGGTCGTGTGGCAGCCGATGAGGAGCGCGGCGGCCGGAGAGGCGATGACCTGGCCGATGTGTCCGGCCAGCAGCGCCAGGACGTGGGTGGCGACCCAATCTTCGGCCGCGCTGTCGCCGTGCCGGTGCAGGTCCCAGGCTCCTGCCCAGATCTTCTCGATGCGGTGAATGAAGTCGATGACGGTGTGAATGGTCACCGGACCGGGCCGGGGCGAGGCGGTCGGTCGCCGTGTCGTCCACCGGGAACGGCGATCACGTCGTGTGGGCGCGACCTCGGGTCTCATGGCCCGCCGTGCGGAGTAGCCGGCGCAGATGAAACGGCTGCAAGCACCGGGAACATCGCTTAACGGCACCGGCCGCCCGGCCTGCCGTCGCTGCGCGGGCTGCGCTGTGGGCTCGTGATCGTGGTCGCTAGCCCGGCCGTCCTGGGCCGATCACTGTGACTCGACGACGATTTCTCAAGGTTCCCGGCAGTCCTTCTCAGGGAGCGTCCAGAGCATGTGGTTCAGCGTTGGTTGAGGTAGGCCAGTGCGGCGTCGAAGGCGGAATCTTGGTTGTTGTTGAGTTCCTCCTCGCTGAAGACACCGGGGGTGCGGGTATGCGGTGGAATGCCGGGGCCGTCGAAGGTGCTGCCGGTCTTGGTGAGGTAGAGCTCGTTGGGCAGTCGGAACCGCCCGCCGCCCGGTAGCGCCCGGGTCATGGTGTCGGAGAAGACGCCCTGGGTGTTCTCGCCGATGCGTCGGGGCTCTGGTGCGCGCCCGATCATCGCCTGGGTGAAGGTTTCCGCTGCGCTGATGGTGAGCGTGCTGGTCAGCAGCGCGATCGGGCCGGTGTGGCCGGCGCCGTCCTTCGGGCGTACGGAAAGGGGCTGCGGGCGGGTGAAACGGGTCGGGTCGGCCGGGTCGTTGCGGGCCTTCTTGGTGTAGGCCACGTAGGGGCGTGTGGTGAACCGTGCGGCGAGCCGGAGCCCGAGTGCATCGGAGCCGCCGCCGTTGATCCGCAGGTCGACGATGAGCCCGCGGAGGCGGTTGCCGCGGAAGATCTGGTCGAGGGCACGGTCGAGCTCGGCGGCGTTGGCCTGGTAACTGTTGGCCTCGGTGTAGCCGGCGAAGGAGAGAACACGCAGATATCCCAGGCGTCCGGGCAGGTCAGCATAGCCGATCAAGCCTCGCGCCCAGGTGGTCAGCGGCTTGTTGGTGTCACGCTTTTCGATCACGTCCTGGACCTGCTTGAGGAAGGCCTCGATGTCGGTGGGCAAACGCGTGCCTGGCCTGATGCCCTCGAACGTCCTCTCGCCGATCCGAATCCCGGTGTGGGCGTCCCCCAGCGGCTCGATCATCGCGCGGAGCACGCCGAACAGCTGGTCGTCGGTGGTGTCCGGCCCGATCCTGGACCTGTACCGGTCGCGTACCGACCGCCAGTCGATGCCCTTGGCGGCGAAGAACGGATAGTTCTCCGCGAAGGTCGCCCAGAACACGTCGAACGCCTTGACCGGGTCACGCCTGCCGGGCGGCGGGTCGCCCGGCAGGCATCGGTTCGGCAGTCTCGGCAAGCGCCGCAAAGTCACCTCCCCGACCGAGCCGTCCCCTTGCGTTCGCGCCCATCGGTGGCCGCGGGGACGCACGGACACCATCGGCGTCCCCTGGTCATCGACGAACCGGACCGTGCCGTGCGGCCCGGGAGCCCCGTCCTGCCGGCCCGCCAGGACTCCCTTCAGGCAGCTGACCGAAGTGGTGTCATAGGCCTGCAACCGGCCCTTCTCAACCGTCATGACCATGCCGTAACCGTCGGTCCGCCAAACCCCCTCAACAGACCCGCCACCACCGGTACCGGCCATCGCTCCGGTAGATAGCGCAACCGTCACCGCCGCCGCCCCGGCTACCGCCGGATAGATCGCATATCCCAACACCAGGAAGCCCTCCTTGGTCCGGGGGTCCCGCAAAACCTGCCGACCCCACCGCCTGCCCCGTGGCCCTGTGCACGCACAACCAGGACCAGAGCCCGACCTCCCCAGGATTGTCCAGCAACCGATCCCTCATGAACGGCAGCGCGTCATCCATCAAAGGAGGCGCCGCCAACAGGTCAGGAACACCGCCCTGGTAAGTCTCTCCACAGCCTCCGATCGCCATCCGCCCAGGCGGCCAGGGCCTCACCAGTCAACGGCCGTTGCTCCACAGCGTCCCCGACAAGTGGTCCCAGATCGTTCACAGCCACACCATTCCATCCCCTGGTCGCTGTGGTCGGCACTACCGTCGATCGCATCCGCTCGCTCACCGCGGCCAGATGGGGCTTCTGATCGTCACTCGCCAGTACGTCGGCCGAGTAACAGCCCGGAGCCCCCGCGAACGCTGGTCGGGGTCGCTGGTTCGAGTCGCGGCTCGCCGGGCCCACCTCGCGTGATCGCAGCTCAGGGGCGGGTTGCGATGAGTGCTACCTGGGTGGGGTTGGAGATCGTCTCGACCTGGGCGAAGCCCGCTTGTTCCAGCATCAGTGCCGCCGGTCGTGGTTGGAGGGTGCCGCCGCCGATCATGAGATTCCACAGGTCGGTGGCGGTCGCGGCGAGGCCGGTGTGGTCGTGCGCCGACACGAGCATGATCAGGGCGGCGCCCGGCCGGGCCGCGCGAAACAGCTTCGGCAGGGCCTCTTCGAGTATGTCCGCGCTGATGAACGGCTGTGGCACCCAGATCATGTCGAAGGCGCCGACGTCCGGGATCTTGGCTACGGACTGTTCGCGCACCTCGATACGCGCATCGAGACCCGCGGCCGCGATGTCGGCCTTGGCGACCGCGACCGCGGGCGGGTTGATGTCCAGGCCCACCGCGTTCAGGTGCGGAAACCGCTGGCACAGCTCGATGGCGATCCCGCCGGCCCCTGTGCCGACGTCGAGAAATCCCGCCCCGGGGGCGGCAAGCCGTGCGGGAAAGCCCCTGAGCCTGGCGAAGCACCGGCCGAAGATGCTCATGGCGATCTTCCCGCTCGACACCCCGCGCCAGCGGATGAGCGCGGGGTCGGTCTCCGCCCAGCCCCGGCCGGCCCCTTCGACGTATCGCTGGACGAAGCCGAGCAGCTCGCGCACGTACCCGGTGAGCGCGGCGGGCGGGACGCCCGGCGGCACCGCGGCCAGCATCCGCTCACTCGGGGCGATCGGGTCCCGGGTGAGCAGGCCGGCCTCCAGCAGCAGCCGCTGGGTCAGCACCGCCTCCGGGTCGTCGGCGGGCGCGGCCGTTTCCAGGAGGCCCTGATCAACGGCGCGGCCGACGGCCGACAGGATCCACAAGTGGGTGATCTGCTCCTCGATTACGTTCTGCTCGGATGTAACGCTCTGCATGGATGTCTCCCTGGTCGGACTACACCCGTGAGGCGTAAATGCGCGGTGAACGATCCGTACCGTTAGACATGCCAGCGGGGCGGACCGCCGGGGGCCGGGTCATAGCGGCAGGCCAGGCCGGTCTTGATCGACGCCCTCAGGTGGGCGGCGGCTCGCGGGGCGACCGGTACGAGCCGCTCGATCGCCGATCGCAACGTCCGGGTGACATTGACACGGGCCCGTTCCGCCTCGGAGGAGGCCCGGCGTGGCCGGTCCCCCAGGCCGCTGGCCTGCCGGAGCTGGTGGACGAGGGCCTGGCGTTCGGAATCCGCCGCGGCGGCCCGTTCGACGTCCCCCGTTTCGTCGGCCGTGTCAAGCTCGGCCTCCAGCCGGGCCAGCCGGCGCCGGTACGCGGCCAGCGCGGTCTCGTCCAGGAGGGGCTCGGCGGACGGGGCGACCAGGCCGGCGCCGCCGGCCACCAGATCCAGCGCCGGGATGTCACGGCCCGGCGCCGCGAGCAGTGCGCGCAGATAGTGCAGGCCGCGGCTGTCGCGCAACCGGGCCCGCTCGGCACCGGCCTCTAGCAGCCAGTCCTGGCCGTCTTTGCGGAGCAGCCATTCCTCCGGTGACCGCTGGAGCCGTTCGAGCAGTGTGGTCATGCCGAGCCGTTCGGCGATCGACCGCGCTCGGCTCAGATGGCCCGCCGCCTCGTCCGCGTCCCCGGCCGCCGACCGCGCGGTCAGGGTGTCGGCCAGCCTGACCAGGGTGTGCGCCACCGAGGGGAGCGCGCCGATCCGCTCCTCCAGGGCGAGCGCCTCCTCCAGGTGCCCGATCGCCGTGTCGAGCCGGCCGAGCTGGGCGGCGAGCGAGCCGAGATGGTGGCCGACCGAGCCGTTGACGGAGATCGCCCCGCCCCACACGACGAGCCTGCCCTCGTACGGCAGGAGCGCCTCGTACAGCCGGGCCGCGGCCGCGCGATGGCGGGTCTTGACCGCGACCACGGCAAGGTTGGCCATGGTGCCCACCCAGCGCGGACCCGACCCGGCCAGTGCACGCGGCAGCAGCCGCTCCAGCTCCGCGCTCGCCTCGGCATCGCGGCCCAGGCTCGCCATGATCCATGCCGCCAGGGCTTCGATGAAGTGGCCCGGAAGGCGGCGGGCCTCGGAGCGCAAGTACTCCACCGCGTCAGGCCACTGGGATCTGTCGCGCTCCATGGCGAGCGGCCCGCGCAGTGCCATGACCAGCCGACGGGCGTCGGGCAGCCGTACCCGCTCGGCCATCTCGGCCACCTCGCCGGCGATCTGTTCCGCCTCGGCGAAGCGCCCTCGCAGGATGGCGAGCGTGCCGTGCCTGGACAGCGCCATCGCCATCGCCGCGCCGTCACCGGCGGCCCTCGCCGCTCGCTCATACGCGGCCAGCACCGACTCGGCCTCGGACACTCTGCCCAGCTCCATCAGCGCCACGAAGCGCCAGAACAGCCCGTTCCGCTCGCGGCCGTCGTCCCCGGCCGCCCGCGCGAGATCGACGATCTCGGCCGCCGTGGTCAGCCGATCGTGCACCGCCGTCGGATCCCACAGCGCGTGCAGCCGTGCGTCCAGGACCTCGGCCAATGTCCGCGGATCACCGGTACGGCGGGCCAGCGCTTGCGCCTCGTCCACCAGCTCGCGCCGCCGCGCCCCGGCCGAGGCGTCGCCCAGCAGCTCCCACGCCAGCCGGGCCAGCACCCGCGCCCGCGCGCCGTCGTCCTTGGCTCTCGGAACGGCGACTTCCAACAGCCTGGTCAGGGCATCGTCCACATCGAGGAACTCGGCCTCCGACGTCGCGTGCAACGCCAGGAAGACCAGCGGGTCGTCATCCTCGCCGAGCCCGTACAGCTCGCCCCGCAGACTCCTGGCCACGCCCGGCCTCCCCCGCGACGCCACCCAGAGGGCATGCGCGGCGTCCGCGCTGACCGGCCCGACGACGGCCGCAAGCTCCTCCTCGCTGAGGCCGCGCAGAGACAGCTCGTGCCCCACGTCCAGCGGCGTACCCGAGGTCGCCAGCACCGCTGTCGAGCCCGCGACGACCCGGCCGGCGAGTACGGAAAGCATCTCAACCGCGTCCCGGCCGCCGTGGTCGATGTCATCGACCACTATCAGCCTGTCGCGTCCCGAGGCAAGCCATCGCGCCGCGCCGTCCAGCTCCAGCGGCCCGGGATCGTCTACCAGCGCGGCGGCCATGTCCTCCGGGGCGCCGGCGTCGCGCAGCAACTGGGACCAGACCAGACGCCCCGGCCACCCTCGGACCGGCGAAGCCCGGACGACCTCGAAACCACGGCGGTGTGCCTCCCGCATCCCCGCCTCCGCCACTGCCGTCTTCCCGGCTCCGCGCCCCCCTCTGATCACCAGCACCCCGCCCGAGCCGGCCCCGGCGTGCCCGAGCAGATGATCGATCTCCGCGACCTCCCGAGCCCTTCCCACGAGCATGACGCCCCCAAACTGAGCATCCAACCGAACGGTTTCCCGCTTTCCCGGCTCGTGTAGTCAGTACCCGACTCGGCTCCCCCGGGGCCCCGCCGCGGTCGCGGAGTTGCCGGATCACTGTCGGGATCCACCGGCACCTGCCCATCGGCCGAAACCGGCACTTTGCAGGCAACCGCGTTGGGGACTAGTCTTTTCCAACTATTTTGGTTGGTTTTCTAGCAAATGGGGGTGGCGTGCTGCGAGCCGTCGTGCTGCGCGTGGGCGGGGTGCTCGCTCTGCTGGCGATCTGGTGGGGGGTCGCGGCCACGCACATCTGGTCAGAGGTCTTCGTCCCCTCGCCCGGGTCCGTGTGGCACCAGCTCGGCCAGACGTCCACCACCCACGACGGGCAGCGCGGTTACGCCGGCCATCTCCTCTACGAGCACCTGCTGGCCAGTCTGCGCCGGATCATGCTGGGCAGCCTCTACGGCGTGGGTGGCGGCGTCGTGCTGGGGCTGGCCATCGGCCTGGTCCCGACGGTGCGGGCGCTCCTCGGCCCGCTGGTGACCTTCGTCCGGACGCTGCCTCCGCTGGCGTACTTCAGCCTGCTGATCATCTGGTTCGGCATCGACGAGGCGGCGAAGGTCACGCTGCTGTTCGTGGCGGCGCTGCCGCCGGTCGCGGTGGCCACCGCCGAGGCCGTCCGCGGGGTGCACGAGGACTACGTCTTCGCCGCGCGTTCGCTCGGTGCGCGCAGGTGGCAGATTCCGCTGCGGATCGTCCTGCCCTCGATCCTTCCCGAGATCATCACGGGCGTCAGGGTCGCCGTCGGCGTCGCGTACACCACGGTCGTCGCCGCCGAGACCGTCAACGGCGTGCCCGGCATCGGCGGCATGATCCGCGACGCCCAGCGCTACAACCAGACCGACGTCGTGGTGCTCGGCCTGCTCACGATCGGCGCCTCCGGCCTGCTCATCGACGCCGCGCTCCAGCTCACCGAACGCCGCCTCGTCCCCTGGCGCGGCAAAGCCTGAACCCCGCACGAACAGGAAGGACCCATGAACAAGACCCTCGGCCCAGTACTCGCCGCGGCGCTCTGCCTCGGACTGGCCGCCTGCTCCTCCGGTACGGGGGCCGCCACCGCCGCCGGCGGCGGGACGAACTCCGACGGCACACCGAAGACGCTGCGCATCGGGTATCAGCTCATCCCCAACGGGGACCTGGTCGTCAAGGACCAGAAATGGCTGGAGAAGGCCCTGCCCGACACCAAGATCACCTGGTCGAAGTTCGACTCGGGCGGCGCCGTCAACACCGCGATGATCGCCGGGTCCATCGACATCGGCCTGGCCGGCTCCAGCCCCGTCACCACGGGGCTGTCGGCCCCGCTGAACATCAAGTACAAGGTGCCGTGGATCTTCGACGTGATCGGCGAGAACGAGGCCCTGGTCGCCCGGACCGCCACGAAGATCGCCGACCTCAGGGGCAAGAAGATCGCCGTACCGTTCTCCTCGACGTCGCACTACAGCCTGCTGACCGCACTGCGGGACGCCGGGCTGGACGAGTCGGACGTGAAGACCGTCGACCTGGAGCCACCGGACGTCCAAGCGGCATGGACCCGCGGCGACATCGACGCCGCGTACGTCTGGACGCCCGTGCTCTCACAGCTGAAGAAGACCGGCAAAGTCCTGATCACGAGCAAGGACCTCGCCGCCAAGGGAAAGGTCACCGCTGACCTCGCCGTGGTCCGCACGGCGTTCGCCGACGAACATCCCAAGGCGCTGACGATCTGGCTCCAGCAGGAGGACCGTGCGATCAAGCTGATCCGGAGCGACAGGGGAACGGCCGCGGCGGCGGTCGGCCGCCAGCTCAACCTGTCCCCGGCCGAGGCGGCCGAGCAGATCGGCGAGCTCGTCCTGCTGGACGGCGCGCAGCAGGCGAGCCCGCAGTACCTCGGCACGGCGGGCCGGCCGGGCGCGTTCGCGCAGAACCTGCTCAGCGCGGCCCAGTTCCTCAAGTCACAGAACAAGATCCCCTCCGTGCCCGATCTGACGGTCTTCCAGCAGGGTCTGGCCACCAAGGAACTCACCGATGCCTTCCCCGGATGACCGGCCCGCCCTGAACGGTCAGCGTTCCTCAGGCGGCGCGGCGGCCGCCGTCTCGCTGCGGGAGGTGTCCCTGACCTATGGCGGGAACCGGCGGCTCGGCGGGGTGTTCGGCGGCACGGACACGGTGGACGCCCTGCTCGGGATCGACGCCGACATCGCCGGCGGCGAGTTCGTGACGATCGTCGGCCCCTCCGGCTGCGGGAAGAGCACCCTGCTGCGCCTGGTCGCGGGCTTCGCCAGGCCGACCGGCGGCGAGGTCGCGGTGGCCGGGGAACCGGTCACCGGGCCCGGCCCCGACCGGGGCGTCGTGTTCCAGCAGCCCCGCCTCTTCCCGTGGCTCAACCTGCGGAGAAACGTGGAGTTCGGCCTGCGCATGACCGGTGCCCCCGCCGCCCGCCGCCGATCGCGGACCGCCGAACTGCTGGACCTCGTCGGCCTGTCGGAATCCGCCGCGCGCCTGCCGCACGAGCTCTCCGGGGGGATGCAACAGCGCGCGGCGATCGCCCGAGCCCTGGCCCCCGGCCCCCGCATCCTGCTCATGGACGAACCGTTCGCGGCCCTCGACGCCCTCACCCGCGAGCGCCTGCAAGAGGAACTGCGCCGGATCTGGCGGCGGACCGGCACCACCATCCTGTTCGTCACGCACAGCGTGGACGAGGCCGTGGTCCTCGGCACCCGGATCATCGCCCTCAGCAGGCGTCCCGGCCGGATCGTCCTGGACGAGACCTCCGCGCCGTCCGCCGAGGAGGACCCGCACGCCCACCCGGGCTTCCCCGCCCTGCGGGAGAAGATCGCGGCCACCGTACGCGCGGCCGCCGCCTGACCCCGTCAGACCGTCCACTTCGCGTAGAAAGGATCAACCGTGCGCTTCCACTGGTTCCTTCCCACCACCGGCGACGGGCGCGACGTCCGTACGGCGATCATGAGCACCGACGCGCACCGGTCGCCGGAACGGCCGGGCAGCGTGCGCTACCTGTCCCAGGTGGCGCGGGCCGCCGAGGACGCCGGGTTCGAGGCCGCCCTGACGCCCGTGGGCGCCGGATGCCCGGATCCTTGGATCGTCTGCGCGGCGGTCGCCCAGCACACCGACCGGCTGAAACTGCTGGTGGCCTTCCGGCCGGGATTCACGCTGCCCACCTTGCTGGCGCAGCAGGCCCAGGCGTTCCAGCAGATCTCCGGGGGGCGGTTGCTGCTCAACGTCGTCACCGGCGGGGACCCCGTCGAGCAGCGGGCGTACGGCGACTTCCTGGATCACGACGCCCGGTACCGCCGGACGGCCGAGTTCCTCCAAGTCCTGCGCCGCACGTGGAGCGGTGGCCCCTACGACTTCGACGGCGAGTACTACCGGGTCGAGAACGGCGGCCTGACCGACCCGCTCACGACCGTGCCGGAGATCTATTTCGGCGGCGCCTCCCCGGCCGCCGAGCGCGTCGCGGCCGATTCCGCGGACGTGGCGCTGATGTGGGGCGAGCCGCCCGCCGCCATCGCCGAGCGGGCCGCCCGGCTGCGCTCCCTGGCGTCCGCGCAGGGGCGCGAGCTGCGGCTGGGCATCCGGCTGCACGTGATCGCCCGGGACACTGCGGAGGAGGCGTGGGCCGAGGCCGGGCGCCTGCTGGCGGGCATGGACCCGGACCGGATCGAGGCCGCTCAGCGGCGTTTCGCACGGTTCGACTCGACGGGCCAGAACCGCATGACGGCCCTGCACGGCGGCGATACGCGGAGCCTGGAGGTCTCCCCCGGCCTGTGGGCCGGGGTCGGCCTGGTCCGCGAAGGCGCCGGGACGGCACTCGTCGGCGCCTACGGCGAGGTCGCCGAGCTGATCCGGGAGTACGCCGGGCTCGGGATCGAGGAGTTCGTCCTGTCCGGCTGGCCGCACCTGGAGGAGGCGTACCGGGTCGGCGAATACGTACTCCCCCGGCTCGCCGCAGTACCGGTCTGAGCGTCCGCGGTCGTCCGGCCGTCCGCGGTCGGCCCACAGGTTCGTGAAGTCCGTCAGCCGGCGACGCGGCAGGCGCCTGTCGGTGCGGTCATCGGATCGCCTCCGTGAATTCCAGCCACTTGCTGTCGGTGACGGCCATGACGGTGTGCGGGACACCGGTCGGATGGATCAGGGTCTGGCCGGGCCCGAGGTGTGTCGGCACACCGCCGGCCGTCCCGACGAGGGACCCGGTCAGCAGGTAGATGTGGCTGTCGTGCCGGTGCCGGTGCTCGGGCGAACGGACACCGGCCGGATAGAAGACCTCCCAGAGGGTCCCCTGTTCTCCACGCAACCGGAGCCGGACCAGGCCCCGCCCGCCGATCAGCGGAAGTCCCTCGACGTTGGTCAGCGGCTGCCATGAGCCGGTTTCCGTGCTGGTCATCACGCGTCCCTCACCACGATGAGCAGACCTTTCCAGGCGCCGGCTCGCCGGTGTCCGGGACGGCGTCTCGCTTTCCACGGTCAGCCTGCGATCGGTACGGCCGCGGAGCGCCAGCCCAAGGCGGGGGCTATCAGGGTGCGGGCGTCGTGCAGGATCTGCCGGTAGTCGTGCTCGCTGAACTCGTAGGGCAGTTCGAGGCGCAGTTCCGTCACTTCCGCCGCGGCGACGTCGGCGCGCAGCCGTTCGACGATCTCCTCGGACGGGCCGACGAGGTCGGGGGCGAAGCGGACGCGCTGCTCGCCGTGGACAGTGAGCGTGCGCTCGTGCCGGCTCGCCTCGTACTCGCGGTAGCGCTTGCGGGTCGCCGCGTCCGCGCCGTCGAACGGGACGATCACCCTGCCGAGCGCGATCCTGCCGGGGCGTCCGGGCGGCAGCAGGTCCCGGTACAGGGCGATCTGCTCACGCTGCTGCTCGGCGTGGGCGTCGGGGCCCTCGCCCTGGACGATGTTGCCGGTCAGCAGGTTCAGCCCGTTCCCGGCCGCCCAGCGGACCGAGCGCGGGCTGGTGCCGCCCAGCCAGGAACGGTCGAGGATGCCGGGGCTGTACGGCTGGAGCCGGGGACGTTGCACGGCGCCTGGGGAGTGGATGACGGTGTCGGGCCCGCCGAGGTACTCGCCGCGCAGGTTCTCCAGGACTCTGCCGATGCGCCCGTAGGACAGGTCGTACTCGCGCCAGTCACCGTCGTGGACGAGGTCCGCGAGCAGTTCGGCGTGTGGCATCCCGGTGCTGAATCCGGCCTGGAGCCGTCCCCGCGACAGGACGTCGACGGTCGTCAGGTCTTCGGCGAGGCGGAACGGGTTCTCGTAGCCGATCGGGATGACGCCGGTGCCGAGTTCGATCCGGCGGGTGCGCTGCGTGGCGGCGGACAGGAACACGGCGGCGGACGAGACGCCGTGTTCCAGGTGCCGCTGCCGGATCCAGGCGCCGTCGTAGCCTTCGGTCTCGCCGTACTCGAAGAGCCGGAGCGTCGCCTCCAGCCCGGAGTAGGGGTCGTCGTCGGCGTAGTTGCCCGGGGTGAGGAAGGACAGCGAGGTGATCTCGGGCATGTCAGGCGCGCTCGTGCGGGATCTTCTCGCCGGCCTCCACGGCCACCGGCAGCCGGTTCTCCGGCGGTGGCAGCGGGCAGGTCGCCAGGTCGGTGTAGGCGCAGGGCAGGTTGGTGGCCCGGTTGAAGTCGAGCGTGACCGTGCCGTCCGCGTCCGGGGACAGGTGCAGGGAGCGGTTCGCGGCGTAGGTGGTGACGCCGGACGTCGCGTCGGTGAACAGCACGACCAGGCTGCCCGGCTCGTGGCCGGGGAAAGCGGTGAGGGCCAGCGCGCGCCCCTCCAGGTTGAAGTGGACACGGCCGGGGGCGTCGTAGACGTGTTCGAGACCGTCCACGGCGGCGCCCACCGTGGTGGGGCGCGGCTCGTCGAGGGGGAAGTAACGGCCGGTCACCACCCACCGCGGGTCCGGCTCGTAGGCGGGCGTGCCGCGGAAGGACGTGCGCAGCGGGTTGTCGGGATGGCGGGGGCGGACGATGTCGTGCCCACCGCGCTTGGCCACCTCGATCACCGCGTCGCCCCAGCGGGCGAACACGCCGCCGCGTTCCGGGATGATGCCGAAGCGGTGTTCGCCGTGCACGGTCCGGCCGTCCACGACCAGTTCCTCGCCCTCGCCGAGGACGACGACGGGGCCGCCGGGGCCGGTGGTCCAGGCGCCGGGGGCGTCGGTGAAGGTCTGGGGCTCGGCGTTCAACCAGTGCAGTCCGGTGACGGCGAGAAAGCCGTGCTTGCCGGCCAGCCGTTCCTCCTTGGCGGCGTGCCATTCGCGCCATTGCTCGGCGAACGCGGCGGTCTCGGCGGACGCGGTGCTGTGAACGGTCATCGGAAATCCTCCATCGCCTGTGCCCGCCGCCCCGGGAGAGCATCCGGTAATACCTACCTAAAAAGTAGGAAATATCTCAACGCCGGTCAACGGCCCGTCCGTGGCCGTGCTCAGGGCCGGCCGCCGGTGGTGGACGTGAGTGAGATCGCCCGGGACGGGCAGAGCCGCTCGGCGCGATCGACGGCCTGCCGGTCGCCGTCCTCGGGTTCGGGCGTCAGGACGACGACCAGGCCGTCGTCCCCATTGTCGAAGACGCCGGGGGCGGTGATCGCGCAATGGCCGGCGCCGATGCAGCGGTCCCTGTCGGCGGACACCTTCATGCCGTTCCCTCCGTCACCACGTCACCGGAAGCTTGTGCAGACCCTGCATGGTCCCGCCGCGCCGCCAGGGGAGCTCGTCCACGGGCACGGCCAGACGCAGGCCGGGGACGCGGTCGAACAGGGTGGTGTAGGCGATCTCCAGTTCCAGCCGTGCCAGGTTCTGCCCGATGCACTGGTGGATGCCATAGCCGAACGTCAGGTGCTGGCGGGAGCCCCTGCCGACGTCGAAGACGTAGGGATCGTCGTAGACGGCGGCGTCCCGGTTCACCGTGGAGGACGAGACGATGATCCCCTCACCCGGCTTGATCACGACCCCGTCGATCTCTACCTCCTCGGTCGCCACCCGCACCCCGGACACGTCGGTGACCGACACCATGCGCAGCAGCTCGTCCACCGCGCGGGTGGTCTCCTCGCCGCCGCGGCGCAGCCGGGCGAGCTGGTCGGGGTGGTCCAGCAGGGTGACCACGCCCATCGCGATCATCTGGGAGGTGGTGTCGTGCCCGCCGACCAGCAGCGTCAGCGCGATGCGCAGCAGGTCCACGCGGGTGAGGTCACGCTCGTCCACCCGGGCGGCCAGGTCGCTGAGCAGCGTGCCGTCCGGGTCGCGCTCCTTGGCGGAGACGAGCCGTTCCAGGTAGTCCCACAGCGCCTGCCCCGCGGCCTCGGCGCCGGCCGGATCCTTGGCCTGGAGCAGGCCCGCGGTCCGCTCCTCGAAGAACTCGTGGTCGGCGTAGGGCACCCCGAGCAGGTCGGAGATCACCCTGGACGGGATCGGCAGCGCGTAGCTCTCCACCAGGTCGGAGGGCGGGCCCTCGCGCACCAGCGCGTCCGCCAGTTCCGCCGCCTCCCGCTCGACGGCCGCGCGCCTGGCGCGGACCCTGCGGAGGCTGAAGTAGGGCGCGAGCAGCCTGCGGTGGACGGTGTGCGTGGGCGGGTCGAACCCGATGAGCGCCAGCGGCTTGAAGATCGCCGCCTCGAACCGGGGAAGCACGACCGGGAAGTCCTCCCGTGCCCGGTCGGCCGACATGCGCGGGTCACTGAGCAGCGCCCGGGCCTGCGCGTGCCCGGTCACCAGCCATGCCGTGCTGCCGTTCCACAGCTCCACCCGGTTCAGGGCGCCCTTCTCGGCCTGTTCCTGGTATTCGGGTGACGGCTGGTAGGGACACGTGCGGTCCTGTGGATAGCGGAGCATCGCCTCTGGGCCGGCCATCTTGGACCTCCTCGCTGACTGGGCGATGAATCTCGGCACGAAAACCAAACATTCCGGCAATGGCGCTCCGGCGCGTCGGCCTCAGCCGTCGTCGACCGTGATCGCGCCCGCCGGGCACAGGTAGGCGGCCCGGCGCACCCGGGCGGCCAGACCCTCCGGCGGACGGTCGCTCAGCACCAGCACCAGGCCGTCCTCGTCCTGGTCGAACACCTCGTCCGCGGTGGCCATGCAACGTCCCGCGCTGATGCACCGCTCCGGGTCGGCCCGCACCCGCACGGCGGTCACCATTCGACCGGCAGGGACAGCACCCGCTGGACGGTCCCGGCCCCGAGGATCGGCAGGTCGTCGACCGGGCCGGCCAGCCGCAGCCCGGGCAGGCGGGTCAGCAGCTGGTGGAAGGCGATCTCCAGCTCCAGCCGTGCCAGGTTCTGCCCGAGGCACTGGTGGATGCCGAATCCGAAGGTGACGTGGTGGGTGTCGGCGCGCAGGATGTCGAACTCGTCCGGCCGCTCATGGACGCCGGGGTCGCGGTTGGCGAGCGTCCCGGACACCAGCACGCCCTCGCCCGCCTTGATGCGGTGGCCCGCGATCTCGATGTCGCCCTTGGCGACGCGGGTGGCGACGAGGTCGGTGGTGGCGATGTACCGCAGCAGTTCCTCGACCGTTCCGGGCAGCCGGTCGAGGTCCTCGCGGAGCCGGGCCAGCTGGCGGGGATGCTCCAGCAGCGTGATGACGCCGAGCGCCAGCGACGAGGACGTCGTCTCGTGCGCGGCGATCAGCAGCACCAGGGCGATGGACACGAGTTCCGCGTGGCCGATGTCGCCGGTCGCCACGCGCTCGCGGACCAGCGTGCCGAGCAGCGCGTCGTCCGGGGCCTTGATCTTCTGGGTGACCAGCCGGTCGATGTAGTCGACCAGATCCTGCGCGGCCCGGCCCGACTCCTCCTCGGTGCCCAGCATCACCTTGCCGCTGGCGTCCTGGAAGAAGTCGTGGTCCTCGTAGGGGACGCCCAGGTGGCGGCAGATCACCAGGGACGGCAGGGGCACGATCAGGGCCGGGACGAGGTCCGCCGGCGGCCCCTGCTCGACGATGGCGTCGAGGTACCCGGCGACGATCTCCTCGATGGCCGGGCGCATCCGGCGGACCGACTTGAGGCTGAAGTGGGGATTGAGGTACCGGCGGTAGATGTCGTGGTCCGGCGGGTCCATCGCGATGAGCGCGAGGCTGCGCGCGATCTGCGACCGGAACCTCGGCGCGACGATGGGAAACCCGGGATGGGTACGCTGCGAGGACAGGTTCGGGTGGGTGAGGACCTCCCGCGCCTCCCGGTAACCCGTGATCATCCACGCCTCGCGCCCGTCGTACAGGGTCACCTTGAGGACGGGTCCGGCCTCGCCGATCCGCTGATATCCGGGCGGGGGCTCGTAAGGGCAGGTGCGCTTCTGCGGGTACGGGGGAGCCGTCGCCATTCCGGCCTGAGTCATTTCGTCCATCCTGGGAAGACGCAATGGAACGCCGCCTATAGCAGGCGGCGACCGTCACACTAGACATCCGATTGCGCGAGAGACAACGCCACCTTTAGAACTGTTTTAGCCCTGTTCATACGCTGGGCCCGGCCATCCGTGCATGACATTGGCACTCGGACCTTGGCGCATTTAACACCGCGTCGGATATTCGGCGACCTGACGTCGCACGGCGCGCCGTGAGCGTCCTCACATGGCCGGCCCTGGAGGCGACAGGACCAGCCGGTCCTTGCTCAGGGAGTTGCCGCGTACGTACTTCCAGGCCGGGGTTCGTACGCACTTTCTCTGATGTGCGCGCGGCCGGGCGGCCTCAGAATTCCTTTGTCGATCGCCAAGGAGACGCGGACGACCGGTCCGCCGCCCCTGGTCCTGCCCGAGCAACCTTGTGCGCCTGAGGAGAGTCATGCAATACGAACTGCTCGGTCCGCTGCGCCTGGTCGAGTCCGAGTTCCGCGCCTTCAACACGCCGAAGGTGGAGACCCTGCTCGCGACGCTGCTGATACGCGCGAACCAACCGGTGTCCACAGACCATCTGATGCTCCAGCTGTGGGGGGATTCGCCGCCCCGCCGGTGCCGCGCGGCGCTGCACGTCTACGTGTCGCAGCTGCGCAAGGCCCTGGCGGGCCTCTCCGCCGGCGCGGTCGTCCGCACCCACGGGCAGGGCTACCGCCTGGAGGCCGACGAGGACTCCATCGACTCGGTGCGGCTGCGCCGGTTGCACGAGGAGGGACGGATGCTCCTCGACGACGACCCCGAGCGCGCGCTGGCGGCGTTCCAGGAGGCGGTCGGGCTCTTCCGCGGGCCGGTGCTCGCGGGCGTCGGCGACGGCCTGTTCATCGGCGCCTTCGTCCGGTGGGCGGAGGAGACCCGGCTGGAGTGCCGGGAGGCGGTCGCGCAGTGCTCGCTGCGGGTGGGCCGGCACCGCGAGCTGATCGGCGACCTGTCGGTGTGGGTGGACGAGAACCCGCTCAACGAGACGTTGCGGGAGCAGCTGATGCTGGCGTTGTTCCGGTCCGGCCGCCGCGCGGAGGCGCTTGAGGTGTTCCAGTCGGCGCGCCGCGCGCTGCGGGAGGAACTCGGCCTGGACCCGCGCGCCACGATGTACCGGCTCCAGGCCGCGATCCTCCGGGCGGACGCCGACGACTTCCGGGTGGCCAGCTGACCGCTGCGGGGCGCCGCACGACGTCCCCGGGTCGCCGCCGGCAGGTCCACCCGGAAGTCCCAGCGGGGAAGGCCACCTCCGTCAGCCCTCTTCGACCGTGGAGGCGGTCTCCCCCGCGTCCGCCGGGTCGTCCGGCGCGGTCCGCGGTGCGCCGTCCGCGCGGCGCCGCGCGCCCGGGCCGAACCAGAGCAGCAGCGCCAGCACGATCGACGCCGCGGTGACCAGCGCGGCCCAGCCGAACACCGCGGAGATGTTGTCGGCGGGCCCGCGCCCGTCGCGGGTGAAGGGAATCAGCAGCAGCCCGAGGCCGAGCGAGCCGCCGATGGTCAGCGCGGTCTGGAGCAGCCCCGCGGTCACCCCGGCGTACTCCGCGGGCGCCGTGGTCAGGATGATCATGTTGAACGGGATGATCGCCACTCCGACGCCCGCGCCCATCACCAGCAGCGGCGGGAGCACACCGGTCAGGTAGTCGCTGCCGCCGTCCAGCCGCGACAGCCACAGCACCCCGGCCAGCACCAGCACCAGCCCGGCCACCGCCCGCGCCTTCAGGTCGATCTTGGCCAGCCGCTTGGTGAGCCACTGCGTGGTGACCAGCAGGGCCAGGCCGAACGGCAGGATGCCGAGACCGCTCTCCAGCGCGTCCAGTTCCAGGACGCCCTGGAGGTACTGCACCAGGTAGATCAGGAAGCTGGTGAGCACCAGCGCCAGCAGCAGCAGGTTCAGGAACGCGGCGGCACGGTCGCGGTCGGCGAACACGGCGGCGGGCAACAGCGGTTCGGCGGCCCGGGAGTCGACCACGGGCAGCAGGAGCCACAGGATCGCCGAGGCGGCCAGCGGCGTGACGGTCCAGGTGTCGGCCCAGCCCGCCGTGGTGGCGTGCACCAGTCCGTACACGGCGAGGGTGAGCGCGCCGGTCACCACGGCGGCGCTGGGCAGGCCGAGCGGGCGGGAGCGGGTGGCCTCGTCCTTCAGGCCGATGGCGGTGACGGCGGCCGCGATGACGGCCAGTCCGACCGGGACGTTCACCAGCAGGCTCCATCGCCAGTCGCCGGCCCAGGTGAGCACGCCGCCCAGCACCATGCCCGCCGACGCGCCGAGGCCGGTGATGGTGGAGTACAGGCCGAACGCGCGCTGCTGGCGCGCGCCCTCGAACACGGTCGCCAGCAGGGCCAGCCCGGTCGGCCCGGCGAGCGCGGCGCCCGCGCCCTGCAGCGCGCGGCCGGTCAGCAGCAGGCCCAGGTTGGTGGCCAGCCCCGCGATCAGCGAGGCCACCACGATCAGCGCGACGCCCGCGACGAACACCCGGCGGTGCCCGAGCACGTCGCCCAGCCGTCCGGCCAGCAGCAGCAGGCCGCCGAAGGCCAGCAGGAAGGTGTTGGGGACCCACGATCCGGACGCGGCCGACAACCGCAGGTCGTCCTGGAGATCGGGCAGCGCGACGTTCACGATCGTGCCGTCCAGCTGCAGCATGAACTCGGCGCCCACGATGGCGACGAGGACCAGTCCCCACGCCTTGGAGGGACCCGGGCCGGCCCGCGTCCCATCGGTCTCGATGCCGGTGTCTGCGCTCATCGAACCTCCGCTCGTTCAGGACCGCTCGTTCGGGCGACTGGAGGCCGTCGACGGGCGGCGGGACGGCCGACCGGACGGCCGGAGGCGGCCGGGTAGTATGTCGAGGCAACCTCAGGTTGTCTCCGACAAGTTAACCTGAGGTAGCCTCAGGTAGTCAATGCGGAAGGGTGTGCCATGACCGACGATGTGCCGCACATCGCCCGGCGCCCCAAGCGGGCGGACGGAGCGCGCAACTACGACGCGATCCTGGCCGCCGCCCGCAAGGCGTTCGAGGACGCCGGCGCGCAGGCGTCGCTGGAGGAGATCGCGGGGCAGGCCGGGGTCGCGATCGGCACCCTCTACCGCCATTTCCCCACCCGCGCCTCACTGGTCGAGGCGGCCACCCGCGACGGCCTGGGCGACCTGGTCGCCCAGGCCGAGCGCCTGGCCGGGGCGCGCGATCCGCTGGACGCCCTGGTCGAGTGGATGCAGCAGGCGGTCCGGCACTTCAGCACCTTCCGCGGCCTGGTCGGCATCCTGGCGCAGAGCATGTACGACGAGGGCACCCCCTCGCACGAGATGTGCGGCGCCATGCACGAGAGCGGCACGACGCTGCTGCGCACCGCGCAGAAGGCCGGCCGGGTGCGCGCCGACCTGTCCCCCGACGAACTGTTCGACCTGCTCACCGGGGTGGCGTGGGTGCGCGAGACCTCACCCGCCGACCGCGACCACAGCGACCGCCTGCTGAGGCTCATACTCGAAGGACTCGCCATCGGGGTTGGCATATAGGACAATTCCTACTAATTTTGTAGAGATATGTGGAGGGCCCCGGGTATGCGACATTCCCTCACCTCTCCGTATGACAGCCCACACGACCCTCACCAGACCTCCGACCCCGCCGGCCCGAGCGACTGCGTCCGCACGGCCGAGCTGGCCGCCCTGCGCGAGCTGACCACCGCGCCCGGCGCGGCGGGCCGCCTGATCGCCGTGCTCGGCGAGCCGGGCTCAGGGAAGACCCACCTGCTGGCGGCGCTGGCGCAGAGCCGCCGGTGGACCGCCCTGCCCGCCACCGTGCACCAGTGCTCCCGGCACGGCCGGGAACGGGCCATCGACGCCGTCCGCGCGCTGCTGCGCGGAGCGCGGCGGGCCGGAGCCGCCCGGTCCGGCGACGCCGGTCCCGGCACGGTGACGAGCATGACGCACCGCGGCCGGCCCGACCGCGAACTCGTCGTGCTGGAGGACGTCCACCTGGCCGACGAGCGGACCATCGCCGAACTCGCCGACCTGGCCGCCGGGAACCCCGCGCCGCTGGTCGACGTGCTGGTGTCGCTGCGGCCCCGGCAGGCCCCCACCGAACTCATCGAGGCGATCACGCGCGGCGTCTCCTTCGGGCGCACGACCTCGCTGGAGCTGGCGCCGCTCACCGACGAGCAGACGATCGCGATGGGCCCGGTCTCGCCGTCCTACGAGGCGCGCCGCCGCGCCGGCGGCAACCCGTTCAACCTGCGCGCGCTGCAGGCGCTCGAGCAGAGCACCCGGACGGGCAACGACAGCGCCGTCGCCCCGTTCGAGTTCGCGGTCCTCAACGAGACCCGCGACCTGACGCTGAACGAGCGGTACGTGCTCCACGCGGCGGCGATCCTGCGCAGCCGGTTCGACGTGGAGCTGCTCGCCGAGATCGCCGGCCTCGACGCCGTGGTGGTGTCGGCGGTGATCCCCGGCCTGACCCGGCGCGACCTGGTCAGGGCGGAGACGGGCGAGTGCGTGTTCTCGATCCGCGACGAGGTCTTCGGCACCCTGCTGCGCCGCACGATCGACCCGTGCTGGGCGGCGCGGGCCCACAAGCGCGCCGTCCAGCGGCTGTCGGCCCGCGGCGTCGGCGCCACCCACCTCGGCTTCCACCTGCTCGGCTCGGTGTCGAAGGCGCGGGCCGACGAGCTCGTCCAGATCGTCGACGGCTCGTACGAGATCATGGAGACCGACGTCAGCGAGAGCGTCTCCTGGCTCACTCCGGTGATCGCCGAGGCCCCCGCGGCCACCCCGGCGGGCGACCGGGCCCGGCTCGCCCTCAGCACGGCGTTCGGCCGGATCGGGCGGATGCACGAGAGCCGCGACCTGCTGTTCGCCGTGCACGAGGCCGGCTGCACGGCCGCCCCGGCGGAGCTGGCCGAGCAGATCGCGTTCGTCTCCGTCGTGGAGGGCGTGCTCAGCGAGGACGTGCAGACGCTCGACATGCTCACCGAGTGGATCGCGAGGCCCGACCTCCGCGGCACCCCGGCGTGGGCGCGGCTGGTGTTCGCCCGCGGCCTGCGGGTGACGATGCTCGGGCGCACCTCCGAGGCCGACGAGGTGGCCGAGGCGCTGCGCGACGCCCTCGACCACGGCGACGCCCTCACCGGCGCCGGGCTGCTGGCCCTCCAGGCGCTGGACGCGACCGCGCTGCGGGATCTCGACCGCGCCGCCGCCCTGCTGGACGACATCGGCGAGCGCCTCGACCGGGCACCGGGTCACCAGGTCGCGCAGCGCCTGGAGAGCGTGCTGGTCACCGCGCTGGCCAACGACTACCTCGGCCGCTACACCGAGGCTCGCCAGCAGTTACGACGCGGAGTCGAGCTGGCCCGGCGCTCGCAGCGGGCCTACCTGCTGCCCACGCTGCTGGTGCTGCTGTCGGAGACCGAGCGCCAGCTCGGGCTGCTCTCGCACGCGCGCGACTCGGCCGACGCCGCCATCATCGAGGCGATCTCGGGCAACTCGCTGCGGCACGCACAGGCGGTGGCGCTGCGATCGGCGGCGGAGGTGTGGCTCCAGCCGCCGGGCAGCGGACGGGCCCGGGCGCTGGCCCAGCAGGCGCTCGCCCAGCAGTCGCCCACCCGCAACGTCAACGGCAGCGCCTGCGTGGCGGCCGTCGCCCTGGCCAAGTGCTCCTGGCTGGAGGGCGACCCGCACCACTGCGTCACCCTGCTGCTGAACGAGGGCAAGGGGCCGGGGCTGTGGTCGATTCCCGTGGCCATGCGGGGCGTCGCCTGGGAGCTGATGTGCGCGGCGGGCCTGGACGCCGGGCTGCCGCTGGACGAGTGGGCCGCCAGCAGCGAGGAGCACGCCCGGCTGTTCCCGCTGCCGCACCATCGGGCGTACGCCGATCTCACGCGCGGGCACCTGGCGCGCTCGCGGTCCATGCCGGCCGAGGCCCTGGAGTGCTACCGGGACGCCGCCGGCCGGTTCGGGTCGGTGGGCATGCAGATCGAGCAGTGCTACGCGCTCGGCCAGATGGCGCGCGCGCTGGGCGACCTCGGGCGCGTGGCGGAGGCGCACGGCGCCCGCAACCTCGCCGTCGACATCGCGCAGCGGCCGAAGGCGGAGACGATGCTCGACTGGCTGTCGCGCCGGGTGCCGGCCTCGTCCGCCGCCTCGTCGGCCCAGGCCGAGTCCGCGCCCGGCGGCGCCGCCGACGCCCGGTCGACGGTCCCGACGACGGCGGACATCGGTCAGCTGGAACGGTTCGGCCGTCTCACCAAGCGCGAACGCCAGATCGCGCTGCTGATCTGCTCGGGCATGAAGCGGCGCGAGATCGCCGACCGCCTCCGCATCAGCATGCGCACCGTGGACGTCCACCTGACGCGGATCTACCGCAAGGCGGGCGTCAACTCCCGGATGGAGCTGGCACTGACCATGGGGCCGGTGCGGGCCGTCGTCACCGGACGGCCGACGGAGACGGCGTAGCGCCTTTTAGAGGACTTTGAGAAGGCCGATCTAGTGTCGGCCTCGATGCGGCGCGCCCGCTTCCCGCCCTTTCCCTGCCTCACCCCGAGGAGAACGCCATGCCAGCGAGCACACTGCCGGACCGGTTCGCGCCGCTGCTCGACGCGGTGGGCGACCTGCTGCCGCTGGCGGCGGCGCCGCCGGACCCCACCTCCGACCGGGTCGGCGAGCTGGCCGGCGACGGGCGCTCGCTCATCCTGCACGACCTGACCGAGAAGGTGGTCGAGTACGAGTCCAACAACCCCGACCCCACCGGCGGGACGCCCACCGAGGAGGACTTCGCCACCGTGAGGCTGGAGATCTTCGGGCCGGGCGGCGAGCCCCTCGGCCACACCGCCGGCGCCGGGCGCATGCTCTACAGGCGTCCGGAGGACGGGCACTTCATCGCCTACTTCGGGGAGGAGATCCGGCTCCTGGACGGCAACGTGATCCGCGCGGGCGGGCTGGTCGACGACGCCCGGCTCACCGCGGGCGAGGCCGCCGGGTTCCCGGCCGTGGTCGTCGCCGGCCCGCTGCGCGGCGCGATCGGCTTCCGCCAGTTCCGCCCGGTCGGCGAGGCCCACGGCACCTACGAGTCGTCCATCGTGGTCTACCGGAACTGAGTGGTCTACCGGAAATGAGTCGTCCACCGGAAACGACGGGAGCGGCCCGATGACCCTGACCCGACTTCCTCCGCGCCGGATCGGCTCCCTGACCGTCGGCGCACAGGGCCTCGGCTGCCTGGGCATGTCGGAGTTCTACGGCGCGACCGACGACGCCGAGTCGGTCGCGACGATCCACCGGGCGCTGGAGCTGGGCGCGACCCTGCTGGACACCGCGGACGTGTACGGGCACGGCGCCAACGAGGAGCTGATCGGCCGGGCCCTGGCGGGACGGCGCGACCAGGCCGTGGTGGCGACCAAGTTCGGCGTGGTCCGGCCGGACTCCGGTGTCGGCACGGGCATCCGCGGCGACGCCGAACACGTCCGCCGCGCCTGCGAGGCGTCCCTGCGGCGGCTCGGCACGGAGCACATCGACCTGTTCTACCTGACCCGCCTCGACCCGCGGGTGCCCGTCGAGGAGACGGTCGGCGCGATGGCCGAGCTGGTCAGGGCCGGGAAGATCCGCGAGGTCGGGCTGTGCGAGGTCGGTCCGGGGACGCTGCGCCGCGCCGCCGCGGTGCACCCGGTGGCGGCGTTGCAGACCGAGTGGTCGCTGTGGTCGCGCGACGTCGAGCCCGGCATCGTCGCCGCCTGCCGCGAGCTGGACGTGGCGCTGGTGCCGTACGCGCCGCTGGGCCGGGGCTTCCTGAGCGGCGCGATCCGCTCGCGGGACGGGCTGGACGAGGGCGACTTCCGCAGGTTCGGGCTGCCCCGGTTCACCGCGGAGAACCTGACCCGCAACGTGCCCCTGGCCGACCGCCTCGGCAAGCTCGCCGACGAGCTGCGGGTGACCTCCGCGCAGCTGGCGCTGGCCTGGCTGCACCACCAGGGCCCGGACGTGGTGCCCATCCCGGGGACCAGGCGCCGCACCCACCTGGAGGAGAACGTCGACGCGGCGTTCCTGCACCTGACCCGCGCCGACCTGGCGGCGGCGGGCGCGGCGGTGCCGCCGGAGCAGGTGCACGGCGCGCGGTGGAACGAGCAGAGCATGCGCTACATCGAGAACTGAGGAACCGCTTCCAGCAGCGTCTTGGTGTAGGGGTGCCGGGGACGGTCGAAGACGTCCTCCATCGTCCCGCTCTCCACCACCCGGCCGTCCTTCATGACGACGACCCGATGGCTCAGCCTGCGCACCACCCCGAGGTCGTGGGAGATGAACAGGTAGGCCGCGCCGGTGCGCCGCTGGACGTCCAGCAGCACCTCCAGCACCTGCGCCTGGATGGAGGCGTCCAGCGCGGACACCGGTTCGTCGCAGACGATCACGTCGGGCGACGCCGCGAGGGCGCGGGCGATGGCCAGCCGCTGGCGCTGCCCGCCCGACAGCTCACGGCCCCGCCGGTCGAGCACGTCCTCGCCGAGCCCGACGTCGGCCAGCAGGTCGCGCACCCGCGCGAGCCGCTCGCCCCTGGGCGTGCGCACCGCGCGCAGCGGCTCCTCCAGGACGCGCCGCGCGGTGTAACCGGGGTCGAACGACGCGAGCGGATCCTGGTAGATCATCTGGATGCGGCGGCGCTCCCGGCGGCGGTCGCCGCCGCGCAGGTCGCGCCAGAACCGCCCGTCCAGCTGGACCGCGCCGGCGTCGGGCCCGACATGCCCCATCAGCAGCCGCCCGACGGTCGTCTTTCCCGACCCGGACTCGCCGACGACGCCGAGCGTCTCGCCGGGCCGCACCTCCAGCGACACGGCGTCGACGGCGGTGAGCACCTGCCTGCCGGGCCGCCGGTAGCGTTTCACCAGTTTCGCTGCGCGCAGTACCGGCGCGGCGGCGGCGTCCACCGGCGGGAGTTCGCCGGGCCCGGCGCCGACGGCCTCGACCAGGCTCCGCGTGTAGGGGTGCGCGGGCGCGGTCAGCACACGGCGGGCGGGCCCGTCCTCCACGAACCGGCCGTCCTTCATCACGTACACATGGTCGGCGATCTCCGCGACCACGCCGAGGTCATGGCTGATCAGCAGCACCGCGGTGCCGTCGGCCGTGCGGGCCTTCAGCAGGTCGAGCACCTGGCGCTGGACGGTGGCGTCCAGCGCCGTGGTCGGCTCGTCGGCGATCAGCAGGGCGGGGCGGCCGGCCAGCGCCGAGGCGATCAGGGCGCGCTGCCGCAGCCCGCCCGAGAGCTCGTGCGGGTACTGCCGGGCGCGGACCCGCGGCTCGGGCACGCCCACCGCATCGAGCAGCCGCTCCACCTCGGCGTCGAGCTCGCGGGCGGGCACGACGCGGTGCTCGCGCAGCACCTCGGCCACCTCGGCGCCGACGTGCCGCAGCGGGTCCAGCGAGCCGAGCGCGTCCTGGAGCACGAGGCCGGCCCGCCGGCCGCGCAGCGCCCGCCAGTCCCGCCTGGTGAAGGCGCGCAGGTCGCGGCCGCCGAAGGCGAGTTCGTCCGCGCGCACCACGGCGTCGTCGCCCGCCAGCCCGACGAGGGCGCGAGCGGTGACGCTCTTGCCCGAGCCCGACTCGCCGACGATCGCCACCACCGAGCCGGGGGCGATCTCCATCGAGACGTCCCGGACGGCCGCGACGCGGCGCCGCGTCCCCTCGAACGTCACGCTCAGGTTCCGGACGGAGACCAGCGGTGCGGCGGCGCCGTCCGGCACTGCGGCATCCCGCGCCGCTTGTGATCTCACCGCGTGCTCCCGTCGCCCCGCCGCTGCAAATGCTGTCCCACGGCCGTGACGGCCAGGACCGACGCCGTGATCGCGGCGCCGGGGAAGGCGGCGGGCCACCAGGCGACGCCCAGCAGCTCACGGCTGCCCGCCAGCATCGCCCCCCACTCGGCGGTGGGCGGCTGCGGGCCGAGCCCGACGAAGCTCAGCGACGAGCCCGCCACGATCATCGCGCCGAGGGTCACCGTGCCGAGCGCCAGCACCGGGCCCACCGCGTTGGGCACCACATGCCGGACGATCACCTGGACGCGGGTCCAGCCGAACCCGTGCGCGGCCTCCACGTACGCCGACCCGCGCAAGGTGATCACCTCGGCCCGCACCACCCGGGCGAAACCGGGCAGCGTGATCACCGCGAGCCCCACGGTGGCGCTGCCGGACCCGGGCCCGAGCACCGCCACTACCAGGAACACCAGCAGCAGGCCTGGCACCGACAGGATCACGTCGAGGGACCGGGCGAGGAGCTGGTCGACCAGCCGTCCGAACTGCGCGGCGACGACGCCGACCACGATCCCGCCGGCGAGCGCCAGCGCGACGGCGGTGGTGCCGATCAGCAGCGACGGCCGTGCCCCGTAGACGATCCGGGCGTACAGGTCCCGGCCGTTCTGGTCGGTGCCCAGCCAGTGCCCGGGGCCGGGCGGGCGGAGGGTGGCCTCCAGGACGGCGGCGTTCGGGTCGGCCCCGGTGAACAGGCCGGGGAACGCCACCATGGCCGCCAGCAGGATGAGCACGGCCAGGCCCAGCCGGAAGCCGGCGGTCGCGCGCCGCCCGGGGCGCCGCCCGCGGGCGCCGTCCGGTCCCGCGGGCACGCCGATCGTGGGGGCGGGCGTCTTCCCGTCCGGGTGGTAGGTCACGGTCACCTCCGGGTGTCGCGGGTGCGCGGGTCGATGAGCAGGCCGAGCAGGTCCACCGCGACGGTCACCACCACGAAGACCAGCGCGGCGAGCAGCACCACGGCGGTCACCACCGGCATGTCCCGGTTCTGCACCGCCGACAGCACCAGCCGGCCGACGCCCTGCCGGGAGAACACGATCTCGATGACGACCGCGCCGCCGATGAGGGAGCCGGCGATCCAGCCGAGCACCGTCGTGGCGGGGATGAGCGCGTGCCGCAGGACGTGCCGCACGCGCAGCGCGATCTCGCCGACGCCCCGCGACCGCGCCGTCACCACGAACGGCTCGTCCAGCGCGCGCAGCAGCCCTTCGCGCAGGACCCGCGTCACCAGGGCGGTCGGCGCCGCGGCCAGCGCGAGGGTGGGCAGCACCAGGCCCGCCGGGCCGGACGAGCCGATGGCCGGGAACCAGCCCAGCCCGAAGGAGAACACGGTCAGCAGCAGCAGGCCCAGCCAGAACGGCGGCAGGGCGACCACCAGGGCCTCGGCGGCGGCGAACGCCGAGCGCACCCATCTGTTGCGCCCCGCGCTGACCACCGCGAGCGGCACGGCCAGCACCACCGTCGTGACCATGGTGGCGGCCAGCAGCAGGCCGGTGGCGGGCAACTGGGAGCCGATCACGTCCCACACCGGGCGCCGCAGCACGTACGAGTCGCCGAAGTCGCCGCGCAGCGTCCGGCCGAGGTAGGCGAGGTACTGCGTGGTCAGCGGGTCGTCGAGCCGGTACTCGGCGCTGATCCGCGCGCGGACCTGGGGCCCGACCGTCGAGCGGGCGAGCAGCACGTCGGCGGTGCCGCCCGGCATCACGTGCAGCAGCAGGAACGTCGCGGTGACCGCGCCCCACAGCACCGCCGCCGACGCCGCGACCCGCTCGGCCGCCAGGCGCGCCGACCGGAGGCCGCGGCGGCGGGGGGCGGACGGCGCGGCCTCCGCACCGTGGTCCGCGGCCTCCGCACCGTGGTCCGCGGCGTCCGTTCCGTGGTCCGCCTTCAGGAGGTCAGCCATGCGCCGTAGAAGTCGGGGGTCCCGTCGGCGTTGAAGCCGACCTCCTTGACCCGCTCGCCGCCCGCCAGCGTCGACAGCGGCGAGTAGATCGGGAACACCGCGGCGTCGTCGGTCACGAGCCGCTGCACTTCGCCGTAGACGCGGAACCCCGTGGCCTGGTCGCCCGCCTTCATCGCCCGGTCGAAGGCGGCCTCCGCGGCGGGGCTGTCGTAGCGCGAGATGTTGTTGGCGACGCCCCGTCCGGCGGTGGGGATGTTGGCCTTGCCGAACATCACCCGCAGCACCTCGGGTCCCGGCTGGGAGAAGCTGGTGTCGAGCAGGTCGTAGTCGCCGGCGAGGAGCCGTTTGACGTAGGTGCCCCCGTCGACGTTGCGCTCGACGATCTCGATGCCCAGCCGCTTGGCGGCCGACTGCGCCTGCGCGGCCAGGTCGGCGATGGAGCCGTCGGACCACAGGTGCAGCAGCGTCAGCCGCTTGCCGTCCTTGGTGCGGTAGCCGGCCGCGTCGCGTCCGGTCCACCCGGCCTGGTCGAGCAGGCGGGCCGCGCCGGCCGGGTCGTGGGCGTACGCGGCGGCGGGCGGCGCGAGATAGCCCGGTGTGGTCGAGGACAGCACGCCGCGGGCCGGTTCGTTGACGCCGAAGTACACGTTCTTGACGATCTGCGCCCAGTCGATGCCGGCGCGCAGCGCCTTGCGGACGTTCGGGTCGGTGAGCGGCCCCTTGGCGGTGTTGGGCCAGTAGCTGAAGTTGACGCCGGGATACGCCCGCGACCGCACCGTGAACCCGGGGGTCTTCTTGAGCCGGCGCACGTCGAGGGGCGACAGGTCGGTGACCGCGTCCACCTGGCCGCTGGTGAGCGCCCCGAGCCGGGACGGCCCGTCGGGCACGGTCCGCACCTCGATGCGGTCGAGCCGCGCGGGCCCGCTGTGCCGCGCGGACTTCGGGGCCCAGGCGTAGCGGGGGTTCCGGACGTAGTCGATGCCCTTCTGCGGCACCAGACCGGCGTCGCTGCGGTACGGGCCGGTGCCGACGATCTTGGCGCACAGCGCGGACGGCGAGCCCTTGAGGGTGCGGGGCGCGAGCATGCCCAGGTTGGGCAGCGCCAGCGCGCCGAGGAACCCCGAGTCGGGGGTCTTCAGCTTGACCTCGACGGTGTGGGCGCCGACCGCGCGGGACGAGTCGTACGCGGCGATCAGGCTGGAGGCCAGCAGCGACTTGGTCGCGGGGGCCACGACGTGGTCGAGGTTGGCGACGACCGCCGCCGCGTCGAACCTCTCGCCGTCGGTGAAGGCGACGTCCTGGCGAAGGTCGAAGGTGTAGGTCCGCCGGTCCTTGGAGATCGTCCACCGGGCCGCGAGCCAGGGGTGCAGGCCACCGCGGGCGTCCTGGTGGACGAGGGAGTCCACCAGGGGACGGGTGAGCAGCCGGGCCGCCTCGGTGGGGCTCTGGTGCGGGTCCAGGCATTCGGGTTCACGCTCGACGGCCAGCCGCAGCGCGCCGCCGTCGCGCGGCGGCCCGGCCGCCCCGGTGCCGCCCGCCTGCGCCGAACAGGCGGCGCCCGCCGCCAGCAGCGTCGCGCCGATGGCCGCCCTGGCGGCCGGTTTCCTCATTCGATACCTCGGCCCGCTGTGCATCCTCATCCTTCGTCGCTCGGCTCGGCAGGATCGATCGGCTGCGTTGACCGGGAGCACCGATCGGGGCTGGCGGTGCCAGCGTGCACGGCGGCGCTAAAAATCCCTTGAAAGTGCCACCGGCGCGCGGTCCGGAGCGCGGTTCAGAGCGAGGAGACGATCTTGGCGGTGAGCTCGTACGACCGGACCCTGGCCTCGTGGTCGGGCACCTGCGTCAGGACGAACAGCTCGTCGGCGCGGGTGGCCTCCACCAGGGCGCCGAGTGCGGGGGCGATGCGGTCGGGCGTGCCGACGAACTGCGGTTCGATCCGCTCCCGCAGGAACCGTTCCTCGGCGGCGGTGAAGGTGTGCGCCGCGGTCTCCTCCGCGGTGGGCAGCACGGTCTGCGGGTCGGTGGTGCGCATGAGGATCTGCCCGTAGACGAACGACCGGGCCAGCGACTGCGCGCGGTCGTCGGCGTCGGCGGCGACGACGATCACGGCGACGCAGCCGTGCGGCTCGGACCGGTGCGCCGAGGGCCGGAACTCGCGCCGGTACACCTCCAGCGCCTCCGCCGCGCCGCCGCCGACGATGGAGTGCGCGTAGACGTAGGGAAGCCCGAGACCGGCCGCGAACGCGGCGCTGCCGGCGCTGGAACCGACCAGCCAGAACTCCGGCGGCCTGGCCGGCTCGGGGACGGCGCGCACGTCGCGGCGCCGCCCGTCGAAGTAGCTGCCGAGTTCGGCGAGCTGGGCGGCGAAGTCCTGGCGGAGCGGGTCGCCCATGCGCGAGGACGCCGAGACCGGCCCGCCGCCGCCCCGGCCGAGGCCTAGGTCCACCCGGTCGGGGTAGAGGCTGGCGAGCACGCCGAACTGCTCGGCGACGACCAGCGGGGAGTGGTTGGGCAGCAGCACCGCCCCCGAGCCCACCCGGATCGTCCGGGTCGCCTCCAGGACGGGCCCGGCCAGCACCGCCGGGCTGGAGGTCGCGAGCGCGGGTGTGCTGTGGTGCTCGGCGACCCAGAAGCGCCGGTAGCCGAACGCCTCCACCGCCTTCGCGAGATCGATGGTGCGCCGCAGCGCGTCACCGGCCGTGTCGCCGCGCCAGACCGGCACCGTGTCGTGCACCGAGACCGTGAGTGCTTCGGCCATGCCCGCAATCCTCCCAACCCGCGTCCTCATCCTGAGGCAGCCTCATGTTGCCGCCGCCAGTTAAGTCGAGGTCGCCTCAGTCTGTCAACGGGCGGCGGCCGCCGTCGCGGGCTGTCGCGCCCTCCCCCGGCTCTTCGCTCCGCTCCGTCCCCGAGGCCGCTCACGGCGCCGGGACGATCTCCCCTTCGGTCGCCAGGGACAGGTGCTCCGGGACGTCCACGATGTCCCGCAGGTCGTGTTCGTACACCGTGCCGTCCTCGGTGCCGTCCTCGGTGCCGTCCTTGGTGTGCACCGCGTCCGGAGCGAAGCCGTAGTGCGGGAAGAACCGCCCGACCTTGCCGTTCTTGGCCGTCGGCCGGTACCGGCCGCGGACCGCGCGGAACCCGGCCTCGGCGGCGCGGGCGAGCACCGCCGACAGGCACGCCTGCTCGATCCCGCGGCCGAACACCCGGCAGCTGAGCAGGAAGTTCTCGATCAGCAGGACGTCGCCGCCGGCGCGCAGGAACACCGCGCCGACGACGCCGCTCGGCCCGAACCGGTCGGCGGAGGCGATCGCCAGGACGCGCGTGCGCGTCCCCTCCGCCCGTTCCCGTACCTCCTCCTGGACCAGCCGCTCGGCGGTGAGGTTGAACTGGTTGGTGCGCATCGTGAGCTGCGCGACCCGGGCGAGGTCGCCCGCGCCCACCCGGCCCAGCGTCACCCGGACGCCCAGCCCGGTCAGGAAGTCCTCGGCGGCGCCCGCCGTTTCCAGGAACTCGGTGCGCGCCGCCTCCTCCCGGTACCGGGTCGTGCGGACGCGGTCCTCGGCGGTCACCTCGGGCACGGTGAACCAGCCGTCGGCCAGCAGCGTCTCGGCGTGCTCGGCGGGGTCGCGGTCCAGGTGCAGGACGGCGACCTCCGGCAGCTCCGCCGCGACGGCGGCGCACTCGTGCGGGCTGTCGTCGGCGAACACCACGCTCTCCACGCCGAGGTTGAGCTCACCGGCCAGCTCGGCGATGGCGCCGGGCTTCGGCTTCCAGTCGGCGCGGACGCGGACGAAGTCGTCCTCGCGCAGGATCATGGCGGGATGCTCGCGCAGCGCGGTCCACACGGGCTCCTCGTCGTTCTTGCTGACCGCGGCGACCAGCACGCCCTGGGAGCGCAACTGCTTCACCACCCGCTGGAAGCGGCGGAACCCGGGGCCCCGGCCGACGTCCCCGAGCTCGATCCCCGCCACCCCGTCGTCGCCGAGGACGCCTCCCCACAGCGTCTCGTCCAGGTCCAGGGCCAGCACCTTCTTCGCCCTGCCGGTGTGCGCCCTGACGAGGTGGACGAGCTCGCGCGCGTAGGCGTCCAGCAGCCCCGCCGAAAGGTGCGCGCCCGCGTAGGTCGACAGGCGCGGCTCGGACAGCTCCACGCCGGCGGCGGTCAGCAGCGGATCGAGGTCCATCACGACGACGCGGCCGCCGGTCGCGCCGCCGAGCTCCAGCAGCTCGGCGTTCGCCGACCGCCACACCGCTCCGAGCCGGGCCCGCGCACGGTGCTCCAGCAGCTGCGCCTGCCAGAAGCGCGGCAGCGGGATCGTGTTCAGCACCAGCGTGCCCGAGCCGCTCTCGGCGAACCGCGCGGCCAGCCGCCGCCACAGCGCCAGTTTCTCCGCCAGCGCCCGTTCCACGTCCTCGACGGTGAAGGGGATCGCGACCTCGTCGAAGACCGTCGCGTGGTCGAGCACGCACACGGTGAGGCCGGGCCGCCGCGCGTACAGCTCGCTGCCGGGGTCGCCCAGCTCGAACACGTAGGAGTCGAAGCCTGCGAGCCACACGTCGGGCACGTAGCCGTGCCGCGCCAGCCGGCCGACCAGCGCGGTGCGCAACGCGTCGAGGGTGCCGTGGCCGGTGATCGCGACCGTGACGGACGGCAGGCCGGGATGGTGCTCCCGGATCAGCGCGGGGTCCGTCCCGGCCAGCAGCCGGGACGAGCGGGCCAGGTCGTCGTCGTCCATCGCGGCCAGCAGCGGCGGCACCCTGTCGAAGCGCCGGGCGAGCGTCCCGTCGCGGTGCAGCGCGCGCAACCGCGCGCGGGCATCGGAGCCGTTCACCGGTGTCCCCCTCCGATCAATTCGTGGACGCCGTGATGGGTGTCGTGGTGGGCGTCGAGCCGGCCGTGCAGGTGCGCCGCAAGGTCCCGCGCGGTGCTGTGGTCGAGCACCGCGCCCGGCGCGACGTCCAGGCCGAGCGTGTCCGCGAGCCGCCGGGCGATGGTCAGCGCCCCGAACGAGCTGAGGCCGATCTGCGTCAGGTCGTCGCCGTCGTCCACCGTGCCCGGCGGATGGCCGAGGACGTCGCAGACCGCGTCGAGCACCAGCCGCGCGAGCGCGGCGGGGCGTTCCTCCGCGGGCAGCGCGTCGAGGACGAACTCCGGCTCCTCGGCGGGCGCCGCCGCCAACGGGTCATCGTCCCGGCCGTGCCAGCGGCGCAGGGCCCTGACGACCTGCCCGACGGCGTCGGACGGCAGGTCAAGCCCGCCGACGACGGCGGCGAAGCGCTCGGGATCGGCGTCCTCCACCGCCTGCCACAGTTCCCGGTCGCGCGGCGAGGCCGCCGGGCCCGCGCCGGACGCGGCGAGCCAGTACCGCCGGTGCTGGAACGGGTAGGTCGGGACGGACGCGGGATCGGCCGCCGGGCCATCGCCGAGCACCCGCCGCCAGTCCACCGCGACACCGCCCGCGTGCGCCTGCGCGACCCCCGCGACCACCGAGCGGGCCTCGGCGTCCGGACGGCCGACCAGCGGCACCGCGACCGCCTCGCCGCGCTCCCCGGCCAGGCAGTCGGCGATCATCGTGGTCATCGTCGAGTCCGGGCCGATCTCCACGAACGTGTCCACGCCGAGCCCGGCCAGCGTCCGCACGCAGTCGTGGAACCGCACCGTGCCGCGGACCTGGTCGGCCCAGTAGCGGGGCGCGCGCAGCTCGCCGCGCCCCGCGACCAGGCCGGTGACGTTCGACACCAGCGGCACCGACGGCGCGTCCGGCTCCAGCCGCGCCGCCGCCTCCGCCAGCCGGGGCAGCGCCGCGTCCATGTGCGCGGAGTGGAAGGCGTGCCCGGCCTTGAGCCGTTTGGTCCGCGCGCCCTCGGACCGCCAGCGTGCCGCCAGCGCCCGCACCGCCTCGGCGTCGCCGGACACGACCGTCGAACGCGGGCCGTTCACGGCCGCGACCGACACCTTCCCCTCGAGGCCCTCCAGCGAGGCCAGCGCGTCCGCCTCCGGGACGCGCAGCGCGACCATCGCGCCGCCCGGCGGCGCCGCCGCCATCGCCAGCGCCCGGGTCGCCACCAGCGTCGCCGCGTCGTCCAGGTCCAGGGCCGCCGCGACGTGCGCGGCGGTCACCTCGCCGATCGAGTGGCCCGCCACCGCGTCGGCGGCGAGGCCGAAGTGCTCGGCCAGCCGGCACAGCGCGAGCTGGGTGGCGAACAGCGCCGGCTGGGTGAAGTCGGTGCGGTCCAGCAGCGCCGCGAGGTCCGTGCCGGGAGCGGCGAAGACGACCTCGCGCAGCGGCGGCGCGCCGTCCATGCCCCCGGCGGCCTGGCGGGCGCGGTCCAGGGCGGCGCAGGCTGCGTCGAACGCCTCCGCGTAGACGGGGAAGCCGTCGTACAGCTCGCGTCCCATGTCCGGACGCTGGGTGCCCTGGCCGCCGAACACGAACGCGATCTTGGGCGCGGTGCGGGCCCGCGCCACGGGGGCGGAGGGATCGGCGGCGGCGTCCAGCGCGTGCGCCAGTTCGGCGGCGTCGCGGCCCACCGCCACCGCGCGGAACTCCAGCGGCTGCCGCCGGGTGGCGAGCGTCCGCGCGACCGCCGCGAGATCCGGCGGCGGCTCGGCGCGCAGCAGCTCGCGCAGCCTGGCCGCCTGGGCGCGCACGGCGCCGGCGGTCTTGCCGTAGATCACCCACGGCACCGCCGGCGGCGCGGGCTCGGACTCGGGCTCGGGAGCTGGCTCGGGAGCGGGCGGCTCCTCGACGATGACATGCGCGTTGGTGCCGCTGATCCCGAAGGACGACACCCCGGCGCGGCGCGGCCGTCCGCCCGCGGGCCAGGGCCGGGGCCGGTTCAGCACCGCCACGTTCCCGGCCGCCCAGTCCGCCAGCGGCGAGGGCTCGCCGGCGTGCAGCGTGGCGGGCAGCACGCCGTGCCGCAACGCCTGCACGACCTTGACGACGCCCGCCACGCCCGCGGCGGCCTGGGTGTGCCCGAGGTTCGACTTGACCGAGCCGACCAGCAGCGGCGCCCGCCGGTCCGGGTGCTCGCCGTAGGCCGCGATGAGCGCGCCCGCCTCGATCGGGTCACCGAGCCGGGTCCCGGTGCCGTGCGCCTCCACCGCGTCCACGTCGGCGGCGCTCAGCCCGGCCGCGCGCAGCGCGTCCTCGATCACCCGCCGCTGGGCGGCGCCGCTCGGCGCGGTCAGCCCGTTGCTCGCGCCGTCGGAGTTGACCGCCGAGCCGCGGATCACCGCCAGCACCGGATGCCCGGCGCGGACCGCGTCGCCGAGCCGCTCCAGCATCAGCAGGCCCGCGCCCTCGCCGAAGCCGGCGCCGTCGGCGGCGGCGCCGAACGCCTTGCAGCGGCGGTCGGCGGCCAGCCCGCCCTGGGCGGCGAACTCGCCGAACACGCGGGGCGTGGACATCACCGTCACGCCGCCCGCCAGCGCCAGGTCGCACTCGGCGCGCAGCAGCGCCGCGCACGCCAGATGGATCGCCACCAGCGACGACGAGCACGCGGTGTCCACGGTCACCGCCGGGCCCTCGAACCCGAAGGCGAAGGCGGGCCGTCCGGACGCGACGCTGGCCGCGTTCCCGGTCATCAGGTGGCCCGCGAGGTCGGCGGGCGAGGCGGACGCGGGCGGCGCGTAGTCCTGGTAGATGACCCCGGCGAACACGCCGGTGCGCGAGCCGCGCAGCGCCGCCGGGACGATGCCGGCCCGCTCCATCGCCTCCCAGGCCAGTTCCAGCAGCAGCCGGTGCTGGGGGTCCATCGCCAGCGCCTCCTTCGGCGCGATGCCGAAGAAGGCGGCGTCGAACGCGGCGGCGTCGTCGAGGAAGCCGCCCGCCGCGGCGTGCTCGCGGGCGGCGGGGTCCCAGCCGCGGTCGGCGGGGGCCGGCGACACCGTGTCGACGCCGTCGTCCACGATCCGCCAGAGATCCTCGGGGGTGCGGACGCCGCCGGGGTACCGGCACGCCATGGACACCACCGCGACGGGCTCGGGGTCCGACAGTTCGGCCAGCCTCCGCTTGGTGCGGGCGAGCTCCTCCGTGGTCCAGCGCAGATACTCGACAAGCTTCTTCTCGTCGGCCATGACGGCCGCCACCTCCACAGGACGGTCGCTCAGGAGCGGAATTCGGAATCGATGAACGCCAGCAGTTCCTCGGCGGTCTCGGGCGCCCTCGGCTCGTCCGGCTCGGGCGCCGGTCTCGGTGCCTCCGGTTTCGGGGACGCGGGGGCGAGCCGGTCGAGGAGGTGGTCCACGAGCGCGGCGGGGGTGGGGTGGTCGAACACCACGGTCGCGGGCAGCCGCACACCGGCGGCGGCGGTGATCCGGTTGCGCAGTTCGACGGCGGTGAGCGAGTCGAAGCCCAGTTCCTTGAAGCTGCGCGCGCCGCCGGGATCACCGCCGGGATCGGCGCCGGGGGCGTGTCCAAGGACGGCCCGGACGAACCCGGCCACGGCGTCGGCGACCACCTGGCGGCGGTGCTCGGGAGCGGCGGCGGCGACCGCCCCGGCGAGGTCCGCGCCGCCTGGCGCGTTCGGCTCCGGCCCGCTCCCCCGCCGGGTGACCAGGGACCGCAGCGGCGGGGCGAGCGCGGAGCCCGCGGCCAGCCGGGCGCGGTCGAGCCGGACCGCGACCAGCGCGGGATCGGCGGCGGCGGACGCCGCGTCCAGCAGCGCCAGGCTCCGCCCCGCCGGCAGCGGCAGCACTCCGGAACGCGCCATCCGGGCCCGGTCCAGCTCCGACATCGAGCCGGTCATGGCACTGCCCGCCGCGCCGCCCGGCCCCGGGCCCGTCTCCCACAGGCCCCACGCCACGGAGGTCGCCGGCAGTCCCGCGCGGGCGCGCGCGACCGCCAGCGCGTCGAGGAAGACGTTGGCGGCGGCGTACGCGGCCTGGCCCGCGCCGCCCACCACCCCGGCCGCCGACGAGAACAGCACGAACGCGGCGAGGTCGGCGGTCCTGGTGAGGCGGTGCAGGTGCCAGGCGCCGTCGGCCTTGGGCCGCAGCACGGCGTCGAGCCGCTCGGCGGTCAGCCCGGCGAGCGTGGCGTCGTCCAGCACCCCGGCCGCGTGGAAGACGGCCGTCAGCGGGTGCTCGGCCGGGATCCCGGCGAGGACGCGCTCCAGCTCGGCGGCGTCGCCCACGTCGGCGGCCACGACGCGGACCCGCGCGCCGAGCGCGGCCAGGTCCGCGGCGAGGGCGGCGGCGCCGGCGGCCTCGGCGCCGTTCCGGCTGACCAGCGTCAGGTGCCGGGCGCCGTGCCGCTCGGCCAGATGCCGGGCGAGCAGGGCGCCGACGCCGCCCGTCCCGCCCGTGATCAGCACGGTGCCGTCCGGGTCGGGCCGCCGCGGGAGGGTCAGCGCGACCTTGCCGACGTGCCGGGCGTGCGCCAGGTGCCGGAACGCTTCCGGCGCGCGCCGGACGTCCCAGGCGGTGACGGGCAGCGGCGTGAGGACGCCCTCCCGCAGCAGCGCGCCGATGTCGGCGAGCATCTCGCCGATGCGGTCGGGTCCGGCGTCCATCAGGTCGAACGCGTGGTAGCGGACGCCGTGGGACGTGGCGACGGCGGCGGCGTCGCGGACGTCGGTCTTGCCCATCTCGACGAAGCGGCCGCCGTGGGCGAGCAGGCCGAGGGACGCGTCGACGAACTCGCCGGCCAGCGAGTTCAGCACGACGTCGACGCCCCGCCCGCCGGTCGCCGCCCGCACCGCCGCCGCGAAGCCCAGGTCGCGCGAGCCCGCGATGCGTTCGGCGGGCAGGCCCGCCCTCCGCAGCGCGGGCCACTTGCGCTCGCTGGCGGTTCCGTAGGCGACCAGCTCCCAGTGCCGGGCGAGCTGGAGCGCGGCGCCGCCGACACCGCCCGCCGCGGAATGCACCAGCACGCTCTCGCCCGGCCGGACGCCGGCCAGGTCGTGCAGCGCGTAGTAGGCGGTCAGGAACACCGCCGGGACGGTCGCGGCCTCGGCGAAGCTCAGCCCGCCGGGGATCGGCGTCAGCAGCCGGTGGTCGGTCACCGCCTCCGGGCCGATGCCGCCGGAGATCAGGCCCATGACCCGGTCCCCCGGACGCAGCCCCGGTACGCCGTCGCCTACCGCCAGCACTACGCCCGCGCCTTCGGTGCCCAGGTCGGCCGCGCCCGGATACATGCCGAGCGCGAGCATCGCGTCGCGGAAGTTCAGCCCGGCGGCGCGTACGGCCAGCCGCACCTGCCCGTGGCCGGGCGCGGCGTCGTCCCGGACGGGCCGCGGCGCGAGGTCGTCCAGGACGCCCGTGCCGCCCGCCTCCAGCCGCCAGTTCGGCGCGTCCGGGACGGTCAGCGGCGGCTCCGGTCTGCGCAGCCGCGGCACCAGCGGCACGCCGTCCCGGATCGCCACCTGGGGTTCACCCACCGCGACCGCGATCTCGGACGCGGTCTCGGACGGGTCGCCGTCCAGCAGCACCACGCGTCCCGGCTCCTCGGTCTGGACGCTGCGGACCAGCCCCCACACGGCCGCGCCGTGCAGCGCGGACACGCGGTCGCCCGGAGCCGCCGCCACCGCGTCATGGGTGTGCACGACCAGCGTCGTCCCGGCGAGGCGGGGTTCGGCGAGCGCGCCGCGCAGCACGTCCAGGACACGCAGCGCCGCCGTCCGGACGGCGTCCGGCACCGGCTCCTGTTCGGGGACGCGCGGCACGGGGACGACGAGCGCGCCGGGCGGGGCGGCGCCCGCGTCCAGCGCCGCGATCACGGCGGGCAGGTCGGCCAGGTGCTCCTCCGCCATGTCCCAGACCTCCCGGGGGCGCGGGCCGGGGCCGTCCTCGGCCGGGACCCACGCCAGCTCGTGGACGAGATCGTCGTCGGCCAGGACGGTCCCGTCGGCCGTGCGGAACCGGACGGCCGCGACGCTCGCCACCGGATCTCCGCCCGCGGTCGCCAGGTCCACGGCGACGGAGCCGTCGTCGGCGGGACGCAGCCGGACCCGCACCGGCCCGGTCGTCGCGGCGTGGCATTGGAAGCCCTGCCAGTTGAACGGGAGCCGCACGTTCGCGCCGTCCGCGGACTGCGCGGCGAGGCCGCTCGCGTGCAGGGCCGCGTCGAGCACGGTGGGCGGGACGCGGAATCCGGACGGCCCGGCCGCGTCCACCTCGGCGAAGACGTCGGTGCCGTTCCGCCACACCGCGCGCACCCCCTGGAAGGAGGGGCCGTAGTCGTAGCCGCGCGAGGCGAGGTCCGCGTACAGGTTCCCGACCTCGACGGGCTCCGCCCCCGGGGGCGGCCACTGCGCGGCGGCCTGTCCGGGAAACGTCGTGTCGGCGGCTCCGGCAGGGCCCAGCAGTCCTTCCGCGTTCGTCGTCCACGGCGGGCCCAGGGCGGCTGGGCCGGGGTCGTCCGCCGGACGGGAGTGGATGCCGACCGGACGCAGCCCGTCGTGTTCGGGTCCCCCGACCGTCACCTGGATCTCCACGGCGCCGTCGAGGACCAGGGGCCTGCTCAGCGTCAGCTCCGCCACCCGGGGCGCACCCGCCAGGTCACCGGCGAACGAGGCCAGTTCGGCGAGCACCGCGCCGGGGACGATGACGGTGCCGTCCACGGCGTGGTCGCCGAGCCAGGGCTGCTCGTCCAGCGCGACGCGGCCGCCGAGCAGTAGGTCGCCGCCGGTCGCGGGCCGGACCACGGAGGTCAGCAGCGGATGCCCGGGGCCGCGCGCGGGCGGTGGCGCGGCCGCGTCCAGCCAGTGGCGGCGGCGGTCGAAGGCGTAGGTGGGCAGCACCGGCAGTCCCGCCGTCCGCCCGCCCAGGTGCGCGGCCCAGTCGACCGGCACCCCCGCCGTCCACGCCTCCGCGACCGAGGTCAGGACGCGGGCCATGCCGCCCTCGACGCGGCGCAGCGTGCCGGACACGGCGGGCGCGCCGAGCGCCGCGGACACGCCGCCCGGCTCGCCCCCGGCCGCCGCGTCGAGGGTCTCCTGCACCCCCATGCCCAGGACGGGGTGCGGGCTGACCTCGATGAACACCCGGTGACCCGCGTCCAGCGCCGCCTCCACCGCCGGCTGGAGCAGGACGGTCCCGCGCAGGTTCGCATACCAGTAGGCGGGGCCGCCGAAGCCGCCGGCGTCCGCGGGGTCGACCCGGGCGCCGGTGACGGTGGAGAACACGTCGGCGTCGAACGCCTCGGGGACGGCGACGTCGGGCAGCACGTCCAGCAGCTCGTCCCGCAGGTCCTCGACCTGCGGCGAGTGGGACGCGTAGTCCACGTCGATCGCGCGGACCCGCACCCCCTGATCCTCGAACACCTCGCGCGCCGCGCGCACGGCCCCGGGCTCCCCGGCGATCACGGTCGAGTCCGGTCCGTTGACGGCGGCGACGGCGACGGCGCCCGGCACGCCGCCGAGCACCGCGCGGACACGCTCCGCGGCCGTGCCGACCGACAGCATCGCGCCGCCTCCCGCCAGCGAACGCAGCGCCCGCGAGCGCAGCGCCACCACCGCCGCGCTCTCCGGAAGGGTCAGCGCCCCGGCGGCCGCCGCGGCGGCGATCTCGCCCTGCGAGTGGCCGATCACCGCGGCCGGGCGGACGCCGAACGACTCCCAGACCGCCGTCAGCCCGGTCATCATCGCCCACAGCAGCGGCTGCACCACCTCGACCGGCCAGGTCGCGGCCCCGTCGTCCGGCTCACCGTTGAGGGTGTCGAGCAGCGGCCGTCCGGCGAGGCCGTCGAGCGCGGCGGCGCACTCGGCGATCCGGGCGGCGAAGACGGGCGAGTCGGCGAGCAGCGCACGCGCCATGCCCGCCCACTGCGCGCCCTGCCCCGGATAGAGGAAGACCGGCCGCCGCTCCTGCGGCGCGTGGCCGGTGACCACCCGCGGATCGGGTGTGCCGTCGGCCAGCGCGCCCAGCGCGTCCAGCGCCTGGTCACGGTCTTCGGCGATGACGACGGCGCGGTGGTCGAACCGGGCGCGGGTGTGGACGAGCTCGGCCGCGACGGCGCGCTGCGGGACGTCCGGGTGCCGCCGGAGATATTCGTGCAGGCGCCGCGCCTCGCCGCGCAGCGCTGCCGGGGACTTGGCCGACAGCGGAAGCGGCACCGGCCCCGTACCCGAAACCGGCGCGGATGGTGGCGCGGCCTCCGATGACGGCGGTTCCTCGACGATGACGTGGGCGTTGGTCCCGCTCATGCCGAACGCCGACACCCCGAAGCGGCGCGGACGGTCCGCGGCGGGCCAGGGGGTGTTCTCGGTCAGCAGGGCGACGCCGCCCGTATCCCAGTCCACGTGGCGGGTGGGCGCGTCCACGTGCAGTGTGCGCGGAAGCGTCTCGTGTTCCAGCGCCTTCACCATCTTGATGATCCCGCCGACCCCGGCGGCGGCCTGCGCGTGCCCGATGTTCGACTTCAGCGAGCCGAGCCGCAGCGGCGGCGCCTGCTCCCGCGCGGCGCCGGAGGTGTTGAGGAGGGCACGCGCCTCCACCGGGTCGCCGAGGGTGGTGCCGGTGCCGGGCGCCGCGTCCGCGTCGACGTCGGCGGGCGTCAGGCGGGCGGCGGCGAGGGCCGACTCGATGACGCGCTCCTGCGCCGGGCCGTTGGGGGCGGTGAGCCCGTTGCTGGCTCCGTCCTGGTTGACCGCCGAGCCGCGCACCACCGCCAGCACCCGGTGCCCGTTGCGGCGCGCGTCCGACAGCCGCTCCACCAGGATCAGGCCCACGCCCTCGCTGAACCCGGTGCCGTCGGCCGCGTCGGCGAACGCGCGGCACCGGCCGTCCGGGGACAGGCCGCGCTGCCTGCTGAACTCCACGAACGTCGCCGGCGTCGCCATGATCGTCGCGCCGCCGGCCAGCGCCAGGTCGCACTCCCCGTCGCGCAGCGCCCGCGCGGCCAGGTGCAGCGCGACCAGCGAGGACGAGCAGGCCGTGTCCACCGTGACCGCCGGCCCCTGGAGACCGAAGGTGTAGGCGATCCGGCCGGACGCGACGCTGCCCGCGCTGCCGGTGCCGAGATAGCCGCCGTGCTCGCGCGGCCGCGCCTGCGCCCGCCCGCCGTACTCGGTGTAGATCAGCCCGACGTACACGCCGGTGCGCGAGCCGCGCAGGCGGGACGGGTCGATCCCGGCGCGCTGGAACGCCTCCCAGGAGGTCTCCAGCAGGAGGCGCTGCTGCGGGTCGGTGGCGGTGGCCTCGCGCGGGTTCATCTCGAAGAAGTCGTGGTCGAAGTCGGCCGCGCCGTAGAGGAATCCGCCCGTGGACGCGTAGGACTTGCCCGGTGCGTCGGGGTCGTCGTCGAACAGGCCGTCCAGGTCCCAGCCCCGGTCGGCCGGGAAGGAGCCGACCGCGTCGGTGCCGCTCTCCAGCAGCTCCCAGAGCCGTTCCGGGGTGTCCGCCCCGCCGGGGTAGCGGCAGCTCATCGCCACGATCGCGATGGGCTCGTCCGCGGCGGGACGGTCGCGGCCGGCGGCGGCGCGGGGCGCGTCCGCGACCAGGTCGCCGAGATGGCGGGCCAGCTCGCGCGGCGTCGGATGGTCGAACGCGAGCGTGCTCGGCAGCCGCCTGCCCACGATGCGGCTCAGGTGGTCGCGAAGCCGGACGGCGGTCATGGAGTCCAGGCCGAGATCGCGGAACGACCGGTCCGGGCGGACCATGCCCTCGGACTCGTGTCCCAGCACCCCGGCGACGGCCTGCCGCACTGTCGCGAGCAGCCGTCCCTCCCTCTCCTCGGGCGTCAGCGCGGCTAGCTCGTCCCCCGCCTCCGGCGACGCGGCGGACGCACCGGGCGGGCGGCGCCGGGCCGGGCGGAGCGCGACCGCGGGTGCCGGCACCGCCTGGGCGTGTCCGAGCTCGGCGGTCGGCCGGACGACCACCTCGTCGGCGGTCAGCACGACGCGTCCGTGCTCGTCGGCGGCCGTCAGCGCGTATCCGCCCGAAGCGTCCGGTACCAGCCGGACGCGCAGCGCACGCGGGACACCGCCGGGCGCCGTCCGCACCCCGCTCCAGCCGAACGGCACGGCCAGCGCCGGGCGTTCGCCCCGCTCGGCGGCCTCCCCCGCCAGGCCGAGCACGATCGCCTGCGTGGCGCCGTCCAGCAGCGCCGGATGCAGGACGAACCCGCCGGCGGAACTCTCGGACGGCAGTTCCACTTCCGCGTACAGCGCACCGTCGTGGCGCCACAGGACGCGCACGACGCGCAGCGCCGGGCCGTAGTGGACGCCGAGTTCCTCCAGCCCGGCGTACCCGGCCGCGACGTCGAGCCGGTCGGCTCCGGTCGGTGGCCAGTCCGCGTCCCACCGCTGCCCCGGCGCCTCCCGGGCGCTCAGCGTCCCTGACGCGTGCAGTCGCCAGGGATCGCCGGAGTAGATCGAGAAACCGGCGGCCTCCCCGTCGCCCGCGGCCTCCGCCTCCACCTGGACGCGCAGCGGCGCGCCGGTCACGTCGACGGGCGCCAGGAACGTCAGCTCGTCGACGGCGGGCAGCCCGAGGCGCTCACCGGCGGCCAAGGCCAGTTCGACGAGCGCGCCGCCGGCCAGCACCTCCCGGTCGCCGACGCGATGCTGCCGCGCCCAGCTCGACGCGGGCGCGGGAAGCGTCCCGGTGAACAGCGCGCCGCGCCCGTCGGCGGGCTCCACCGCGAACGCCAGCAGCGGATGCCCGGACGTGGCCCGCACGTCGGCGGCGTTGGTCTCCAGCCAGTAGCGCCGTTCCTGGAAGGCATAGGTCGGCAGGTCGACGTGCTTGCCGCGCGTCACCGGCGTCCAGTCCACCGGCACGCCGCTCGCGTACAGCTCCCCGGCGGCGGTGAGCAGGCGGCCGGGGCCGCCGTCGTCGCGGGCGAGGGTCGCGACGGCGTACCCTTCGAGACCGGCCTCCTCCAGGGTGTCCAGCAGCGCCCCGGTCAGGACGGGATGCGGGCTGACCTCCAGGAAACGGCGGTGGCCCGCACGCGCCAGCGCCTCGATCGTCTCGGCGAGCCGCACGGGCTCGCGCAGGTTGTCGTACCAGTACGCGGCCCCGAGCCGCTCCGGGTCCAGTTCGCCGGCGGTGACCGTGGAGTGGAACGGCACCGCGGCCGGACGGGGGGTCAGCCCGCCGAACCGCTCCAGGAGGGTGGCGCGCAGCGGCTCCACGGCCGGGGAGTGGGAGGCGTAGTCGACCGGGATCCGCCGTGCCTTGATCCCGTCGGCCTCGCAGGAGGCGACCAGCTCCGCGACGGTGTCGGCGGCGCCCGACACGACCGTGGCGCGCGGCCCGTTGACGGCCGCGACGCTGATCGCGGCGTCGCCGATGCGCCGGCGGGTCTCCTCGGCGGGCAGCGCGAGGGCGGCCATCGCTCCCGCCCCGGCGATGCCGACCAGCGCGCGGCTGCGCAGCGCGACGAGCGCGGCGGCCTCGTCCAGGTCGAGCGCGCCCGCGACGCAGGCGGCGGCGATCTCACCCTGCGAGTGGCCCACCACGGCGGCGGGCTCCACACCCAGGGCCCGCCACGCCGCCGCCAGCGACACCATGACCGCGAACAAGGCGGGCTGGACGACGTCCACGCGCTCCAGCGGTTCGGGATCGTCGCCGGTCACCACCGCGATCAGGTCCCAGTCGACGTGGGGGGCCAGGGCGTCGGCGCAGCGACGCAGTTCGGCGGCGAACGCGTCGTTCGCGTCGATCAGCTCGCGCGCCATTCCCGTCCACTGGGAGCCCTGGCCCGGGAACACGAACACGGGCCGTCCGGTGATCTCGGCCTCGCCGCGTGCGCCGCGCGGGGACGGCAGGTCGTGTTCCAGCGCCTCCAGCACCGTGCCGAGCTCGCCGAGGGTGGTGCCGACCGCGACGGCGCGGTGCGGCAGGGCCGCGCGGCCGGTGTGCAGGGTGTGCGCGATATCGGCCGGCTCCATGTCGGGACGGGCGGCGGTGAAGGCCCGCAGCCGGTGGATCTGCTCGCGCAGCGCCTCCGGCGTGTTGCCGGTGACCACCCACGGCACGACCCCGCCCGGACTGGGCCGGACGGGCTCCGCGGAGCCGGCGGGCACGGGCGGCTGTTCGAGGATCACGTGCGCGTTGGTGCCGCTGATCCCGAACGACGACACGGCGGCACGGCGGGGCCGGGTGCGCTCCGGCCAGGCCCGCTCCCGGGTGAGCAGCGCCAGCCCGCCCGCGTCCCAGTCCACGTGCGGGGTCGGCCGGTCGACGTGCAGGGTCGCCGGCAGCACGCCGTGCCGCATCGCCTCGATCATCTTGATCACGCCCCCGACGCCCGCGGCGGCCTGGGTGTGCCCGATGTTGGACTTCAGGGAACCCAGCCAGACCGGGTCGTCCGGGGCATGGTCCCGGCCGTAGCTCTCCAGCAGCGCGTTGGCCTCGATGGGGTCGCCGAGCCCGGTGCCGGTGCCGTGCCCCTCGACGGCGTCCACCTCCGACGGCGCCAGCCCGGCGTCGGCCAGCGCGGCGCGGATGACCCGCTGCTGCGCGGCCCCGCTGGGCGCCGACAGGCGGCTGCTGGCCCCGTCGGAGTTGACCGCGCTGCCGCGCAGCACCGCCAGGACGGGACGGCCGTCGCGTTCGGCGTCGGAGAGCCGTTCGATCAGCACCAGCCCGACGCCCTCGGCCCAGCCGGTGCCGTCCGCGGACGCGGCGTAGGGCTTGCAGCGGCCGTCCGGGGACAGCCCGCGCTGGCGCGAGAACTCCACGAACGTCGCCGGCGTGGCCATGACCGTCGATCCGCCCGCCAGCGCCATCCGGCAGTCGCCGCGCCGCACCGCCTGCGCGGCGTAGTGCAGCGCGACCAGCGACGAGGAGCAGGCGGTGTCGACGGTGACGGCGGGCCCCTCCAGGCCGAAGGAGTAGGCGACGCGGCCGGATGCGATGCTCCCGGCGCTGCCCATGCCGATGAGGCCCTCGAAGCCCTCCGGCGCCCGGACGTGGCGCGAGCCGTAGTCGTCGTACATCACCCCGGTGAAGACGCCGATCGAGCGGTCGCCGGGTGCTCGGGGGTCGAGACCGGCGCGTTCGAAGGTCTCCCACGCGGTCTGGAGCAGCAGCCGCTGCTGCGGGTCGACGGTCAGCGCCTCGCGGGGACTGATCCCGAACAGCCCGGCGTCGAAGTCCCCCGCCGAGGCCAGGAATCCGCCCTCGCTCGCGTACGTGGTCCCCTCCCGGTCGGGGTCGGGATCGACCAGCTCGTCCAGCCGCCAGCCCCGGTCGGTGGGAAACGGGCCGATCGCGTCGGTGCCTGAGGTCACCAGGTCCCACAGGTCGCCGGGACCGCGCACGCCTCCGGGGTACCGGCAGGCCATCGCGACCACGGCGAGGGGTTCGCGCGCGGCCCGCTCCAGGTCGTCCACCCGGGCGCGGGCCTTGAGCAGGTCGGCGGTGGTACGCCGCAGATAGTCGCGGAGTTTGACTTCGTCGCCCATCGAGGAACGCTCCTCCGGAGGTGTCGGTCGCCAGGTGTCAGTCGCTCAGTTCGCGGTCCAGGAGGCCGAACAGCTCCTCGTCGGACACGGGGACGGCCGGTTCTCGTTCCTCGTCCGCCGTCCCGGGTTCGCCGGCCGGGTCGTCCTCGCCGATGCCGCAGCGGACGAGCAGGTAGGTGGTCAGCGCACCCACGTTGGGGTGGTCGAACAGGACGGTGGCGGGCAGCGGGAAGCCCGTCTCGGTGCTCAGCCGGTCGCGCAGTTCGATGGCGGTGAGCGAGTCCAGCCCGATGTCGAACAGGCCGCGGTCGTCCGGGACCAGGGCGGGCCCGCCCAGTCCGAGGACCTCGGAGACCCGGCGCGCGACGGTCTGGCGGACCAGGGCCGCCGCCGCGTCCGCGCCGAGCCCGTCCAGGCGCCGCGGCAGCGGCGTCACCGCCCGCGTCCGCGACCCGCGCGCGGCCGCGGACGGGTCGAGCCGCACCGGCACCGGCACGGCCAGCCCGGAGGCCAGGGACCGGTCGAACAGGTCGAGCCCCGCCCGGTGGCCCAGCGGCCGGACGCCGAGCCGGGCGATGCGGGCGCGGTCGGCGGCGCCGAGCGCGGACGCCATGCCCGTGTCCCATTGCCCCCACGGCAGGGAGGTCGCGGGCAGCCCCGAGGCGCGGCGGTGCAGGGCGAGCGCGTCGAGGAAGGCGTTCCCGGCGGCGTAGGCGGACTGCCCGGCGCTGCCGAGCGTTCCCGCGATCGAGGAGAACAGGACGAACGCGCGGAGCGGATGGCCCGCGGTGAGCCGGTGCAGGTTCCAGGCCGCGTCGACCTTGGGCCGCAGGACCCGGTCCAGGGCGTCCGGGGTGACGTTCTCCAGCACCGCGTCGTCCAGAACGCCGGCGGCGTGGACGACGGCGGTCAGCCGTGTCCGGGCGAGCAGCGCCTCGACGGCGCCGGCGTCGGCCACGTCACAGGCGGTGATCTCGACTCGCGCCTCGCCGCCCAGGTCCGCCGCCAAAGAGCGCAGCGCCGGGTCGGCGTCGCCCCGGCGGCTGACCAGCAGCAGGTCGCGGACGCCGTGCGCGGTCACCAGATGCCGGGTGACGGCGGCGCCGAGCGCTCCCCCGGCGCCGGTGACCAGGACCGTCCCGCCGCCGAGATCCGGACCGGCGGCGGGGTGCGCGCGAGGTGTGGGACGCAGTTCGGGGTGGAACGCCTCGCCGCGGCGGAGCGCGAGCCGGTCGGCGCGGCCCGCGACGGCGCGCGGGAGCAGCGAGAGGGTGCCGGGGTCGCCGTCGACGTCGATGACGCCGACCCGGCCTGGCCGCTCGTGCTGGACGGCGCGCACCAGGCCCCAGACCGCAGCCGCGGCGAGGTCCGTCACGGCGTCGCCGGCGCCCGTCGAGACCGCGCCGGAGGTCACGACGGTGAGGCGGCCGTCGTCGGGCAGGCCGAGGATCAGGTCGCGGACGGCGTGGAAGCCCGCACGCACGCCGCCGACCGGGTCGGCCTCGTCCAGTCGGACGGACACCACGGGGAACGGCAACCCGGGATCGTCGACGCCGACCAGCGCTACGAGCGGCGCCTCAGCGGCCTCGGGTGACGCGCCGTCGGCCTCAGGTGACGCGTCGCCGCCGATCGGTTCCGGGAGCCAGGCCAGCTCGTAGGGGCGGAGTCCCGGGTTGCGCAGGGCGTCCGCCTCGACGGGGCGCAGCCGCACCTCGTCCGCCGACAGCACGCCGCGTCCGTCCGCGGTGACGACGTCGAGCGCGAAGCCCGTGCCGTCGCCGAGCCGGATCCTGGCGCGCAGCGGCCCGGACGGTTCGCCCAGCACCCGGACGTTCCGCCAGGCGAACGGCACGTCGACCGCCGTCCCGGCGGCGCTCTCGCCGGTTCCGGCGAGCCAGGCGTGCAGGCACGCGTCCAGCAGGCCCGGGGCGAGGTCGCCGCCGGTGTCCACCTCGGCGTGCAGTTCCCGGTCCGTCCGCCACAGGCCGCGCAGCCCCTGGAACGCGGGGCCGTAGTCGTATCCCCGCTCGGCGAACGAGGCGTAGACGCCGGTGAGGTCGACGGGCCTGGCCTCGGCGGGGCGTTCCCCGGTCCAGCGGGGATCCGCCTCCCCGCCGGACCTCGCCGCCGGGTCGTCTCCGAACTCGACCTCCGCGTGCAGCGTCCAGTCGGGAGCGTCGGCCGCGCGTGCGTGGATCCGCGCCCGCGCGCCGTCCACGGTGATCGTGAGCCGGACGTCCTCGTCCGCGGCGACGACGAGCGGGGCGTGCAGCACCAGCTCCGCCACGGCGGTGTCGTGCCGCCGGGCCAGCCATCCGGCGACGTCGGCCAGCGCCGCCGCGGGCAGCAGCGGTGTGCCGTGCAGCGCGTGGTCCGGGATCCAGGGCTGCCGCCCGTGTGAGAGCACGCCCGTGTACACGGTGGTCTCGCCGCCCGGGACGGTGACGGAGGCCGCGAGAAGCGGGTGGTCCGGCTCGTCCGCGCCGACGCCGGAGGCGGTCGCCGGCTCCGCCGGCGGGGCCAGCCACAGCCGCTCCCGCGCGAAGGGGTAGGTGGGCAGCGGTACGACGACGGCGTCGTCGCCGAGCAGCGCCCGCCAGTCCCAGGCCACGCCCGCGGCGAACGCCCGCGCCACCGTCGACCACAGCGCGAGCAGGTCGTCGCGGCGCCGGTTGAGGGACGCGATCGCGGCGCACGTCCCGCCGGGGTCGGCCTCCCGGATCATGGGGGTGAGCGCCGCGTCCGGGCCGGCCTCCACGAAACGCGTCACGCCCAGTTCCCTGAGCCGCGCCACCGCGTCGGCGAACCGGACGGTGCCGCGCGCATGCCGGGCCCAGTGCGCGGGCGACCCGAGCGTCCCGGCGTCGGCCTCCTCGGCGGTGAGCGTGGACACCACCGTGCGGTCGGGCGCCGCCGCGGCGATCCCGTCGAGCGCGGCCTCGAAGGCGTCCAGCATGGGCTCCATCAGGGCGGAGTGGAACGCGTGGCTGACGGTGAGGCGGCGGGTGCGGCGGCCGGCGGCGGCCAGGGCGGCGGCGACGGCGGCGACGGCCGGTTCCTCGCCCGACAGCACGACCGACTCCGGCGCGTTGACGGCGGCGAGGTCCACGCTCACCCCCGTCTCGGCGGCGATCCGGGCGACGTCGGCGGCGGTGGCGCGCACCGACACCATCGCGCCGCCCTCGGGGAGGTCCTGCATCAGCCGTCCGCGCGCGGCGACCAGCGCCGCCGCGTCGGCCAGGCTCAGCGCGCCCGCGACGTGCGCGGCGGCGATCTCGCCGACCGAGTGGCCGGCCAGCTGCCCGGCGTCCAGTCCCCAGGACTCCAGCAGCCGGAACAGCGCCACCTCGACGGCGAACAGCGCGGCCTGGGCGTTGCGGGTCCGGTCGATGGGGCCGGCGGCGGCGTCCCCGGCGACCAGGGCGGCGACGTCGGGCCCGCCCGCGCGCAGGAGTTCGGCGCGGGCCTCGTCGAAGGCGCGGGCGTAGGCGGGGAAGGCCCGGTGCAGCTCCGCGCCCATGCCCGCGCGCTGGCTGCCCTGCCCGGTGAACACGACGGCGGTGCGCCCGCGCACCGGGCTGCCGGTGACCACGATGGGGTACGCGCCGCGTTCCGGCTCGGTGCCCTCGATCAGGTGGCCGAGCCCGGCGAGGAGCTCGGCGCGGTCCCGTCCGACGACGACGGCGCGGTGCTCGAACGCGGTGCGCGTGGTCGCCAGCGAGAACGCGATGTCGACGTCCCGCGTCCCGGGGGCGGCGAGCACGTGCCGCCTGAGCCGCGCCGCCTGTTCGCGCAGCGCGTCGGGACCGCGAGCGCTCAGCACCCATGGCAGGGGCCGCGCGGCCCGCTCCCGCGGCTCCGGTCCGGGGGCGCCCTGCCCGGGAGAGCCTTCTTCGAGGACGACGTGGGCGTTGGTGCCGCTGATCCCGAACGACGACACCGCGGCGCGCCGGGGGCCGGGCGTGTCCGGCCACGGAACGGACTCGGCCGGCACCTCCACTCCGCCGCTCTCCCAGTCGACATGGTCGGTGAGCCGGGCCGCGTGCAGGGTGCCGGGAACGCGTCCGTGCCGCATCGCGAGGACCGCCTTCATGATCCCGGCGGCCCCGGCGGCGGCCTGGGTGTGCCCGAGGTTCGACTTCACCGATCCCATCACCAGCGGCGGCAGCCCGTCGCGGCCGCTCCCGTAGGCGGCGAGCACGGCGCCCGCCTCGATCGGGTCGCCCAGCGCGGTGCCGGTGCCGTGCGCCTCCAGGACGTCCACGTCCCGCGGCCGCAGCCCCGCGTTGCGCAGCGCCGCCCCGATGACGCGCTCCTGCGACGGGCCGTTGGGCGCGGTGAGCCCGTTGCTGGCGCCGTCCTGGTTGACCGCCGAGCCGCGCACCACCGCCAGCACCCGGTGCCCGTTGCGGCGCGCGTCCGACAGCCGCTCCAGCAGAAGCAGCCCGGCGCCCTCACCCCACGCGGTGCCGTCGGCGTCGGCGGAGAACGGCTTGCACCGGCCGTCGGGGGCCAGCCCGCGCTGGCGGCTGAACTCGATGAACGTCGCGGGGCTCGCCATCACGGTCGCGCCCCCGGCCAGCGCCAGCGAGCACTCGCCCAGCCGCAGCGCCTGCGCGGCCTGGTGCACGGCGACCAGCGAGGACGAGCAGGCCGTGTCCACGGTGATCGCCGGCCCCTCCAGGCCGAGCGTGTAGGCGATCCGGCCGGAGGCGACGCTGCCCGCGCTGCCGCTGACCAGGTAGCCCTCCAGCTCGTGGTGGACGCCGCGCCGCTGGTGCAGGCGGGCCCCGTAGTCGGAGTACATGACGCCGACGAACACCCCGGCCCGGCCGCCGCGCAGCGTTGCGGGGTCGATGCCCGCGTCCTCCACGGCCTCCCAGGCCGTCGTCAGCAGCAGCCGCTGCTGCGGGTCGACGGCCAGCGCCTCGCGCGGGCTGATGCCGAAGAACGCGGGGTCGAACTCGGCGGCGTCGCGCAGGAACCCCCCGTGCCGGGTGGAGGACGTGCCGGGACGGTCGGGGTCGGGATCGAACAGGTCGGGCGCCCAGCCCCGGTCTGCGGGGAACCCGGTGACGGCGTCAACGCCGGCGTCCAGCAGCTCCCACAGCTCGGCCGGAGTGCGGACGCCGCCGGGGAACCGGCACGCCATCCCGACGATCGCGATGGCCTCGCCGGGGTCGGCGGGCGCGGCGGCGCCGCCCTCGGTCCCGTGCGGGGACGGATCGTCCTCGGCCGGGTCCGTGCCGGTGCGGGCGGCGAGGAAGCGCGCGAGCGCGGCCGGGGTCGGATGGTCGAAGACGACGGTGCCGGGCAGCCGGACGCCGAGGGCCGCGGCGAGCCGGTCGCGCAGCTCCACCGCCATCAGCGAGTCGAGCCCGAGGTCGCCGAAGGCACTGCCGGGGTCGACCTCGGCTGCGGAAGCGTGGCCGAGCACGGCCGCCACCGACTCCAGGACGAGGGATTCCACGTCGCCGGTGGCACGCGCCCGCGGCGTCAGGAGGAGCCCGGGCACCGGCGCGGTCGCCGCGGTCGCCGCCGCGGTCGCCGCCTGGGCCCGGCGCGGCAGATCCAGGTTCGCGGCGACCGCCACGGGACGGTCCAGCGCCAGCGCGCCGTCCATGAGCGCGAGGGCCGCGCCGGGGTCCATCCGCCTGATGCCCGCCCGTTCGAGCCTGGCCACGTCGGTGTCGCGCAGGCCCGAGGCCAGACCGCCCGGCACGTCCCACAGGCCCCAGTGCAGGGCGAGGGCGGGCAGTCCGGCGTCGCGGCGGCGGTGGGCGACGGCCTCCAGCGCGGCGTTGGCTGCGGCGTACCCTGCCTGGCCCGCGGTGCCGAGCGCCCCGGCGACCGACCCGAACAGCACGAACGCGTCGAGGTCGCGGTCGCGTGTCAGCTCGTCCAGGTGCGCGGCGGCGCCGGCCTTCACGGCGATGGCGTCCCGCAGCGCGGCGGCGGACAGGCGCTGGACGGTCGCGTCCGCGGCGAAGCCCGCCGCGTGCACGACGCCGGCGAGGTCCAGCCCGTCCAAGAGCGCGGTGAGGCTCTGCCGGTCGGTGACGTCGCAGGCGTGGACGGCGGCGTCGGCGCCGAGCGCGGCGAGGTCGGCGACCACGGCGGCGGCGTCCGGATGCTCGGGACCGCGCCGCCCGGCCAGCAGGAACCGCCGGACGCCGTGCGCGCGGGCCAGATGCGCCGCGACGCGGCGGCCGACGGCCCCGGCGCCGCCGGTGACCAGGACGGTGCCGCCCGCCGCGCTGCGCGGCCACGCCGCCGCGGACGCGTCCCGCCGGGGCGTGTCGTGCGGGGACAGGCGGGGCAGCAGGACGGCTCCCTCCCGGAACACCGCCTCGTCGTGGGCCGCGCCGATGGCGGCGAGCAGCCCCGGATCGCCGTCTTCGGCCTCCAGCAGCGCGAACCGTCCGGGATGTTCGGCCTGGACCGAGCGCACCAGCCCGCGCAGCGCCGCGGGCTCCGCGCGGGCGGGGCCGGGCGGGAGGAGGAACACCAGGCGGGAGCCGGCGGTGCGGTCGTCGTCGAGCCATCGCCGGATCGTGCGCCGTCCGGCCTCGGCGTCGCCGGCGGTGATGAGCACCGTCGGCGGCACCAGATCCGGCCAGGCGTCCCGGCCGGTACCCGCGTGGACGAATCCCTGGGCGAGGGGTTCGGGTGTGCGGACCTGCTCCAGGCCGGGAAGGTAGAGGCGGCTGGAGCCGGTCAGGGCGCGCAGCCCCAGCCGCCCGATCGTCAGGACGGGCCGCCCGTCCTGATCGGCCACCTCGACCTTGTAGGAGTCGGGGTCGAGACGTGTGAAACGGGCCTGGACGCGATCGACCGGTGCGTGGGTGTGCGCGTGGACGTCGTCCAGGGTGGCGGGCACGCGCCTCGGACCGTCGAGGTCATGCAGCGGGATGGCGTGCAGGGCCGCGTCGAGCAACGCGGGATGCAGGCCGTACCCGGCGGGTTCGGCGCGCAGCGCGGCGGGCGGTTCCGCGACGGCGTGGAGGTCGTCGCCGTCCCGCCGCACGGCGCGCAGTCCCTGGAAGCGGGGCCCGTACTCGTAGCCGCGTCCGGCGAGCGCGGCGTACGCGGCGGAGACGTCGAGCCGGTCGACGTCCGGGAAGGGCCGCCCGCCGGTAGCGGACCCCACCTCGCCGGACGGCGCGGCGGCGGTCGCGGCGGTCGCGGCGGTGACGTGGACGACCCAGCCGTCGCCGTCGCCTCGCCGGCTGCGCACAGTGATGTCACCGGACGCCGACACGCCGACCTGGAGCCGGGCCTCCACCTCCGGTCCGAGTTCGAGCGGGGCGCGCAACACCAGCTCCTCCAGGGCGTCCCCGCCGGACGCGGCGAGCACGATGCCGGTGAAGACGGCGGCGGGCACGAGCACCCGCCCGTCGATGCGGTGCTCGGCCAGCCACGGCTGCCGGCGCTCCGACAACACGCCCGTGAAGATCCGGCCGCCGTCCGGTGTCTCGACGGAGCCGCCCAGCAGCGGGTGCGCGGCGGGCTCCAGCCCGAACGCGTCCGGACGGCCGTCCTCGCCGGGTGGAGGCAGCAGCCAGTACCGCCGGGTCTCGAAAGGGTAGGTCGGCAGGTCCACGACCCTGCCGCCCACGTACCAGGGGCCGAGGTCGACCGGCACACCGGCGGCGTGCAGCCTGCCCAGCGCGGTCCGCGGCCCCTCGCGCAGCAGCGGGACGGCCACCACCGGACCGTCGATCGTTTCGCGGACCAGCGCAGACAGGGAGCCGTCCGGGCCGAGCTCAGCGAAACGGGTCACGCCGGTGTCGTGCGCGGCCCGTACCGCGTCGGCGAACCGCACCGGGCGGCGGATCTGCTCCACCCAGTACTCCGGGCTCGACATCGCCGAGGCGTCCACGGGCGCGCCGGTCACGGTCGAGATGATCGGGACGGCCGGGACGCGGCCCGCGCCGGACGCCGGGTCGGGTACGGCCGCGCGGAACTCGTCGCGGAACTCCTGGAGCACGTCCTCCATGTGGTGGGAGTGGAAGGCGTGGCCGACCTTCAGCCGCCCCGCCCTGCGGCCGTCGCCGCGCCACCGTTCGACCAGCCGGTCGACCGCGGCGGCGTCGCCGGACAGCACGACCGAGCCGGGCGCGTTCACCGCGGCGATCTCCACCGCGCCGCCGGCGCCGCCGCCGGCGATCAGCGCGGCGGCCTGCTCCTCGGACGCGGCGAAGGCGGCCATCGCGCCACCGTCCCGCGCGGACTGCATCAGCCTGCCCCGCACGGCCACCAGCGCGCAGGCCGTGGCCAGATCGAGGATCCCGGCGACGTGCGCGGCGGCGATCTCTCCGACCGAGTGGCCGATGAGCACGTCCGGCCGCAGCCCGTACCGTTCGGCCAGCCGGTACAGGGCCGTCTCGACGGCGAACAGCGCCGGTTGCGCATAGCGGGTCTGCCGGAGCCGCTCGGCGTCCTCGGAGACCAGTTCGCGGAGCCCGACGCCGAGATGCGGCTCCAGATGCGCGGAGACCTCGTCGAAGGCGGTCGCGTAGGTCGTGGAAGTCTCCAGCAGTTCGGCGCCCATGCCGATCCGCTGGGTGCCCTGGCCGGCGAACAGGAACGCCAGTCGCGCGTCGCCGGCGCCGGCCGCCTCGCCGAGGACGAGCCCGGGATGTTCCGTCCCGTCGTGGAGCGCGGTGAGCGCGGCGAGCAGTTCGGACGCGTCCGTGCCGTGGACGACGGCGCGGTGCTCGAACCGCGCCCTGCGGTCGAGGGTGAAGCCCGTGTCGAGGAGCCGGGGCGCGTCGCCGGAGGTGAGGACGTCGTGCAGCGCGCCCGCCTGAGTCCGTAGCGCGCTCGGTGTCTTCGCCGACAGGACGAGCGGCACCGGCCGGTCCTCAGCCGGGGCGGGGGCGCCGTCCGGGGGTTCTTCGAGGATGATGTGGGCGTTGGTGCCGCTGATCCCGAACGAGGACACCCCCGCACGCCGAACCCGCCCCTCCCGGACGGGCCAGGAACGCTCCCGACGCAACAACGCCACGCCCGAACCGTCCCACCGCACCAGCGGCGAAGGCTCATCTGCGTGCAACGTGCGCGGCAACACCCCATGCCGCAACGCCATCACCATCTTGATGACCCCGCCCACACCCGCAGCCGCCTGCGCATGCCCCACATTCGACTTCAACGACCCCAACCACAACGGACCATCCCCGCGCTCGCGCCCATAAGCCGCGATCAACGCCTGCGCCTCGATCGGATCACCCAACCGCGTCCCCGTCCCATGCCCCTCCACCACATCCACATCCCCAGGCCCCAACCCCGCATCCGCCAACGCCCGACCGATCACCGCCTCCTGCGCCCGCCCACTCGGAGCCGTCAACCCATTACTCGCCCCATCAGAATTGACCGCCGAACCACGCACCACCGCCAACACCCGATGCCCTTCTCGGTGGGCACGCGACAAACGCTCCACCACCAGCACGCCGACGCCCTCGGCCCACCCCGTCCCATCAGCGCCCGCACCAAAAGCCCTGCACCGCCCATCAGGCGACAACCCCCGCTGCCGCGAAAACTCCACAAACATCCCCGGCGTCGCCATCACCGCCACCCCACCGGCCAACGCCAGACCACACTCACCCGACCGCACCGCACCCACCGCCAAATCCAACGCCACCAACGACGACGAACACGCCGTATCCACCGTCAACGCACGACCACCCAAACCCAACACATACGCAATCCGCCCCGAAGCCACGCTGGATTCCGTACCGGCGAGAAGGAGACCCTCAAGGTCTTCCGGCGCGGTTTTGAGCCGTGTTCCGTAGTCGTCGTACATGGCACCGATGAAAACGGCGGTGTCGGTGTCTTTCAACGAAGTCGGATCAATTCCGGCACGCTCCAACGACTCCCACACCACCTGCAACAACAAACGCTGCTGCGGATCAGTCGCCAACGCCTCACGCGGACTCAACCCGAAAAACCCCGCGTCGAACTCACCCGCATGCGACAAGAACCCGCCACGCCGCGTATACGACCGCCCCCGACGATCAGGATCCGGATCAAACAACCCCTCCACATCCCAACCCCGATCACCAGGAAAATCCCCCGTCGCATCCACACCCTCCGCCACCAAATCCCACAAATCCTCCGGAGACTCCACACCACCCGGAAAACGGCACCCCATACCCACGATCACCACCGGATCGTCATCCACGGCCTCCGCCACGACCGCGGACGCGGTCTCCGGCTCGGTGCCGGCCGCCGGGCTCGGCGAGCTCTGCGCCGTGAGGGTCTCCAGGAGGTGTTCGCCGAGCGCCGCGACGGTCGGAAACTCGAACACGACGGTGGCGGGCAGGGTCAGGCCGGTCAGCGCGTTGAGCCGGTTGCGCAGCTCCACGGCGGTGAGGGAGTCGAAGCCGAGTTCCTTGAACGCGCGGTCGGCGTCGAGACCGGCGGGGTCCTCGTGACCGAGGACGGCCGCGACCTGGTCCCGCAGCAGTGCCAGGAGGGTGCGCGGCCGCTCGTGCGGCGGTTCGGCGCGGAGCCGCTCGGGCCATGCGCCGCCGCGCCGCGCGGCCGGGAGCGTCGGGACGAGCGCGGACAGCAGGGCGGGCAGCCGTCCCGCCGCCGCCTCGCCGCGCAGGACGACCTGGTCCGGGAGCGAGACGACGGTGTGCGGGCCGGGGGCGCGGTCGAAGGCGGCGAGGGCGTGGCCGGTCGGGACGGAACCGACGCCGTACCGGGCCAGGCGGGCGCGGCCGGACGTCCCGACCTGCCGGGTCATCGCGCTCGTCTCGTCCCACACCCCCCAGGCGAGGGACCGCGCGGGGAGGCCGCGGGCGTGCCGGTGGGCGGCGAGGGCGTCCAGGAAGGCGTTCCCGGCGGCGTAGTTGGCCTGGCCGGGCGCGCCGGTCGTCGCGACGGCCGAGGAGAACAGCACGAAGTCCTCAAGGGGAAGCCCGGCGGTCAGCTCGTGCAGGTGCCAAGCCGCGTCGACCTTGGGGAGCAGCACGGTGCGCAGCCGCTCCTCGCTCAGCTCGGCGACGGTGGCGTCGTCGAGGGTCCCGGCGGCGTGCACCACCGAGCGCAGCGGACGCCCGGCGGGCACGGAGGAGATCAGCTCGGCCACGGCGGCGCGGTCGGCCAGGTCGGCGGCCGTCACCGTGACGCCGGCGCCCAGTGCGCGCAGTTCGGCGGCCAGGTCGGCGGCGCCCGGGGCGTCCGGGCCGGACCGGCTGACCAGCAGCAGGTGCGGCGGATCCGCCGCGGCGGCGACCGCGGTGGACACGAGGTGGCGGGCGATCAGCGCGCCGAGTGTCCCGGTGCCGCCGGTCACGAGGACGGTGCCGCCGCCGCGGGCGGCGGCGGGCGCGGCGGGTTCGGCGGGCAGGTCGCCGGGGACGAGCCTCGGCACGAGCACCCTTCCGGACTGGACCGCCGCCTCCGGTTCCGCCCCGCCCACGGCGCCTGCCAGCAGCGCGGCGGGCGCGGGCGCGTCGGTCTCGACGAGCGCGAACCGTCCGGGATGCTCCGACGCGGCGGTGCGCAGCAGCCCGCGCACCGGAGCGGCGCTCAGGTCGGCCGCCCCGCCCGCGCCGAGCACCACGACGAGCCGGGTCGGCTCCAGCGCGGGATCGTCGATCCACCGGCGCAGCAGGCCCAGCACGGCGGCGGTACGGTCGTGGGCCGCGGGCACCGGCGGGCCGTCGCCGGTCCCGCCGACCGGCACCAGGACGACCGGACGCCCCACGGCGCCCGGCTCCTCGATGATCCCGGCGTCCTGGACCAGGCCCGCCACGTCCCCGAAGCCCGCGAGCACGGCGGCGCTCGCCGGAGCCGCGCCGTCCGCGGCCGCCGGGGCGGCCTCCACCCACTCGATCCGGTGCACCGGGACGGCGCCCGCCACGGCATCGAGATCGGCGGGACGGAACGCCAAGGACGCGATCTCCCCCACGACCGCGCCCTCGCCGTCGCTGAAGCCCAGGCGGACGCGCGCCTCGGCGAGCGGCTCCACCCGCACGCGCAACGTGCGCGCCGCACGCCCGCCGGTGAGGCGCAGCCCCTCGAACGCGAACGGCAGCAGCGGGCGGTCCCCGGCGAGGAGACCCACCACCGGGTGCAGCGCCGCGTCCAGCAACGCGGGGTGCTGGACGAAGCCGCCGGCGTCCTGCTCCTCGGGAAGTTCCACCTCGGCGTGCAGAACCGCGCCCTCGCGCCATGCCGCCGTCAGGCGCTGGAAGGCGGTCCCGTAGTCGTAGCCCGAACGGAACAGGTCCTCGTACAGGCCGGTGACATCGACGGGTTCCGCGCCGGGGGGCGGCCATGCCGCCGGCTGCGCGTCGAGCCGGCCTGACGCGTCCGGGACGAGCACGCCTCGGGCGTTCTCGATCCACGCGGCGGCCCCGTCCGTCCGGGAGTGCACCGTGACGGTTCGCCGCCCCGCGCCATCAGGGCCGCCCACGCGGATCTGCGTCTCGGCGGGCGGGACGAGCGGCGCCCGCACCGTCAGCTCGCGGACCTCCGGGCAGCCGACCAGCCCGCCCGCGTGGGCGACCGCCTCGGCGAGGAGCACGCCCGGGGCGATCACCGTGCCGAGCACGCGGTGGTCGGCCAGCCACGGGTAGGCGCGGTCGTCGAGCCGCCCGGCGAGCACGGTGTCGCCGTCGGCCAGCTGGACGGGCTCGCCGAACAACGGGTGCCCCGACCGGGCGGCGGCCCTCGGCGCGGACGTCGCGTTCAGCCAGTAACGTCGGCGCTCGAACCGGTAGGTCGGCAGCTCGGCCGCCGGTGTCGCGCCGTCGCCCGGCCGTGCCCACGCCACGGGTGCGCCGCCGAGGTGCGCCGCGGCCAGCGACCGTCGCAGCCGGTCCGGGCCGCCCTCGTCCCGGCGCAGGGTGCCGGTGACGCACACCGGCCCCGCGTCCCGCTCGGCGAACGCCTCCTCGATCGCGGTCGTCAGCACCGGATGCGGGCTGACCTCCACGAACCGGGTGTGCCCCGCGTCGGCGAGCGCCGCGACGGCCCGGTCGAACCGGACGGTCTCCCGCAGGTTGCGGTACCAGTAGGCGGCGTCGAGCGCCGTGGTCTCGGCGCGGTCGCCCGTCACCGCGGAGTAGAACGCGGTCCCGGACGGCCCCGGTCGCACCGCGGCGAAGGTCTCCAGGAGATGGTCGCGGAGCGGCTCGACCTGCCGGGTGTGCGAGGCGTAGTCCACCGGGACGCGGCGCGCGCGGACGCCCCGCTCCTCGCACCAGGCCAGCAGTTCCGCCAGCGCCGCGTCGGGGCCGCCGACGACGGTGGAGCGCGGGCCGTTGCGGACCGCGACCTCGATGTCGCCGGGCCAGTCCTCCAGGTCCGCCGCGCCGAGCGCGACGGACGCCATCCCGGCGCCGCCCGCGATCCGGGTCAGGGCCTTGCTGCGCAGCGCCACCAGGCGCGCGGCGTCGTCCAGGCCGAGCGCGCCCGCGACGTACGCGGCGGCGATCTCCCCCTGCGAGTGGCCGACGACCGCATCGGGACGCACGCCCGCGCCCTGCCACACGGCGGCGAGGGCCGCCATGACCGCGAAGAGAGCGGGCTGGACGACGTCCACCCGTTCCAGTGGGGGCGCGCCCGGTTCGCCGCGCAGCACCGCGAGCAGCGACCAGTCGGTGTGCTCGGCGAGAGCGGCGGCGCACGCCTCGATCTCGGCACGGAACACCGCGTCGGCGTCCAGGAGTGCCCGCGCCATCCCCGGCCACTGCGACCCTTGTCCGGGGAAGACGAAGACGGTTCTGCCGGGTGTGGTCTCGCCGGTGAGCACGGCTTCGTGGGGTTCGCCTGCGGCGAGGGCGCGCAGCGCCTGGGACAGCGTGCCGGTGTCGTCCGCCGCCACGGCCGCGCCGTGCGACAACCGCGCCCGGGTCAGGAGGGTTCCGGCGACCGCGTCGGCCGTGAGGTCGGGGTGGCGGGTCAGATGGTCGGCGAGCGCGGCGGCCTGCCTGCGCAGCGCATCGGGCCCGTTCCCGGACAGCAGGACGGGCGGCGCCGGGCCCTCGACCGGCTGCGCGGCGTCGGCGGGGGATGCGGGAGGCTCTTCGAGGATGATGTGGGCGTTGGTGCCGCTGATCCCGAACGAGGACACCCCCGCACGCCGAACCCGCCCCTCCCGCGCAGGCCAGGAACGCTCCCGGCGCAGCAACGCCACCCCCGAACCGTCCCACCGCACCAGCGGCGAGGGCTCCTGCACATGCAACGTGCGCGGCAACACCCCACGCCGCAACGCCATCACCATCTTGATCACCCCGCCCACACCCGCAGCCGCCTGCGCATGCCCCACATTCGACTTCAACGACCCCAACCACAACGGACCATCCCCGCGCTCGCGCCCATAAGCCGCGATCAACGCCTGTGCCTCGATCGGATCACCCAACCGCGTCCCCGTCCCATGGCCCTCCACCACATCCACATCCGCAGGCCCCAACCCCGCATCCGCCAACGCCCGACCGATCACCGCCTCCTGCGCCCGCCCATTCGGAGCCGTCAACCCATTACTCGCCCCATCGGAATTGACCGCCGAACCACGCACCACCGCCAACACCCGATGCCCTTCTCGGTGGGCACGCGACAAACGCTCCACCACCAGCACGCCGACGCCCTCGGCCCACCCCGTGCCGTCAGCGCCCGCACCAAAAGCCCGGCACCGCCCATCAGGCGACAACCCCCGCTGCCGCGAAAACTCCACAAACATCCCCGGCGTCGCCATCACCGCCACCCCACCGGCCAACGCCAGACCACACTCACCCGACCGCACCGCACCCACCGCCAAATCCAACGCCACCAACGACGACGAACACGCCGTATCCACCGTCAACGCACGACCACCCAAACCCAACACATACGCAATCCGCCCCGACGCGACACTGACGGTGCCGCCCGTGAGGAGGTATCCGTCCGTGCTGCCGCCTCCGCCTTCGTCCAGGCGAGGCGCGTAGTCGGATGAGGTGGCGCCGATGAAGACGCCGGTATCCGTGCCTTTCAGTGAGGTCGGATCAATTCCCGCACGCTCCAACGACTCCCACACCACCTGCAACAACAAACGCTGCTGCGGATCAGTCGCCAACGCCTCACGCGGACTCAACCCGAAAAACCCCGCATCAAAACCACCCGCATCCAACAAAAACCCGCCACGCCGCGTATACGACCGCCCTCGACGATCAGGATCCGGATCAAACAGACCCTCCACATCCCAACCCCGATCACCAGGGAATTCGCCGGTCGCGTCCACACCGTCGGCCACCAATTCCCACAAGTCCTCCGGCGACTCCACACCACCCGGAAAACGGCACCCCATACCCACGATCACCACCGGATCGTCATCCACGACCTCCGCCACGACCGCGGGCACGGTCTCCGGCTCGGTGCCGACGCTGAGGTGGACGACCAGTTCGTCGATCGTGGGATGGGCGAAGAGCGTGGCCGCGGGGACGTCCGTGCCGAGCGCGGCGCCGAGACGTTCGCGCAGGTCGACCAGGCCGAGGGAGTCAAAGCCGAGGTCGCGGAACACCGCGTCCCGGGCGATGCGGTCCGGGTCACCGTGACCGAGCACCGCCGCGACCTCGTCCAGGACGAGACGTTCCACGTCCACGGCGGCCGCCTGGGCTGTGTCGCCCTCCGCGACGGAATGCGCCGCGAGCGCGGCCGCACGTCGCGGCTCCGGTTCCGGAATCGAATCCAGCCAGAAGCGCTCGCGCTGGAACGGGTACGTAGGCGGCTTCACGCGGGGACCGCCTGGCGGGAACCAGGCGTCCCAGTCGACGGCGACGCCCTCGGTGAACAGGCGGCCGACCGCCGTCTCCACGTCGTCGGCCTTGCCGAGGACGGGCACGAACGCGGCGCCCGTCTCCCACCCGGCGGCGACCTCCCGGCCCATGCCGCTGAGCGCGGTGCCGGGCCCGGACTCCACGAAGATCCCGGCGCCGAGGGCATGGAGGCGGTGCAGCCCGTCGGCGAACCGCACCGCCCGCCGGGCGTGCTCGACCCAGTAGTCCGGGCCGGTCGTCTCAACGCGTTCTCCGGTGAGGGACGACACGAACGGGATGCGGGCGGCGCCGAAGTCGAGCCCTTCCAGCACGGTGCGGAAGGCGTCCAGCATCGGGTCCATCAGCGGCGAGTGGAAGGCGTGGCCGACGCGCAGCGCACGGGTCCGCAGGCCGCGTTCGGCGGCGAGCGCGCCGATCCGTTCGATGTCCGCGTGCTCACCGGAGACCACCACCGAGGACGGGCCGTTCACGGCGGCGAGCGCGACGACGCCGCCGGCGGCTCCGAGCAGCTCGCCGGCCTCGTGTTCACCGGCGCCGAGCGCGAGCATCGCGCCACCGGCGGGCAGCGCGTCCATCAGCCGCCCGCGCGCGACGATCAGGTCGGCCGCGGCCTCCAGCGTGAGCATCCCGGCGCAGTGCGCGGCGGCGACCTCGCCGATGGAATGGCCCGCGACGAAGCCGGGACGCAGTCCCAGCGACTCCAGCAGCCGGAAGGTGGCGACCTCCACGGCGAACAGGGCGGGCTGGGTGAAGGCCGTCCGGTCGAGCGCGGCGGCCTCCGCCGTGCCGGGCCCGGCCCAGGCCACCTCGGTGAGCGGGCGCGGGAGGCGCTCGTCCAGGACGGCGGCGACCTCGTCGAACGCGGCCCGCCACGCCGGGTGCTCGCGGTGCGCCCGGCGCCCCATGCCGGGCCGCTGGCTGCCCTGCCCGGGAAACAGCACGGCGACCGGGACGCGACGTGCCGTGCCGGTGACGACCCCGGCCGCCGATCGTCCGGCGGCGAGCGCGCCGAGCCCGGCGGGAGCGTCACCGGAGACGGCGGCGCGGTGGTCGAACGCGGTGCGCGTGGTCGCGAGGGCGCGGGCGAGGCCGTCCGGCACCGTGCCGTGCTCGTCCACCAGGTCGCGGAGGCGACCGGCGAGGTCGCGCAGCGCCGTCGCGGACCTCGCGCTGAGGACGAGCGGGCCGCGCCCGCCCGCGGCCGGGGCCCGGCCGTTCCCGCGCGGACCCACCGGAGCCGCGCCCGTCGGGGCCGCGTCCGCCGGAGCCGCGCCGACGATCAGGTGGCAGTTGGTGCCGCCCATGCCGAACGAGCTGACCCCCGCCAGCGGCGGCTCGTCCTCCCGGGGCCAGGGGCCCGACGCGTCCCGCACGCGCAGCCGCAACCCGGCCAGGTCGATCGCCGGGTTCGGGTCGCTGAAGTTGAGGCTGGCGGGCAGCCTGCGGCGGTGCACGCCGAGCACCGTCTTGATGAGCCCGGCGATGCCCGCCGCGCCCTCCAGGTGACCGATGTTGGTCTTCACCGAACCGACGTCCAGCAGCGAAACGCCCTCGCCGCGGGCCAGGCCGAGACCGGCCGCCTCGACCGGGTCGCCGACGGGGGTGCCGGTGCCGTGCAGCTCCACGTAGTGCAGGTCCGCCGGGCTCACCCCGGCGGCGGCGCAGGCGGCCTGGACGACCTCCGCCTGCGCCCGCGCGTCCGGCACCGTGAGCCCGCCGGTCGCGCCGTCGTTGTTGACCGCGCTGCCGCGGATCACGGCGTACACCTCGTCGCCGTCGGCGAGCGCGACGTCGAGGGGCTTGAGCAGGACGAGTCCCGCGCCCTCGCCGCGCACGTACCCGTTGGCCCGGCGGTCGAAGGTGTGGCACCGCCCGTCGGGAGACAATCCCCCGAACGCCGCGACGGCGGACGTCCCGCCCGGATCGACGATCAGGTTGACCCCGCCCGCCAGCGCCAGCCGCGACTCGCCGCGCCGCAGGCTCTGGCACGCCAGGTGCACCGAGACCAGCGACGACGACTGCGCGCTGTCGACCGCGACGCTGGGCCCGCGCAGCCCCAGCAGGTAGGACACGCGGTTGGCGATGACGCCGCGGGTCGTGCCGGTCAGCGTGTGCCGCCCCACCGCCGCGGGACGCGACAGCGCCGCGTACTCGTCGGCCATGCCGCCCACGAAGACGCCGGTGGCGGTGCCCCCCAGGTCGGCGGGCACGACGCCCGCGTCCTCCAGGGCCTCCCAGGCCAGCTCCAGGACGAGCCGCTGCTGCGGGTCCATCGCGGCGGCCTCGCGCGGCGAGACGCCGAAGAACTCCGCGTCGAACCCGGCGATGTCGTCCAGGTAGCCGCCGTACCGCAGGGCGGGCGCGTCCGCCGCGAGCCGTTCGAACGCCGCCGACGAGGCCGCCCGCGCGGCGGGGATCTCGCCGATGGCGTGCCGGCCCTCCTCCAGCAGCCGCCACAGGGCGTCCGGGCCGTCCGCGCCGGGGAACCGGCACGCGACACCGATCACCGCGACGGGGCCGGCCGCCGTCTCGTCGTACCAGCTCACCGTCGTCCTCCTGGGAAGTCCGCGCGGACGGCGTCCGCGACCTCGTGCAGCCGGGGAATCAGGTAGAAGTGGTCGCCGGGCAGGACCCGCAGCTCGAACGGGCCGGGAGTGTGCTCCCGCCAGGCCCGCGCCTCCGCCACGGCGACCCGGGGGTCGTCGTCGCCGGTCAGGGCCACCACCGGGCAGCCGACCGCGGTGCCGGGCGCGGCGGTGTATCCGCGCAACGCCCGGTAGTCGGCGCGGAGGGCGGGCAGGATCAGCGCGCGCAGGTCCGGGTCGGTCAACACGGCCGGGGAGGTCCCGCCGAGGAACAGCACCTCGTCCAGCAGCGACCGGTCGGCCCGCACGACGGCGTCCTCGACCCGCGCCAGGTGGGGGGCGCGGGCGGCCGAGACGAACAGCCGGTCGGGGACCGGCCCGTGACCGCGCTCGCCGAGCAGGGCCGTCTCGTACGCCACCAGCGCGCCCATGCTGTGCCCGAAGAACGCCAGCGGTCCGCCGCCCGCACCGGCGGCGTCGGCGGCCAGCGCCCCGGCGATGCGCCGGGCGAGTTCCCGCACGTCCTCGACGGGCGGTTCGTCGCGCCGGTCGAGGCGTCCCGGGTACTGGACGGCCAGCACCCGCAGCGCCGGGGACAGCGCCCTGGCGAGCGGGGCGAAGAAGGCGGCGGACCCGCCGGCGTGCGGCAGGCACACCAGGGTCGGCGCACCGCCCGCGGCCGGGGCGAACTGCCGCAGCCACTCGGCGCCCGTCGCGACCGCGCCGCCGGACCCGCCCGCCGTCATGCGCCCGCCCGCGCGCGTGCCGCCTCCAGCGCGGCGGCCAGCCGCGCCTTGACGGCCGGATCGGCGTCCGGCCACATCTCCAGCACCGCCAGCAGGCTCCACAGCCGTGTCTCGGCCAGATGCGCGGGTGCGCCGTGCACGTCGTCGTGCTCGATCAGCCGCAGGTCACGCACGTTGCGGCGAAGCCTTTCGGTGTCGCCCGGCGGGATGATCTCGTCGCGGGCGGCGGTCACCACGGCCAGCGGGATCGCCAGCTCGCGCAGCCGCGCGTCGTCCAGGGCCCAGTCGCGGACGTGCCCGAACACCTCGTCCGGCGGCACACCCGTCAGATGCGCCAGCGTGTCGCCCGTCGTCTTGGGGACCCGCCGCTGCCAGGCGGTGTCGGTGAAGAAGTCGTGGACGGGCGGGCCGTTGCCGACCAGCCCCCGGACACGCGGATCGGCGAGCGCGGCGGTGATGGCCGAATGCCCGCTGAAGCTGAGCGCCAGCAGATAGGCCTGCGACACGTCCGCGCGGCCGGCGAGCGCGTCCAGGATCGCGGGGAACAGCCGCCAGCCGTCCGGCCCGTACCGCAGCGGGCTCTCGCCGACGCCCGGCAGCTCGGCCACCACGCCCGCCAAGCCGAACGCGGCGATCTGCGGCAGGACGGGCCCCCACTGCTCCTTCGGGCTCACGATCCCGCCGGTCATGACCAGCAGCGGACGGTGCCGTTCCGCCGACAGCCCCGCGCACCACACCCGGACCGGCGTGCCCGCCACCTCGACCGTCACCGGCTCGATCCCCGGATGGGCGTGGCGCCAGCGGTCGAACGCCTCGACGGCCCGGTCGAGGGCGCGCTTGCGGCCCGGGCCGTCCACGAACGGGAACCGGCCCATGACGTAGTGCTGGCAGGCGGCCAGCGTCTCCCCCGCCGCGTCCAGCCGCTCCCCCTCGGCGATCCACTCGTGCGCCCACGTGCCGGGGGCGTCGCCCTCGTCGGCGGTGATCCGGTCCAGCAGCGGCCCGTAGTGGTCCGCGGGCAGGTTCTGCGAGATCGCGTGCGCGACCACCAGCCGCTTCAGCTCGTCCAGATCGTTCATCTCGGCCCCTCCTCCAGCGCGTCCTTGATCTCGGTCAGCACGTCCGCGGCCTCGGCGCCGTCGACGACCCGGTGGTCGAAGGCCAGCGACAACCGCATCACCGGGGCGATCGCGACGGCGCCGTCCCGGGCGACCGGACGGTCCAGGATCCGGCCGACGCCCAGCGTGATCGTGGTGCCGCCGACGGAGTGGAAGCCGTCCACCGCGCGGTGGCCCAGCGAGGTGACGCTGAACGTGCCGGTCACCGCCGGCCTGTTGTGGAGCTGCGCCGCCGCCTCGCGGAACCGCTCCAGCGCGGCCCGCCACGGCGCCAGGCCCAGCGCGCGGATCCCGGCGAACTCCGGCGCCGTGTCCGGGTCGGCCGCCGTGGCCCGGTCCAGGTGCTCCTGGACGTCGGCGAGCGAGGCGTCCTCCAGCTCCGGGATCACCGTGGCCAGCACCACGCGATGGCCGTCCAGCGTCCGGTCGAGCGTGACTTTGGCGCTGACGGTGTCGAAGGTCGCGACCGTCGGGTCGAGGCGGCCCTGGATCGCCGCGTTGGCCAGTGGGTGCTTGCGCAGCACCCCCGCCGCGGCGTGCACAACGTGCGCGACGACCGACAGCCGCCGGCCGTCCCGGCGCGCCGCGTCGCGCGAGGCCCCGATCGCCGTCGCGTCCACCTCGGTGCCGAGGAACACCGGCGAGAAATCGCGGATCTGGTCGAGAAAGAACAGCGTGTGCCGCCGCTGCGGCGGAAAGGGCCGCACCGTCACCGGGTCACCAGCCGATAAATCGATTCCAGATTTCCCACGTCGAGGAAGTCGGGCAGCGACAACGGACGCTCCGATCGTTTCTCCAGCAGCAGCAGAATGGTCAGGAGGTGCACCGAGTCCCAGCCGGCGACCTCGTCGAAATCGCGAGGCAGGTCCTGTTCGGTGATCTCAAGGCCCATCTCGTCCTGGAGCAGCTCGACGAATTCGGCTCTGGTCAGCACGGTTTCCTCCGCCCGGCGCCGTCCGGGGACGCGGCGCTCACGTCAACTCCAGTGCGAGGCCGCCCTTGATCCACTTGCTGGACTCGATGGCCGCGGCGACCGCCCTGGCGGGCGCGGTCATGGTCTCCAGCAACATCTCCAGCTGGAAGAACAGCAGCGCGTTGCCGGTGTTGCCGGTGTGCTCGACGCACGAGACCTCCTTGGCCGACGGCAGGCCGAGCCTCTCGGTGATCTTGGCGGTCATCACCGCAGACAGCTGCGGCGGCAGCAGGTAGTCGACCTCGCCGCGGTCCCAGCCGAGGTCGTCCAGGAGGTCCGCGATCACGTCCTCGGCCAGCACCGGCACCAGTTCCTCGATCGCCTTGTAGTCCTCGGCGGCGGGAGCCACGGCGCTGTTCCGGTCGGCCAGGCCGTACCAGTTGAGGATCTGGCCGGGCGCCCGGTCCAGCCCGGCCAGCCGGGTCCGCACGGCCCGGAGCACCGGCGCGTCCGGCCGGTCCCGCGTCGTCAGCACGGCCGCGCCCGCCCCGTCCCCGAACAGCACGTAGTTGACGAGCTCGGCCGGCGGCAGCGCGGCCAGGTCGGCGGTGACGTCGTAGTGCTTGGCGATCACGTCGCCGCCCAGGACCAGGACGGTGCGCACCGCGCCGCCGCCCAGCAGCGCCGCCGCGACGTCGAGGGCCTGCACGGCGCCCGAACAGCCGGACTGCAGCTGGTAGGTGGGCACGTCGTCGATCCGCAGCCGATCGGCGATCACGTTGACGGCGGTCGGCATCAGCGTGTCGGGCGTCGCGGTGCCGAGCACGATCGCGTCCACCTCCTGCGCGGACTCGCCCGCCCGCGCCAGGGCCCGCCCGGCGGCCAGCGCGCCGAGCTCCGCCAGCGTCTGCCGCTGCTCCCCGGTGGCCAGGTCGATCGCGAGATGGCGCGAGCGGGTGCCGATGAAGGTCTCCACCCACTGCCGCCACAGACCGTCCATTCCGAATCGGTCGGCGAGTGCCGCCGTGTCGATCGGCGGCCCGGGTACAGCCGTCCCGGCCGAGAGAATCCGTACCGGACTCCGCTCCAATTGAGCACCCCTTCCCATCCGACCGTCGCTCCATTTCCGCGGCCACGCTAACCAGCCCCGCTAAAACTCCCCCAAAAATTGGAGCGGCCGGGAGAATGCCGGACACCGCACATTAAGAACATTTTTAGCGCGGGCTCGGAAGATGGCCGGGTCACGCCGGGAAAGGTTCGGAGAGGAGGGCGATGACGACGCATTCCGTCGAGCCGTCGCAGGCTGAACTCCGCGCGGCGCTGGGGCATTTCGCGACGGGTGTCGCGGCCGTCACGGGACTGAGCGAAGGAGCGTCGACCGGCCTCGCGGTCAACTCGTTCACCTCGGTCTCGCTGGTCCCCCCGCTGGTGTCGTTCTGCGTCGCGCACACCAGCCTGACCTGGCCGCGGCTGCGCCGGAGCGGGCGGATCTGCGTCAACATCCTCGGCGAGCACCAGCACGAGACCTCACGCAGGCTGGCCTCCTCGGGAGGCGACAAGTTCCGCGGCCTGTCCTGGACGGCGTCCCCGTCGGGCCTACCGATCCTGGACGAATCCATCGCCTGGCTCGAATGCGACGTCGAGACACACCACCCGGCAGGAGACCACGACATCGTCGTGGCCCGCGTCCACCACCTGGAGACCCGCGCGAACACCGGACCGCTGATCTTCTACCGCGGCCGATACGGCACGTTCACCCCCTCCCTCACCCAGGACGCCCGCAGCGAGCACCCATGAGCGCCGCCCAGCCGCGAACCGTCGACCTCGACCTCGACCTCGACCTCGACCTCGACCTCGACCTCGACCACAGGAATCCACGCCCGCGAGCCCATGCCGGAACCACCGGCCCGGCCTTACCCGCAGGCCGGGCATCGGGTCTTCATCGCCCCCTGCGAGCGTTCGCGACGCGCCGGTGAGGTAGTGGACCGTCCCGCCGGTGGATCCTCCGCACCCACGGCGTCCGGTACTTCCACGGCTGCTACTCGCCCGTGAATTCTCCAGCGATGTGTCGCGACGTGCGATACGCCGTTCGTCTTAGGAGTAGACCCCCGGCAGGGGGAGGAACTTGCGCCTAAGTGAATGTGAAGGAGGATCGTCGTGGTCGTCGGCGAAGAACTCATCCCGGTCCCGCGCAGCCTGGCCGAGCGGCGGGCCTGTGCTCGCAAGCGGCTCGAATCCGGCTTCCAGATGTGGCTGGCCACCGGCAGTGACGGTCGTGGCGCGCACCTGATCCCGGTCGCCTATGTCTGGGACGGGTCGGTTCTGTACACCGCGACCTTTGCCGGCAGCAGGACTGTCGCCAACATCAAAGCTCACCCGCGGGGCAGGGTCGCTCTCGGCGACACCACCGACGTCGTCATGATCGACGCCGGCGCGTCGCCTATCGATGTCCCCGACATCAACGTCGAAATTGCCGAGCGCTACGCCGAGGTTTCCACAGACCCGCGTAACCATCCGGAGGGCAGGTTCGTCTACCTGCGCCTGCAACCCCGGCGAATCCAGGTCTGGAACGGCTTCCACGAATTCGTCGGGCGTACGGTCATGCGGGACGGCCGATGGCTGGAAAGCTCCGTCGACTAAATGGTCCGTCCCGCGGCCGGCAGTGTCGGGTCCGTGGGCGGGTGCCGATCAACGCCCACATCCCGGCCCGGACCGGCGGCTATCCGGTGGTGACCACCAAAGGTCGCTCCACTTCCTTGTTGCGCGGGTCGCTGAACCTCGTCACACCCGGGACGAGCATCGCGGCGAGGGCGCTGCCCATGACCAGAAGACCCGCGGTCGTGAGCACGCTCTGGGCGCCGGCGGCGTCCACCATGGGTGGGATGAGGGCGAAGCCGACGGGGCTCATTCCGTAGGAGACGAGGAAGTCCAGCGATGAGATCCGGGCCTGCAAATGGCCGGGGACCTCGCGCTGGATGGCGGTGAACCACGGGATGTTGAACACCTCGATTCCTATCCCGCCGATGGCGCAGGCGGCGATGATGACCCAGCTCTGAGAGGCGTAGGCGAGGGAGAGCGGGACGAGCCCGTAACTCCCGAGCATGATCATGGCGGGGATCCCGACGCGTCGTGGTCTCCACCGGCTCATCAGCAGGGCGCCCGCGATCGCTCCGGCCGAGTAGGCGCCTAGTGCCAGGCCGATCAGGGCGGTGGAGCCGAACCTCTCCCTGCTCACCACGGGCAGCATCACGTACTTGGCGGCCTCGCCGAGGGCGAGCCAGGCGACCAGCGCGCCCAGACCGGCGAGAAACCAGCGATGGCGGCGCGCCTCGCGCAGCCCGTCCCGGAACTCGGTCAGCATGGTGGTGCTCTGTTCCGATTCGGTCGTGCGCTTCGCCGGGACGGTCGCGGCGAGTACCGCGGAGCCGAACCACAGCAGGGCCGCAGCCGTGAGGCTGAAGCCCCGGCCGAACTCGGCGTACAGGGCCACGGCCGCGGTCGGCCCGCCGACCAGCCAGATCCGCAGGCTGAGCGTGGTGGCGGCGTTGGCCTCCTGCAGCCGGTCCTTGTCGATGTGGTCGGCGACGAGTGCCTGGTAGGCGCTGCGGAAGGTGCCCTCGCCCGCGCCCGCCAAGCCGATGGCGACACAGACGGCCACCACGGGCAGGCCCGCGGCGAGGCCCACCACCGCGGTCGCACCGCCTCGTACCGCGCTGGAGGTCGCGAGCACCGCCGTGCGCGGGTAACGGTCGGCGATGACGCCGCCGGGCAGTGAGCCGAGGACGAACCCGAGGGTCCGTGCCCCGAGGACGAGTCCGAGCGCGGACAGGCCGTGGGGTCCGTCCAGGACGGCGAGCGTCAGCGCCGTCGGCATCATTCCGGTCGCCGCGGCCGAGGCCGAGTGGCTCAGCCACAGGCGCCGGAACGAGCGTTCGCGGAGAAGCGTCAGCACCCTTTCACCGCCATTCGGAGCGGGCCAGCACGAGCGTCGGAGAACCGAGTTCGGCCGCCAGATCCGGCAGGTAGTTCGCGCATTCCACGGCCGGCCTGGTGGAGTGCGGGGCGAGCTGCCGCGCACGTCGCCGCAGCCCTTCCGGGTCAGCGTCGGTGGTGAGGTCGTGAGCCTTCAGCCAGTCGTCGTTGAAGGCCGTGGCCAGGTAACGCTCACCGCGGTCGGCGGCGAGGAAGGCCACCTGCTGGTTGGGCTTGCCCTCCATGGCTTCGCTGAGCGCGACGGTGAGCGCGGCGCCGGTGGAGACGCCGGCGAGCAGCCCTTCGGAGCGCACCAGGGTGCGGCAGGCGCGGAAGGCGTCCTGGTCGGTGACCAGGTACACCTCGTCCACCAGCGACAGGTCCGGCAGGTTGGACGGCGTCCAGCTCAGCCCTACGCCGGGGGTCAGGTACGCGTGGGGCTCGCCGCCGAAGACCGTGGAGCCGTGCACGTCGACGCCGATCACCTTGACGTGCGGTGCGTCCTCCTTGACCGCCCGGGCGATGCCGCCGAGCTGCCCTCCGGTGGAGACGGTGCACACGATCGCCGCCAGACGACGCGTCTGTGCGAGCAGTTCACGCGCGGTGACGCGGTAGTGCGCCTCGCTGTTGAGCGGGTTGAAGCACTGGTCGGGACGGAAGGAGCCGGGGATCTCGCGATGCAGCCGGTTGGCGAGCTCGATGCGCGTCTTGTGGTACGAGCCGGAGTCGTCGGGTTCGTCCACGGTGATGATCTCGGCGCCGAACGCCTCCAGCAGGCCGCGGTTGGTGGCGGTGAGCTTGGGGTCGACCACGGCGATCACCCGGTAGCCACGGGACGCGCCGATCATCGCCAGCGCGATGGAGAAGTTCCCCGACGACGACTCGATGAGCGTTCCGCCCGGGCGCAGCCGTCCGGTCCGTTCGGCGCGCTCGACGATGTACCAGGCGGGCCGGTCCTTGAGGCTGCCCGCGGGATTGGCGTTCTCCAGCTTGACGACCAGTTGCGCCTCGTCGGGGGTCGTGAGGTTGCGAAGGCCCACGACGGGAGTTCCCCCGATGACGTCCAGGATTTCCGGCAAGGGGGTACGGCGTGTCGACTTCATGGGTATGACGATCCTTTTCAGTCGCGAACATGACATGAGCATGCTTTTTTGCGCCGACGCGGTGTCGGCGTACGCGACTGATCAGGTTCGCAGAACGCAAATCGCGGCCAAGGCGGCGGCACCGGTGCGGTACCCCGCCAGGCCTAAGCCGTTCAACGGCTCATCAGGCAAGGGCAGCGTGCCGCTGCCAAGGCTCGTGGTCACAGGGACGAGCAGGGCGTCCGCCATGGGCAGAGGTGCCTGGACTGGCGTTCCCGTCAGCTGGCAGCCCGGCGACGCCCCGTTCGGCGGGGTCACATGACAATGCTCGGCGCCGACCGCCAACGTCGGCGAAGCACTGGCCGGCGGGGTGGCCGGTGACTCATGGGTCTCCGCAGCGTAAAGGACCCCGTGTTCATGATGAGAGTGCCCCAACGGGACACACGGTGAACCATAGGCAAGGAAAACCGCGAAGACCAGCAGGCCGAACAGGCGCCTGCCAAGACACCTGCGCCATTGCATGGCGCGTCTCGCGAGTTCCACAATCCGGCGATGCTAGCCCAGGAAATATATTCCATTCCAGCGAATCATCGGCCGCGATTTTCAATGTTGATTGAAATCATCTAGAAGCCTGGCGATCTCGCCGATGGGCGGAACTCTTCGCATCGCGGGGGGCCGCTGGAGCGCACCTCGCGAACGCGATCGCGACGGGGGACGACGGACGTACCGGGCCGTTCTCGGCGCAGCGGTTCGCTCGCAGGAGGATGAGGGCGACCGACGACGACGGCTCTTCCGTCGTACGCGAACCCGGCTTCGGCAGCGACCTGCCCTTGTTAGATCCCCCCAGACGGCTATCATCGCGATATGGCGATTGATTCTGATTGTGGAATGACATCGTTGGACGGGCTCGCGCCGGCGGCCGCGCTGTTCCACTCCCTCGCCGACCCTGTCCGGCTGTCGATCGTGCAGCGGCTGGCGCGGGGCGAGGCCCGGGTGGTGGACCTGACCCGCGAGCTCGGGCTGGCGCAGTCGACGGTGTCCAAGCACCTGGCCTGCCTGCGCGGCTGCAAGCTGATCGACTACCGCGCGCAGGGCCGCCAGTCGTTCTACTTCATCGCGACCCCGGAACTGCTGGACCTGCTGCGCTCGGCCGAGCACCTGCTGGCCGCCACCGACCGCGCCGTCGCGCTCTGTCCCAGCTACGGCGCCGCCGCCGATCAGCCGGTGGGCGCGTGCGCTCCCGAGCGGCGGGCGCGGGGATGACCGTCCTGTCGCTGGGCCCCTCACCGCACCGCCGGGCAGTGCTGGCGCGGCGAGTACGGCTGCTGGTGGCCACCACCATCACCTACAACGTGATCGAGGCCGTCGTAGCGATCGGCGCCGGGACGCTCGCCTCGTCGGGCGCGCTGGTGGCCTTCGGGCTGGACTCGATGATCGAGGTCGCCTCCGCCGCCGCGGTCGCCTGGCAGTTCTCCGCGCGCGACCCGGAACTGGTCGAGCGGCGCGAGCACCGCGCCCTGCGGATCATCGCGGTCTCGTTCTTCGCGCTGGCCGCCTACGTCACCGCCGACTCGATCCGCGCCCTGGTCGGCGGCGGCCAGGCCGGGCACTCCACGCCCGGGCTGGTGCTGGCCGCCCTGTCGCTGGCGATCATGCCCGGACTGTCGTTCGCGCAGCGGCGGGCCGGCCGCGAGCTCGGGTCGGCCAGCGCGGTCGCCGACTCCAGACAGACCCTGCTCTGCACCTACCTGTCAGGCGTCCTGCTGGTCGGGCTCGCGGTCAACAGCCTGTTCGGCTGGTCCTGGGCGGACCCGATCGCCGCGCTGGTCATCGCCGCCGTCGCGGTCAAGGAAGGCCGCCAAGCCTGGCGCGGCGACGCCTGCTGCGCCCGTCCCACTCCGGCGGGGGCCACCGCCGACGTCAACGCCGCGGCTCAGGGCGACGGCTACGCGTCCTGCGGGCCTGGCTGCGCCTGCTGCTCCTGAGCTCCACCCGTCTCACGGCACCAGCTCCAAGACACGTCAGGGTCCGGATACCGGGGTGTCCGGGTTCTTAGGTGTTCCGGGCGTTTGCCACCGGGTGGCGAGGCGGGCGTGGCGCATTCGGCCCACCAGGTGGACGGGCAGCGTCTCGGGCGTGTCGTCGCCCGCGTCCTTGCTGATCGCCAGCGTGCTGTGCCGTACCGACAGGTCGTTGGCGTCGACCACCATGCCCGGCGCGAGGATCAGCTCCACGTTGCCGCCGCTGACCCGGAGTTCGATGACCAGCTCGGGTGCGCTGCGGACTGCGCTGGTCAGGTCCAGCATGACGTCGCACCACACGGTGCGCAGCGCCAGCCGGTGCGGCAGCGTCCACCGGCCTTCGCGGCGCACCGAGCCGTGCCGTGCCTTGATCGTGAGCAGTTCGACGGGCGGTTCGGCCGACGGCCGAGCGGACGGCAGCGTGAGTGCGCCGTCGCCTGGCGCCGCGACCAGATCGGCGACGAGCGGGGCCAGCGCGTCGATGGTGCGGGCGGCCAGTGCCGCGTCCAGCCGCTCGTCGAACTCGACCGGGTCGAGGCGGCCGTCGGCTACGGCGGCGCGCAGCAGTTCGATGATCCGGTCGCGGTCCGCGTCGGACGCGCGCAGCGCGGGTGAGCTGGGCGGATCTGCCGACATCCGGCCTTCCCCTGGGTACGAGGTGTGGCACCGCGTCACCGACGATGCTGCCTAAGGAGACAGTACCCAGGCGGTTTTGCGGCGGTAAGTGGGCCCATATGGTGTCACTCGCAGAAGATCTGCACTTTGGCGTCGGGGTCGTCGACGTCGACGGTGACGTCGTCGAGCTGATCGATCAGCTCTTCGAGCTGCTGCGGCTTGAGCTGGGTGAGGTCGATCGGCACCCCTGACCTGTCCAGCTCCGCGTTGGCCCTGGCGAGCGCCTTCGGAGGGATGAGGCTCGTGAGCCGGACCCCGGCGCGCAGCAGTTGCAGCGGGACCCGGACGTTGATCCGGCCCGGGCCGTCGCCGCCGGAGTCGTCCGTCCAGCTCACCAGCACGCGCAGGTACCTGGGCCGGGGTTTCGGGCCGGACGCGGTTCCCGGCGGCGACTCGGGCCGCGCACGTCCGAGTGCGTCGATCAGCCGCTCGGCCTCGGCCACGGTGATCTTGCCATCGGCCAGGATCTCCAGGATCTGGCGGCGCTGCTCGGTCATTGGTGCTCTTTCCTCTGACTCATCTGACGCTCACCAGCACTACCGGGCTCTCTCCAGCTCGGCCAGCGCCTCCTGGGCGCTGATCTCCCCCCGCCGCAGGCGGTCGACGACGTCGGCGCCGCTGGGCGCCGGGTCGACATCGACGAAGTCCAAGCGCTCGGCGATCCGGTTCAACCGGGACTTCACCGTCGGATAGCTCACCCCGAACACCCGCTCCATCTCCTTGATCGAACCGTGCGCCCGCACAAACGCAGCCACGAACACCTGATCGTCGACGCTGAGCTGAACCAGCTGCGGCGGCTCGAACCGCCCCTCGACCACGACACCACTGCCCACCAGGCGAACCCGCTCCACCACGAACGGCCGCCCGTGCGTCAGGTCCGTCAGCTCCTGCCAGTCCACCCTCGGCCCCCGCCTACGACAACATGAACGCTCTAGTTCTACCTTGACCCACTTAAGTAATCAATATTCAGACCTTAATTTTCTTAAGCTTGTCTACAACATCCTCACGGCTAACTCCGACCTTCGCGTACAACTACGGGATGCCGCTGAGGACGATGCCCCAGCCGATCACGGGCAGCGCCCGCTCGCCGATTTGGGCGTCGGACGCTTCCATCCGCTCAAGAGGGAGCGCGACAGCGGAGCGGATCAGCGGCGCATCATGCTCCGGAGTTTGTCGAGCGTCTCCGCCGCGTTGGCCAGGTTCTGCTGGACGGCCCCGTTGGCGTCCCGAAGCCCTTGGCCGATCGCGTCGCGCTCGTCGATGAGCGAGCTGCCGCGCAGGAACTCGGTGAGCTGTTTCTGGCCTTCGGTCTCGACCTCGTGCTGGGCCTGCCGGATGAGGCTCAGGACGGTACCGGCCAGTTCCTCGGCGCCCATGCGCATCGCGCGGGGGCCGATGTGCAGTGTCCGGACGCCGTCGGCGCTTGAGTACTCCACCGCCACGCGGCGGTCGGGCGACTCGGCGCGGGCGGTGACCTCCGTGCTGGCCTGGTGCATGTCGCGGAGCTGGGCGAAGAAGGCGTCGGCGTCCTCGGCCAGCTTTTCGGGGTCGAACCCGAGCGCGTCCTTGAGCTCGTTCACTCGTCCCTCATTCCCACGGGTACTGGTAGGAGCCGTCAGGGTTCTGCTCGGGCGTGAGGCCTCCGGTGATGGCCTGTCCGCCGTCGTTGTACTGCGTCTCGTAGAAGCCCTTGGCGCCTGCGGCCTGCGGAAAGCCTGCCGGGAGGGGCTGTCCGGTCGCCCGGCCGCGGCTCGCCCACCTGGAGAAGCCGCCGTCGGGCATCTTGCCGCCCAGGCCGTAGGCGGTGGCGTCGCGTTCCACGCGGTTGGCCGTGCCCCAGGCCAGCATGGGTCCCTGGTCGACGGTCGCGCTGACGAGGTCGCGTACGCCGCTGCAGTCGCCCTGCACCGCCTCCATGAGGACGTCTCCGGCGACGAGCGCGCCCAGCAGCCCGGCGCAGGTGTGGAGCGCGGCGCTGAGCATGGATTCCACGGATTTGAGGGTGGCGTTCAGGTTCGCCAGGGTCATCGTGGCCGTCAGCCGCGCCATGGCGGCGCTGATGGGGGTGACGGTGGCGATCGCGACCCAGGCCGCCAGCGCCACCAGCACGGCGACGAGCAACGCCATGAACACGATCATGGCCATGGTCAGCGTGACGGCGAGGAACAGCACCGCGGCGACGAAGGCGGTTGTAGGCGATGGCCAGCGAATAGGTGAACGAGGTGAAGGACGCCTCCGCGACCTGCAGGCCGACGAGTTCCTGGACGGCCTCCTCCAGGGTGCTGGTCGCCTGGGGCAATCCCGCCTGTATCCGGCGCAGCCGGTCGAGCTCGACCCTCACCTCTTGGGGGCTGGCAGGCGGCGGCGGGTTCAGGCCGGGCAGGCCGGGCCTGCCTGGCACGCCGGGCACGCCGGGCCTGGCGGGCACGCTGGCGGGTCCGGGGTCCGGCGGCCCGTTCAGGGCTCTCGCAATATGGTTCACGGCGCCTTCCAGCAACCTCATGTCACGCATGGACGAGCCCCATCGAAGACCTTCATCTCGCCGTTGGGCAACAGAATTGACGGCCTTTTGATGACCTCTGTATGCGTCTTTAGCGGCGGTGCCCGGCGCATCAGCGGATGCGCGCATCGATTTCGTTAAGGCTCTTGACGGGATCCGTGGTGCACGCCCTATCAATGGGGGACGATGTCCGCACCGAATGAGTTGTTCCGGACGCCGGCGCTGACGTTCGCGGGCGATCGTTCGTTTCTCGACTCGCGGAGCGGTGCGCTGCTCGCGCGGACCGTCCAGCGGAACCAGTCGCGACGGCGGATGCTGTCGGCCGGGGACGTCATGGACGTCCGGGACCCGTACGGGACGGTGCTGCTGGCCATCGGCCGGATTCGGCCGGGCTACCGGGTCTCCAAGCGGGCTCAGGTGTGGTGGCCCGACGGCCGGCGGGCCGGCGGCATAAGGCCTGAAGGGTTCGTCCACTGCGACTTCTTGCTCCGCGATCCGGACGACGCCGTGCTCGGCGTCGCCGAACGCGCCTCCCGGGGGTTCCGGGAGAACTACCGCGTCAATGACGTCCACGGCGTGCGGGTCGCCACGGTCGTCGAGCCTTTGGAATCGGTCCGCTCGATGGGCGAGAAGGGCGCGCTCCCGAGTTCGCGGTGGCTCAACGTCGAGTTCCAGTCAGATGTGACCGCGTCCCTTCACGCTCTCGTCCTCGCTCTTCCGCTCACCATCCGCATGCGCCGGTCGTGGTGACGGCCGTGATCCTCGGCAGGCAGGCGCCGGCGCTGACCAACGCCGGGATCGGCTGCAGTTCGGCGCGGTGTTCGGCACCGTGATCTTCCTGCTGGAGAGCGTGGTGTTCAGCCTGATCGGGCTGCAGTTGCCGACCCTCATCCGCGGGCTGTCGCGGAGCGCCGAGTCGTGGCTGCCGCCCGCGGCGCTGATCGCCGTGACGCTCATCGCGATCCGTGTGGTGTGGGTGTTCCCGCTGTCGGCGCTGCGGTCCTGGCGGGGTGGGCGGCGGCCCTCCTGGCAGGTCGCGGCCGTGGTGTCGTGGGCGGGAACGCGCGGCGTCGTCCCGCTGGCCGCCGCGCTGTCGATCCCGCTGACCACCGACACCGGCGCCGCCCTGCCCCATCGCGAGCCGGTGGTGGTGCTGGCCACCGCCGTCATCGTGATCTCGCTGGTGGTGCAGGGGTTCACCCTCCCCCCGCGGGTCCAGCTGACCGGGGTGGCGGTGCCCGCCTCGGCCGCCCAGCGCGAGTACACGCTGGCCAGGCTGCGCACGGCGCAGGCGGCGCTGGCCAGGCTCCAGGAGCTGGAGGACGTGGAGGCCGCGCCGCGCGTCGTGCTCGAACGGCTGCGGGTCGTCCTGCGGGACCGCGTCGAACGCGCCGAGCCGACTATCGCCGCCTGCGCCGCGACCTGGTCGCCGTCGAGACGGCCGAGCTGCGGCGGCTGCACGAGACCGGCCAGATCGGCGAGGCCGCCGTCCGCGACGTCCAGCGGCTGCTGGACCTGGAGGACGCCTCCCTGAACCATGCGACCGATCAGACCCCGGCGGCGGCGTCACGCTCACCCTGATCCCCGGGGCCGGGAGACGCCGGCCCGGTGCCGCCCGGTGCGGGAAGCAGCCGGCCGAACAGGTCCGTGACGGTGATGGCGCCGACCAGCCGCCCCCGGCGACCGCGCTCGACGACCGCCACGAGCGCGCTGCCGGTCTCCGCCATCAACGTCGCGATCTCCATGGCCTGGGCGTCGGCGGGCACGACGAGCCGCCGGGCCGCCTTCTCCGGCCTGAGGACGTCCCGCACGCTGCGTCCGCCGAGACCGGCGCACAGCTCGTCGGCGTAGTGCTCGTCGAAGACGCGCGCCAGGAGCGGGGAGACCTGGACATAGCCCGGCACCATCGACCACAGGATCTGCGGCCCGGTGAGCACCGCGACGGGACGCTCGCCATCGTCGTCCACCACGATCAATCCCGGCAGCCCGAGCTCGCACAGCAGCCGGGCACCCTGCGCGGCAGAAGTGTCCGGCCGGACGACGGGGAATGGCTTCGCTAACTGATACGCCCGCACGTCCCGCACATTACCCGCCGACGGGACGACGGAAAGAGGCCGCGGCGTTAAGAAGTCATCAGGACCGAAAACGAGCGTTAGAAAGCCATCAAGACCGCTTCCCCGCCGAGGACGGAGGTGCTTACTGCGAAGCCTCCCGGCATTCGCGGTGCCGACGATTCTGAAGGTGGTGGAGTTATGGCACGTCTGGTCGCCCGGCCCGAGTCCGCCGACGTCATGGAGGTGTCGAACCTGGCGCTGGAGGACCTGCAGGACCAGATCCGGCAGGCGTACGAGACGGCGAGGAACAAGGACGGCGCGGCGCCGGACCCCGGCGCATGATCGCCGTTCGTCAGGTGGCCGCCGGCTGGTGGGCGGGGGTGCTGGGCGCCGCGGGTTCGGGGAGCGGCGCGAGGCGGACGCGGAAGCGGCAGACCACGGCGTCGGTGTCGCGTCGCAGCGCGTGGGCGAGGACGGCGCCCCGCTGGTTCTGCAGGACGCGCTGCCACAGGTGTTCGGGCTCCAGTTCGGGAATGAGCACGAACACGTGCCGCTCTCTCGCGTCCCGGACGTACCGCACGATCGGCTCGACGAGCCGCAGCCGGTCGTCGTGCAGCAGGACGAGGTCCACGTCCGGCGACCATTCCTCCCAGGCGGTCAGGAACCGCCGCTGGTCGCCGGCCTCCTCGGGGTGGACGACGCGCACCGCGATCACCCGGTCGCCGAGGCTGAGCGCGGCGGCGAGGGCCTGGCGGGTGAGGTCGCTGACCCCGCCGATCGGCACGACGACCAGGGACCTGCGCGGCCGGGGCGGACGCGGCGTGCGGCCGAGTTCGAGCCGGTCGCCGATCCGGCCGTAGGCGCGGCCGATCCGTTCCATGAGCACGACCAGGGCGGGAAGCGCGAGCAGGATCAGCCAGCCGCCCTCGGTGAACTTGGAGATCGTCACCACGACGGCGGCGACACCGGTGAGCAGCGCACCGAACCCGTTCAGCAGGGCCCTGTGCCGCCAGCCGCGCGGCCGGTCGGCCAGCCAGTGCCGCACCATCCCGGTCTGCGACAGCGTGAACCCGACGAACACCCCGATCGCGAACAGCGGCACCAGGGTGTTCATGTCGCCGCGCGCGGCCACCAGCAGCACCGCCGAGGTGACGGCCAGGAAGCCGATCCCGTAGCGGTGGACCTGACGTTCGGCGCGCAGCGCGAACAGGTGCGGCAGGTGGTGGTCGGCGGCCAGCAGCCGGGCCAGGACGGGCAGCCCGCCGAAGGAGGTGTTGGCGGCCAACGCGAGCAGCACGACGGTGGCGAACTGCACCACATAGAACCCGGCGCCATGCCCGACGGCCCCCTCGGTGACCTGCGACAGCACCGTCACACCGTCCACCGGGCGGATGGAGAACCGCTCGATCAGCAGCGCGATGCCGATCAGCATCACCGCCAGGAGCGCGCCCAGGGCGACCTCGGCGCGCTGCGCCCGTTTGACGCGCGGCCGCCGGAAGGACGGGACGGCGTTGGCGATGGCCTCGACGCCGGTGAGCGCGGCGCAGCCGTTGGCGAACGCCTTGAGCAGCAGCAGCACGCCGACCGTCTGCAGTCCCTGCGCCTGCGCGGCGGCCGCGTGCTCGGTCGCGACCGGATGGTCGCGCAGCAGTCCGATCACGATGACCAGGACGATCGCCCCGACGTAGACGACCGTGGGGGCGATGAACATCCGCGCACTGTAGGCGATGCCCCGGTAGTTGACGAAGGTGATCAATCCCAGCACGGCCAGGCACAGCCACGGGGTGTGCGGCAGGAGTTCGGGGAAGGCCGAGGTCAGGGCGGCCACCCCGGCGGCGACGGAGACCGCGACGTTGAGCACGTAGTCGATGATCAGCGAGGCGGCGGCGACCAGTGAGGCGCGGCGACCCAGATACCGTCCGGCGACACCGTAGGCGCCGCCGCCCGCGGGGAACGCCGCGATCACCTGGCGGTAGGACAGGGTCAGGACGGTCAGCAGCGCCGCGATCGTGAGCGTGACCGGCAGCGTGAAGCCCATGCCCGCGCCCCCGGCGAGCGCCAGCACCAGCACGATGGCCTCCGGGCCGTAGGCCACCGACGCCATCGCGTCAAGGGACAGGGCGGCCAGCCCGCCCACCACGCTCAGCCGGTGCCGTTCCCTGGCGTCGGGGGGTTCCTCAGCGGCGCCCTTCACGGGCTCATCGCCGCGGACGAGGGGGATTCTCATTCGTGCTCCTGAAGGCTCCTGAAGGTGAAATGGTCCTGGGCCGGAGTCGGGGTCAGGGGTCAGGGGTCGAAGCGGTAGCCCATGCCGGGTTCGGTGATCAGATGCCTGGGGCGTGCCGGGTCGTCCTCCAGCTTGCGGCGCAGCGTGGCCAGGTAGACGCGCAGGTAGTTGGTCTCGCTGACGTGCTTCGGGCCCCAGACCTCGGCGAGGAGCCGCCGGTGCGTGATCAGCTTGCCGGGGTTGCGCACCAGGACCTCCAGCAGGCCCCATTCGGTCGGGGTGAGGTGGATCCGCGTACCGTCCGGGCCATGGACGATCTTCCCGGCCAGGTCGACGGAGTGGCGGCCGACGTCCACCCTGGGCGGCGCCTCCTCGGCGGGCGCCCGGCGGGTGATCGCGCGGATCCGGGCCAGCAGCTCGTCGATGCCGAACGGCTTGGTGACGTAGTCGTCGGCGCCGGCGTCCAGCGCGGCGACCTTGTCGCGGCTGCCGGCCCGACCGGACAGCACGATGATCGGCACCGCCGACCAGCCGCGCAGGCCGTGGATGACGTCGACGCCGTCCAGGTCGGGGAGCCCGAGGTCGAGGATCACCACGTCCGGGCGCCATTCCGCGGCGCCGGTGAGGGCACGGTTCCCTGTCGGCGCGACCTGGACCTCGTAGTCGCGGGCCCGCAGGTTGAGCCGGAGGGTCGCCAGCAGTTGCGGCGAGTCGTCCACCACCAGGACCCGCGTCATGGACGCCCACCCCGCCGGCCGGCCGATTCCCAGCGCTCCATTGGGAGCCTCCGCATTTCGGCGGCTTGTCGGGCCGCGATTTCAGGTGCTGCGGATGCGCGCTCCTCGGACACATCCGCAGCCTCACCGTAAGGTGAGATTCAGCTGGGAGCGCGGCCCTATACGCGTTCTCTACGCCGTCACCCGAAATATTGACGCCATCCTGACGCCTGCCCGGCCGGGCCCGGGAGCGGCTGCCTCCGCAGCCGTTCTCAAGTATGGGCATGGCCTGGTGTTCCGCCGGTCAGGCGCGATATTCGACCAGCCGGGGACGGACGCCCGTCACGATGAGAACGGTGCACACGACGACGGCCAGTGCGGGTATGTAGCTCCAGCCCCGCAGCGCTCGCCGCCCGTCGCGGATCGAGGCGTCGAAGTGCTGGTGGTTGAGTGCGATGAGCGATTCGAGTGACCGGTCATAGGCCGTGAAGTCGTGATTGGAGCCGCCGACGGCGTAGCTGGTGTTGAACTCCACGGCGGCGCGCAGGTTTCCCTTGGCCGCCAATGCCCGCAGATGGCGGTCGTCGCGTTCGTATTGTTGATAGAGGGCGATGGTCCGTTCGGCGCGTTCCCGTTCGCCGGGAAAGGTGATGTTACGGAAAGCGCGCCCGTAGAGCCCGTCGAACACCAGGTCGGCATGATCATTGCGGTAGCGCTGGATCGCGTCGGCGAGCCGCCCGTCATAGGTCGTCAACGTCGCGCGGGGCAGTCGCGCGAGTTGCTGTGACTTGTCCAGGAACGCCTGCTCGTAGCGCGAGCTCCGCTCGGGGTCGACCAGGAAACGGCTCTCGTCGGCGTTGGCGTCGTAGCCGATCGCCCGGGCCTGGGTGAGCGCGAGGACGGAGTCGAACGCGTCCTCCTTGGCCACGCGCAGTTGCTCGGCCTCTGCGGCGAACAGGACGGTCCCGGCGACGGTGAAGGCCACGACCAGGGCCGAGGCCGTGGCGACCGACGGGTTGACCATCCGGTGCGTACGACGGGTGAAGAGGACCTGGAGTGCGAGCAGCGTCGCGAGCAGCGCGAGGCCGAGTGCGGCGATCGCGACGGCGGTGTGCTGGGCGGCGCCGCGCCGGGCGCCGTAGGTGTGGTCCAGCGCGGCCGCGTTGGCCCGGGTCAGCCGCGCGGCGGCGGGCAGCACGTCGTCCTTCATCAGGTCGGTGGCCTGCCGGTAGAGGTCCAGCGCCGCTCTCGGCGGCCTGGCGGGGGGATGCGGCTCCTGCCCGTCGATCAGGACGGCCTGAGCGGGCGTTCGAACCAGTGTGAGCGCCACGGCGGGAACACGCCGCGGAGCCAATCCGCAAACGTCGCAATAGCCGTCCTGGACCGTCCCCTTACAGCCCGGCCAGGCGCAATGGGCCACGTCCGCCACGACCTTCACCTTCGCCCTAAGAACCAGGAACGAACCTCATTTTAATGACGGTTCAGACAAAGTCCCGCCTTCTTAACACGGTCTTAGCGAGGGGGATTGAAACGCGACCTGCGAAGCGCACGCCCCGGCGATCACGGATCGAAGCGGTATCCCAGGCCCGGTTCGGTGATCAGGTGCCGGGGACTCGACGGGGCCGCCTCCAGCTTCCGGCGCAGGGTCGCCACATAGACCCGCAGGTAGTTGGTGCGCCCGACGTAGTCGGTTCCCCAGACCTCGGTCAGCAGCACGCGGTGCGGAACGAGCTCGCCGGGCCTGCGGAGCAGCAGTTCGAGGATGCTCCATTCCGTGGGAGTGAGATGCGCCCTCCGCCCGCCTTCACCGGTGACGGTCTTGCGGACGAGGTCGACGACCCACGGCCCCAGCCGGACGCCGCAGGACGTCACAGCGGTGGAAGTCCGGCGGCTGACGGCGCGGATCCTGGCCAGCAGCTCGTCCACGTCGTACGGCTCGGTGACGTAGTCGTCGGCACCCGCGTCGAGGGCGGCCACCTTGTCCCTGCTGTGCGCCCGGCCGGACAGCACGATGATCGGAGCCTCGGTCCAGTCGCGCAGCCCCCGGATCGACTCGACGCCGTCGGCGCCGGACGCTCCCAGGTCCAGCAGGACCACGTCGGGACGCCAGTCGGCGGTGCGGCCGGGACCCCGCCCGGCGTCTGGTACGACGTGCAGGTCAAGTATTAACGCCGTCCTAACGGGCGCGCCCACGACCGGTCACGCCTTCTTAGCGCGTTAATGCCTCGTCAATTCTCTTGCGCCGTCCGATCCGGCATCGCAGAGTGGTCGGTGGCAGGCTGCATTCGAGCAAGGGAGCGGTGACGGTGTCTCGTTTCTCGTCACCGCCTGCCCGCTGCCATCGAAATCACGCCCCCTAGGCCGGGCACCCTCTGCCGTGGTCTGGGAAGGCGGCTCCTCCCGGTGCGAGCCCGGCGATTGACGCCGATGGGGCGGTCACGAGTTGGTCGTGGCCATTTCTCGGGAGGACCTCCACTCGCCACGGCAGCGCACCGCGTGCTCCGGCAGCAGAAAGAAGTGTCGACCATGAGCAAGCCCCGTCCCGGGGTCGCCCCGCCGGCTCTGACCGAGTCGGGCGGGGACGACAGGGAGGAACTGTTCCTGCTGGCCGTCCACGGCCTGACCGCGGGCGACCGGTTCGCCGAGACCACCGGCGACCGGTTCGCCGAGCGCGCCGCGCGGGTGGCGCTGGACGACGACGGCTGGCTGTGCCGATTCATCGACTGGACGGCGGAACGGGACGGCCTGCGACCGGTCGCCCTCGTCGCCGCAGCCGAGTTGGTGCGGGCGCGGCTCGCCGCCGGCCTGTTCACCTCGGGCGGCAACCGGCAGGTGATCAGCGGTGTGCTGCGGCGGGCGGACGAGCCAGGCCGCATGCTCGGCTACTGGTTCCGCCGGTACGGCCGGTCCGTCCCCAAGCCGGTCAAGCGCGGTGTCGCCGACGCCGTCCGCGTGCTGTACGACGAGCGCGCGGTGATCGCCCATGACGGGCGGGGCGGCGGGGTCCGCTTCGCCGACGTCCTGAAGATGACGCACCCCGCTCCGGCGAACGCGGCTCAGGCGGATCTGTTCCGGCACATCCTGCTCTCCCGCCGCCGGTCGGCCGCCGACGTTCCGGCGTCGCTGCCGACGCTCGGCGCTCAGGCCGCGCTGTACCGGCTGCCGCAGCAGGAGCGGACGCGGGTCCTGCGCGGACCCGGCGCACTGGACGCGCTGGAGCGGGCCGCGATGACCTGGGACAGACTCCCCAGGTGGCTGGGCCGACCGCTGGACGCCGACGCCTGGGCCACTGTCCTGCCCCTCATGGACTACCGGGACCGGCTGCGCGCCCTGCGCGCCTTCGACGAGGCGGGCCTGGACGACCGAACGGTCGCGACGGTGGCGGCCGGACTGGCCGATCAGGACTCGGTCGCCCAGGCCGGCGTCCTGCCGCTGGAGATCCTGGCCGCGGGACGGACGACCCGGTCCCGCCGCTGGGACGGGGCGCTGGAGCGGGCGGCCGACGCCGCGCTGAACCGGGTTCCCGCGCTGCCCGGCCGCACGCTGCTCCTCGTCGATCGTTCCGCGTCCATGTTCACCCAGGTGACCAGGGATTCCCCGGTGACCGTGGCCGACCAGGCCGCCGCCTTCGGAGCCGCGCTCGCGCTGCGGGCCGAACACGCCGACCTGGTGCAGTTCGGCACGGCGCACGCCCCGGTGCCCTTCACGCGGGGAGAGGGCCTGGCCGAGGTCGCGGCGCGGTTCCGGGAGATGGGCGACGGCAACGCCGCCGCGGTGGTCGGCGCCTGCTACCGGGGACACGACCGCGTCGCCGTCGTCACCGACGAGCCGGACGGCTCCGCCTGGGACGCGGGCAGCCCGGTGGACGCGCTGCCCGCCGGCGTCCCGTCCTACATCTGGAACGTCGCGAGCACCGCCCGGATGCCGTCGCCGTCGCCCAGGCACGTCTTCTCCGGGCTCACCGACGCCGCCTTCGAGGCGATCCCGCTGATCGAGGCCCGGTCCTGGCGATGAACCACCTGCCCGCCGTGCTGATGACGTGGAAGGCCGGGCTGCTGCTGGCCACCGGATGGCTCGCCCTCGCCGGACGGCTGCCGCCCAACCACCTCCTCGGCATCCGGACCCGCCGCACCCTGGCCGGCCCGGGGCCGCCTGGCACGTCGCCCACCATGCGGCGGGTCCGTGGGTCCTCGCCGCGGGGCTGGCCGACCTGCTGTTCGCCGCCGCGCTGCTCACCGGTCCACCGGCGCCGGTCACCGCCGCGCTCTGCAGGATGGGCATGCTGCTCACCGTGATCCTGCTGATCGTCGCGGCGGCGAGCGGCGGCGCCGAGCTCGGCCGCCGAACCGGCCACCGGCCACGATGCCCGCGACCGCAACGGCTGAACGCGGCGACGGCCGATACCGGGGCCGCGTTTCTCGGCCGCGTGAATTCCAGGACGAGGTCCTGGGTGTCCACCATGCTCACCAGGAGGGGTGGGGGCGGGTCAGGGTTCGTAGCGGTAGCCCATGCCGGGCTCGGTGATGAGGTGGCGTGGGCGGGACGGGTCGGATTCCAGCTTGCGCCGCAGGTTGGCGAGGTAGACGCGCAGGTAGTTGGTCTCCTTGACGTGTTTGGGGCCCCAGACCTCGGCGAGGAGCCGGCGCTGGGAGATGAGCTTGCCGGGATTCCGGACGAGGAGTTCGAGAACGCCCCACTCGGTGGGGGTGAGATGCACACCGCCACCGCCACCGCCACCGCCACCGCCGTCGCCACCGCCGGTGATGGTCTTGCGGGTGAAGTCGACCAGGTGGCGGCCGATCTGTGCGGCGGGCGGCTCTTCGTCGACGGGTGCGCGGCGGGTGATGGCGCGGATGCGGGCGAGCAGTTCGTCCACGCCGAAGGGTTTGGTGACGTAGTCGTCGGCGCCGGCGTCCAGGGCGTCGACCTTGTCCTTGCTGCCGGCGCGGCCGGACAGCACGATGACGGGGACCTGGCTCCAGCCGCGCAGCCGCCGGATGACCTCGACGCCGTCCAGGTCGGGGAGGCCGAGGTCGAGGATGATCAGGTCGGGGTGCCAATCGGCGGCGCGGTGGAGGGCCTGGCCGCCGTCGGCGGCGACCTGGACGTCGTAGTCGCGGGCGCGCAGGTTCAGGCGCAGGGTCGCCAGGATCTGCGGCGAGTCGTCGACGGCGAGCACGCGCGTCATGGCCGGTCCCGCTGCCCTTCGCCGTGGTCGCCGATGCGGTCCCGCCAGGCAGCGACCTGGTCGAGCATCGCGGGGTCGGCGTCGTGCTCGCCGGACGGGGACCGGCCCGCGGGGGGCGCCGCGCGGGGGGCGGGCATGTCGAGGACCATGGTGAGCCCGCCGCCGGGGGTCTCCTCGATGGCGATGGAGCCGCCCATGGCCTCGGCGAGACCGCGGGCCAGCGCGAGCCCGAGGCCGACGCCGGTGGTGTTGTCGCGGTCGCCGAGGCGCTGGAAGGGCTCGAAGACGCGGTCGCGGTTCTCGGGCGGGATGCCCGGGCCGCGGTCGATGACGCGCAGCTCGATCCGGTCGGCGTGCGAGCTGGCGGTGACCAGCACCGGCTCGCCCGGCGGGTTGTAGCGGACGGCGTTGGTGAGCAGGTTGGCCAGCACCCGTTCCAGGAGGGCGGGGTCGGCCCTCATCTCCGGCAGGCCGTCGGGAACGCTGATCTGGACCTCGGCCGGGCCCATGTCGGCCAGGACGCGCGGCACGACGTCCTCGGCGGCGACCGTGCGGAGCGAGATGCCGAGCGATCCGGCCTGCAGGCGGCTCATGTCCAGGAGGTTGGCGACGAGGCGGTCGAGCCGGTCCAGGGACTGGGCGGCGGTGTCGAGCAGCTCGTCCCGATCCTGCGGGCTCCAGGTCACGTCCGGGCTGCGCAGGCTGTCGACCACGGCCTTGGCGGAGGCCAGCGGCGTCCGCAGGTCGTGGCTGACGGCGTTCAGGAGGGCGGTGCGCATCTTGTCGGCCGCCGCCAGCGGCCGGACCTGCTCGGCGGTCTCGGCCAGCCGCCGCTGCCGCAGCGCGACGGCGGCCTGGGCGGCGAACGCCTCCAGCACGCGCCGGTCGGACGCGGGCAGCGTACGGCCGTGCAGGACGAGGGCGAGCGTGTCGTCGACGAGGATGTCGGTCTCGCCGTCGGCCGGGGTCGTGCAGGGCTCGCCGCCGACGTTGGCGACGACGTTCCAGGCGTCCGGGTCGCGCTTGGTGACGGGGGTGTCGGGCTCGTCCGGGTCGCGTTCGAGCAGCGTCACGGAGGTGAGCGCGTAGGTCTCCCGGAGCCGTTCCAGGATGCTGTCCAGGGCGCCCGGGGCACGGCGGCCGTCCGGACGCGGGTCCGTCCCGTCGCCGCGCAGGATGTCTCCGGCCAGGGTGGACAGCGCCTGGGCGTCGGCGCGGGCGCGGGCCGCCTCCCGGGCGCGGTGGGCGGTGCGGTCGACGATCGTGCTGACCATCACCCCGACCACGACGTAGACGCCGAGCTGGAAGATCACCTCCGGATCGCTGATCATGAACGTGTGCCGGGGTTCGGTGAAGTAGTAGTTGAGCAGCAGGGTGCCCGCGATGGCGGCGAACAGCGCCGGGAGCAGCCCGCCGATCACGGCGACCACCACCACCGCCGCCTGGAACACGAGGATCTCGGTGGTCAGGGAGACCGAGTCGTCCAGGCCGTCCAGCAGGAACGCCAGCAGCGGCAGGACGGTCACGGCCACGGCGAAGCCGAGGTTGCGCCGCCGGGCCGGGACGCCCCAGCTCTCCCGCAGCGCCTTCCAGCGGTGGCCCTGGTTGGCCTCCTCGTGGGTGACCAGGTGGACGTCGATCGGCCCCGACCGCGCCGTGACGGTGACGCCGACGCCGCGGGAGAACAGCTGCGCCAGCCGGCCGCGGCGCGAGGCGCCCAGGACGAGCTGGGTGGCGTTGACGCCGCTGGCGAAGTCGAGCACGGCGTCGGGCACGTTGGTGCCGACGACCTGGTGGTAGCTGCCGCCCAGGCTCTCCACCAGGTCGCGCTGCCGGGTGAGGCTGGCGGGGTCGGCGTCGGTGAGGCCGTCGCTGCGGGTGACGTGCACGGCCAGCACGTCGGCGCCCTTGGTGCGGTCGGCGATGCGGGCGGCGCGGCGGATCAGCGTCTCGCCCTCGGGACCGCCGGTGAGGGCGACGACGACCCGTTCCCGCGCCTCCCACGTCCGGTGGATGTCGTGGTCGGCGCGGTAGCGGTCGAGCTGGTCGTCGACCTTGTCGGCCAGCCACAGCAGCGCCAGCTCGCGCAGGGCGGTGAGGTTGCCGATCCGGAAGTAGTTGCCGAGCGCGGCGTCGACCTTCTCGGGCGCGTAGACGTTGCCGTGCGCCATGCGCCGCCGCAGCGCCTCCGGCGTCATGTCGACCAGCTCGACCTGCCCGGCGCGGCGCACCACCTCGTCCGGGACGGTCTCGCGCTGCGGCACGCCGGTGATCTGCTCGACGACGTCGTTGACCGAGTCCAGATGCTGGACGTTGACGGTCGTGATGACGTCGATGCCGGCGTCGAGGATCTCCTCGATGTCCTGCCAGCGCTTGGCGTTGCGGCTGCCGGGGACGTTGGTGTGGGCGAGCTCGTCCACCAGCGCCATCTTCGGCGCCCGCGCGATGACCGCGTCCGCGTCCATCTCGGTGAAGGCGGTCTCGCGGTAGCGCAGCGTCCTGCGCGGGATCGTCTCCAGGTCCTCGGTGAGCGCGGCGGTCTTGGGCCGGTTGTGGGTCTCCACGTAGCCGATGACCACGTCGGTCCCGCGCGCGCGGCGGCGGCCGCCCTCGGCGAGCATGGCGTAGGTCTTGCCGACCCCGGGCGCCGCCCCGAGGTACACCCGCAATCGCCCCCGGCCCATCACATCGTCCTTTCGCGTGCGCCCACCCGGTCCGCGAGCGGCCGGTCAGCGGCGGACGGGGTACCGCTGGTCGAGCGCGACGTTCAGTTTGAGGACGTTGACCGCCCGCTGCCCCATGAAGCCGAGCGCCCGGCCGGTGGTGTTGTCCTCGACCAGCTTGGTGACCTGACCGGCGGTGATCCCCCGGGCCCTGGCGACGCGACCGGCCTGGATCGCCGCGTACTCGGGTGAGATGTGCGGGTCCAGTCCGCTGCCGCTGGCCGTGACCGCGTCAGGCGGGACGGCGGGCGTGGTCGGCGCGCCGCCCTTGACGGGCACGATCAGCCCCTTGCCGTAGTCCTCACCGTACTTCGCCGGCTCGACCCTCACACCGTTGTAGGACGGGACGAAGGGCGCCTTGACCACGCCTTCCTGCTCGTTCACGCTGACGACGCGGGACGGGTGCGGGACCCTGCCGTCGGTGGTGCGGTCACCGAACACCGCAAGGACCGCGCCCACGCCGCTGCCCGTGCAGAAGGGCCGGGAGCCGTCCACGCCTTCCAGTTCACCGACCGACTTGCTGCGCTCGCAGACCTGGGTGAGCAGGCTCTGCTTGGCGTTCTCGTCCTCCTTGCCCGCCGCGGTGAGCTTCGGGTCGGGGAGGGTGTCGACGATGTCCTCGGGGCCGAGGTTGCTCGCCGCCGTCGCGGTCGGGTCGTAGCCGTCGCCCGCGTTGGACGGACGGCTCTGGAAGTACTCCTTGAGCGGGTTCCCGTCCTTGTCGGTGAACGACTGGCCGATGATCGCCGACCCGACGGTCCTCCCGTCGACCTTGAGCATCGAGCCGTCGGCGTCGTCGTTCAGGCCGGGCAGCCGTCCGGCCGCGAAGACGGCCAGCGGATAGAGGACGCCGGTCAGCACCGTGAGGACCAGAAGCGCGCGAAGCGCGGCCAGGTGCTGCCGGAACCAGGTTGGAACACGCATGTCAGGAGATCCCCATCCCCGGAAGGAACCGGACGAGCAGGTCGATGAGCTTGATGCCGATGAACGGGGCGACGATCCCGCCCAGGCCGTAGACGGACAGGTTGCGGCTGAGCAGCGCCGAGGCGCCGGACGGCCGGTACTTCACCCCGCGCAGCGCGAGCGGGATCAGCGCGACGATGATGAGCGCGTTGAAGACGACCGCGGACAGGATCGCCGACTGCGGGCTGTGCAGCCGCATGACGTTCAGCGCGTCCAGGCCGGGGAACAGTGAGACGAACAGCGCCGGGATGATCGCGAAGTACTTGGCGATGTCGTTGGCGATGGAGAACGTGGTCAGCGCGCCGCGCGTGATGAGGAGCTGCTTGCCGATCTCGACGATCTCGATGAGCTTGGTCGGGTCGGAGTCCAGGTCGACCATGTTCCCGGCCTCCTTCGCGGCGGAGGTGCCGGTGTTCATGGCGACGCCGACGTCGGCCTGCGCGAGCGCGGGCGCGTCGTTGGTGCCGTCGCCGGTCATCGCGACCAGCCGGCCGCCGTCCTGCTCGCGTCTGATCAGCGCGAGCTTGTCCTCCGGTTTGGCCTCGGCGAGGAAGTCGTCCACGCCTGCCTCGTCGGCGATGGCCTTGGCGGTGAGCGGGTTGTCGCCGGTGATCATCACGGTGCGGATGCCCATCCGGCGCATCTCGTCGAACCGCTCCCGCATCCCGGCCTTCACCACGTCCTTGAGGTGGATGACGCCCAGCACGCGCGCCGTCCTCCCGGACTGCTCGCCGACCGCGAGGGGCGTGCCGCCCGAGGCGGACACCCCGTCCACGATCCGGCTCAGCTCGGCCGGAACGTTCCCTCCGCGTTCCCTGACCCAGTCGGCCACGGCCGCCGCCGCGCCCTTGCGGAGCCTTCGATCCGTCGAGCGGAGCTCGTCCGTTGAATGGCGGTGGGTGGGGGCTGGAGGACGGTCGGGGACGCCGTCGCCCAGTTCGTCCAGGTCGACGCCGCTCATCCGGGTCTGCGCGGTGAACGGCACCCAGGTGGCGTGGGTGAGCTCACCGGGCGTGCGTTCGCGCAGGCCGTACCGCTCCTTGGCGAACACCACGACCGAGCGGCCCTCGGGCGTCTCGTCGGCGAGGCTGGACAGCTGGGCCGCGTCGGCCAGTTCCTCCTCCGTCACACCGCTCACCGGGAGGAACTCGGCCGCCTGCCGGTTGCCCAGCGTGATGGTGCCGGTCTTGTCCAGCAGCAGCGTGTTCACGTCGCCGGCGGCCTCGACCGCGCGTCCGGACATCGCCAGGACGTTGCGCTGGACGAGCCGGTCCATCCCCGCGATGCCGATCGCGCTCAGCAGCGCGCCGATCGTCGTCGGGATCAGGCACACCAGCAGCGACACCAGCACGATGCCGCTGACGCCGCCGCTGCCCAGGGCCAGCGAGTCGGCCACGCCCGGGTTGCCGTCCCTGGAGTAGATCGCCATCGGCTGCAGCGTCGCGACCGCCAGCAGGAAGATGATCGTGAGTGCGGCCAGCAGGATGTTCAGGGCGATCTCGTTCGGCGTCTTCTGCCGGCTCGACCCCTCGACCAGCGCGATCATCCGGTCGATGAACGACTCCCCCGGCCGCTGGGTGATCTTCACGACGATCCGGTCCGACAGCACCTTCGTGCCGCCGGTGACCGCGGACCGGTCGCCGCCCGACTCCCGGATGACCGGGGCGGACTCGCCGGTGATCGCGGACTCGTCCACGCTCGCGATGCCCTCGACGACGTCGCCGTCGCCGGGAATGATCTGCCCGGCCTCGACCACCACGTGGTCGCCCTGCCGCAGCTCGGTCGCGCCGACCCGCTCCTCGCGCGGCTCGGCCTTCCCCGGCGTCCAGTCGAGCACGCGGCGCGCGACCGCGTCGGTCTTGGCCTTGCGCAGCGAGTCGGCCTGGGCCTTGCCGCGGCCCTCGGCGACCGCCTCCGCCAGGTTGGCGAACAGGACCGTCAGCCACAGCCAGGCCGTGATCAGCCAGGCGAACACGCTGGAGTCCAGCGCGGCGAGCACCGTGGTCCACACCGCGCCGACCTCGACGATCAGCATGACGGGGTTGCGCCACAGGGTGCGCGGATCCAGCTTGCGGGCCGCGTCCGGCAGTGACCGGGCCAGCATCGCCGGGTCGAGCAGGCCGCCCTGCACGCGACCGCCCTTCTTCGCGGGCGGCTGCGGCGCCGAACTAGGCGCCTGAAGTGTCTGGGTGGGCATCAGTGGATTCCTTCGGCGAGCGGCCCGAGCGCGAGCGCCGGGAGGAAGGTGAGTGCGACCAGGATGATCGTCACCCCGACGACGAGGCCGACGAACTGCGGCTTGTAGGTGGGCAGTGTGCCGTCCGACTGTGGGGCCGTGCCCTGCCGCGCCAGCGAGCCCGCCAGCGCGAGCACGAGGACGATCGGTATGAACCGGCCGAGCGCCATGCACAGGCCGAGCGCGGTGTTGTACTCCACGGAGCTGACCGTGAGCCCGGCGAACGCCGACCCGTTGTTGTTCGACGCCGAGGTGAACGCGTACATCACCTCGCTCAGCCCGTGCGCGCCGGTGTTCGCCATCCCCTCGCGGCCCCAGCCGTTGGCGACCGCGACGGCCGAGCCCGCCAGCACCAGGGCTGGCGTGACGAGGAAGTACATCGACGCCAGCTTGATCTCCCGGGCGCCGATCTTCTTGCCCAGGTACTCCGGGGTCCGGCCGACCATCAGCCCGGCGACGAACACCGTGATCACGGCCAGCACCAGCATCCCGTACAGGCCCGCGCCGACACCGCCCGGCGCGACCTCGCCCAGCATCATGTTGAACAGCACCATCCCGCCGCCGATGCTGGTGTAGGAGTCGTGGAACGAGTCGACCGCCCCGGTCGAGGTCAGCGTGGTCGCCGAGGCGAACATGCCCGAGTTCGACACCCCGAACCGGGTCTCGACGCCCTCCATGGCCGCGCCGGTCGCGGTCGGGACGGTCCCGTGGTGGATGAGCTGGAACACCTGCGTCACCACGACACTGGCGACGGCGATCACCGCCATCACCGAGGCGATCGCGTACCCCTGCCGGTTCTGCCCGACCATCCGGCCGAACGTGCGGGGCAGCGAGAACGGGATCAGCAGGATGAGGAAGATCTCGATCCAGTTCGTCCAGGGGGTGCCGTTCTCGAACGGATGGGCGGAGTTGGCGTTGTAGAACCCGCCGCCGTTGGTGCCCAGCTCCTTGATCGCCTCCTGGCTCGCCACGGGCCCGCCGGTGATCGTCTGCTCCCCGCCGCCGAGGGTGCCGACCACGTGGTCGGCCGGGTTCCAGAAGTTCTGCACCACGCCGCCCGCGATCAGCAGCACCGCCCCGACGAACGCGATCGGCAGCAGGATCCGCACCGTGCCGCGGGTCAGATCGACCCAGAAATTGCCCAGGTGGTCGCTCTTCCTGCGCGCGAACCCGCGCACCAGCGCGATGGCCACCGCCATGCCGACCGCGGCGGACACGAAGTTCTGCACCGCCAGCCCCGCCATCTGCGACAGATGGCTCATCGTGGACTCGCCCGAGTACCACTGCCAGTTGGTGTTGGTGACGAAGCTGACCGCGGTGTTCCACGCGCCGTCCGGCTTCACCGGCTCCATGCCGATCGCGAGCAGCAGTTTGTCCTGCAGGCGCTGCAGCAGGTAGAGGAACAGAATGCCGACCACCGAGAACGCCAGCACGCTGCGGGCGTACACGCTCCAGCTCTGCTCCGCGTCCGGCTTGGCGCCGACCAGCCTGTAGATCCCGCGCTCCACCCGCCAATGCGAACGGCCGCTGTAGACGCGGTACATGTAGTCACCGAGCGGGCGGTACACCACCGCCAGCGCGGCGACGAGGGACACGATGAACAGAATCCCCGCGACGGTCGCGCTCACTAGAATCGCTCCGGGTAGAGAAGGGCGACGACCAAGAACACGATCAGCCCGAATGCCAGGACCAGCCCCACCACGTTCTCGGCGGTCACAGTTTTTCCACGCCCTTCACCAGTAGGCCGAGCAGGACGAACACCGTCAGCGTCAGCAGGACGAAAATCACGTCAGACATCGCTTTTTCCTTCATTTCACCGAATGGCCGCGGACCGGGACGGCCCGCAACCGTGCGCGTCGTCGGGCCCGGTCGCCGCGAGACTTCCCGTCTTCACGACGTCGAATCCGGCCACCATGGCCCAGGCCACCGCCCCCCAGCGCACTGCCGGCCAGCAGAAACGCGACCTGCTCCAGGCGACCCATCACACCCCCTCCCCGGCATCGCGCGGTCCCCCGTTCGCGAGACCAACAAGGAGTAAAACGCCTGCTAGTTGGTGCTATAAGCCCTTTTGACGGGTCCTTAACGCGCCGACCCCGCGTTTTAACGCATTCCTGACGCGACCCCAGTACGCGGAGCCGCGAGGGCCGATCCAGGGAGAGAAACGCTGGGTCAGGAACAGCAGGCGCAGCCAGAGCCAACTCATCCGATCTTGCGAGCCGGTGGAAACCCGTTCGGGGGCGCGGCGCGTCTTAGCCAAATGATCGCTGGTGCTCTTCGCGGCCGGTGGGGGCGCCGGACGCGCGCCTTCGTCGGGACTGTCGTGTTGCTCGCGGTGACGCTGCCGGCCGGGTGCGCCCGGGACGGGGACGCGCCGCCGCCCCGGAGCCGCGAGGGATGGTGGCAGCCGCGGCCCGGGCAGGTCGCGGACTGGGACTGGCAGATCGACGAGCCGTACGACCTGTCCGCGCGGCGCGCCATGTTCGACCTGGACCTGTTCGACCTGGCCCCGGCCGGCTCGCGGTTGCGGTATTCCGACGGCCGATCCGTCGCGGTCCCGGCCGGCCCGCTGGCCGGCATGATCGACAAGCTGCACGCCCGGTCGCCCCGCCCGGTGGTGATCTGCTACCTCGACACCGGCGCCTACGAGCGCTACCGCCCCGACGCGGCCCGGTTCCCCGGGCACCGGCCCGGAGCGGAGCCGCCGAACCGGCCGCGCCCGCCGGAGGCCGGGTCGGCGATCGGCTGGGACACCGGCTGGGACGGCGAGCGGTGGCTGGACATCCGGCCCGCCGCCCGGCGCGCGTTCGCCGAGATCATCTGGGCCCGCCTGGATCTGGCCAGGAGGATCGGCTGCGACGGGGTCGAGCCGGATCAGAACAACCCGGTCGGCAACGATCCCGGGTTCCCGATCACCGTCGCCGACCAGTTGTCCTGGTACCGGGAGGTCGCCGCGCAGGCGCACGCCCGCGGCCTGTCGGTGGGCATGAAGAACGGCCACGACAGCCCCGGCTCCGCCGCGGCGCTGGTCGACTCCTTCGACTGGGCGCTGCCGGAGGAATGCGCCGAGCTCGACGAGTGCGCCGAACTCGACGTCTTCGTCGAGCGGGGCAAGGCCGTCTTCGCCGTCGACTACGAGGGCTCGGTCGACCCCGCGGCCGCCTGCCGCGCCCACCGGCGGCACGGCTTCGACGGGCTGGTCAAGGACGAACCGCCCACCGGAGCCCACCGGAGACCGTGCCGATCGTAAGACCGCCGAAATCGGCCGCCCGTCCCGGCCCGTCGTGAAGAACTCGGACGGCGTGAACGACCCCGCCGGCGGCGGGACGTCGTCCGTGCGGGCTTCAGCGGCGGTTCCGGCCGCGTACACGCGCACGCCACCAGGGACAACGACGATCTGTCGGGCTTGGAGATCACCGATGGTCTCGCATTCCGGAGGCACGTATGAGCCAGGTCAGTCGTCGGCGGTTCCTGCAGTTGGCCGGTGGTACGGCCGGGCTGGCCGCGCTCCCGCAGAGCATCGCGCGGGCGGCCGAGATACCCGCGCATCGCCGGACCGGCACGATCCGCGACGTGGAGCACATCGTCGTGCTGATGCAGGAGAACCGCTCGTTCGACCACTACTTCGGCACGCTGCCGGGCGTGCGCGGCCTCGGCGACCCCCGGCCTGTCATCCGGCCCGACGGGAAGCCGATCTTCCACCAGGCGGACGGGACGGCGGACGTCCTCCCGTTCCACCCCGAGGTCGACGACCTGGGCATGCGGTACCTGTACGGGCTGCCGCACGGCCGCAACGACGGCCAGCAGGCGTTCAACAACGGCAAATACGACAAGTGGATTCCGGCGAAGTCGAAGTACACGATGGCCTACCTCGACCGGGAGGACATCCCGTTCCATTTCGCGCTGGCCGACGCGTTCACCGTCTGCGACGGATACTTCTGCTCCTACCTCGGCGCCACCGACCCCAACCGCTACTACATGCTCACCGGTTACACCGGAAACGACGGCACGGGCGGTGGACCGGTCCTCGGCAACGAGGAAAAGGGATACGGCTGGACGACCTATCCGGAGCGGCTGGAGAAGGCGGGCATTTCCTGGAAGGTCTACCAGGACGAGGGAACCGGCCTGGACGCCGATGGAGGCTGGGGCTGGACCGACGACGCGTTCATCGGCAACTACGGCGACAACTCGCTGCTGTACTTCAACAACTATCGCAATGCCAAGCCGGGCGACCCGCTGTTCGAGAAGGCCCGCACCGGCACGAAGGCCATCAGCGGCGAAAGCTATTTCTCCATTCTTGAGAACGACGTCAAGAACGGGCGGCTGCCGCAGATCTCGTGGATTCCCGCGCCGGAGGCGTACAGCGAGCACTCCAACTGGCCGTCCAATTTCGGCGCCTGGTACATCGCCAAGGTCCTGGACGCGCTGACCGCCGACCCCGATGTCTGGAGCAAGACCGCCCTGATCGTCACCTACGACGAGAACGACGGCTTCTTCGATCACGTCGTGCCGCCGCACCCGCCGCTGCCGCGGACCGAGAGCGCCTCCACCGCCGACGCCGCCACCGAGTACTTCGCGGGCGGCGGCGGGTACGTGGCCGGGCCGTACGGCCTCGGCCCGCGCGTCCCGGCGTTCGTCGTGTCGCCCTGGAGCAAGGGCGGCTGGGTCTGCTCGCAGACCTTCGACCACACCTCGATCCTCCAGTTCATGGAGAGGCGCTTCGGGGTGCGCGAGCCGAACATCTCACCGTGGCGGCGCGCCGTGTGCGGCGACCTGACCAGCGCGTTCGACTTCGACGATCCGAACGGGCGGCCGGCGGGGCTGCCGGACACCGACGACTACGAGCCGCCGGACCGCGAGCGGCACCCGACCTTCGTCCCGGCGATCCCGGCCACGGCGCAGCCGCTCAAGCAGGAGCGCGGCCGGCGCCGCACCCGGCCGCTGCCGTACGACCTGAGCGTCGCCGGCGAGGTCGCGGACGGCCGGATCACCCTGAAGTTCGCCAGCCACGGCAAGGCGGGGGCCTGCTTCTACGTCACCGCCGCCGGTCAGGATCCGCGCACGTACACCGTCGAGTCCGGCCGCGAGCTGCCGGGTTCCTGGAACGCCGAGAGCTACGACCTGTCGGTGCACGGCCCGAACGGCTTCCTGCGCCGGTTCGCCGGGAACGCGGGCACGCGGGTCGAGGTCGAGGCGCACGTCAAGCACGGCGCAATCTGGCTGACGCTGATCAACAAGGAGGACCGGGCCGTCAGGTTCTCCGTCGCCGACGGCTACGGCCACGGCTCCCAGGCCCGCAAGATCCGGGTCCGTCCGAACGGCCGGGCGAGTCTCCCGGTGCTGCCGCTGCGCACTTCCAACTGGTACGACCTCACCGTCACCTGCGACGCCGGAAGCGACTTCGTGCGCCGCCTCGCCGGCCACGTCGAAACCGGCCGGCCCGGCCTCACCGACCCCGGTATCAAGGTGCGATGAACGGCACTGGAGGGTGCCTGAAAAGGATCGCGGTGGGCGCGAGGACGGTCTCGGTCGAGACGGTGGCCCGGTAACGGGCGTCGTCGTCGGCCGAGCGGTAGCGGGGACGGTCGATCGTCCAGGTGAAGGTGTAGGTGTCCGGGGCAAGCGGGGCCGCGGGGATCAGCAGGGCACGATCCTCCGTGCCGTTGGTCAGCACGGCGAGGTCGATCTCCTGCGTGCGCTCGACGGGCAGCGGCAGGGCCGGTCCGAGCGGTTTGCCGGAGGCGTCCAGCAGCCGTATGTGGTCCAGCGGCATGGGCAGCGGCGGGGTCTTGCGCGTCCGCCCCAGCTCACCATGGAAGTCCGTGCCGTCGATCTGGGCGCTGTACAGCCGGTACTCCGGGCCGGGCAGGCCGCGCACCGAGTGGACGAGCGTGTGCGTCTTGCCGACGGTGGGCAGCGCCTTGGTGGAGATCGGTCCGTCGATGACGCCGTCGCCGAAGACCAGCCCGGCGGCGAACTCCAGCAGCTCGCGTGGCGCGTCGGAGGGCGGCTGTCCCCGCAGCGTGTGCGTGACGCGGAGGCTGACGTCGCGGCTGAACGGCAGGCGTTCCGGGCTCTCCAGAACCAGCAGCCGCGACCCGACGGAGCCGAGCCGCAGTCCGGGCACCGACGGCGACAGCGGGATCGCGAGCTCGCTGATCCACCGGTCGAACAGGCGCTGGCGGATCTGGGGGTCGCCGGCCATCGCCGCCGGGATCTGGCCGATCGTGGCGGCGCGAAGCGCGGCGACTCCGTCCGCGTCGCCCGGGAGCGGCCGGACCTGGCCGTCCCAGCCGCCGATGTGCTCCTCGAAGGAGGCGTACCTGCTCGTGGTCACCTGGGTGATGTAGGCGTCCAGGCCGTCGACGTGCAGCGCGGCGCATGCGGCGGATCCGGACAGGACGATCGCGACCCGGCCCTCGCGCAGGTCTCCGCGCGCGGCCTCGACGGAGACCTCCCCGACGCGTGCGCGCACACGGTCGTCGAAGACGAGCACTTCCAGCGCGTACGGGCTCCCGGCGGGGGAACCGGCGGGCAACGGGGCGGCGGCCAGCTGCTGCGTCCCGCCGCCGCGCCGGGCGAGGAGCCGCAGCTGCCCGCCGCCGATCACGGCCACCAGCGCCCGGTCCACGCGCGGCAGCCCGTTGACGGCGACGGCGACGCCGGCCGCGGCTCCTTCGCCGTCGGCGGAGGAGAACTCGGCATTGATCTTGATGTGATCCCAGGTCGTCTCGCCGAACACGGCGTAGTGCCGCAGCCCCGGCGCCCCGGAGGCGGAGAGCGCGCCATCGCCGACCCGCCACGCCGATGCGGTGGTCAGCCCCTCGTCCGCGGGGGTGAAGGCGGTCTCGTCACCGGCCGCGAACGGGCGGCGCGACACGTGCGGGCCGTCCTTCCCCCGGACGGCGACCCGCAGCGTGGCCCGCGCCGGCCAGAGTTCCCCGGTGGGCACGTGCGCGAGGACCTGCGACGAATGCAGCCGGAGCTCGTCGAGGTCGCAGGACGGCGACAGGACTTCGAGGTTCTCCAGCCGCCGCGCCATCGGCTGCAGCGTCGGAGCGTGACGGACCGTCGCCTGCACCACCGAACCGTCGATGACCCGCGGCGCGCGGATCGGCGGCGGCGTGGCTCGGTGCGCGACGACCCAGTCGGCGCTGGGCACCGACAGCCGCTCCCCGTCGAGCTGCGCGACGACCGGCACCCACTCCAGCAGCTGAGCGCGCTCGGCGGGGGCGTTCGGCGCAGGCGTCCGGTCGACGGGGAGCAGCGAGTTGAACCGTTCGTCGAAGGCCAGCACGATCGGTTCGCGGCGATACAGCACCTCTCCGTAAACCGACTCGACATAGGGCTCCAGCTCGGTGCCCGGCGTCACCGTCGCGTTGAGTCCGGGCAGTCCGCGGGTACGGAAACCGGCCCGCTGGACGACGAGCACCTCCTGCGCGCTGCGGTCGTAGTCGACCGTCGAACGCACGGTCAGCGCGATCTCGTAGTCGTGGTTGGGCAGCCAGGCCAACTTCCCGCCGCCGGCGGCGTGGGCGCCGCACCGGCCCTCATCGGCCAGCCGGTCGCGCTCCTCGCGCACGGTCCGGTACCGCAGCTCTTTGATCTCCAGCCACTCCCCGGCGGGCTCGGCCGGCCCCACCTGACGCTCGTAGCGCAGCGTCACCGACGTGATCCCGTCAGCGTCCTGGCATCGGATCGGCATCGCGGGACTGCCCTGATGCAGCGGAATCACCTGACGGTCGACGACGCTCAGCCCCCGCACCGCCTCGACCACGAGCGCGCTGCGCAGATCCGGCGACGCCACCGGCCGCCAGAACGCGGTGAGGTCAAGCGCGAAGGCCGGTTCGTCGAACGTCACCACCGCGATCGTCAGCTCCTGCGCGCTCGTGACCACCACTCTGGCGGCCGCGTTCGCGACCACGACCGGGGGCCGCACCCAGCGCATCGTGCTCTCGCTCTCGGTGAAGCGCTGCACCACCGGCACCCGGCTCCCGACGGGCAACCCGGTGAAGTCGAGAACGTGCTCGACGGCGGGCCGTTTGAAGCAGCAGGGGAACGACGGGTCCTTGGCGAGCAGCCCCTCCTCGACGGCCGGGTCGCCGGTCAGGAACGTGTACGGCGTATCGGCGTTCACCAGCAGCCTGCGCGGATCGACCGTGTCGTCGTCGGCGACGACGTCCGCGTCCCACCTGAAGCGCACCTCCGACCGGAACCGCACGCTCAGATCGGGGTCGTTCAGCAGGTCGCCGAGACCGCCGATCTCGCTGTCGGCCGGTGCCAGCAGATCGGTCCACACGCCGGCGCCGGGGCCGAAGCGCGGCCGTCGCCGGATGCCGACGCGGACGAGCGTGTACGTCGCGCTCAGCTGATTCTCCGCGGGAGGAGTCGCCGCCTGCCGTCCGGCGCCGACCGGAGTGCTCGGCACGACCGTGGTCTCGTTGCCGACCGCGACCGCGAGGTTGACGGCGATGACCGAGTCCACGCTGACCGGTGTGAGCCCGGCCCAGACCGATTCGCCGATCGGCCCGCCGGACGCGCTCAGCCCGGTGATCGAATGGACGGCGCCGGGCGCGCCGAGCTCCGTCGCCGCCAGCGCGGTCTCGGTCGACGTCCCGGGATCCAGCGCACCGGCGTTCAGCAACGGCGCGGACAGCACCGGCATCGCCTCCGGTTGCGGCGTCTCCCTGACCCGCGTCACGCGCCAGGTGACGTCGGGGAGCCACCACGGCGTCTCGATCCGCACTTCGAGGCTGACCCGGCGGTAGTTGGGCTCCTGCGGCCCGAGCTGCTCGAAGACCGCCTTCACCACGGCGCCGAACGAGAACACGTGGAACACCTTGATCCGCAGTGCCACCTCGGTCCAGGCGATGAAGCCGGACGAGCCCGCCTCGTTGCCCCACACCCCGACCAGGAGGCCGAACGCGGCGTAGAGCTGGACCTTGCCGATCGAGCACAGCCCCTGCACGGACAGGGTGAGCGCGAACCCGGCGCCGCTCGTCTCCCGGGACAGCTCGAAGGCGAACGCGACGGAGAGGCGGCCGCTCAGCCCGAGCAGCGACTTGTCCATCGACAGCGTCAGCCAGGTCGCCGGGTCGGCGAGCCGGCCGATGGCGAACGTGGCCGGCGAGTCGCTCGCGAACACCCTCCCGGCCAGCTTCGCCAGCCCCCTGAGCAGGCCGCTGTCGGTGTCGAGCAGCTTGGCGAGGTCGATGTCCACCTCGATCAGGGCGCTCCACCCGCCGTCGCCGATCTCGACCGCGCCGGTGCCGATCCTGTTCTTGAGCGCGAACACGTCGGCGGCGACGAACAGCACGGTCGCATCGCTGTCGTACACGAAGATGAACGACCGCAGGAACACCGCCTTGCCCACCGGCAGCGTGATGTCGGCGCCGATGCCGCCCGCCACGGCGCCCTGGTCGACCCGCCAGCCGCCGCGCTGCTGGTCGCGGTCGCCGCGCAGCTCGACCGCGCCGGATCCGCTGTGCTGCTTGTACCAGTCGAGCAGCCGCATCTCCTGCGGGCGGCCGCTCGGCTCGGGCAGGAGCGGCGACAGGCCGGAGGCGCCCAGCGCCCGCACGTTGCGCAGTTGCGTGAAGCCGAGCGGCAGGTGGGACAGCTGGGCGCCGAACAGCCAGTACGTGAAATTGTCCACAGGACCGGTGACGCGGCCGTACGCGAACTGCGCGCCGGCGCTCACCTCCGTCCCGAGCGCCGGGAACCGGAGCAGCAGGCCGAGGGCGAACTCCCGGATACGGTGCCCGTTCACGGCGATGTCGGTGATCCCGCCGGATCCGCTGAATTCGAACGCGCCCTTCCTGACGAACAGGCTGACGCCGTCGAGCAGCCACTCCGCCGCCCGTTCGCTGCCGCCGGTGCGCAGCCGCAGCCGCCGGAACCGCAGCCCGGCGCCGCCGCCGGCCGGCTCCATTGGCGCGGGCTCACCGGGAGTGCTCGGGGAAAGCCTCTTCTCCGGCTGGTCGCCCGCGCCGGGGAAGACCGAGATCCCGCCGCTGAAACCGATGTAGCGGCCGCCGTTGTCCTCGCTGAGGAACGCGACCTCCTCGACCTCCAGCTGGACCGCGCCGAAGGCGTACAGCTTGATCGACTCGGGGAACCAGAGGTCCGGCAGGAGCTTGACCTCCCCCTGGTCCCAGCCGAGGTCGCGCAGCACCATCGTCTGCCTGACCCGCGCCGTGAACGGCTTGCCCGTGTCCTCGCCGATCTGGACGCCGAGGTCGGCCAGCAGCCGTGCGTGGTCGTCCCAGCCGCTGTCCGGCACGTGGCGCAGCAGGTAGCCGAGCTTCACCGTCATCAGGCTGACCGTCACGTTGAGGAACGTGAGGAGCTTGAGCGGCTTCGGCGGCACCCAGGCGCCCTGCACGAGCCAGCCGTCGGTGACGTCGATGAGCAGCCCCTGGTCCGTGTCCTCGTCGTCGCCGAACAGGACGGCCATCCGGACGACCGCGGTGGCCGGCGTCTCGAAGAGCAGCCGGAAGATCTTCAGCCGCCAGCCGTCGAGCACAGGCAGCTTCACTTCGACGGGTGCGAGGGTGAGGTCGTACGCCTCCGGCTCGTCACCTCCCTGGAGGACGGCGCGTCGCAACCCGAACCGGCCGTGCACCGGGATCGGAAGGAGCGTCCGCACCGGCAGCGCCAGGTCTTCGAGGACGAACTCCAGATCGGCCGCGGCCGTCTGGTCCGCGACCCGGTCGAGGAGCCCCTTGATCGGGTCGAGGGTGTGGTCGAGATCCAGCGTCCGTACGGTGAACAAACCGCCGAGGTCGCCGGTGATGGTGTGCCGCGTCCACTCCAGCGCCAGTTCGTGCTCGGTGTGCTCGCCGCTCAGTTTCGGATATGGCAGGAAGCCGAGGTCGTGCACGGCGCGGCACGGCAGCCCGCTGAACCGGCACGCGCCGAACGAGATCGGCACGGCCGGCTCGATCACCACCTGCCCTTCCTCGGTGAGCCGCACCCGCAGGTGCACGAAGATCGACGACGGCGCCACATCCCTGAGCACCGCCTCGAACGTGTCGTAGAAGCCGGGCTCGAACGGGCCCGCTTGCTTGACGTCCGCGATCCGTGGCGTCACCGGCGTCACCAGTGCGGGCGGCAGCCGGATCTCGACCGGCAGGCCCTCGACCACCACCTCGACGCCGGCGGCGGACTGGGTGACGAACAGCCGTACCGGCCGGGCCAGCACGACCGGGCGCAGCAGGAACACGACGTCGGGCATCTTCTTCAAGACCAGCGGATGCGGGTTGGGATGCGGCTTCACGGCCGCTTCGGCGAACATCCCGACCCGGTCGGCCGCGGCGCCCGGCCGGACGGCGCCGAACTCCAGCACGGAGTTCAGGTAGCCGACCAGCGGCTGGAGGTTCTTCTCGTCGAAGACGCCGTCCGGCAATTTCGCGGCGGCTTCGGCGGTGCTCGTCACGCCGAGCAGGGCGAACAGGGTCAGTGGTTCGCTGGTCATGGGTGACAACCTCACACCTGGCCGAGTTCGGGGCCGATCGTCGGATCGGGGTCGTTGGCGGTGGTGGATTCGGCGAAGACGTTCCAGAGGTACGGGATGATGGCCAGCTCGAAGGTCGGCACTCCGGGAAACGACAGCAGCTTCTTCCAGGTCGCGGATTCGCTGGGGAACCCGTATTCCGGGGTGACGCCGAGCACCCCGAACGTGCTGAGCCGGTTGCCGTTGACGACCGGCCGGCGGAACAGCTCGAACGCGGCCACCGGATCGGCCAGCAACGCGCGGCCCATCGCGGGCGGAATCCCCAGATGCTCGGCCCACAACGCGGTCCGCAGCGCCAGCGCCGGGTTGTCCCGCGCCGCCTTGAGCCTTTCCGGGACGGCGAACGCGGTGATCTCCCCGTCGTGGAAGAACCCGCGCCGGTTGGCGTTGCACGAGCCGATCCCGGCGAAGACGTCGTCCACCATGATCGCCTTGGTGTGCACGTAGATGCCGGTGACCTGGTGCAGGCTCACCGGGGACCCCGGGGCGTGTGCCCGGGGCCTGGCCTCCCACAGCGCCCCGGAACCGCCCGATCGCCGTACCAGGTACCGGCGTGCCGGGACGGCGGCCGCCACGTCGCCGCGGTCCTCGACCGCGAGCATCCGCTCCCCTTCGACCCAGAGCCAGAACGGGACGCCGCCGGGCAGCCGCGACCGCGGCCCGAGGGTGACCAGCGCGTCCCCGTCCGACTTCCCGAGCGGTTCCAGCAAGATCAGCCGTCCCTTGGCCGCCACCCGCTCGGCGTCGCCCAGCACCGGACGCCGGACGACGGTGCCGACGATCATGCGGTCGCCCCAGGCCTCGTCCAGCCGCTGGAAGATCTGCCGCCGCCGGATGTCGCCGACGACCTGGTCGGGTCCGCCGGTGAGCACGATCAGCAGCCGCGGCCTCGGGTCGCGGGCGGCCGCCTCGACCAGCGCGTGGACGTACCCGTCGTGCGGGGTGAAGTACTGGTCCTCGATGTAGATGTACTCCCGCGCCTGCCCGATCGCGCGGAGGGTCGCCTGCTCGATCGTGGCCTCACCGGCCGGTGACCACGGCAGCGGCGTGCTGCCGCCGCCCGGGTCCGGCGCGAAGCCGGTGCGCGCGATCTGGACCAGGTGCCGGGCGGGCTGCGGCGGCACGGTGCCGGCGTCCGGGGTCGGGAAGGCCAGGTCCAGCGCCGGCGTGCCGGACGGCCGGCGGCCGGCGTCGAACTCCCAGCGGCGGGCGAAGGTCAGCGCGAGATCGGCCGCGGCCGGGCCGGTGACGCGGGCGTGCACGTCGTGAAACGGGTCGACCTTGGGACTGCTGGAGATCTCGCCGGGCGGGCGCCACGCCTTTCCATGGTGGCCGGGGGTGTCCAGCCGGTTGCGGGTGACGTCGATCCCGCCGGCGTATCCGACCACTTCGCCGTCCACGCGACGCACGACCTGGAATTTCTGGTGCCAGCTCGTCGGCCCGTCGATGAACTGCGCGGGATCGATGTCCACCGGGTTGTCGACCAGCGGGACGAGGGGATTGTCGGCGAACCGCGCCGGGTGCCGGGCCCGCAGCGCGATTCCCGGGCGCATCTCGTCGAGGACGGCGGCCATTCCCTTGCTGTGGTCGAGGGAGTCTTCGAGCACGCCCTTCAGGAATTCGATGAGGGGGTTGGCCGCCAGCGCGAGAACGACGTTGACGCTCAGAAGGGCGAGGTAGCCGTAGTCGTCGGTTTTGAGCTTCTTCGACAGGGACGCCACGATGAGTGCGTCGACGCCGAGGGTCAGCAGCAGCACCATCAGGCGGCTGACGTCGTCGGACGGCGCGTCCTGGCGGAACTCCAGGAGCTTGTCCATCAGGAACCGCGCGCCTTCGCCGTCGTCGCCGTCCCCGAGGCCGCGGATCACTTCGGTGAACATCGACCCTTCGGGATCGGCCAGGTCGAGCGGGACGTCGTCGAACGACCATCCCGCGAAATGCGCAGCATCGGCGGCGCGCAGGTCGGCGAGCAGCGAGCGGAAGGTCGAGACGCCGTCGACCAGCGGCTCCATCCTGCTGTCCTGCCGGACGTGCCCGAGCCCCTCGGCGAGCCGCGGCGGCCGGTCGGCGAACCAGCTCGCGGCGTCGAGCAGCTGCAGATGCCCGGCCGTCAGCGCGGCGGGAATGGTCAGCGGCGTGCCCGGAGGGGTGCTCGTGGTCCGGTCGTCCGGTGCGGCCAGCCCGTTCTCGTACAGGGCGTGCACGGGCCGGACGGCCTGCCAGGCCAGCTGCACGTCCCCGGGCGGCAGCGGCAGCGTCCCGTCCGCTCCCGCGGTGACGAAGGACGCGTTCACCTGGAAGCCGGCACCGGCGGCGGGCCGTCCGACGTGGTCGAGGACCCGGACCGACCTCCCGCCGGACGCGAACCGGCCGAGCCCCCGCCAGGCGGTGACCGCGAGGGCGTCGTCCAGCCCGGTCATGGCCAGCGCGATCTGCTCCACCCAGGCCGCGGGCGACAGCGCGACCCGGTCGTCGAACAGCAGCCCGGCGTACGCGGCGGCGACGAAACCGATCGTGCTGTCGACGCGTATCAGGTGGTTCTCGGCGGGCAGGGGGCCGGTGGTGACCGGCGCCAGGTAGAACGTGGGATATCCGGGGAGCCGCCGCAGCACGTCGGCGCCCTCGAACGGAAGCGGCGAAAGCTCGGCGGCCACCGTCACACCGGGCAGGCCGGCCACCGTCACCCGGCGGCACGTGCCGGTGACCGGCGCCGCCAACCGGAACGGCGACGTGCCCTCGGCCGCGAGCCGCAGCCAGACGACGGTCGCGCCGGCATGGCGTGCGACCCCGTCCCGGACGATCGGCTCGGCGGCGCCGCGCGGCGGATCGGGCAGCGCCACGGGCAGGTCGGGGCCGTCCCGGCGGACCCCGGTCGCGGGCACGAAGGGCGTGAAGGTCGGCATCGGGTCACACCTCCACCGTGTACGGGCCGATCAGGCACGACGGGACGCCGTCGTGCGTCAGGGTCGCCAGCCAGACCCGGGTGCGTTCTCCGGTCACCGGCACGGTGAGCTCGCGCGTCCCGTTCGGATCGGTCACGACGTCCGGGCCGGTCATCGGGAGCACGGTCGGGGCCAGCATGCCGCCGTCCGGCGTGCGCAGCCACAGCCCGCCGCCGGGCGGCAGGTCCGGCCGGTTCGGCACCCGGCTGATCTCGGTGACCTCGACCGGGCCGGACGCCGTCGACGGGGCCTGGAAGAGCAGTACGTGGCTCACGGCCGGGTCGGCCGGCACCGCGATCCGCAGCCCGTCGGCCCCGCGCAGCCGGAAGGGGGCGACGCCGGGCATGAGCGACGGCACCCGGACCACGACCCGGGCGGTCGCCGATCCCGCCGAGACCTGACCGGCCGCGTCGACCGCGCGGACCCGGTAGATCCACCGGTCCGCGGCGGGCGGCAGGACCTCGGTGAACGGCCCCGGCGGCGCCGGTTCGCCGTGGGCCGCGGCGAACAGCCGGTCGCGGTAGGCGTGCCGGCCCGCCAGATACACCAGGAACCGGTCGCTCACCGCGGTGCTGACGCCGGACTGGAGCGCGGCGACGAGCTCGGCGCGGTCCGCCTCGTTGGGCACCGCGATCTCGACCTCGGCGTCGCCGGGCGCCGCGGGCTCGACCGGGACCGCGTGCACCCGCCCGCCGGACGTGGCGCGGCACGCCTCGATCAGCGCGCCGGCGGCGACGCGTTCGTACCGGAGCCGTCCGGCCTGGAACGCCGCGGGCGGGAGGTAGGCCGTGAGGTCCAGCGGGAAGCGCAGCGGCTCCGCGCCGGGCTCCGGGGTCCGCAGGCGCGGAACCGCCGCGAGCGGCGGCGGGATCTCCAGCACCGGCCGGCCGGCGTAGCGCCCGGAGGCGACGACCGGCGCGATCGCGCTCTCGTTGCCTGGGCGCGATTCCGCGTCCGCGCGCTGATCCGCGACGTACGGCTGGTCGTCGGCGGCGCTGACCCCGACCCACAACGCGTCCGCGGGATGGCCTGGGGTGAGGGTGAGCCGGTCGCGCAGCACCACCTCATACGCCGTGGCGCCGGTGATCGGGACGGCCTGGATCCGTTCCGCCCAGGCCGGCGGGCGGGTCAGGCCGGGCGTGAGCGGGTGGTCGAGCCGTATCGGGCCGAGGGCGGGCACCGGCGCCGCGCCGCCGACCGGCAGCCGGGTCTCGACGACCATGGACACCGTGGTGCCGCCGGTGTGCGCGCGGATCAGGAACGGGTGTCCGGCGCGCAGCCGCCGCCCGGCGGCCAGGTCGGCCTGGACGGGCCGGTCGAGCCGCAGATCCAGGCCGTACGACGTGACCGGTCCGGTGCTGAGCGCCGTCACCTTCAGAACCTGCCCGTGGACGACGTTCAGCGGCGGCGCGGCATAGATCCGGAACTCGCGCGCGTAGTCGTCCTGTCCGCGTTGTTCCGCCTGCCAGCTCCAGCGCAGCACGATCGCGTTGTCGCCGGTGCCGAGCAGGTCCTGCTCGGCCGCGGTCAGGTCGGACGCTCCGCGCACCAGCACGCGCGCCGCGACCTCGATCGGCACGGGCGGGGGAGCGTGTTTCTCCAGCCGGAGCGGTGCCGTCTCCGTCCACGTCGGGCTGGGCCGTCCGATCGCGTCGACGGCGCGGACCCGGTAGCGGACGGACGTACCGGGCTCGGGCCCCGACGGGAGGACGTCCATCAGGCTCAGATCGTGGTCGCCGCCGGCGGGGCGGCCCGCCGTCTCCGGGAACGCCAGCATCAGTTCGGCGCCCGGGTGCAGCCGCGGATCGCGGATCCCGGCGTCCCGGTCCCCGAGGGTCCAGTTCTCGTCCTCGTGGACGGGCGCCCAGCCGTCCTCCGCCCGGCGCTGCACCTCGAAGATCGCGGCGTCCAGCGGCGGGGGCGACTGGGCGTCCAGCGGCCAGCCGGTCAGGCCGAACGCGGGTGAAGGCCGCCAGGAGACCCGGAAGCCGAGCTCATGCCGGGCTCCCGCGACCGACTGCGCCGAGCCCTGGGGCGATTGCAGGTTCGCCGCGGAGGCGTTCAGCGGGGCCGCGGGCGGCGGGGTGTCGGTCAGGACGATGGGGGGCGTCACGACGTACGCCTCCGCCGGGGCGTCGTTCGCCGTCGAGACCCGCAGCGCGTGCAGGAAACCCTTCCCCCGCAACCGCAGCCGGCCCGCCGGCCCTCCGAACATGAGCCGCGGCGCCGTGCCCGGGGGCACCTGCCCGGCGCCGTGCACCGTGTCGAACACGAGGTCGTGACCTTCGGCGAGTTCGAGGATCACGGACGTCGCCGGCGCCGGGAAGTCCGCGACCAGGCTCCAGTCGTCGAGCGACGGCGTGACCCAGAACGAGTCGTGGCGCGGCTCCAGCGCGATGCCGCGCCTGATGACCCGCACCGGATCGCCGGACGCCGCCGCAGTGAGGCCGACGATCACCGGCTGCGGCAGCCGGATCCGGACGCCGCCGATCGAGAAGTCGGCGGGCAGCAGCGTCCCGGACGGCACGGTCGCGAAGCCGTGGTTGGCGTCGGCCAGGTCCTCGGCCGGGAATTCCGCGCTGATCCGGTATTCGTAGCGGCCCCCGTTGAGCAGCGCGGGATCGTCGTCGAACAATCCGAACCCCAGGACTCGCCGCCATTTCGGATGCGCCAGCAGGACGCTCAGCGAGTCGAGTCCCCGGACCTCATCGTCGTCGTCGGCGCCGGACTCCTCCCGGATCAGCAGCGCGAGCTCGGACGGGCGCGTCCCCGCGGCCCGCAGGATCGGCCGGACCACCCGGGCGACCCTGCCGAACTCCTCCGCCGAGATGCTCTCCCCTGGCAGCAGCCGGCGCCTGGCCTCGGCCAGCTCGTCGGCCTCCGTGACCAGCGAGGGCATCACCTCGCCGAACGGTAGCGTCAGGTCCCGGACGACCACCGTCGCGTCCTGCCACCCGGTCGCCTCGTCGCCGGGAAACTCGACGCAGACCCGTACCGCCGTCGGATCGTGGGTCACGACCTCCACCGCGTCGATCCGCGGCGCCCGCAGCATGTGCTCGGTCTGTCCTGGGGACGGCCCTTGCACGGCGACCGTCCGGCCCTCGCAGTAGGCGACGGCCAAGGACGATCCGGCCGTGACGGCGATCCGCACCAGCGGGTGGTCGTCGATGAGATCGATGTGGAACACCTCGGCCGGTGTCCCGCCGTCCGGCGACCCCGTGCCGTCCAGCGGATCGAGCCATCTGCCCGGCCGCAACGTGACGACGCCGAGATCCAGCATCGCCTCCCGGGTCGACCGCAGCTCCGCGATCGCCGCGGCGTCGAGCTGCCGGCAGTTCAGCGCCTCCCGGCCGCGCGCGAACCGGCGCCGCACCGTCCAGCCGCCCGGCGCGTACAGCCACGACCGTGGCCCGCTCCAGGACAGATGGATCCCCCTCGCACCCACTGTGACCTGTGCGATCCCGTACGCGTCCACGCCGCCGGCGCCCATGCCCCGTCCCCCTTCCCGCCTGCCGTACATCCCACCCGGCCTGCGGAGCAGGGCGCTTCGGGGAACTCCCTCAACTTGACGCGACGGCCTCTCGATCCGCCCGGCCGTTGCGGGTGACGTGGGCGGTGAGCTCGGTACGGGAACGCAGGCCCAGCTTGCGGTAGACCGCGGACAGGTGCCGCTCCACGGTCTTGCGGGAGATGAACAGCGCGGCGCCGACCTCCGGATTGCTGAGCCCGCGGGCCACCGCCAGCGAGACCTGCAGTTCCTGCGCCGTGAGGTCGTCGAGCCCCGACGTCCTGGCGGTGGCCGGCACGGCCACGCCCGCGGCGGTCAGCGCCGCCTGGGCCTGCCGGATCCAGGGCGTGGCGCGAAGCCGCTCGAAGGTTCGCAGCGCGTCGGCCAGCAGTTCGCCGGCGCGGGCCGGCTGCCGAGCCCGCCGGCTCAGCAGGCTGTTGCCCCAGCACAGGAGCGTGCGGGCCCGCTCGAACGGGACGTCGACCCGGGCGTGCCGGCTCATCGCCTCCTCGAAGTGCTCGTCGGCCGCGTCGCCCGAGGCGAGCAGCCCGCGGCACCGGGCGGCGGCCGCGGCGGGCCAGGACAGCCCGGTCCGGTCCGCCTGCCCTTCGAGATCGGCGTGCCTGCGGAGCGCGTCGTCCCGCCGGCCCGTGCGGATCAGCACCTCGACGTAGTCGGCGGCCCACGGCACCGTCAGCGGGCTGCCCAGCGAGATCTCGTCCACCTGCGCGGCGAGCCGGTCCAGCGCCCGGGCCGCCGCGCGGAAGTTGGATCTGCCCAGCTCGAACCGGCCGCGGATGGCGTCGGCGTAGGCGGTCATGCAGTCCACGCCGCCCCGCGTGCCGAGTTCCTCCGCCGCGCCCGCCATGGCCAGCGCCGCCTCATCGCCCCGGTCCGCCTGGACGTTGCCCAGCCGCGTCATGGCGAACGCCTCGGCGCCGAGCTGGTCGAGCTCGCGGCCCAGCCGGACGGCCTCGGCCGCGTCGGCGGCGGCGATCGTCCAGGAACCCGTCCAGTGCGCGATCTCGCTGCGGCCGGCCAGCGCGTCGGGCAGGATCAGCGGTGCGCTCGCGCTTCTGGCGGCCTCGATGACCTGGTCGATCAGCTCGATCGCCGGGCCGAACCGCTCGCACCAGGTGAACGACTGCGCGGTGTGGCACAGCGCGGGCAGCGCGTGCGGGTTCGCGCGCGGCGTCAGGTCGAGCACACCGCGGTCGAGCAGTTCGAGCCCGCCGGCGACGTCACCGTTGAGGATCATGGCGTGCGGCGCGAGCGGCCAGGGCAGCCGGCGGCTCCGCATCTCCTCGACGCTCAGGTGCTTCAGGGCGTTGACCGCGGCGACGGCCGCGTCGGGGGGACGGCCGCCCATGGTCTCCAGCAGGGCCAGTTCCAGGTGGATCTCCGCGGCCCTGCCCGGATCGGACTCTCCGATGTGCCGCAACGCGTCGGCGAAGACCGCGCGCGCCTTGTTGATCTGGCCCGACCACATGGCCGCGCGGGCGTACTCGGTGCGCGCGTCGGCCCGGACCGCGGCGACGTCCGTGGCGGCGTAGGCGTCCCGTACCCAGCCCTCGACCAGGTCCAGCCGTCCGGCCGCGCGGGCGTCGGCCGCCGCCAGCAGGAGCCGTCTCGCGCGGCCCTTCGCGGACCCGGTCAGCTCGGCGGCGCGCCGGAGGGTCCGGGCGGCGGTGAGGTGACCGCCCGCGTGACGCGCCCGCCCGGCCGCGTGCTCCAGGCCGCCGGCGATCGCCTCATCGGGCGTCCGCGCGCTCGCCGCCTGGTAGAGCACCCTCACCTCGTCCGCGGCGGTGGCGGCGAGCGCGTCGTACGCACGCGACCTGGCCCGCGCGGACGCGGCGTCGCTGATCGCCGAACGCAGCAGCGGATGGCTGAACTCCACCCGCCCGCCGGTCAGGCTGATCAGCCCGGCGGCGGCCGCGTGCTCAAGGCTCTCCGGAGTCCGCACGGCTCTGGTGACCGCCGCCAGGTCCGCGTCGACGGACAGCGCGGCGATCAGCAGGGCCTCACCCGTGTCGGCGTCGAGGCGCGCGACCCGGCTGGACATCAGTCCGCGCAGGGCACGCCCACCGGCGAGCGTCTCAGGTAAGGCCACATGACCGCGCAATTGCCCGGCCGACAGCGACGCGACCAGCTCACGCACCGCCAGCGGGTTGCCGTCGGCGGCGGCGGCGAGTTCGGCCGCCACCCGCGGCTCGATGCCGATCTCGGCGGTCAGCGCCGCGAGGAGCGCGTGGCTGTCCGTCGTGCTCAGCCTGGGCAGCTCCAGCACGGGCAGGCCCGTCGCCCGATGGTCCAAGGCCGGTTCGTGGGTTCGCACCGTCATCAGCAGCGACGCCGCATGCTCGGTGAGCCGCCTGCCGACGAACAACAGCCCGTCACGCGACATCGGGTCCAGCCAATGCGCGTCGTCGACCGCGATGATCAGCGGGCGTTCCTCCGCCGCGAGCGTCACCAGGCCGTGCACCGCGGCGAAGATCGCGTACGGGCTGGCCGCCGCGGGCCGTCCCCCCGCCCCCCGCACCGCCCGCAGCGCGTTCGCCTGCGACTCCGGCAGCCGCCCCAGCTCGTCGGCGAACACGCCGATGAGCTCGCCCAGGCCGGAGCCGGCCAGCTCGACCTCCGATTCCACACCTTTGATGACCACGACCCGATGCCCCTGCGAACGGCCGACCGCGTCCAGCAGGAGCGCCGTCTTACCGATGCCCGGCTCCCCGCTGATCACCAACGCACCGCCGCGTGCCAGCCTCGCGTCCTCCATCAGCCCGGCGACACGCGCGCACTCCGCCGTCCGCCCGACCAGCCCTTCCATGACCTGCCGCCCCATCACCGACCCCCCTGCGGAAGCGCGTCCTGCCCAATCAAAACTGGTCAGGATCAGAACTCGATGAGAACCAGAACAGCGTCTCGCCGAACATGTACGGGCTTCGTGTTCAGTCCCGCCCCGATGGTCGCCCCACGACTACGGCGCGCACATCCGGGCAGGCACGGACTTTCCCAGCACCGCGGTGCGAGGCGGTCCGGGCTGAGGCGCCCTGGTGGGCGGGTTGTCAGTTCGGCGGGGGCGTCCGGTAGGGGCGGAAGAACGCGCGGAGTTCTTCGGCGTACAGGTCGGGTTCCTCGAACGGCGCGAAGTGCCCGCCGCGCGGGGGCTCGGTCACGCGGACGGCGTTGGTGGTGCGCTCCAGCCACGCCCGCGGGGGCCGGACGACGTCGCCGCGGAAAAGCGAGAACCCGGACGGCACCTCGACCCGGCGGGCGTGCTGGGCGGGCGGAATCGCGGCGTTCGCGTGGTACATGCGCATCGACGAGCCGATCGTCCCCGTGAGCCAGTAGAGCGTGACGTTCGTGAGGATCTCGTCCTTGGTGAAACTCCGTTCGACGTCTCCGCCGCAGTCGCTCCACGCCCGGAGCTTCTCGACGATCCAGGCGGCGAGCCCGGCCGGCGAGTCGGTGAGCCCGAAGGCGGCGGTCTGGGGTTTCGTCCGATGCATGGCGGCGTAGGCGCCCTCGGCGGCGCCCCAGGCCGCGGTGCTCTGAAGCCAGGCGCGCTCCTCGGCCGTGAGCTCCGACGGGTCGCCGGTGAAGACCGGCAGCCCGCCGTCCATGCGGTGGACGGCCACGACCCGGTCGGGATGGTCGAGCCCGAGGTAGCGGCTGACGTGGCTGCCGAGATCGCCGCCCGCCGCGCCGAACCGCTCATGACCGAGGACGCCCATGAGCTCGGCCCACAGTCCGGCGACGGCGATGGAGTCGAGCGGCCCCGCCGGCGGGGCCGTCGGAGTACCCGTAGCCGGGTATGTCGGGCACGACCACGTCGAACGCGTCGGCGGGGTCGGCGCCGTGGGCGCCCGGGTCGGTGAGGAGCGGGATGACCTTCGCGTAACGCCAGAACGAGTCCGGCCAGCCGTGGGTGAGGACCAGCGGCAGGACGGGCCCGGCCGGTGCGACGGCCCGCGCGTGCACGACGTGGATCCCGAGCCCGCCGGCCCGGACGCGGAAGTGCGGGAACCGGGCGAGCTCCGCCTCCCGCGCCGGCCAGTCGAACTCGTCCGCCCAGTAGGCGACGAGCTCGCGGAGGTAGGCGAGGTCGGTGCCGAGCGACCATCCGGCCTCCTCGGGCGCGTCCGGCCAGCGCGTCGCGCGCAGCCGTGCGCGGAGGTCCTCAAGCGCCGCGGGGTCGGTCTTCAGCGTGAACGGCTCAAGCAGGCGTGGCGTGTCCGGCATGGCACTCACCCTACGCACGACGCCCTGCCGCTCATGACAGCGCGCGGGCCGCGGCGGTGTCAGGACGGAAAGGTCACGCGGAAGTCGGATCTGGTGGGGCAGCGGCGGCGTCCCGAGAGGCGCAGGAGCAGGAAGCGGACGTCGTGGCGGAGCCGGCGGTCGGCGTTGCGGAACGTGCGTCCGCCCGGCGCCTGGTCGGCCACCGGCAGGGCCTCGCCGGCGGCCAGCCGGGAGAGCAGGTCGGCCAGCACCAGCGCCGCGCGGTGCATTGACCGGCTGTACAGCGACTCCTCGTGGTCGCCCGGGCCCATCGGCGGGCGGACGACGGCGAGCACCGGGCCCGCGTCCAGCTCGGGGGTCACGAGGTGCAGGCTGGCGCCGATCCCGTCGTAGTCGGCCTCGTACAGGGCCATGAAGAAGCACTGGTTGCCGCGGTAGCCCGGCAGGACGCCCGCGTGGACGTTCACGGCGTGCCCCGCCCTGGCGAGGATCTCCGGCCGGATGATCGAGGTCCCGCAGACGACGGTGACGTCCGGCCGCCACCGGTCGAGGGCCTCGGCCGTCTCCGCCGCGTTGATCCACGGCGGCCTGACCGTCGGAAGGTCCGGCCACTCCGGTTCCAGCGCGGCGAAGTACCGGCGGCGGTGGCGGCGGTACCCGAGGAGCCGCTGCCGCCACTCGTGCACGACCCGGGCGCGGAGCCCGCGCCGGAACCCGGCGTCGCGCAGCCGCCGCTTCTGCGCCTCCCCCGTCTCGACGACGACCCCGGCGAGACCGGGCGACCGGGCGAGCAGCGCGGCGAGATACCGGTGCTGCGGACCGTCGGCGCACAGCAGAACGACCCGTGGCGGCAGGGCGGAAGGCGCTAGCCTCAGAGTCCGAGCAGGCACCGGGCCGCTGACCTCCAGCTCGCGAAGGACGTCCCGTGAACGCAGCCGAGTTGTTCCCGCCCCGATCCGCCGGCGTGCGGCCCGCGGACTTCGCCGGAGAGTACTCCTTCAGCCACGACGGCTGGCCGGGGACGCTCACGCTCCAGGTCCAGGGCGGGCGCAACCTGCGCGGCACCTACCGGGACGAGCGGCTCGACGGCACGTTCACCGTCATCGGCAAGATCGACCCCGCGGCCCGGCACCGCGTGGTGCTGACGATCCAGGAGTTCAACTGGCTGGACGAGCAGCGCTTCACCGGCCACCTGTTCACCCGGGGCGCGCGCGGGATCGCCGGGACCACGCTGTGGAAGGACGAGCCCTTCGGCTTCCTCGCCAGCGTGGCGCCGGTGCTCGAACCCGACGTGTACCGCACCGGCGCCGCCGAGCCGGGCGACTTCGCCGCCGAGTACGACGTGGTCCTCGACGGCCTGCCTGGGGTCGCCGAGCTGGCGCACGCGGGCGGGCGGGAGCTCACCGGGCGGCTGTCCTGCGCGGGCGTGGAGGTCGCGCTCCGCGGCGAGGTGGGCGCGGACGTCCCGTACGCGGTGTCGCTGCGGCCGTCCGGCGACCCGCGGGTCGCCTCGGTGCGGTTCTCGGGCCACCTGTTCAGCAGGCCGAAGAGCACGATCGCGGGGACGGTCGAGGGCCCCGGCGGAGCCGCCGGGTTCTTCATGCGGAAGCGCTCCTGACGGCACCGGCACAGGCAGCGGCGCAGGCGGGGGCGCAGGCGCAGGCAGCGGCGCAGGCGCCGGGCGCTCGCGGTCAGGCCGGTTCACAGGTCAGGGTGAGCGTCCACGACAGTTCGCCGGAGTCGGGGACGACGGCCGCGTCGCCCGGTCCGCACAGCCCGATCTCGCCGATCCGGCCGACCATGGGCTCGACGCCGAAGTTGCGGTAGGGGGCGCCGTCCGGCCAGCCTTCGAGGTTGCGCCAGATGGCGATGCTCGCGGGCGCGCCGTCGACGTCGAGGACCATGTGGAGCTGCTCGGCGCCGTCCCGGACGGTGATCCGGTCGAGGTCCGCGAGCGTGATCATGAGCGCGGTGCCGTGCCGTTCGCGGATCTGGCTGAGGTCGACGCCGTCGAAGACCGGCCACGGGAAGTCGTGCACGCCGCCGGCGCTCGGTCCCGCGACGACCGCGGGATGCCCGCCGGGGGCGACGAGCCGCGCTCCGGGGCCGAGTTCCAGCAGCGCGTGGGCCGCCCAGATGAACCGCCAGCCCGGCTCGGCGCTCACCCGGTACTCGGCGGTGACGGTGTCGTCCCGGGTGGTGATGCGGCGTTCCATGACGTAGCCGTCGCCGTCGACGGCGAGCCGGTCGCCCCGCTCGTACCAGGGACGGGCCCAGGCGTCGCCGTGGTCGGGCGGGCCGCCGATCGTCGGGATGCACTCCTCCAGGCCGCCCGCGTCGACGAACGCGTCGCCCGGCTTGACCGCGGAGCGGCCGGGCGCCTCCCGGTACCAGAGCCACTCCCGGCCGGACGACGAACGGAGCGAGGTCCATCGTCCGCCGTGCTCCGCGTCCACCACGACCTCGACCATCGATCCCCCGTAAGGAGCGTGCGGCTGATATTGATGTTGCTCTCGCGCGCCGGTTAATTTATCGGCACGACGACTTCCGCGGGCAGTATTCGCATGGCCAGGGAAAGGTATCGAATGGCGACGTATGTCGAGGTTCCGCTGCCCGAAGGGGGCTCCCTGATCGTCGAGCAGGGCGAGGAGGAGGGCGGCATCGTCCGGGCCGGCCGGGTGCGCGACGTCGCCGACATGGCGACGGAGACCTTCGAGGCCGCGATGGACCGGCTGCGCACCGCCGCCGAGGCGGTCAACACGAAGATGCGGAGCCTCCAGCAGCCGCCCGCCGACATCACCGTCCAGTTCTCGGTGAAGCTCGGGACCGCGGTCGGCGTCGTCATCGCCAACACGAGCGCCGAGGCCAACCTGACCGTCACCCTCCGGTGGGAGCCCGGGAAAGAAGCTTGAACGGCCGGACGCTCCATCCGTCGATCGCGCGCATCCACTCCGAGCGCGGCGCGGTGATCGGGACGGGCTTCCTGGTGGGGCCGCGGCACGTCCTCACGTGCGCGCACGTCGTCGCCGCCGCGCTCGGCGCGAGCGACCGGGCGGCGGAGGCGCCGGACGGCCCGATCCTCGTCGACTTCCCGCTGCTCGGGGTGTCGAGGATGCCGCTGGCCGGGACGGTCGCCGCGTGGTCCCCGGTGGCGGCAGACGGGGGCGGCGACATCGCGGGCCTCCTCCTTGAGGCGACCGCGCCCGACGGCGCGGAGCCGGTCCAGCTGATGGACGTGGAGGAGCCGTGGGGCCTCGTGTTCCGGACGTTCGGGTTCCCCAGGGGCAGCCGGGACGGCGACTGGGCGGGCGGCGTCCTCGCCGACGTGCAGGCCACCGGCTGGCTCCAGATCGAGAGCCGGCGCCAGACGGGGCGGCGCGTCCAGCCCGGCTACAGCGGCGCGCCCGTCTGGATCGAGGCGCTCCAGGGCGTCGGCGGCATGGTCGTGGCGGCCGACCAGGGCGGCGCCGACCGGGTCGCCTACGTCATCCCCACCGGGACGCTCGTCGCGGCGTGGCCGGAGCTGCTGGAGGAGCTGGCCGTCCCGCCGACGCCGTACCGCGGTCTCAACGCGTTCCGGCCCGCCGACCGCGACCTGTTCTTCGGACGCGACGAGCTGGTGGAGCGGCTGGTGGAGACCGTCGCGGCCCGTCCGCTGACGGCGCTCGTCGGCGCGTCGGGCAGCGGCAAGTCGTCGATCGCCAACGCGGGGGTGATCGCCCGGATCTCGGCCCGGCCGGACTGGCGGGTCGTGGAGCTGCGGCCGCGCCGGGACCCGTTCGGGGAGCTGGCCGCCGTCCTGCTGCCGCTGCTGGAGCCCGGACTGTCGCGGCTGGAGCTGCTGGACCGGACGCCGCAGCTCGCCGAGATGCTCCGGCACGGACGCACCGAGACGGTCCTGCGCACGCTCTTCCGCGACGGGCCGCCGAACCTGCTGATCGTCGTCGACCAGCTGGAGGAGCTCTACACGCACGGCCTGGCCGCGCCCGAGCAGCAGCGGTTCATCTCCGACCTGCTCGGCCCGACCACCGCGACCGCAGCGGAGCTGGGCGGACGGCTCCACGTCCTGGTCACGCTGCGGGCCGACTTCCTCACCCAGGCCATCGCCGACCCGGGGTTCACCGACGCGCTGCGCGGCGCGATCGAGCCGGTCGGCCCGATGCGGCGCGCGCAACTACGCGAGGCGGTGGAGGGTCCGGCGCGGCTCAGGGGCGTCCGCTTCGAGCCGGGGCTGGTCGACCGGATCCTCGGCGACGTCGGGGAGGAGCCTGGGCGGCTCCCGCTGCTGGAGTTCACGCTGACCCGGCTGTGGGACGAGCAGGGCCGCAGGCGCATGACGCACGCGGTGTACGACGCGTTCGGCGGGGTCGCCGGGGCGCTGACCCACTACGCCGAGCAGGAGTACTCCCGGTTCGGCCCGGACGAGCGCGAACGCGCGCGGCGGATCTTCGTGCAGCTCGTCCTGCCCGGCGAGGACAAGCCGGACACCCGGCGGCTGGCGGAGGGCGACGACCTGTCGGCCGAGGACTGGGAGGTCGTCCGCCGCCTCGCGGACCGGCGGCTGGTCGTGACGGGCGGCGACGCCGCGGCCGGCAGGACCGTCGAGCTGGCGCACGAGACGCTGATCCAGGAGTGGGCGCGGCTCCGCGAGTGGATCGCCGCCGACCGGGACTTCCGGATCTGGCAGGAGCGCGTCCGGGACGGGATCAGGCTGTGGCGGGCGTTCGAGGGCGACCAGGCCGTCCTGCTGCGCGGGAGCCTGCTCGTCGAGGCGGAGACGTGGCTGGCGGACCGTCCCGGCGAGGTGTCCGCGGAGGAGCGCGCGTTCATCGAGGCCAGCCGGGAACGGCAGGAACGCGAGGACGCCCAGTACAAGCGGCTGTACGAGGAGGCGATGGCGCGGCAGCTGGTCGCGCAGGCGGAGCTGGTCCGCGGCCACCGGCCGAACGACGTGCCGCTGAGCGTCCTGCTGGCGGTCGAGTCGCTGCGGCGGCTCCCGTCGTTCGAGGCCGACTACACGCTGCGGCGGGCCCTGGCGCTGATGCCGCTGCGCACCACGCCGCTGCGGCACGAGCTGCCCGTCCAGATCGTCGTGTTCGGCCCGGACGGGCGGACGATGCTGACGGCGGGCGACGACGCCGTAGCCCGCATCTGGGACACGGCGACGGGAGCGGAGCTGCTGAGCCTCAGGCATCTCAGCTACATCAGGACGGCGGCGTTCTCGCCCGACGGGAGCCTCCTCGCGACCGGCGGCGAGGACGAGAAGGCGCGGCTGTGGTCGCTGCCGGACGGCCGGGAGCTGGCGGTGATGCCGCACGACGCGTGGGTCGGCGCGATCGCTTTCGGCCCGGACGGCGCGGTCTTCGCGACGGGTTGCGACGACGGCCGCGTCCGGTTGTTCGACGGCGGCTCCGAGCCGTTCGCCCGGATGGAGCATGACGGCTGGGTGAGGTCGGTGGCGTTCGCCCCGGACGGGAGCACGCTGCTCACGGCGAGCGGGGACCGGACGGCCCGGCTGTGGGACACGTCAGGCTGGTCGGAGACGGCGCGGCTGGAGCACGACGCGGCCGTCCTCACGGCGGTGTTCGACGGTGCGGGCGAGCGGGTCGCGACCGGCGACGAGTCGGGGGCGGTCCGGATCTGGCGGCCCGGGACGGACCCGCTGGTCCTCCGGCATGACGCGGCCGTGAACTCGGTCGCGTTCGACAGCGCCGGGACGCTGCTGGCGTCCGGTTCGGCGGACGGCTCCGCCCGGCTGTGGCACACCGGGACCGGCTCGGAGACGCTTCGCCTCCAGCACGACGCGCCGGTCAGGTCCGTGGTCTTCGACGGCGGCGGGACGCGGCTCGCGACGGCCGGGGACGACGGCACCGGCCGCGTCTGGGACGCGCACCGGGGCGCCGAACTCGTGCGGATGTGCCACGACCGGGCGGTCCGCGCGATCCGCCTCAGCCCCGACGGCCGGCTCGGCGCGACCGCCGGGGAGGAGGGTCTCGGGGCGCTGTGGACGGCCGAGGCGCACGCGGAGCTGTACCGCTCGCCGTTCCCCGGGCTCACGGCGCTCGCCGCGGGCCCGGACGTGTTCGCCGTGGCCGGCGCGGACGGCGACGTTGCGGTGCGCTCGCTCTCGGACGGCTCCGGCGCCCGTTCGCTGCGGCTCGGCGAGCCGGTCCTGGCGCTGGCGTTCTCCGCCGACGGCGCGTGGCTCGCGGCGAGCGGGGCGGGCGGTGCGGTGCGCGCCTGGCGACTGTCCGGCGACGACGGCGGGATCGGGTCGCGCGATTTCAGCACGGCGGAGCCCGCCCGGGTGCTGGCGTTCGGCCCCGAGGGGACGGCCCTGGCGGGCGGAGGCGAGGAGGGCGCGATCCGCGTGTGGTCGTTCCCGGACGGCGTCCCGGCCCTCGACCTCGACCTCGGCCAGTACGTGAGCGCCCTGTCGTTCGCGCCGAACGGCGCCTCGCTGGCCGCCGCCGGCGACGAGAACACCGTGCACGTCTGGTCGCTCCCCGACGGGCTGCTGACCGCCCAGCACGTCTACGAGCACGAATGGCTCGGCGTCGCGGCGCTCTGCCCCGACCTGAGCCGGGTCGCGTCGGTCGGCGAACGCGGCCGGGTCCGCACCCTGGACCTCACGACGGGCAGCCCGCTCGCGGGCCTCGACCACGGAAGCTGGGTGACGGCCGCGGCGTTCAGCGCGGACGGCGCGCTGCTGGCGACGGTCGGCGAGGACGGCACCGCGCGGGTGTGGGACGCCGCCGGGGCGGAGGTCTGCCGGCTCCCGCACGACGGCCCGGTGGCGTTCGCGGCGTTCGCCGGGTACGGGAGCCACCTGGTGACCGCCGGGCGCGGGGAGGGCGCCGGGGTGTGGCCGCTGCGTCCCGCGGACCTGATCGCGCAGGCGCGCGGCCGGCTCCTGCGGGAGCTGACGCCCGCCGAGTGGCGCCGGTACCTGGGCAGCGAGCCCTATCCGGCGGAGTGAGCGGCCCGCGTGGGCGGGGCGGCGGGGCGGGGCCGGGTCCAGAGCCCGGCCGCCACTTGCGGAGCCGATCCAGCGGTTCCGCTCACAGCCCGGCCGCTGCCAGGGCGCGGGACATCGCGTCGGCGAGGGCGGCGACGTGCGGGGGCCGCATCAGGTCGTGGTGGTCTCCGGGGACGGTCGTCAGGCGCATCCCGCCCGTGGTCCGGCGCGCCCAGCCCGCGGGGTCGACGGGCGGGCAGGGCAGGACCGGGTGGACGCGGTCGGCCTTGAACAGGTGGATCCCGGCGCGGACACGGCCCGTCGGCCGGTAGGCGTCCGCGGCGCGTCCGTTGGCGGTGAACACGGCGACCATTCTGCGGACCGCGGCGAGGCTGCCCAGCTCGGGCACGCGGTCGGTCTCCACGGCGTGCCGGGCGAGCACCGCGAGCGCGTCCCGCTCGGCGAGGCCGTCGACGGCGCCCGCCTGGGCGATCAGCGCGTAGCGCCCGAGGTCGGACCGCGCGCGGTAGCCGGGGTCGAGTTCGTCCGCGCCGAAGACCCGCGCGTCGACGAGGCCGAGGAACGCGACCTGCTCGCCGTCGTCCTCCAGGAGCCGCGCCATCTCGAAGGCGACGTTCCCGCCGAACGACCAGCCCGCCAGGCGGTAGGGCCCGCGCGGGACCGCCCGCCGGATCCGCGCGACGTAGTGCGCGGCGATCTCCTCGACGGTCGCGAGGGGCGTCCGGTCGTCGGAGAGGCCGACGGCCTCCAGCCCGTGAACGTCCCGGTCGCCCAGCGCGCGGGCGAGGTCGAAGTAGCAGCAGACGTCCCCGGACTGCGGGTGGACGAGGAACAGCGGTGCGCCGCTCCCCCGCCGCAGCGGCGTCGGGCCGTCCGGCCCGGGACCGTGCCCCGCAGACCCGTGCCCCGTGGACCCGTGCCCCGCGGACCCGTGCCCCGCGGACCGGAGCGCCGCGCACATCCCCCGGATCGTCGGCTCGGCGAACACCAGCGGCAGCGGGACGTCGCGGCCGAGCGTCCGCGCCAGCCGGTCCACCAGCCGCACCGCGAGCAGCGAGTGGCCGCCGACCTCGAAGAAGTCGTCGTCGATGCCGACCGGACGGCCGTCGAGCAGGTCGGTCCACGCCCGGGTCACGTCCAGTTCCAGCCGGTCGCGCGGTCCCGTGGTGCGCGCGCGGCCGGAGGGTCCCGCCGAGAGCGCGGAGTAGTCGATCTTGCCGGTGCTGGTGACCGGGAGCGTTTCGACGGGCACGAGCAGATCGGGCACGGCCGCCGGTGGGAGGAGCCCGCGCAGGTGCTCGCGGAGGCGCGCCGCCGGGACCTCGGCGCCCGCCCTCGGGAGGTAGAAGGCGGCGAGCCCCGTCCCGCCCTCGGCGGGCTTGACCGCGGCGCGCCGCACGTCCGGGTGCCGTTCCAGCGCGGCCTCGACCTCGGCCGGCTCCACCCGGACGCCGCGCACCTTGACCTGGCGGTCCGCGCGGCCGAGGAAGCGCAGGGCGCCGCCGGCCGTCCGGACCGCGCGGTCGCCGGTCCGGTACATCCGGCCGCCCGGCGGGCCGAACGGGTCGGCGACCAGGCTCGCCGCCGTCAGCGCGGGCGCGCCCAGGTAGCCGCGCGCGAGCCCGGGACCGGCGATGTAGATCTCGCCCTCCGCCCCCGGCGGCACGGGACGCAGCAGCGGGTCGAGCAGGCGGCACCGCATGTTCCCGATCGGGCGGCCGATCGGGACCTCCTCGGCGCCGTCCCGGGACGCCTCGGCCCAGGTCGTCGTCATCGTGCACTCCGAAGGCCCGTACTGGTTGACCACCCGGGCGCCCGGGGCCAGCGCTGCGACCGACCGCACCAGCGTCCGGGTCAGCGCCTCGCCGCTCACCAGCACGTCCGTGACCGCCGGGAGGACGGCGCCGTGCTCGGCCCCGGCCTGGACGAGCGCCTCCAGCAGCGTCGGGACGACCGCGAGGATCTTCGTCACGCCCTGCTCCGCTGCCGTGCGGACCAGCTCCGCGGGTGTCCTCGGCCGGGCGGGGCCGGGGAACACCACCCGCGCCCCGGCGGTCAGCGTCCCGAGGATCTCGCGCAGCGAGGCGTCGAAGCCCGGCGAGACCAGCTGGAGGACGGCGTCCCCGGGGCCGATGCCCGACAGTTCCCGGACGTAGGCGAGGTAGTTGGAGAGGCCGCCGTGCGTCATCGCGAGCGCCTTCGGGCGTCCCGTGGATCCGGACGTGAACGCGACATAGGCGAAGGACGGCGGTGCAGGCGGCTCGGGAGGCGCATCCGGCAGGTCGGGGTCCGGCAGG